>CAKTCN010000001.1 GCA_934539295.1 uncultured Allosphingosinicella sp.
GGTTGTGGCTCTCCATCTTGAAGATGGCGGCTTGTCCGTCGCCGATATCGACCACGCCCGCATTCTCGCCGGGGCCGCAGATCACCTGCGCGCCGGTGGTCGGCAGCTTCTTCAGGTGAATGCGCGAGGACTTGTAGGAGCAATGCTCCGACCACATGACCGAGAAGATGCCGAGTTCGGTGAGGTTCGGCTCGCGCCCCATGGCGTGGAGGACACGCTCATATTCTTCGGGGGACAGGCCGTGCTCGGCGACGGTTTCGGGCGTGATACGGGATTCGCTCATGGCCGCTCCCTAACCGCCCCGCGCGCGCTTGTCTAAGCTCTCGCAAACACCGCCCGTTCGTTTCGAGCGAAGTCGAGAAATCTTGTGCGTGTGACCCGCATCTCGACTTCGCTCGATACAAACGGAGGAGGGAGTGAGGATGGTGGGAGCCGGAATCAAAAGAGCCGGCGGTGCGGGCCGCCGGCTCTTGAAGTAGGTTATCAGGCGAGGAGGCTCAGGCCTTGCAGCTTTGCGCGCCCTTGCCCGGCGCGGTGTAGTTCACCGTGGTGCCGTTGCCGCTCAGCGAATAGCCTTCCGCGATGTAGGGCTCGCCCTCGGCCGTGGCGGTGAGCACGGTGGCTTCGCCGCCCTGCTCGGCACGCAGGCGGGCCGAATTGTTGGTCAGGAATTCGGCGTAAAGCAGGCTGTTGTCCTTGCACCGGTAGGTGCGGGTCGCCTGGATGGCCGGCGGCAGCTCGACCGGCGCGGCGTTGTTCAGGGCTTCGGCCTGCGGATCGGCGGGGCCGGCGATGATCGTCTCCGGCTCGTTGTCGCAGGCGGCGAGGGGAAGGAGTGCCGCGATAGCGGCGGCGAGAAGGGGGGTATTTTTGTGCATAGCAGCGCAAGCTTCGCGACTGCAGCAACGCTCGTCAAGAGTGTAGAAGTGCTGTTTTTCAGACTGTTGCCTGGGGTTCGACAAGCGGGGCGGGCTGCGCTAACCTTGGTCCTTTCACTCGGGGGCGGGAGATTTGCTCGGCAATGCAGCGCGTTCGAATCGGCCTGACGGGTCTGGCCATCGTCTTCCTCCTGGTGCTGCTTGCCGCCGTATTCACCCAGGCAAGCGACGAGGAGCGGATCACGGCCAACGTGATCGAACAGCATCTGGGCGGCAATGCGGCCGTCGCAGCCGAAGAGGCAAAGCCGAAGGAGCCGCTCGCGGAGCTTGGCGTGGCACCGGGCAGCAATGCGGAGAACAATGAAGGCAATACGCCACCGGCTGCGCCCAGCGACGGGCCCGCAAACCGCTAGGCGCTTCACGCCCGCCCGGCTGATCCTGGCTGCGACGGCGGTTGCGGCGGCGGAGGTCGGCCTAGGGCTTGGCGCCGGCTTCTTCGCGGTCGGCCGCGCCGAGCCGCTGATCTTCCTGGCGGTGCGTCCCTGGATATTGCTGTTCGCATCCGCGCTGATCGGCGCCTATCCGCTACGGCAGCGCGCGACGGTGATCGGGCTGGGCCTGATCCTTGCCACCGCGTCCGAACTGTTGCTGATCACCTCGCTCGGCGCGCTCCATCCCTGGCCATTGACGCTGCGCGGGCTGGTTGCGGGGCTGCTGGTCGCCGCCATGCTGAATTTCGCATTCGCCCAAGCGCGGGACTTCTTCGGACGGGGCAGCGCCGTCGGCATTTTGCTGCCGCTTGCCGCCTTGTTCCTCTACCCGGGCGGTCTGCGGGGATATGACGCACTGATTCTCGGCAAGGCGCGGCCGGTGGAGCATCGTCCCGACCTCATGCTGATGACAGGGCTCCCGGTCATTTGGGGCGAGGGCGGCGCATTCGATCCACAGAGCAGGCCCGCGGCCTTCCATTCCATGCTGCAGCGCGAATTCCGGGTGCGCGCGATCGACACGATCGACGAGCGGGGACTCGCGACCGGCCGCCTGCTGCTTCTTGCCCAGCCGCGCGCGCTCGCGCCCGAGGAACTGGTGGCAGTGGATGCCTGGGTGCGAAGCGGCGGCAAGGTTCTGGTGCTTCAGGATCCCGCCTTGTTGTGGCCGACTCGGCTGCCGCTCGGCGACCTGCGGCGGCCGCCGCCGGTCGGATTGCTCGGCCCCTTGCTCGATCATTGGGGAATCGAGGTTCAGCGACGGGTCGAAACCCGCGTGACCGCGGCTGAAATCGATGTCGGGGACACCCTTCGCCGGCTGCTTCTGCCAGCGCCCGGCCGTGTGGTTATACACAGCCCTGCCTGTGCCGCGATGCAGCATTGGCTGGCACGGTGCCGCATCGGCAGGGGAGAGGCGCTGATCCTTGCCGACGCGGACCTCATCCGTGACGCATTGTGGGTCGGATCGGGGCAGGACGGCACCTCGCGTCACCACCGGCTGTCCGACAATGCGGTGGCAATCGCCGAACTTCTCGACTTGCTTTCCGGCACCGATCGCAGTCGCGCGCGCGGGCGTGTCGACTGGCTGCCGCTCGAGCCCGTCCGGCTTCCGGCGATGCTCGCAGCCATGTTCCCGCTGCTGCTTTCCACAGTCCTGGCAGCCATCCTGCGCCGCCGTTCCTGAAGTAAATCCCCGTACTTATCCACAAGCTCTAATTCCGCCTGTGGGGCGTTTTAGTTGAAGAACAAAACATGAAAATACAGGAGAATGGCAGTCCATCCCCATTTCAGGCAGCTTTTCCCTTAACAGGGCAGCCCAACCCTGTTATCCACGGCGCGACGCTCGAAGCGTTCCGTGGCCCGATCAGCCCAGCGGAAGAGAGGCGAACCGCCCGCCGCACCGGAACGAGACTTCGGGACGTAAAAAGGGGCCGACGACGGCGTGGAGCTGGAAGATCTCTTCAACGGGAGCGCGCTGATCGCGGTGGATGCCAAGGGGCGTCTGTCAGTTCCTGCGTTCGTCCGCGGAGTGGTCGAGCGTCGGTCGGAGGCCAAGGCGATCGTCATCGGCGTGCAGGACGGCGCCACCTGCCTCAACTGCTACGACCGCGGTTACCAGCGCATCCTCTATGCCGAGAACGAGCGTAAGCGCCTCCTTGAAGAGGCTGCCAATCCCGCTGCCGCCAACGCGCGCAATCGCCGCACCTTCGGCCTGACCGAGGAAGCCGTCTACGACACGAGCGGGCGGATGATCGTGCCGGCCATGATGCGGCGCAAGGGGCAGATCGAGGATCTGGCGCTGTTCGTCGGCACCGGCGGCACCTTCGAAATCTGGAACCCCCGGCTTGCGCTGGAAAGCGGCGACGCCGACCTCGCCGACCTTGCCGCCTGGCGGCTTGAGGAAAAGGGGATCGCGCTGTGAGCGCCCCCGGCATTCCGCACATCCCCGTCCTGCTGGGCGAGGTGATCGAGGGGCTGCGTCCGCAAACGCGCGAGACCCATGTCGACGGCACGTTCGGTGCCGGCGGCTATACCAAAGCCATCATGGCCGAAGGCGCGAACGTCATCGCCTTCGACCGCGATCCCGATGCCATTCGCGACGGCGCTGCCCTTGCCGACGCGATGAGCGGGGAGCGCCTGACGCTAGTGCCGGAGCGTTTTTCCCGGATGCGTCAGGCGCTAAGCGCGCTCGGAGTGGAGGCCGTGGACGGCGTCGTGCTGGATATCGGCGTGTCGTCGATGCAGCTCGACCGTCCCGAACGCGGCTTCTCCTTCCAGGCCGACGGCCCGCTCGACATGCGTATGAGCCAGGAGGGGCGCAGCGCCGCCGATTTCCTCAACGAGGGGGCGGAGGAAGAGATTGCCGACGTCGTCTACGAATATGGCGAGGAACCTAAGTCGCGCCGCATCGCCCGCGCCATCGTCGCCGCGCGCCCGATCACGCGCACCGGGCAGCTGGCCGAGGTGGTGCGCAAGGCGCTCGGCCACCATCCGGGCATGAAGAAGGATCCGGCGACCCGCACCTTCCAGGCGATCCGCATCTACTTGAATGAGGAGCTGCAGGAACTGGAAGAGGGACTGGAGGCGGCCGAGCAGGTGCTGAAGCCCGGCGGTCGCCTTGCCGTCGTCACCTTCCACAGCCTCGAGGACCGCGTCGTGAAGCGCTTCCTCAAGGCGCGCAGCGGCGCGCTTGGCGGTGGATCGCGCCATCTGCCCGCGGCGACCTTTGCCGGTCCCGCCCCGACCTTCGATTCCGTCTCCAGGCCGATCAAGGCCGGCGAGGCGGAACTCGCCGCAAACCCCCGTTCGCGCTCGGCCACGCTTCGCGTCGCGCGCCGCACCAACGCCCCTGCCTGGGAAGGAAAAGCCGCATGAGCGCCCGTAGCTTCAAGTCCGTGGGTTGGGTCGCCGCCGTCGGCGCGGCCGCGCTCGGCTGCTACATGGTGTCCTTGAACGTGGCGTCGGAGCGCAACGAACTGGCCAAGGTGGAGCGCGAGATCCTGCTCGCCAAGCGCGACATCCGCGCACTGCAGACGGAGCTCGGCACCCGCGGCCGCCTGCAGCAGCTGGAGACCTGGAACGCCGAGGTGCTGGCCCTGTCTGCGCCCATGCCCGGCCAGTTTGTCGACAGCCAGGTTCGCCTCGCGAGCCTCGAAGTGCCGCAGCCAGCGATCGACCAGCAGGCCGCCCAGGTCCGCCTCGCCTCGGCGGAGCCGGTCGAGCATGTGCCCGCAAAGCCCGCCGTCGCCTTCAAGCCTGCGCCGGACGCGGTTGCCGCCAAGACGATGGTGCACCGCGCGAGCATCGTCGTGCCCTCCAAGTCGCCGCTTTCGAACGTCAAGCCGGTCGAGGTGAAGGTGCCCGGCGCCAAGGCGCAGCCGGTTAAGGCCGCGGCCAAGCCTGCGGCGAAGCCGGTGGTGACGGCTGCTGCCGCCAAGCCGCTGACGACCAAGCCCGCGGCGACCAAGCCGGCGGCGACCAAGCCGGTCGCACAGAAGGTGGCGTCCGCCACCCCCAAGGCGACCAAGCCCGTTGCAAAGCCCAGGACCTCGACCGGCCTGATCGATGATGGGCTGCTGAGTGAACTGAGTGCGGCCGAGCGCCGCGAGAAGAGGGCGACGACCCGCTGATGGCGACGCTTGCCGCCAAGGTGATCAGCCAGCCCGCTCCGGCCGAGGAGGGCGGGGCACTGGCGCTTACCTATCACCGGCTGATGCTGGTGATGCTGATCTTCGCCGGCGTCACGACGTTGATCGCGCTGCGTCTGCTCTATCTGCAGGTGTTCACCGACCGTCCGGTCACGGCGATCGGCAACCCGCTGATCCCCGCGCGTGCCGACATCATCGACCGCAACGGTATTCGCCTGGCCGGCAATATCGATGCCTGGTCGATCGCAGTGCATCCGAAAAAGCTGCTCGGCGATCCCGATGAACTGGCGGTCAAGCTGGCCGAGTTGATGCCGGAAAAGAGCGTCGAGGATTATCGGCGCATCCTCACAGCCGACAAGACCTTCGTCTACCTGAACCGCCGCGCCATGCCCGAGCTGGTGGCGGCGGTGAATGCGCTGGGCGAGCCCGGCATCGCCTTCGACCGCGAGCCGGAGCGTCTGTACCCGCAAACGTCGCTCGGCGCGCACATGATCGGCTATACCGACCTCGACGGGCATGGCGCGGCCGGCATGGAGCGCGCGATGGACGAGCGGCTGACCGGCGAAGCGACCCGTGGCAGCCCGCTTCAGCTGTCGGTCGACGCGCGTGTCCAGCAGGCGCTGGAAAGCGAGCTTCTCGCCGCCATGACCAAGTTCAGCGCGATCGGCGCGGCGGGCGTCGTGATGGACATCGAAACGGGCGAAGTGATGGCGATGACGTCGCTGCCGTCGCTAAACCCCAACGTGCCGGGGCAGGGTTCGATGGAGGCGCGTTTCAACCGTGCCACGCTCGGCGTCTATGAACTGGGATCGACCTTCAAGCCGTTCACGGTCGCCATGGCCATGGATGCCGGCATCGTGAAGAGCTTCGGCCAGATGTACGAATGTCCCAAGGCGCTGAAGGCCGGACGCTTCACGATCAGCGACACCCATCCATACGGGCGCCGCTGTTCGGTGGCGGAGATCATGAAGGAAAGCTCCAACATCGGCACCGCGCAGATCGCTGCGCAACTGGGTGCCGAGCGCCAGCGTGAGTTCCTGCGCAAGATGGGCTTCCTGGAACCGGTCTCGATCGAGCTGAAGGAAAAGGGCCGCACCCTCAACCCCGGCGCCAATTGGGGCGACGTGGCCACTATGACCGTGGGCTTCGGCCACGGCATCGCGGTCACGCCGCTGCACCTCGCATCCGGTTATGCCGCGCTGTTCAACGGCGGCATGTGGCGGCCGGCGACGCTGCTCAAGACGGGCAGGGATCACCCAGTGCCGTCCGGCCGCCGTGTGTTCAGCGAGGATACGTCCTACAAGATGCGCTCGCTGCTGCGCCTGGTCGTTACCCACGGCACCGGCAAGAAGGCGGATGCGCCGGGCTACCGTGTCGGCGGCAAGACTGGATCGGCGGAGAAATACCACAATCGCTCGCTGCTCGTGACCAGCTTTGCGGGCGTTTTCCCCATGGACAATCCGCGCTATGTGATCGTCACCATGCTGGACGAACCCAAGGGCATTTCCGAGACTTACGGCTTCCGCACCGCGGGCTGGAACGTGGCCCCCGTCGTATCGCGGGTGGTCAGCCGGATCGGGCCGATGCTCGGCGTCGCCCCCGACGAGACGCGCGAGGCCAATCTGGCCGAGGTCCTGCCCTACGTCTTCGACGAAGAGCATTGATCCGATGCGTCTGGGCGACCTGATCGGCACCCCTTCCGACCTTCCCGTTACCGGCTTCGCCATCGACCATCGCAAGGTGGCGCCCGGCACCGTGTTCGGCGCCTTTCCCGGCAGCCGCTTCAACGGCGAGGATTTCATCGCCGACGCGGTCGGTGCAGGCGCGGTCGCGGTCGTGGCGCGGGCCGGGGTCGCCGTGGAGGGCGCCGCGCATGTCGTCGCCGAGGATCCACGCCAGGCCTTCGCGCAACTCGCGGCGCGCTTCTTCAAGCCCTTTCCGCGGACGGTGATCGCCGTCACCGGCACCAACGGCAAGACCTCGAACGTCGAACTCGCCCGCCAGCTGTGGCGCATGGCAGGGCATCCGTCCGCGTCGATCGGCACGCTGGGCGTCACTACTTCGGACGAGCAGGTGACGACGGGGCTCACCACGCCCGACATCGTGACCTTCCTGTCCAACATGGCCGGCCTGGCGAAGATGGGCGTGACCCATGCCGCGTTCGAGGCGTCGAGCCACGGCCTGTCTCAGTTCCGCACCGAAGGCCTGCCGGTCCACGCCGCCGCCTTCACTAATTTCAGCCGCGACCATCTCGATTACCATGGCACGATGGAGGCCTATTTCGAGGCCAAGATGCGGCTGTTCCGCGACGTGGTCGAGCCTGACGGCGCCGCCGTGGTGTGGACCGACGATCCCAAGTCTGACGACGTCATCGCCATCGCGCGCGCGCGGGGTCTTCGCGTGCTGACGGTCGGCGTGCGCGGCGAGACGCTGCGGCTGGTCGAACGCCGTCCGACGCAGCTCGGCCAGACGTTGACGATCGAGGCCGAGGGCAAGATGCACAAGGTCACGTTGCCGCTGATCGGCGCCTACCAGGCTGCCAATGCGCTCACGGCGGCGGGGCTGATGCTGGCGACGGGCGGGGATCTCAGGCAGACCCTCGTCCATCTCGCCCGTGTCCACCCGGTGCGCGGGCGGCTGGAGCGGGCAGTCATCACCCGCGCCGGGGCGCCGCTTTACGTCGACTACGCCCATACGCCCGACGGCCTGATCGCCGCCATCGAGGCGCTGCGCCCGCACGCCAAGGGACGCCTCATCACCGTGTTCGGCGCCGGCGGCGACCGCGACACCGGCAAGCGCCCGCTGATGGGCGAAGTCGCCGCGCGTCTGTCCGACTTCGTCATCGTCACGGACGACAATCCTCGCAGCGAAGACCCGTCTGCCATCCGCCGCGACGTGCTGGCCGGCGCCCTGGGTGCGCGTGAGGTAGGCGGTCGCCGCGAGGCGATCGCGGCCGCGGTGGCCGAAGCGACCGGAGACGACATCATCCTGCTGGCGGGCAAGGGGCATGAGCAAGGGCAGATCGTGGGCGACCGCGTGCTGCCGTTCGATGATGTAAGCGTGGCGCGGGAGTGCGCGGCGTGATTGTCCTACTTTCCCGTTCGTTTCGAGCGAAGTCGAGAAACCCTTACCCGCGACCCCGTTTCTCGACTTCGCTCGAAACGAACGGAGTGGGGGTGTTCGGTGATTAAACCGCTTTGGACCGCCGCCGAGATCGCCGCTGCCACCGGCGGCACCGCATCCGCCGACTTTTCCGTCACGGGCGTCACCTTCGACTCTCGCGAGGTCGAGGCCGGCCACCTGTTCATCGCCATGAAGGGCGAGGCCGCCGACGGCCACCGCTTCCTCCCCCAGGCATTCGCCCAGGGCGCAGCCGGCGCCTTGGTCAGCGAGCCGGTCGACTATCCGCACGTCCTCGTCACCGACACTTTCGAGGCGCTGAACGCCCTCGCCCGCGAATCCCGCGCCCGCAGCCAGGCCCGGATCATCGGCGTCACCGGATCGGTCGGCAAGACGGGAACCAAGGAGGCGCTGTTCGCCGCGCTCGACCGCGGCGCGCGCGGCCAGGCGCATCGTTCGGTGAAAAGCTACAACAATCATGCCGGCGTGCCCCTGAGCCTCGCCCGCATGCCGCGCGAGGCGCGTTTCGGCGTGTTCGAAATGGGCATGAACCATCCGGGGGAGCTTGCGGAACTGACCCGGCTGGTGCGCCCGCATGTGGCGATCGTCACTGCTATCGCGCCCGCCCACCGCGCCTTCTTCCCCAACGACGAGGCGATCGCCGACGCCAAGGGCGAGATCTTTGCGGGGCTGGAATCCGGCGGCACCGCGCTGATCCCGTTCGACAGCCCGCATCGCGACCGCCTGATCGAACATGCGCGCCCGCATGCCGCAACGATCCGCACCTTCGGCCTCAGCGAGGGCGCGGATATTCGTGCGCGCGAGGTGATCGACACACCGTCCGGCACCATCGTCATGGCGAGCCTTGGCGATGCGGAACTGACCTACACCGTCGCGCCGCCTGGACTGCACTGGGTATCGAACACGCTTGCGGTGCTGGGTGCGGTCGAGGCGGCGAGCGGGGACCTCGCGGCGGCAGGGCTGGCGCTGGCCGAACTGCCGGGTTTGAAAGGTCGGGGTGAGCGCCACCGGGTGGTGCTGGACGGTGGCGAAGCGCTGCTGATCGATGAATCCTACAACGCCAACCCTGCCTCGATGCGGGCGACGCTGAAGGTGCTGGGCGATCAGGCCGTCGCGGGCCGCCGCATGGTCGTGCTCGGCGCCATGCGGGAACTTGGCGAGGAGAGCGACGCCTTCCACGCCGCGCTTGCCGGCCCGATCCAGGTGGCCGGCGTGACCCGCGCCATCCTGGTCGGCGAGGAGATGGCGCCGCTCGCAAAAGCCCTTGGAACGCAAGTCAAAATGACGCATGTGCCCGACGCGTCGGCGGCGCTCGGAATCGTGCGCGAGGAGCTGGCAGCTGGCGACGCATTGCTCGTCAAGGGATCGAACTCCGTAGGCCTCGCCGTGCTCGTCGAAGCGCTGGCAGGCGGGGAAAGCTGATGTTTCTATTGCTTGCGGAGGCGTTCGGGTTCGAAGGCTTCCTGAACCTCTTCCGCTACATCACCTTCCGGGCGGGCGCGGCGACCGCGACGGCTTTGCTGATCGGCCTGCTGATCGGGCCCAAGTTCATCGGCTGGCTGCGCGTGCGCCAGGGCAAGGGGCAGCCGATCCGCGAAGACGGGCCGCAGACCCATCTCGCCAAGCGCGGCACGCCGACCATGGGCGGGCTGATGATCCTGACCTCGGTCGCGCTCGCCATGCTTTTGTGGATGGACTTCCTCAACCCTTATGTGTGGGCATGCCTGTTCATCACCGTCGGCTTCGGCCTGATCGGTTTCCTCGACGATTACGACAAGGTGACCAAGCGCAGCCACAAGGGCGTGTCGGGCAAGGTCCGGCTGCTCGCCGAATTCGTGGTGGCGGCGATCGGCTGCTTCATCATCGTCCACGGCGTGGGCGCACCCGGCACGGGGACCGAGCTCTACATTCCCTTCTACAATGGGCCGGTGATCGACCTCGGCTATTTCTATGTCCTGTTTGCCGCCTTCGTGGTGGTGGGTGCGGGCAATGCGGTGAACCTGACCGACGGGCTCGACGGCCTCGCCACCATGCCGGTGATCATCGCCAGCCTGGCCTTCCTGCTCATCGCATATCTTGTCGGCAATGCGGTGTTCGCCGAATATCTCGGCATCCCGCACGTGCTGGGCGTTGGCGACTTGACCGTATTGTGCTGCGCGATCATCGGCGCGGGCCTCGCCTTCCTGTGGTTCAATGCGCCGCCGGCCGCAGTGTTCATGGGCGATACCGGCAGCCTCGCGCTCGGCGGCGCGCTCGGCGCCATCGCGGTGGCGACGCAGCATGAGATCGTGCTGGCGATCATCGGCGGCCTGTTCGTGATGGAGGCGCTTTCCGTCATCATCCAGGTCTTCTTCTACAAGCGCACCGGCAAGCGCATCTTCCGCATGGCGCCGATCCACCACCATTTCGAACAAAAGGGCTGGTCGGAGGCCACCGTGGTGATCCGTTTCTGGATCATCTCCTTCGTGCTCGCGCTCGCAGGCCTGTCGACGCTGAAGCTGCGGTGATCACGAGCAGCGCCTTCGCGGGGAAACGATACGCCGTTCTAGGCCTTGCACGCAGCGGCCTGGCAACGGTCGAGGCGCTGCTCGCCAGCGGGGCCGAGGTCATGGCCTGGGACGAGAAGGCGGACGCCCGCGACCACCTCCTTTCGTCCCGAGCTAAGTCGAGGGGCGCTGGCACTGACTCGGAGGTGCGCCCCTCGACTTCGCTCGGGACGAACGATGCCTTGAGTTTGGGTGACCCACTGGTCGAACCGCTCGAAGGCTATGACGGCGTCGTCGTCTCTCCCGGCGTGCCCCTGAACCGTCACCCGATCGCCGCCCGCGCCCGCGAGGCCGGTGTGCCGATCATCGGCGACATCGAACTGTTCGCTTTGGCCCGCCCCAGCCTGCCACCGCACAAGGTGGTCGGCATCACCGGCACCAACGGCAAGTCCACCACCACCGCGCTCATCCACCACATCCTCAAGACCGCGGGCGTGCCGACCACCATGGGCGGCAATATCGGCCTCCCCATCCTAGCGCAGGACCCGCTGTCCGAAGGTGGCGTCTACGTGCTGGAACTGTCCAGCTACCAGATCGACCTCACCTACAGCCTCGACTGCGACGTGGCGGTGCTCACCAATGTCACACCCGATCACCTCGATAGGTACGTAGATTTTGCCGCCTACGAACGGTCGAAAGCTCGTCTGTTCGAGTTACAGAGCGAGAGCGGGCTGGTCGTATGGGATTTCACGCAAGACGGAGTGGCGAGCCTTGAAGACCTCTTTGACATGGAAATCCTCAAGCAAAGGTCTAAAGATTTCAAAATCTTCCCGAGCGATAAAGTCCTCCCGGACTACCTAGGCGCAACGTTGCAGGGTCCCCACAACCGAGCGAATGCGAAACTGGCGCTGAGTGCGGTGTGGGCCTTGGGGTATGATGGCGACGAGTTGTACGACACCTTGCGTTCATTCTCCGGCCTTCCCCATCGCATGGAGCGGGTCGCCGAGCATTCCGGCGTCCTCTTCGTCAACGACAGCAAGGCGACCAACGCCACCGCCACCGCGCCCGCGCTTGCGGCCTACCCCCTTATCCACTGGATTCTTGGGGGTTTGCCCAAGTCGGACGACCTCGACGACTGCGCACCGCACTTCAACCATGTTAAGGCCGCTTATGTGATCGGAGAGGCGGGGCCGATGTTTGCGCGCATCCTGAGAGAAGCTGGCGTCCAGGTGACGGAGAGCGGTACGCTGGACCAGGCCGTGCGCGACGCGGCTGCGGCGGCAAAACCGGGCGAAGTGGTGCTGCTGTCGCCCGCCTGCGCCTCGTTCGACCAGTTCAAGGATTATGAGGCGCGGGGGCAGGCCTTCCGCGACGCGGTGGGGGCGCTCCAATGAACGTCATTCGCAAGAGCATCGGCGCCAATATCGGCACCAGTCGCCTTGGCCGCTCCGACCGGAGCGCATTGGGCCGCTGGTTCTGGGAAATCGACCGCGTCCTGCTGCTCGCCATCGCCATCCTCATCTCGATCGGGCTGGTCGCCGTGGCCGCCGCTTCGCCCGCGGCTGCGCAGCGCTACTCGGGCGGCAGCGTGACCTTCCCGCCCCTTTACTATTTTTACCGGCAGCTCGTGTGGCTGATGCTCGCCATTCCCGGCATGATCGTTATCTCCATGCTGCCCAAGCATCAGGCGCGGCGCCTGTGCCTGATCGGCACGGCGGTATGCACCTTCCTGCTCGTGCTGGTGCCGATCGTCGGTAACGAGGTGAACGGCGCGCGGCGCTGGATCGGCTTCGGCTTTGCCCAGTTCCAGCCGTCCGAATTTCTGAAGCCCATGTATATCGTGACGGTCGCCTGGGTGCTGTCGCTGCGCGACAAGGACCGGAGCCTGCCGGTGGTGCCGCTCACCGCCGCGCTGACCGGCGTGATCGCGCTACTGCTGATGAAGCAGCCGAATTTCGGCGAGACGATCATCTTCGTCGCCGCCTGGGTGATGCTGATTACGCTGTCGGGCGCTTCGATGAAGCTGTTGGGCGCTCTCGGCGGGGCGGGGGTAGCCGGTATCGTTTGCGCCTATCTTTTTTACCCGGTCGCCACTCGCCGCATCGACGCCTTCCTTTTCGCGGGCGCGGGCGAGCACGACACCTACCAGACCGACAGCGCGCTTCGCACGCTGACATCGGGCGGGTTGTTCGGCGCGGGACCGGGCGCGGGCACGCGCAAGTTCCAGCTGCCCGAACCGCATACCGACTATATCTTCTCGGTGATCGGCGAGGAGTTCGGACTGATCGCCTGCCTCGCCATCGCGATGATCTACATGTTCATCGTCGCACGCGTGCTGATCCGCCTGCTGCACGAGGAGGATCGGTTCCTGATCCTCGCCGCCGCCGGCCTCGTCACGCAATTCGGATTGCAGGCTTTGATCAACATGGCCGTCAACGTGCAGATCGCGCCGTCCAAGGGCATGACCCTGCCGTTCATCTCTTATGGCGGTTCGTCGATGCTGGCGCTGTCGCTCGGCGTCGGATTGCTGCTCGCGCTCACGCGGCGAAATCCCTACCTGCACCGATCGCCTTATGTCGTGAAGTGGAGCGGCCCGCGTTGATTAACAAGCGTCATTTCGTCCTCGCCGCCGGCGGCACCGGCGGGCACATGATCCCCGCCCATGCCCTGGCCGAGGAACTGGTCGACCGCGGCCATAGTGTCGCGCTCATCACCGACGCACGCGGCGCGCGCTTTCCCGGCCTGTTCGGCAAGGCGGAGGTGCATATCATGCCCGCCGGGCGGATCGCGGGCGGGCCGATCGGTTGGGCCAGGGCGGCGCGCGACATCTGGGCGGGGCGCCGCATGGCGAAGGGCCTGTTCAAGGCCAGGCGTCCTGCCGCGGTGATAGGCTTCGGCGGCTATCCCGCGCTCCCCGCGCTGCTGGCGGCCAAGGCGAGCCGGATCCCGACCATGCTGCACGAGCAGAATGCCGTCCTCGGCCGGGTCAACCGCCTGCTGGCGCGCGGCGTCAGGGCGATCGCGACCGCTTATCCCGATGTGCAGCGCGTGAAGCCTTCCTACGCCAGGAAGATCGAGCTGGTCGGAAATCCGGTGCGCGAAGAAATCCTGCGCATCCGCAACACTGCCTATCCCAAGCCAGCATCCGACGGCCCGTTCCACGTACTGGTGACCGGCGGCAGCCAGGGCGCCACCATCCTGTCCAACGTGGTGCCCGAGGGTCTGTCCAAACTCTCCTTCGCCAGGCGCCTGCGCGTCGTCCAGCAATGCCGCCCCGAGGATATCGACCAGGTGCGCGCGGCTTATGCCCGCTCCGGCGTCGAGGCGGAGCTTGCCACCTACCTTGCCGATCTGCCCGAGCGGCTGGCGTGGAGCCACCTGTTCATCGGCCGCTCCGGCGCGTCGAGCACGGCCGAGCTGACCGCCGCCGGACGCCCCGCCATCCTGGTTCCGTTCGGTGCCGCGACCGACGACCACCAGACCTTCAATGCGCGCGAGATGGCCGAAGCCGGCGGCGCCCGCGTGATCCCGCAGGGGCAGTTCACCGCCGAGCGGCTGGCGAGCGAGATGGGGATCTTCGCCGATCCGGAGGTGCTCGCCGAAGCGGCGGCGCATGCACGCGCGGTCGGTCGCCCCGACGCCGCATGCGATCTCGCTAACCTCGTCGAGCGTGTCGCCGGCATTGCCGCACCCAACGCGCCGCTTTCCGTTGGCCAGCGCGCCAAGCCGAAGGCCGCACTCGCATGAGGGGCGTCGGGACAGACATCGGCACCATTCACTTCGTCGGTATCGGCGGCATCGGCATGTCGGGCATTGCCGAGGTCATGCACATCCTCGGCTACAAGGTGCAGGGTTCCGACGCGTCCGAAAGCTACGTCATCGACGGCCTGCGAAAGGCCGGCATCAATGTCATGATCGGCCAGAAGGCGGACAATCTCGGCGATGCTGCGGTGGTGGTGATCTCCACCGCCATCAAGAAGGACAATCCCGAGGTCCAGTGTGCCTATGAACGGCGCATTCCAGTCGTTCGCCGCGCCGAGATGCTGGCCGAGCTGATGCGCCTCAAGTCCACCGTCGCGGTGGCGGGGACGCACGGCAAGACGACCACGACCTCGATGGTGGCGGCGCTTCTCGATGCTGGCGGGATCGACCCGACGGTGATCAACGGCGGTATCATCAACGCTTACGGTTCCAACGCACGCCTGGGTTCGTCCGACTGGATGGTGGTCGAAGCCGACGAGAGCGACGGCAGCTTCCTGCGCCTCGACGGCACCATCGCTGTCGTCACCAATATCGATCCCGAGCATCTCGATCACTACGGCTCGTTCGACAAGGTGAAGGACGCGTTCGTCGAGTTCGTCGAGAATGTGCCCTTCTACGGCGCGGCCTTGCTGTGCGTCGATCATCCGGAGGTGCAGACCATCATCCCGCGCCTGCGCGACCGGCGCGTGGTCACCTACGGCTTCGCGGCGCAGGCCGATATCCGCGGCGACAACGTCACGCCCGTGCCCGGCGGCAATCGCTTCGACGTCAGCGTGCGCGACCGGCACGGCGCGCAGCGGCTGATCGAGGGCGTCGAACTTCCCATGCCTGGCCGTCACAATGTCCAGAACGCGCTCGCCGCGATCGGCGTGGCGCTGGAACTCGGCATGGCGGATGAGGCGGTGAAGACCGGCTTCTCGAAGTTCGGGGGAGTGAAGCGCCGCTTCACCAAGGTCGGTGAGGTCGAGGGCGCAGCGATCATCGACGATTACGGCCATCATCCTGTCGAGATCAAAGCCGTTCTCGCCGCCGCACGCGAAGGCGCGAAGGGCAGGGTGATCGCCGTCGTCCAGCCGCACCGCTTCACGCGCCTGCGCGATCTGATGGAGGAGTTTCAAGGCGCCTTCAACGACGCCGACATCGTCTATGTCGCGCCCGTCTATGCGGCCGGCGAGGAGCCGATCGAGGGTGTCAGTGCCGAGAGTTTGGCCGAGGGGCTGAAGGAGCGGGGGCATCGTGCGGTGAAGGTGGTGGCGGATGCCGGCGACCTGGCGACACAGTTGCGCGATGTGGCAGCACCCGGCGACATGGTAATCTGCCTCGGCGCGGGTGACATCACCAAGTGGGCGGCGGGGCTGGCCAAGGGCATCGAGCAGGCGAGGCTGGCCAAGTGACCACGCTCCGCTACGTCACCCTCACTCCATCCGTCCCTACCCCCACTCCGTTCGTTTCGAGCGAAGTCGAGAAACGGGATCGAAGGCCGCAAGGTTTCTCGACTTCGCTCGAAACGAACGGTGGTGTGAGGGTGCTCGGATGAGCATGGATAGTCTCCCCACCGTTTGCGGCCGCCTTACCGAGAACGCTCCGCTCGCCCCACTTGTCTGGTTCAAGGCGGGAGGCGCCGCGCGCTGGCTGTTCGAACCGGCCGACGCCGACGACCTCGTCACCTTCCTCCGCGACCTCGATCCCGCTACCCCCGTCATGGGTCTGGGCCTCGGTTCCAACCTGATCGTCCGCGACGGCGGCTTTCCCGGGGTGGTTGTCCGCCTCGGCAAGACCTTCGCTAAGGTCGAGCAGGTGGACCCCACTACCCTGCGCTGCGGCGGCGGTGCGTCAGGAATCCTCGTTTCCTCGACGGCGCGCGACGCAGGCATCGGCGGGCTCGAATTCCTGCGTTCGATCCCCGGCACGGTCGGCGGCTTCGTGCGCATGAACGGCGGCGCCTATGGCCGCGAGGTGAAGGACATATTCGTGGAGTGCGAAGTCGTGCTCCGCTCGGGCGAGCGCCGCACGCTGGCGCTGGAAGAACTCGGCTACACCTACCGACATAGCACGCTACCCGACGGCGCGATCGTCGTATCCGCCACCTTCCGTGGCCATCCGGAACAGCCGGAGGTGATCCAGGCCGAGATGGACCGCATCGCGCAATCCCGCGAGGAATCGCAGCCGCTGCGCAGCAAGACGGGCGGCTCCACCTTCAAGAACCCGCCGAGCGACAAGGCCTGGCGGCTGGTGGACGAAGCCGGATGCCGCGGCCTCACCATCGGCGATGCGCAAGTGTCGGAAAAGCATTGCAACTTCCTGCTCAACCTCGGCAATGCCACCGCATCCGAGATCGAGGCGCTTGGCGAGGAAGTGCGTCGCCGGGTGCGGGAGAAGAGCGGCGTGGAGCTCGAATGGGAAATCCAGCGCGTGGGGGTGGAGAAGTGAGCCGCGTTCAACCCTCCACCGTCATGCTGAACGCGTTTCGGCGTCCATTTCAGAGCCACCCTGCGGCTCGTCGATGGACCCTGGAACGCGTTTGGGGCGACGCTGAGCTAGCAAGAGGTGTGTATGCGTAAGAACCTCCACGTCGCCGTCCTGATGGGCGGCTGGTCGGCCGAGCGGGAGGTGTCGCTGATGAGCGGCAACGGCGTCGCCGATGCGCTCGAGAGCCTCGGCCACCGCGTGACGCGGATCGACATGGACCGGAACGTCGCCGCCGCCATTGCCGCCGCGGCGCCCGACGTCGTGTTCAACGCGCTCCACGGTACGCCTGGCGAAGATGGCCGGGTGCAGGGCATGCTCGACCTGATGGGCGTCAAATATACGCATAGCGGCCTCGTCACGTCCGTGATTGCCATCGACAAGGAACTGACCAAGCAGGCGCTCGTCCCGCACGGCATCCGCATGCCTGCGGGCGAGATCGTGGAGAGCGAGAGCCTCTACACCGCCGACCCGATGCCGCGCCCTTATGTGCTGAAGCCGGTCAACGAGGGCTCGTCGGTTGGCGTCGCGATCGTGCGCGAGGAATCCAACTATGGCTCGCCGATCGCACGCGACAGCGAAGGGCCGTGGAAGCATTTCGACCGGCTGCTGGCCGAGCCTTTCATCAAGGGGCGCGAACTGACGACCGCCGTGCTGGGTGATCAGGCGTTGGCCGTCACCGAACTGCGCACCAAGTCGGGCTTCTACGATTATGAGGCGAAATATACGGACGGTCTGACCGAGCATGTCTGCCCGGCCGACATCCCCGGCGACATCCGCGATGCCTGCCTCGACATGGCGCTGAAGGCGCATCAGGTGCTGGGCTGCAAAGGCGCGTCGCGCTCCGACTTCCGCTGGGATGAGGAGCAGGGGCCGGACGGTCTCTATCTGCTGGAGGTCAACACCCAGCCCGGTATGACGGCATTGAGCCTGGTGCCCGAACAGGGCCGCTATATCGGCCTCTCCTACGCCGAACTGGTCCAGCGGATCGTGGACGAGGCTTTATGAGCGCACGCATCGCCAAGGGGTCTGCACCGCGCCCGCGCGCCCGCACGCAGGGCCGTGCCAAGGCACCGCCGAAGCGCGGCGGCGTGCTCGGCAGCGAGTCCGTGCGGCGCTTCAGCCTGTGGCTGCTCGCCGGCATGATCCTGGCTTTGGCCATCGCGCTCGCGTCCGCCTTCGGCATGTTCGGTGCGGCCGGGACCGGTATCGGCGAGGCGATCGGCCGTGCCGGCTTTCGCGTCGAGCGCGTGGAGATCAAGGGCGCCAACCGCGTGCCGCGCCTGCAAATCTACAACGTCGCGCTGGACCAGCCGTCCGACGCTATGCCTTTGGTCGATCTCGACGCCACGCGCGAGCGGTTGATGCGTTTCGGCTGGGTCAAGGAAGCACGCGTGTCGCGCCGCCTGCCCGATACGCTTGTCGTCGATATCGTCGAGCGGACGCCCGCCGCTATCTGGCAGAACAATCGCAAGCTGGCGCTGATCGACGGCGAGGGCGTGGTGCTGGACAAGGTAGACCTGTCGGCCATGCCCGACCTGCCGCTGCTGATCGGTCCGCAGGCCAATGCGCGGGTCGGCGACCTTGCCCGCCTGATGAGCGCGGCGCCGAGCCTGCAGCCGATGCTGGCTGGCGCGACCTGGATCGGCAGCCGCCGCTGGGACCTGCGCCTGCAATCGGGCGAGATCATCGCCCTGCCCGAAGGCGAGGAATCCGCATCCCAAGCGCTGTCCCGCTTCGTGCGCGTCGACAAGCAGATGCAGTTGCTCGGCAAGGGCTATGAGCGGATCGACATGCGCGACCCGCGACAGGTCACGCTCGACGTGTCGCGCCAGCCCGGCTTCGTAGTCCCGCAAAACCAGGTTCCGGCCCCGCCGCCGCACGGCACGCAGCCCGCCGCTCCCAGCAACCCCGACGTGGCGACCACCATCTGATGAAACGACCCGCCCCGCCTCCGCCTCGCCGCCTGCTCACCGCCCTCGACGTCGGCTCGTCCAAGGTCTCCGCCCTGATCGCCGAGCCGGGTGAGAATGGCGAATTGCGCATCCTCGGCACCGGCCAGCGCCAGAGCCGGGGCGTGCGCCGCGGCTTCATATCCGACATGGAAAAGACCGAGGCCGCGATTCGCGAGGCGGTGGAGCAGGCCGAACGTATCGCCGCCACCAACGTCGATTCTGTGTTCGTCGGCTTCTCCGCCGGCGGCCTCGTCAGCGACGTGGCGAGCGTCGAGGTCGATATCGGCGGCAAGCGCATCGACAAGGGCGACATCGACCAGCTGCTGACCGTCGGCAAGGAATCGATCGACGGCCATGGCCGCATGATCCTCCACGCCATGCCGGCGCTCTACACGCTGGACGGGCTGGAGGGCGTGAAGAAGCCGCTCGGCCTTCACGCCAATCGCCTGGCGGTCGACATTCACGTGATCGGCGCCGAGCCGCCGCCGGTGCGCAATCTCGACCTGTGCGTGCGCTCCGCCCATCTCGGCGTCGACGCGATCGTCGCCTCGCCCGTTGCGGCCGGCAAGGCGGTGCTGAGCGAGGAGGAGCGCGAGCTTGGCGTGGCGCTGGTCGAACTTGGCGCGGGCGTGACCAACGTGTCCGTGTTCGCGGGCGGGATGCTGGTAGGGCTGAAGAGCCTCGCCATCGGCGGCATCGACATCACCGACGACATCGCCTCCGCCTTCGGCACCCGCCGGATCGAGGCGGAGCGGATGAAATGCTTCTACGGATCGGCCACCACATCCCCGCGCGACAATCACGACATGATCGAACTCGCGCCGATCGCGGGGGGCGAGGAGGGGACGGAGGCGACCCGCATCACGCGTGCGCAGCTGATTGCCATCATCCGCCAGCGGTTGGAGCATCTGATGGGCGAGATCGCGACCGCGCTCAAGGAACTGGGCTTCTCCGGTCCGTTCGGGCGGCAGGTGGTGCTGACCGGCGGCGGATCGGAATTGAAGGGCCTGGCGGATTACGCGCAGGGCGTGCTCGGCCGCGCGGTGCGCATCGGACGGCCCCGCATGGCCGGGCTTCCCGAGGCGCATGGCGGGCCTGCATTCGCGACGCTGGCCGGTCTGGCGCAGTTCGCCGCGTCGGACGAGCTTGACCTGCGCACGGTGCAGGCACCGGCGCCGGCTGCGGAAATCAAGGCGGGTGGGGGCGTGATGCAACGCCTCATCTCCACCTTCAGAAGTTCATATTAGAAAAAAGATTCAAATTGTTGGCGGGTAAGCCAACGGGCTAAGTTTTCGCTGGAGCGGCCGAATCGCATCGTGCAGGATGGCCGCCGAAGCATCAGCGCACATGAAGGGAAGTTTTTGGCGATGGGCATCGATTTCATTCGACCGGAAGTGGACGAGCTGCGTCCCCGGATCAGCGTCATCGGCGTCGGCGGCGCCGGCGGCAATGCCATCGCCAACATGATCGCCAGCGACGTGCAGGGTGTCGATTTCATTGTCGCCAATACCGACGCCCAGGCGCTGAACGCCTCCTCGGCCGACCAGCGCATCCAGCTCGGCCTGAAGATCACGCAAGGGTTGGGCGCCGGATCGCGGCCTGAGATCGGCAAGGCGGCTGCTGAGGAGACCTTCACCGAGATCGAGCGCGCGCTCGATGGCGCGCACATGTGCTTCATCGCGGCCGGCATGGGCGGCGGCACCGGCACCGGTGCGGCCCCCGTCATCGCCAAGGCGGCGCGCGAGAAGGGCATCCTGACCGTCGGCGTTGTGACCAAGCCGTTCAGCTTCGAAGGCAATCGCCGCATGCGCTCGGCAGAGGCCGGGATCGAGGAGCTTCAGCAGCATGTGGACACGCTGATCGTCATCCCGAACCAGAACCTGTTCCGCATCGCCAACCCCAACACCACCTTTCGCGAAGCCTTCCAGATGGCCGACGAGGTGCTGCAGCAGGGCGTGCGCGGCATCACCGATCTGATGGTCATGCCCGGCCTCATCAACCTCGACTTCGCCGACGTCCGTTCGGTGATGGGCGAGATGGGCAAGGCGATGATGGGCACGGGCGAGGCATCTGGCGACAATCGCGCGATCGAGGCGGCGGAGAAGGCGATCGCCAATCCGCTGCTCGACGGCGTGTCGATGAAGGGCGCAAAGGGCGTCATCGTGTCGATCGTCGGCGGCGAGGATATGCGCCTGATGGAGGTCGACGAGGCTGCCAACCACATCAAGGACCTGGTCGATCCCGACGCCAACATCATCTGGGGTTCGGCCTTCATCCCCGAGCTCGAGGGCAAGCTGCGCGTGTCGGTAGTCGCGACCGGCATCGATGCCGAGGTGGTGCCGGTGGCCGCGCCTGCGCCGGCCAAGGTGTTCAGCTTCCCCGGCGCCGCGCAGCGCACCACTGCCCCGGCGGCCGCGCCAGAGGTTGCGGCCGTGGTGGCGCAGCCGCCCGCGGCTGCCGAAGCCGCGCCGCTCGAGCTTGGCGCTGAGGACGAACTGACGCTCGACACGCCCGCGGATGCGGGCGACGAGCTGCTGCTCGACACGCCGGAGCCGGCGCGTGCGCAGTCGCGCCTGATCGACGACCAGCCGCAGGCGCCGATCGGCGGCACGCGTCCCTGGCTCGACGAGCGCACCACACCGATGGCGCCGCGTTCGGCACCTGCACGTGAGGGCACCTTGTTCGAGCGCATGTCGAGCATCGCCCGCGGCGCGCCCAAGCAGGGCGACGAGGAAAGCCAGGATCGACTGGACGTTCCGCGCTTCCTCAACCGCCAGAATAACCAGTAGGATCAAGCCCTCCTCCCTTGCAGAAGAGCAAGGGGCCGCTCGCAAGACAGTCCCTCTCCCACAAGGAGAGCGACTGTCTCGTGACAGGCCAGGGCTTCTTCCCGGTTCCTACGACTTTGCTCCGCTCACCGACACGGAGCAACAGTTCGCCGCCAAATCAGGCACTTAGTCATTGCCCGTAAACCTGTCGCCCTGTCTAAGAGCGGCATGGATTTCCTTTCGATCAGAATCTTGCGGCAAGGCGCGGCCTTGCTGGCGGTGACGCTCGGCTCCGCGGCTTGGGGGCAGGCGGCCAATTACCCGCAGGGTGCGATCGTGCAGTCGCTGGAGCCCGGCCCGGGTGACGACCTGGCCCGCTACCTGAGCGAACTCAACACCTCTCCGCGCAGTGTGCGGGCGCTGCTGGGTGCCGGCAATGCCGCGCTCGCGCTTGGCGACAAGGATGGTGCGTTGAGCTTCTTCGCACGAGCCGAGGAAGTGGCGCCGCGTGACGGCCGGGTGAAGGCGGGGATGGGATCCGCCTTTGTTGCGTCCGAGAACCCGGAGGCCGCGTTCAAATTCTTCGCCGAGGCCCAGTCGCTGGGCGTCCAGGTGGCGGACTTCGCCAAGGATCGCGGACTTGCTTATGACATGATCGGCGATCCTGCGCGTGCGCAGGCGGATTATGCATTGGCGCTGCGCCGCGGCCCGGATGCGGAGGTCGAGCGGCGGATGGCGCTGTCGCGCGCAATCTCCGGCGACAGGGCGGGCGCGCTGGCCGTGCTGGACCCGCAGATCCAGAAGCAGGACCGTGCCGGCTGGCGCGCGCGCGCCTTCGTGCTGGCGCTTACCGGCGATGCGGCGGGCGCTGCCAGCGTTGCGCAGACGATGATGCCGGGCAACCAGTCTGCGGCCCTGCGCCCTTTCCTCGACAAGCTGGCCGGGCTGAGCGCTGCGGACAAGGCGATGGCCGTGCATTTCGGGCATTTTCCGAATGGTGGGCAGGCGACGCGTTATGCCGCAGCCGGCGTGCCGAGCACGGCTTATGCCCCGCCTCCCGCGCGTCAGACGGCGCAGGCGTCGCCGCTGCCGCGCGTCTCCTCCTATGGGCCGAGCTATCGCGGCGTCGCCGAACCGCAGGGTAGCAGCGCGCCCCCGCCTGTTCGTCCCGCCCCGGCTCCGATCAGGTCGGTTGCGCTGAGCCCATCGGCAAACGCCGAAGTGCGCGTGCCGCAATCGGTGCAGCCTTCGCCGGCTCCAGCCGTGCAGAAGCCAGCGCCCGAGTCGGTGGTGCGAAGGCCGGCACCGTCCGTCGCCCAGAAGCCGGCGCCCGTTCCTGCGAAACCGGTCGCCGTCACGGCGCCGCGCCTCGACTTCGCCGACGTGGTGGATGCCGTGGAGTCCCTGCCGGCTCCGGTGCAGAAGACACAGCCCATGCCGTTCAAGGCGGCAACGCCCGGAACGCCGCCGAAGCTTGCCGAAAAGAAGCCGGAGCCGAAGCCGGCGGCCGCCACGGCCGAGAAGAAGCCGGCTGCCAGCAAGGCCGCTGCCACCAAGACCGTGGCCAAGAAGGCCGAGCCGCCCAAGCCCAAGGAACCCGCCCGCATCTGGGTCCAACTCGCCGCCGGCGCCAACAAGAACGTGTTCCCGGCCGAATATAAGAAGATGCAGGCCAAGGCGCCCAAGCTGCTTTCGGGCAAGACGGCGTGGACGGCGCCGCTCGGAGCCACTAACCGGCTGCTGGTCGGTCCGTTCAAGACCGACAAGGAAGCGCGGGACCTCGTCAACGCGCTCTCCGCAGTAAAGGTCGGGAGTTATCCGTGGAAGAGCGAGGACGGGGACAAGGTGGAGAAGGTCGCGGCCAAGTAAGGCCGCTGGAAGCGCTCGCCGCCAGGCCCGAGCAGACGCGCGGGCGTCGCTTCGCCGAACCCGATGGCACCCCCCGCGGCCCTCGCGACGCGTTTCAGCGTGATCGCGACCGCATCATCCATTCCATTCCGTTTCGGCGTCTCCGCCACAAGACGCAGGTGTTCGTCGCGCCCGATGGCGATCATTTCCGCGTCCGCCTGACCCATTCGATCGAGGTCGCGCAAATCGGCCGCACCATCGCCCGTGCGCTCGGCCTCAACGAGGATCTGACCGAGGCTTTGTGCCTTGCCCACGATATCGGCCACCCGCCCTTTGGTCATGCCGGCGAGGATGTGCTGCAGGCCGCGATGGCGGAGGCGGGCGGGTTCGACCACAATGCCCATACGCTGCGCCTGCTGACCAGGCTGGAGCGGCCTTACCCGCGCTTCGATGGCCTGAACCTCAGCTGGGAAACACTCGAAGGCCTCGCCAAGCATAATGGCCCGGTCACCTCTCCGCCCTGGGCGCTGGTCGAGGCGGATGCCGGTTTCCCGCTCGATCTTGCCACCTGGCCGAGCCTCGAGGCGCAGGTGGCGGCGATTGCCGACGACATCGCCTACGACAATCACGACATCGACGATGGCCTGCGCAGCGGTCTCCTCGTGCTCGACGACCTGCTCGAACTGCCGTTCGTCGCGCGTGGGTGGGAAGCGGTTCTGCGCCGCTACCCCGACCTGCCCCCCGCGCGCCTCGCGCCCGAGCTGATCCGCGACCAGATCGGCCTCATGGTGCGTGATGTGATCGCCGAAACGCAGCGGCGCGTGGCGGAGGCTGGCGTGACGTCGATCGACGACGTGCGGGCATGCGGAACGGCACTGGCCGGCTTTTCGCCCGAACTCGCCGTGGAGGAGTGGGCATTGAAGCGCTTCCTCTACGCCCGCATGTACAATGCGCCGCCGGTGCAGGCGGTGCGCGTCAAGGCGCAGCGGGTCGTAGCCGACCTGTTCGAGCTTTACCGCACCGATGCCTCGCTGCTCCCGCCCGAATGGGAAATCGAGCCGGGCGATGTCCGCCGCATCGGTGACTTCATTGCCGGCATGACGGATCGCTACGCCATCGCCCGTCATGAGGAACTGATCGGCCCGGTGGAGCTGCCGCGCGGCTTCTAACGCCGTTCCGACAGCCTCAGGTCAGTTTTCCGGCTTTCCGGGAAACCACGGCGAGGTGACCGGCCGATCGCGCCTGAAGCTTCAAATCGGGACGAGCATCGTTTAAGGCCACGCCTTTCCTCCACCATCTGGAAGAACCGTGACTCTTTACGCCCGCTTTGCCGACCATCTCGATGCCATTTTGAACGCCCTTGAAGGCGAGGGGACGCTCGCGTCCGGCGTTGAGCGAAAGGGCGTGGCTGTGGAGCCGCCTCGCGACCCTAGCCATGGCGATCTCGCCACCAACGCGGCCATGGTGCTGGCCAAGAAGGCGGGCACCAATCCGCGCGCACTCGCCGGCCTGATCGCGCCCAAGCTCGAGGCGCTGGACGAGGTGTCGGGCGTGGAGATCGCCGGCCCCGGCTTCATCAACATCCGCCTGAAGCCGCAGGTGTGGCTGGAGGAACTCGCCACCATCCTGGGGCAGGCGGGCGATTATGGCCGCTCGAACATCGGCGCGGGCCAGCGGGTCAATGTCGAATATGTCTCAGCCAACCCGACCGGCCCCATGCACATGGGCCATTGCCGCGGCGCGGTGGTCGGCGATGCGCTCGCCTCCTTGCTCGAATATGCGGGCCACCAGGTCACGCGCGAATATTATGTCAACGATGCCGGCGGCCAGGTCGACGTGCTCGCCCGCTCCGCGCACCTGCGCTACCGCGAGGCGCTGGGCGAGACGATCGAGATTCCGGAAGGGCTCTATCCCGGCGACTATCTGAAGCCGGTCGGCGAACGGCTGGCGGCCGAGCATGGCGACACCTTCGTGGAGGCGCCGGAAGGGGAATGGCTGGTCCTGTTCCGCCAGACCGCAGTTGCGATGATGATGGACATGATCCGCGCCGACCTGGCGCTGCTCGGCATCCATCACGACCTCTTCTCCTCGGAGGCCGAAGTGCAGGCAGCCGGCAAGGCCGATGCCGCGGTTGAGACTCTGCGCGCGCGCGGGCTGATCTACGAGGGTGAGTTGGAGCGCCCCAAGAGCCTTGACGAGCATGACGAGTGGGAGCCGGTCGAACTGACCCTGTTCCGCTCCACGCAGTTCGGCGATGACCAGGACCGTCCGGTCAAGAAGTCGGACGGCAGCTGGACCTATTTCGGCGCCGACCTCGCTTACCATTTCCAGAAGGCGCAATCCGCCGACCAGCTGATCGACATCTGGGGCGCCGACCATGCCGGCACGGTGAAGCGCATCAAGGCCGCGGTCGAGGCGCTAACCGAAGGCCGCACGCCGTTCGACGTCAAGCTGATCCAGATGGTGCGCCTCCTGCGCGGCGGCGAGCCGGTGAAGATGTCCAAGCGCGCCGGCAATTTCGTCACGCTCGCCGATGTCGTGAACGAAGTCGGCAAGGACGTGGTCCGCTTCACCATGCTGACCCGCAAGGCGGATGCGCAGATGGACTTCGATTTCGCCAAGGTCGTCGAGGCGTCGAAGGACAATCCGGTCTTCTACGTCCAATATGCCCATGCCCGCATTCGATCGCTCAACCGCAAGGCGGCGGCGGAGGGCGTGGACGTGTCGGGCGCAGCCGACCTGTCGTTGCTCAATGAGGACGAGCTCGGCCTGGTGAAGCTCGCGGCGCAGTTCCCGCGCACCGTGGAGGGTGCCGCGCTGGCGCACGAGCCCCACCGCATCGCCTTCTATCTCGGCGACCTCGCCGCCGCTTTCCACGCGCAGTGGAACAAGGGCAATGACGATCCCGGCTTGCGCTTCCTTGTCGCCGACCGCCCCGACCTGACCCGCGCCCGGCTCGAGCTCGCCAACAGCGTCGCGCAGATCATCCGCAACGGCCTGGCGCTGATGGGCGTCGCGGCTGCGGAGGAACTGCACTGATGGAGGGGCGTCGGCTCGGCCCTGCGGACGGCGGCGAGCGCCTGCCCTGGCTCGAGCCGATCGAGGAGGAGGCGCCCGCTTCGTCCGGAGGCGCAGGCAGGTGGCTGCTGCCCGTCCTTGCGCTCTTGCTGCTGCTCGCCGCCGGTGCGGGGGCCTGGTACTTCCTGGCCGGCGACAGCGTGGACGAAGGCCATGGCGAGCTGATCCCCGCGCCTGAGGGCGACTACAAGATCCCGGCGCCGGAGCCCGGCGGCATGCAAGTGGAAGGCGAGGGCGATGCCGCCTTCCCGACCAGCGAAGGCGAGGATGCGCATGCCTCCCTCGACCTCAGCGCCGTGCCGGAGGCGCCGATCGCGCTGCCAAAGGCGAAGAACAAGGCCGCTGCCACCGCCGAGACGCCGCTCGACCGCGGCTCCTCCACCATCCAACTCGGCGCCTTTTCAAGCGAAAAGGCGGCGAACGACGCGTGGAAGGCTCTCGCCAAGCGCTTCACCTATCTGGAAACCCTCGCCTTCTCGATCATTCCGGTCGAGGCGGAGGGCAAGCCGACATTGTACCGCCTGCGCGCCTCCGGTGCGAATGCCGCGCCCGCCTGTGCGCGGCTGCGGATTGCGGGCGAAGACTGCGCCACGTTGAACTGAGGAAAGACGATGCAAGCTGCGATCTATGGCCTTGCCGGCGAAGCCCTCACCCAAGACGAGCGTGACTTCTTCCGCGATGCCGATCCCGCGGGCTACATCCTGTTCGCCCGCAACGTGGCGGACAAGGCGCAGCTTCGGGCGCTCACCGACGCGCTCCGCGAATTGTCCGGCCGCGACGACCTGCCGATCCTGATCGACCAGGAAGGCGGCCGTGTCGCCCGCATGCGCCCGCCGGTCTGGCCCGACTTCCCCAATGCCGGGGTATTCGCCGATCTCTATCGTCACGCGCCGGCCACTGCCATCGAGGCGACGCGCTGGAACGCGCAGGCGATCGGCGCCGTCCTCCATGAGGCGGGGGTCAACGTCAATTGCCTGCCCTTGCTCGACGTGCGGCAGCCAGGTGCCAGCGACATCATCGGCGACCGCGCGCTCGGCACCGACCCGATGCAGGTGGCCGCGCTCGGCCGTGCCGTGCTGGACGGCATGGCCGCCTCCGGCGTGGTCGGCGTGGTCAAGCACATGCCGGGACACGGCCGCGCGCTGGTCGACAGCCACAAGGAATTGCCCGTGGTGGATGCTCCCGAGGATGCGCTGGAGATCGACCTCGAACCGTTCGTCACGCTCCATAATGCGCCGATGGGAATGACCGCGCATGTCGTCTACACCGCGTGGGACGACGAACGCTGCGGCAGCCTGTCGCCGCTGGTGATCGAGGCGATCATCCGCGGCCGGATCGGCTTCGACGGACTGCTCATGTCCGACGACCTCGGCATGCATGCGCTGTCCGGCAGCTTCGAGGACCGCGCACGCGGCGTGCTGGAGGCAGGGTGCGACCTGGCGCTCCATTGCTCGGGCGACATGAACGAGATGGTGTCGCTAGCCAGGGGTTTGGGCGCGCTGAGCGACAAGGCCCGGGCGCGGCTTGAACGGGCAATGTCGACCGTGGCGGGTCGGGCGCCCGCGGCTCCGGTCGCAGAGCTCGCCGCGCGGCGGGACGCGCTGATCGCGGCGGTGCGGGGCTGACACCGCCTTCCTCCTCACGAGGGGAGAGCGGCGCGTAAGATTATAAGATCACAAGGAACTTTCTTCTTCCTCATGCGCTTGTGCACCTGAGGGAGGCGAACATTGAACAACGCGACATATTACGAGCAGCTCGAACAGGGCGCCCGCTATCTTGCATCCATGGCGACCAACCCCGCGGAACGCCGTGAGCATCTCGGCTGGGCCAATCGCTATTATCGCCTCGCCGACGACGCGCGCTCATCGCGCTTCATGACCGCGCAGGCGGCCTGACGCGACTTCCTGCTCCTGCGAAAAGCAGAAGCCCACCATCACAAGCCCGAGATGCTAGGCTCCTGCTTTCGCAGGAGCACAATCCTCTTCATTCCTCCACGCTGCGGCCCTAACCTCTGCACATGGAGGAAGAGTCGTTCGATCTTGCCGATGCACCGGCTGAAGCCGACTGGCTGACACTCGATCTCGATGGCTGGGAAGGCCCGCTCGACCTGCTCCTGACCCTGGCGCGCGGGCAGAAGGTGGATCTTGCCAAAATCTCCATCCTTGCTTTGGTCGAGCAATATCTCGCCTTCATCGCGGGGGCCAAGAAGCTGAAGCTGGAGATTGCGGCCGACTATCTCGTCATGGCCGCCTGGCTCGCTTATCTGAAATCCTGCCTGCTCCTGCCCAAGCAGCCTGAGCAGGATCCCAGCCCCGAAGACCTTGCGCTGCGGCTGCAATTGCGGCTCCAGCGCCTGGAGGCGATGCGCGACGCGGGCGCCCGGCTGATGGCGCGCGACCGGATCGGCCGCGACGTGTTCATGCGCGCCGAGCCGGAAGGGTTGCGCGTCGTGCGCAAGGCGTTCTGGACCACCGACCTCTACGACATCATTGCCGCCTACGGTGCGGTGCGTGCGCGGAACGAGCCCGCCATCCACGTCGTATCGCGCCGCCCGGTCATGACGCTGGACGACGCGATCACGCGCGTCGAGCGGCTGCTTGGGATCAGTCTCGACTGGGCGAGCCTGGAGGACTTTCTTCCCGACACGCCCGATCCCGAGTTCCGCAAGTCCGCGCTCGCATCCAGCTTCGTCGCCACGCTCGAGCTCGCCCGCCAGGGCAAGGTCGCGATCCGCCAGCAATCGCCCTTCGCCCCGCTCTACCTGAGGCCGGCATGAGCGAGGGGCGCGAGGACCTGCGCGCGATCGAGGCGATCCTGTTCGCGGCCGATGCGCCGATGAGCGCGGCCGAGATCGAGGATTATGTGGGACAGGGTATCGACGTGCCCGCTGCGCTCGCCACCCTTGCCGATCAATATGCGGGTCGCGGCATCGAATTGGTGAAGCGCGGGCGCACCTGGCACTTCCAGACCGCACCGGACCTCGCCCACTTCCTCCGGCGCGAGCGGGACGAGTCGCGCAAGCTGTCCCGCGCCGCCGTGGAGACGCTGGCCATCATCGCCTATCACGAGCCGGTCAGCCGCGCCGAGATCGAGGCAATACGCGG
Source organism: uncultured Allosphingosinicella sp. (assembly GCA_934539295.1). Taxonomy (GTDB): domain Bacteria; phylum Pseudomonadota; class Alphaproteobacteria; order Sphingomonadales; family Sphingomonadaceae; genus Allosphingosinicella. The sequence continues at coordinate 29,622 of CAKTCN010000001.1, forward strand.
CGTGCAGATATCGAAGGGCACGCTCGACGTGCTGATGGAGGCGGGCTGGGTCCGTCCCGCCGGCCGCCGCGAAGTGCCCGGCCGCCCGCTCACCTATGCCACCACCGCCGGGTTCCTGCAGCATTTCGGCCTTTCGAGCCGACGCGACCTGCCGGGCGTCGATGACTTGAAGGCCGCGGGTCTGCTCGATCCCGTCGATCTCGCTGCGGAAAAGGCCACTGGTGCAATGCAGCTAGAACTGGAAACTGACACAGATGAGGACTAGGATCGCCTAAACCTTTTCCAAGGATGTACGCAAAATGGGTGGTTTCAGCCTCTGGCATTGGCTTATCGTCGGTATTCTCGTCCTGCTGCTGTTCGGGAAGGGACGCTTTTCCGACATGATGGGCGACGTCGCGAAGGGCATCAAAAGCTTCAAGAAGGGCATGTCGGAAGATGACGAGGCGCCCCGCCGCCTGGACGCTCAGCGCCCGGTCGACCTGACCCCGGACGCGACCCGCACCCGCGAAGAGGAGCGGCGCGAGCCCTGACCGCCTCATAACTGGTTCGGCGCCAATGCAAACATCCACCGTCATGCCGGACGTGATCCGGCATCCCGCTTCCTTGCGGCAACAGACACGTGCGGAGTTCCGGATCGCTCCCGGGGTGACGCTCGCTTCGCGGAGCGTGCGCTAGATGTTCGACATCGCGCCAACCGAGTTGCTCATCGTTGCACTGGTGGCCCTGGTGGTGATCGGGCCCAAGGACCTGCCGCGGGTGATGCGTACCGTCGGGCACTGGGTTGGCCGCGCGCGTGGCATGGCCCGCCATTTCCGATCGGGCATCGACACGATGATCCGCGAATCCGAACTGGAGGAGATGGAACGCAAGTGGAAGGCGGAGAATGAACGCATCATGCGCGAACATCCGCAATTGCCGCCCGCCACCGATCATAATCCGCCGGACTATGACCATCCGGCGATGACGCCTGCCCCCGACGCCCTGCCGTCCGAGACCGAGGCGCCGGCACTCACGCCACCGGCAACCGACGAGAAACGCGACGCGTCATGAGGGAAATCGACGACAGCCGCGCGCCGTTGATGGAGCATCTGGTCGAGCTGCGCCGGCGGCTGATCTGGGCATTCGCGGCCTTGCTGCTTTGCTTCGGCATCTGCTTCTACTTCGCAGGCGACATCTTCGCGTTCCTGGCCCAGCCGCTGATCCATGCCTTTGGCGAGGGCGAGGGGCGGCTGGTCTATACCAAGCTGTACGAGGCTTTCTTCACCGAAGTCCGCGTCGCCTTCTTCGCCGCCTTCTTCCTGGCCTTTCCCGTGATCGCCAGTCAGGTGTGGCTGTTCGTGGCGCCGGGCCTGTACGCCAAGGAAAAGAAGGCGCTGCTGCCCTTCATCATCGCCACCCCCATCCTTTTCCTGATGGGCGGCGCGCTGGCTTATTATGTGGTCATGCCGACGGCGATCGAATTCTTCCTCGGCTATGAAGGGCAGGTGCCCGGCATCCAGCAGGAAGCGCTGCCGGCGATGGGGGAATATCTGTCCTTCGTGATGCACTTCATCCTGGCGTTCGGCATTTCGTTCCTGCTGCCCGTCCTGCTGATGCTTCTGGAGCGGGCGGGAATCGTCACGCGCGCGCAGCTCAAGGCCGGGCGGCGCTATGCCATCCTGGTCGCCTTCGTGATCGCGGCGGTGGCGACACCCCCCGACGTGGTGTCGCAGTTCATGCTCGCGATACCCCTGATCCTGCTCTACGAATTGTCGCTGATCGCCATCTGGTTCACCGAGCGCCGCCGCGCCCGTGAAGATGCGGCCGCCACCCAGGAATGACCAGCGGCCCCTTTCTATTCCCCGCCAATGCCATGTCGGAAGTCGAGGACGAGCCTTGGGGCCGTCCGTCGCCCGCGCGTGAAGGCTGCACCGTCACGCCGCTGATCGAGGCGGCCGACATGTACCCCCGGCTGGAGGAGCTGGTGCTGGATGCGACCTCCAGCATCTGGATGTCGTTCCGCGTCTTCGACCTGGAAACAAAGACGCGCTCCGAAGCGGCCAAGGCGGCAGGCCTCGCCGACTGGTCGGCACTGCTGCGCGATGCGGTGAAACGCGGCGTCGAGGTGCGTATCCTGCTTGCCGATTTCGAACCGGTGCTGGCCGACTATCTCCACGCAGGATCGTGGACCAGCTTCCAGCACGTCCGTGCGATCATCGATGAATTGGCGGAGGCGGAGCGCGAGCGCCTGCAACTGATCGTCGTCCAGCATGAGGGCGAACTCGGCTGGGTGTGGCGACAGGCGCTGCGCCTCCCGCTGCGCAGCCGCATCCATCAGGTGGTGAACAAGCTGCTCGGCAGCGATCGCAGCAAGGATGGCGGCCTCGACACGCGCCCGGGCCTGTGGCCGCATCTTGCCTGGGAAGGCGGCAAGCCCAAGTCGTGGCGCCCCGCTCCGCCGCCGCGGCTATGGCCGGCCACCTATCACCAGAAGTTCGTGGTGGTGGACGGCATCAAGGCCATTATCGGCGGGCTCGACCTCGACGAGCGCCGCTGGGACGACCGCCGCCATCGCCAGCGCGCCAACCAGACCTGGCATGACATATCGGCGCTGATCGAAGGTCCCGTGGTGGCGGATGCTGGCCGGCATTTCGCCATGTTGTGGAACCGCGAACTGCCGCGTTACCGTGACACGGTGGCCGAATGGACCGACGGCTGCGGCAGGCAATTAATGCTCGACCCGCTCACACAGGCCGCAATGCCCGACGACGCGCCAGCTGCGGGCGGCACCGCAACCGTGCAGCTGGCCCGCACCCTGTCGCGCCGCTCCAACTCGCCGGTCGCGATCGGACCGCGGCATGGCGTGCGGGAACTGAAGGCCGCACATCGCAGCCTCATCCTCTCGGCCCGCCGCCGGCTCTATATAGAGGCGCAATTCTTCCGCTCGTCGGATGCGGGTGAATGGGTGGCGCAGGCGCTGGCAGGCAATCCGGATCTCGAGGTCATCATCCTCGTCGCCAACGTGCCGGAGGAGATCGCCTTCGAGGGGCAGGTCGACAATCTCGCACACCGCCATGGCGAATATCTTCAGGCACGCGCGCTTGGTGACCTGCTGCGGCAGGCCGGTCCGGCCCGCATCGGCCTGTTCACCCTTGCCAAACAGGCCCCTGTCGCGCCCAATGAGCATGAATTCGAGGAGACGCGCGGCACCGCCTACGGCTCCGGGCTGATCCACATTCATTCCAAGCTGTTGATGGCGGACGACCGCGTGTGCCTGCTGTCGTCGGCAAACATCAACGGCCGCAGTTTCGACTGGGATACCGAACTGGGCTTCCTCTGGGTGGAGGAGGGGGAGGCGATCGCGCGCTTCCGCCAGCGGCTCTGGTCGCAATTGTTCGCGGGGGACGTGCCCGAGGATCTGGATGGCTGGCGTGACCGCGCCCGCTTCAACAGCGGCGCCGAGCCCGAAGCGCGCAAGGGGTTCGTGCTGCCCTATCAGCTTGGCCGCGCTCGGCGCTTCGCACGCCCCTATTTCTTCATCCCCGACGATCTCGTCTGAAACGAAGAAGGGCGCCGCACCTGCGACGCCCTTCTCCTGTTCGAATTCTGCGATGCTGGATCAGCAGGTGCGGCCCTCGGCACAATTTTCGGTGGCGCTGCCGACCGACTCGACGTCCTCGCCAAGGCCTGCGATCGTGTTGCAGCCGGCAAGTGCGAGGCCGCCGCTGAGTGCCAGCACGGCGATGAATTTGCGCACCATCTTATTTCTCCCGTAGCGAAGTGAGATGGACGCTAAATGGCGGGCATCGCGGCTCGGTTCCGCCTGCGCCACGATCGGACACATTAGCTAACGAACGGCATGGCAGGTTGCGAAAGCCCTAGCCGGCGAAAGGCCGCTTGACGCTGCGAAGGATCTGGGGAGCCCCTAAAATGTTGAGCCCGGAGGCGCCACCGGGGGGGGGAGGTTGGCGCGTCCGGGCTCATGTTCTGGATAGCGAGAGCGGGGGGGCAAAAGGTCACTATCCGAAGAACAGAACGCCGACCCCCGCCGCGGGTTCCGGAAAGAAACGGAAAAAAGTGCACGTGATGCATTTTTCCTGAAAGCTGATGATCGGGGCGGGCTAGCGCCGGTCCTGCCGCCGCCGGAATGATTGCCTGCCGCGCTTCTACGCGGTCGCCCCTACCACGCAACCTCCGCCGCATCCGTCTGTTGGACGGGGCAAAGGAGGCAGACATGGCCAAACCCCCACCATCGACACCGCATAGCGACATTGACGGCATCCACAAGGACGAGCGGCCAAACACCGACGTCGCGGCCGAGCTTGGCCAGGATGCCGGCGACGTCGCCGATGCCAAGGCGGACAGCAAGGCCCGTCCCGTCGACAGCGACATGCGCAAACAGGATCAGGAGAGTAAAGATGACCGCACACGATGACGCCGCGCACGCATGGGAGATGATCGCCAAGCAGCGCATCGCCATGCTGACGACCGAGGAAGAAGGACGCCTGGTCAGCCGGCCGATGGGAAGCCTCGCCCGGCCCGAAGACGGCAAAATCTACTTCGTCAGCCACACGGGCGCGGGCCTGCTGGGTGAGATCGGCGGCAGCACCAAGGTGAACCTTGCTTATGCCGATCCGAAGCGGAACAATTACCTGTCCGTCTCCGGCTCGGCATCGGTCAGCCAGGATCGTGAAAAGCTGCGCGAATTGTGGTCGATGTGGGTCGAGGCGTGGCTGCCGGAAGGGCCGGACGGGGCCGACGTGGTTCTGATCACCGTCACGCCGGACGCGGCCAAGCTGTGGGATTCCACCCGCAGCGACTTCGTCTACATGGTGCAGGTTCTGACCGCCGTGGCGCGGCAGACGCCCCCGGATGGCGGAGAGGTCAAGCAGGTCAGCATGTAACGTCCGCGGGGCGGGTGCGTCAGCGCTCGCCCCGCTGCACGTTGAGGTCGAGCGAATAACAGCCACGTTCGATATCGCGGTCGATGGCGCTGCGCAGCTGGCGCGACAATCCGGTGACCACCCGTTCGAACCGTTCGGTCATGATGGGATCGCAGCCTTCGCTATTCTTCAAGGCTTCCGACTGGATGGTGAGGCGCGCCTGCGACGGGCCTTGTCCGTCCAGCGTCAGGGTCACCGCGCGCGCCCCGCACAGCATTGCGAATTCCACCACCTCCGTGACGAGGAAGGCGACGGAGACTGCAATGTCCTGCGTCGCATAATAAGGTGCGATATCCAGCCTGACCGCCATGTTGGATGCGGAAGCCGGTGCGCCGGCGCGAAGGTTGGAGCCGAGTTCCGCGATCAGCGAGCGAAGCGCGACACCGCGATTTTCCTCCAGCTCGGCATAATGATTGCGGTGCACCACCGCGAGCGCATCGACGCGCCGCTGGATGGACGCATGCGCCGCCGCCACTGCCGGGTCCGTATTGCCGCGCGCATGGATGTTGAGCAGCGAAGCGACCACCTGCAGATTGTTCTTCACCCGGTGATGCACCTCGCGCACCAGCCGGGTCTGACGCTCTACTGCGGCTTCCAGCTCCGCCTCGTGGCTGGCGACCGTCTGAGTCACCCGCTCAAAGGCGTTGCCCAGCTCGCCAATCTCCTTGGCCGGCGAGCGGAAGGCCGGCATGTGGAAATCCTTCTCGCCAGGATGATAGGCGACCACGGCTTCCTTCATCCGCACCAGCGGCTTTAGCAGGGCATGGCTGATGATGAACCACACGATCACAATCGCCCACAGCCACATCAGCAGCGGCAGCGCGATCATCAGCACCTCCATGCTGCTGAGCGGCGAGGCGGCCAGCGCGATATCGAGCTGCAGCCGGTTATCGGCCACCGGCGCGCTTGCCCTGGCGGTCTGCTTGAGGGCACCGGGGCTATAGCCATCGCGAAGCTGGATGTGGCGCCCGTCCTGCACAAGTTCGAGGTCGAAATCGTCGCTGGTGCCGGGAAGATGGCTAAGCTGGCCAAGGCTCTCGCGCGGAATCTCGCCCACGCCTTCCACCCGGCCTTGCGCGTCGAACAGGGCAAAGCGCAGGCCCGCACCATCCGGCCCGATCTCCACGATCGACCGTCGACCGTTGGACACCAGCAGGTCGGCAGGGGGAATGAAACCGGGCGTGGTGCACAGCGGACGGGCGCCGCCTGCGAACAGGGCGAAGCGGCTTGGCACGTTTTGCGCGCGCACAAGCCGGTTTATGGTGGCGGTGCAGGTTGCGGTGTCGGACGGCAGACGGGCGAGGGCGCTGCTGGCTGCCCGAATGGTGAGGGCGCTGCGCGACAGCGCCGAATTGATCCGCTGCGCCTTGATCTGGACCAGCGCCTGCGTCTCGGCCGCACGACGCTCGCTATTGTCGCCGGCCGACTGCATGGCGGCCAGGATCGCGACCAGGCCGAGCGGCAGCAGGCCGAGGCTCAGGATGAGCAGCATCTTCAGCTGGGTCGAAAGTCCGGCCCGCTCCTGCCCGTTCGCCATGCCTGTTGTCCGATTCACCTAGCCGCTCCGCCGGCGGCTAGCCGAGCTTGCCCAGCAGGTCGAGCATCTCGGGCGGAATGTTCTCGCTTACCGTCTCGTCATAAGCGGAACGCAACGCGCGGCCGACATCGTCGGCGGGCTTGCGCTTCTTCACCGAGGCGCGCGCCTCCGACGTCACTTCGTCCTGATCGGATTTGCGCCGCCTGTCGGCATCCTTCGCGTCCACAAAGTTCAAAATTCGTCACCCCATCGCGGATCGGCACCCGCGCCGCCAAACAAATGCACCAAAACCGTCCGACACCGGCACGAGGCCGTATCGGGCGGAGCCAAGGATTCCCGAACGTGGAAGCTCGCATAATGAACCCGCACGGCCTGTGAAACCAAAAACTCCGACGTTTGTTCCAACCCCAGCGGGAGGAGCGGGACGGGCCGATTTCTTCTGCGGCTGCGCGCTCCCTCGTCCATCCGGGCCGGGGTTGCCAAGCGCGGACCAGCCTCCCACAACCCCGCAGGAATATTCAGGAGTCGAAACGAATATGTCGCTTGGTCAGGAGCTCGCCCCCCATCTTCCCTTTCTGCGCCGCTATGCCCGCGCGCTGACGGGGACGCAGGCGCACGGTGACAATTTCGTTCGTGCCACGCTGGAGGCGATCGTTGCCGCGCCAGACCAGTTCCCGCGCGACGTCGATGCGCGGCTTGGGCTTTATCGCACCTTTCACGCCATCTGGTCGTCCGCCAATGTGGAGGAGGATCCAGGCGCGGGCAGCGGTAATGAGGGCAGCGATCCCGAGGACATCGCCCGCGCCCGTTTGTCGCGCATCACGCCTCTGTCGCGCCAGGCGCTGCTGCTGACCGCGATGGAAGGCTTCACGCCGGAGGATACGGGTTACCTGATCGGTGCCGATCCCGAGGAAGTGGAAAGCCTGGTCGCCGAAGCGCTTGCAGAGATCGAGCGTCAGACCCGCGCCGAGGTGCTGATCATCGAGGACGAGCCGATTATCGCCATGGATATCGAGACGATCGTCCGCGATCTCGGCCACAACGTGACGGGTGTCGCCGTGACCCGGGACGAAGCGGTGGCGCAGGCCATGGCCAAGCGGCCGGGCCTGGTGCTGGCCGACATCCAGCTGGCCGACGACAGTTCGGGCATCGACGCGGTCAAGGACATCCTGTCCGAATTCAACGTGCCGGTGATCTTCATCACGGCCTTCCCCGAACGCCTGCTGACCGGCGAGCGTCCGGAGCCGACCTTCCTCATCACCAAGCCGTTCCAGCGCTCCACGGTGAAGGCGGCGATCGCACAGGCCCTGTTCTTCGACAGCCAGACCATCCCGGCCTGATCGAACAAAGCCAGCGCCGGCGCACGAAGGCAACGGTTGCGTTAGCGCACTGAATGGAACCGCGGGGGCGACCCCGCGTTTTCGCATCATTACGGTGTCACAAGAGCAGGCGGGCAATGGACGAAGGCGAAACCCACATCAGCACCACTGAAGCGCGCGCGGGTACGACCCCGCACATGACGCGCTACATCCTCCCGATTTCCCTTGGGCTGGTGCTGGTTATTTTCGCTGTCATCTTGCTTGCCTGGGCCTGAACACCATCTTGTAGCGGCCGGACGATAGAGTTTCGTCACTGCCGCTTTTTCCAGTAACGCATTCAGTAACCCCGGGGGTTTATGGCGGCCGAGCAGCCCATCGACATCGACGACGAGATCGAGGAACCGCGCCCCGAGCCGGTGCCGCTGTCCGATTCCGAATTCAAGGATCAGCTCGCCCAGGTCATCCCGCATCTTCGCGCGTTCGGCCGCTCGCTTTCGGGCAGCCGCGACCTTGCCGACGACCTGGTGCAGGAAACGCTTCTCAAGGCATGGGCGGCGCGCAAGCGCTTCCAGGCCGGCACCAACATGCGCGCATGGACCTTCATCATCCTGCGCAACCTGTTCTTGTCCCAGATGCGCCGTGCGCGCTTCAAGGGCGAATGGGACGAGATCACCGCGTCCAAGCTGCTCGCCGCACCGGCCAGCCAGGATCGCCACGTTGAACTGGGCGACATGCAGCGTGCGCTGATGCACTTGCCGCAGCCGCAGCGCGAGGCGCTGATCCTGGTAGGCGCAGGCGGCTTCGCTTATGAGGAAGCAGCCGAGATCTGCGGCTGTGCAGTCGGCACCATCAAGAGCCGCGTCGCGCGCGGCCGCGTCGCGCTGGAGCATCTGCTGAGCGAGGGCGCGCTCCCGTCGCGCCGCGAGCATGAGCAGGACCCGAACAAGACGGCGCTCCAGACCATCATGGGCGAAGTCGACGACCTCAGCCGCGACCGCGACCTGTAATTTCCATGCCTCTCTCGAAAGGGGAGGCCAGGGCGAATAAGGAAGGCTGAGGCACGACGCCTCGGCCTTTTTCGCATGCGCGGGAGATGGTCGGGGCCACGGTCTGATCCCACGAAGCAAGCAAACACGCGCGCAATCTTCACGTCCCTTCGGGCTCAGCCTGTCTAGGCCCTGCCGTCTCGCTTGCCGCAATACGTCACGGCAGGGCTTCGGCAGCGTAGACGGTGGTAGTAGAAGACTGCGAAATCGTGTTCAGCGCACGCTCGCCGGCGCAGCTGGCTCAGTTCAGCCGGGCAAGCAGCTCCTCAAACTGCTTGGTGGAGCCATCGCTCTCACCCGCAAACGCCTGGCGCAAAGCCGATCCGATGCCGGCGTGAACGGTGGGCGGCGCCACTTTCACGAAACGCCTTTCGGAAGCATTGACCATCGTCGCTCTTCTTGGTTGATCTGCACTCACGTCGGGAAAAACACCTGAAATTACCGAGGGTTTCCTTCGTTGCGGCAGGAGAACGAAATGATCGCAGGCTGTGGCGCGAAGGCGACAGACGGTAAAGGGCGCCTTAACGAAGCTTTATGCCGTGCCCGCGCGCATTCGCCTTTCCTGACGGCACAAATCGAGCGATTTGAGGAAGTTACCCGGCTTCTGGAACAGGGCAGCCTTGCCGGCGCGCTCGACACCGCACGCGCCGTGTCCGGCATCACGGCCGCGGCAAGGCTGCATCGGCGCCGTAGTGCAATGGCTCTCGCACTCGGCATCGCCGACCTGGCGGGTGACCTGTCGCTGGAGCAGGTGGTCGGCGAACTTTCGGATCTCGCCGACACAAGCCTCGAAGAAGCGCTTGCCGATGCATTCTGCGAACGGACGCCCGATCAGGAGCCTCGCGGCTTTGCCATGCTGGCACTCGGCAAGCATGGCAGCCGCGAACTCAATTATTCCTCGGACCTCGACCTCATCTTCCTGTTCGATCCCGCGACCCTGCCTCGTCGCCCGCGTGAGGAGCCGGGCCAGGCTGCGATCCGGATCGGTCAGCGCGTTGCCGAACTGATGCAGAAGCGCGACGCCGACGGCTATGCCTTTCGCATCGACTTGCGCCTGCGTCCCTCGCCGGAGGTGACGCCGATCGTGCTGCCGGTGGACGCGGCCATATCATATTATGAATCGAGCGCGCTGCCGTGGGAGCGTGCCGCCTTCATCCGCGCACGGGCCGTCGCCGGCGACATGGCCCTCGGCAGCTACTTCCTGGACGCCATCCGGCCTTTCGTGTGGCGGCGATCGCTGGGCTTCAACACGGTCGAGGAAATGCAGGCGATGACCCGCCGCATCCGCGACCATTATGCCGCCGGCCAGGGCTTCGGTGCCGGCTACGACCTGAAGCGCGGCCTCGGCGGAATACGCGAGGTCGAGTTCTTCGCGCAGATACACCAGCTGATCCACGGCGGGCGCGATCCTGCCCTCCGCGCACCGGCGACGCTCGACGCCCTTGCTGCGCTGGGGTCTGCCGGCCTGGTCCCCCGGGACGATGCCCGTGCACTCGCCGACGCCTATCGGCTGCTGCGCACGATCGAGCATCGGCTGCAGATGGTGGACGACCGTCAGACCCACAGTCTGCCGCCGGAAGGTCCCGACCTCGACAATGTCGCCCACCTTCATGGGCTTGGCGACGGTGCGGCCTTGCTGTCGCTCGTGCGCCCACATGTGGAGCGCGTCGCGGCCCTCTATGGCGACCTTGGCGGGACGGCGGAGCCGAGCCTGCCGCACGATCCCGACGCGCTCGAGGCATGTCTTGCCGCTGCCGGCTTCGACGATCCGGCCGCTGCCCGCGCGCGGATCGAGGGCTGGCGCAGCGGCACGGCCCGGTCGCTGCGCACCGTCGCCGCGCGCGAGGCGTTCGAGGCGATGCTGCCCGGCCTCGTCAAGGCGTTCGGCAGCAGCCCGGTGCCGGCCGAGCCGATGAACCGGTTCGACGATCTGGTGAACGGCCTGCCGGGCGGCGTGAACTTCTATCGCCTGCTGCAGGCGCGCCCGGGCTTGGCCGACATCGTCGCCAACCTGCTGTCGCATGCGCCCGCGCTGGCCGACGAACTGGGGCGGCGGCCCGACCTGCTCGACGGCTTGATCGACGCCAGCGCCTTTGCCCCCGCGCCGTCCGTGCCCGATCTGGTGAGCCAGTTCAGCGCCCATGGCAGCGCGCCCGATTACCAGGACAAGCTCGATTTCGCCCGCTGGCGCGTCAACGAGCGGCGCTTTGCGCTCGGCGCCCAGCTCATATCCGCGCGCAGCGATCCGCTTGCCGTCGCCGCCGGCTATGCCCGCGTGGCCGAGGCGGCGATCCAAGTGCTTACCGACGCCACTATCGAGGAGTTTGCGCGCCGGCATGGGCGCGTGCCCGGCACCGAATTCCTGATCCTGGGACTTGGCCGTCTCGGTGGAGAGGCGCTGACCCACGCGTCGGACATGGACCTCATCTACCTGTTCACCGGCACGTACGAGGCGGAATCAGACGGCGACAAGCCGCTGCGCGCGAACGATTATTACAACCGCCTGGCCCAGCGCGTCACCGGCGCGCTGAGCGTCGCAACCGCCGCCGGGCCGCTTTATGCGGTGGACACGCGCCTGCGCCCATCGGGCGTGCAGGGTTTGCTGGCCGTGTCGCTGGACAGCTTCGCCCGCTACCAGCGCGAATCCGCCTGGACCTGGGAGCATATGGCGCTGACCCGCGCGCGTCCGGTGTTCGGGTCGCACGCCGCGCGCAGCGCCGCCGAGCAGGTGATCAGGTCGGTCCTCGAAGGGCAGGATGATCCGGTGGAGGCGGATGCCGTCCGCATGCGCCGCGACATGGCGACCCACAAGCCGCCGAGCGGGCCGTTCGACGTGAAGCTGGGGGAGGGTGGCCTCGTCGATCTGGAGTTTGCGGTTCACACGCTCCAGTTGCGTCACAAGACGGCGCTCCAGCCGCAGCTTGGCCGTGCGCTGGACATGCTCATCGCGCGCGGCCTCGCCCCGCCCGAACTCATGCTCGCGCATGATCTGCTCACCCGCATCCTCGTCACGCTGCGCCTTGTCTGCCCCCGCATCGCGGAACCATCGCCTTCTACCCAGCCGCTGGTGGCCGAACTGTGCGGGTTCGAGAATTGGGACGCCCTGCTTGCGGCGCACCGAACCGCGCGGCAGAGCGTTTCGGACTTCTGGCACGATGTCGCCGGACAGCAACGGAGTGAACAAGATGGTGAATGAGGGCGATCCCGTACCGGCGGTCACGCTGGAAGGCCTGGAAAAGGAACCGGTCAGCCCCGCCGACTTCAGCGGCCACAAGCTCGTCCTCTATTTCTACCCCAAGGACGACACGAGCGGCTGCACCCGCGAAGCGCAGGATTTCAGCGCACTGGCCGCCGAGTTCGAGAAGGCCGGCACCTGGATCCTCGGCGTATCGAAGGATGATGCCAATGCACATGGCAAGTTCATCGACAAATATGACCTCAAGGTGCGGCTGGCGACCGACGTCGACGGTTCGGCCTGCGAGGCGTTCGGCACCTGGACCGAGAAGAACATGTACGGCCGCAAATATATGGGCATCGAACGCGCCACCTTCCTCATCGACCGCGACGGCGTGGTGAAGAAGGTGTGGCGCAAGGTGAAGGTGCCGGGCCACGCCGAAGAGGTGCTGAAGGCCGCACTGGAACTGCCGTAACTTAATCCCCTCCCTGCCAACAGGGAGGGGAGTGTCGTCAGCCGAAGTTCGGTGCTCGTTTCTCGAAAAACGCCCTGAACGCCTCCGCCGCCTCGGCCGACTGCAGCCGCTCGCCGAACGCCTTGCCCTCGCGCGCGATCCGCGCCTCCACCGGCTCGGCGTCGGCGCGGATCAGTGCCTTGGCGATACGCAGTGCCTCCGGGGGCTTAGCCGCCAGACGCGCCGCCATCGCCGTCACCGCGGCGTCCACGTCCCGCGCCACCTCTGCCACTAAGCCATAACGCAGCGCCTCCTCGGCACCGAACGGTTCGGCGAGCATCAGGTGCTTGGCGGCAAGTTGCGGCCCGATCAGGCGCGGCAGCAGCATCGAACTGGCCGCTTCCGGCACCAGCGCCAGGTCCACGAACGGCAGGGAGAAGCGCGCGTCCGGCGCTGCCGCCACCAGATCGCAGTGGAGCAGCAAGGTGGTCCCGATCCCGATCGCATTGCCCTGCACGCCCGCTACGATCGGCTTGGCGAAGCCGGACAGTATGCGCAGGAATCGATAGACCGGCAGGTCGTCGCCTCCCCCCGACGCCGCCGCCATGAAGTCCTTGAGGTCGTTGCCGGATGTAAAGCTGTCGCCTTCGCCCGTCAGCGTCACTGCGCGCACCGCGCCGTCCGCCTGCGCTTCCTCCAGCGCCTCGGCCAGCGCCGCATACATGGCGGACGTGATGGCATTCTTCTTGTCCGGCCGGTTGAAGCGCAGCCGCATCACCGCACCTTCGCGCTCGACCAGAATATCTGCCGTCATCATCCGCTCCCGTCTTGATTATGCCCGATGATTAGGCATGGCACCTCCATGCCGCAATTCCGATCCGTGGCCGAAGCCGCCAGGGCGGTGCTCCTTGCCGCCGACCCCCGCGCCAAGGTGAAGACCGCGCGTGCCGCCACCCGCGCATGGCGCCGCGGCGACATTGCGCACCTTTTCGATGCGTCCATGCCGGATGAACCGGCACGGCCGGCCAGGCCCGAACTCCTCCCGCCTTCGCACATGCCCAAGCGGGGAAGGGCTGGATCGCAGCGGGCGCGCATCGCCATGCTCCACGCGCTCGCCCATATCGAATTCGGTGCCATCGACCTCGCCTTCGACGTGGTCGGCCGCTTCGGCGCAGGCTTTCCGCGCAGTTTCGTCGACGACTGGTTTTCGGTGGGTGCGGACGAGGCGATCCACTTCGCCCTGCTCGATCGCCGCCTGAAGGCGCTTGGGTCGGCTTATGGCGACCATCCCGCCCATGCCGGATTGTGGGAGGCGGCGAGCGACACGGCCCACCATGCGCTCGCACGCCTGGCGGTGGTTCCGATGGTCCTGGAAGCACGGGGCCTTGACGTCACGCCGGCAACCGTGGCGCGCTTCGAAGCGGTGGGAGATGCGCGCTCTGCCGCCATCCTGATGCGCATCTACCGCGATGAAATCCGGCATGTCGGGATCGGCACCCGCTGGTTCAAAAATGCGGCAGAATCAGCGGGTTTGGAGGCCGTTCCGGAGTGGCAACGTCTTGTAGCGGCGCACTTCAAAGGCGTGCTTAAGCCTCCGTTCAACGGTTCGGCGCGCGACGAGGCCGGTCTATCCCAGGATTTCTACGCGCCCATTGCCCGCGCCGACTAAGTCCAACAGTCTATGCCCACAACGTCACGGGGTGGGCAGCTTCCTTGACGGCAAAGTGGACTAGGGGTGGTCCGCGCTTTTGTTTCACGCTGGCTTATGCCGGCATGTCGTCCCGCTTGCGGGCCGTTGAGGAATGTTATGACGGGTATCGCTCTTGAGAACGTGGCAGCGGGGTCGAAGTTCCGCAGCCTGTTGAAAGCACGAGAGATTTTCTTGTCTGACGGGAGCAGGCTCCGCCGCATCCGCGTCGGCGTTCCGGCCCAGGTTTCCGCACTCACCGTCGCTGCTTCGGCGATCGCATGGTCGGTTTTCGCCACCGCGCAGATCGCTTCGGCCCAGCCGGCACCGGCCGATGCCAAGCTCGCCGCGATGGAAGCCGAAGTGCAGGCGATGCGCGCCGACGTGAAGGCGATCGCCCGTGAGGTCGAGCAGCGCTACGAAACCACTGCCGGCGAAGTCCGCCGCCTCGGCCTCGATACCGAGCGCTTCGAAGGCGTTGGTGGCCCGCTCGAGGCCGCACCGGCCGGCGATGCCAGCTTCAAGGCGCTGTTCACCAGCTGGAAGCAGCTCGACAGCCTTGAACAGGGCACCGTGTCGATCCCGTCGGCCAAGCCGGTCAAGAGCGCCAACTTCACCAGCAGCTTCGGCGTCCGCTCCGATCCGTTCCAGGGCCGCGCCGCCATGCATGCCGGCATCGACCTGGCCGGCCCGCTCGGCACGGAGATCTATGCCACCGCCGACGGCGTGGTCGATCGCTCGCAATGGGCCGGCGGCTACGGCAACCTCGTCGAGCTCAACCATGGCAAGGGCATCCAGACTCGCTATGGCCATTTGTCCAAGTCGCTGGTCAAGGCAGGCGATCGCGTGAAGCGTGGCCAGTTGATCGCGCTGATGGGCTCCACCGGCCGCTCCACTGGCAGCCACCTCCATTACGAAGTGCGCATCGATGGCAAGGCCGTGAACCCGGTGCCCTACCTCCAGTCCAACGACTATCTTCAGTCGGTCCAGGCCCGCGCCGCGCAGGCGATGGGCGGCCCGGTCGCCGGCGGCTCCAAATAAGCGCAAGCGGGCAAGCGGAAATGCAAAGGCCGGGGGCGATCCCGGCCTTTTTCGCATGTGACGATCAAGCGCAGGCGGACTGCGCAAGCGACGATTGCCGACACTCGCCGCCCGCGATACAAATCCAGCCATGAGCGTGCGGGGCAGCTGCCATTGCGGGAAGGTGCGCATCGAAGTGCCGGCCATGCCCGCATGGGTCGCGGATTGTAATTGTTCGCTCTGTCGTCGCTCTGCCTGGCTCACCGCCTACTACCCGCCGGATCAGGTCCGCATCCGAGGCGAGACCAAGGCCTATGTCTGGGGCGACCGGATGATCGGAATCCACCACTGCCCCACCTGCGGCTGCGGCACGCACTGGGAGACGCTGGGGGAGGATTTCGGCAAGATGGGCATCAACGCCCGCCTGCTGGATGGCTTCGATGACAGCGCGGTCGAGATCAGGAAGCTCGATAACGCAGGCTAGGCGCTACTCAGGCCCTTTTCGATCGTCGGCAGTCAGTCAGCGCGCGATCTGCGGCCCGGCCGCTATCTCTCGTGCCGCAGCTAAGCTTACCTTCGAACGCGGCAGCGCCTGGGCAATCCGAACGCTGGAGCAAGTTTCGACGCATCCAAGGCCGATCTCAGTCGCTCGCTGAAGCACAACACGCCTTGCAGCGCAGGGTCGATCCAAAGATCCGCGCCTACGAGAGCCGCAGCGGAGAAAGCGAGATCATCGTCCCCGAACGTTGCCTTGGTCTCCAAGCGCCGCCGGGTATAGGGCGGACATCGGCGGACTGATCCGGCAGGATCCCCTGTTTGCGATCACCAAAATCGATGCAGAACCAATTGCCTGCGATCGGCGTGGCGCGATCGTGCTGGCTCCCGCAGTTTGCGTTATGTCCACCGATCTCCTGCCATTGCGGAGCGAAGTAGCGGCGGAACATTAAGGTTTTCTACATGGACGCTCTGCAGAACCGAAGCGACGCGACGATGCAGCAAACAAAGAGGGGCTGGTCATGGGTTCGGTGTGGACAAGCCGCATCCACCTGGATTCTCGGTTCATCAGGCCGATGACCTCGGATGTCGTCGAACACAAGAGCCTCCTGAGCTTCTGGAAGGGCGACGTAAGCAAGGAACCCACGGGTGAATGGCCGCGTCCGACCACAATCTGGGTCGACGAGGATTATGAGGGCTCGCTCACCAGGCTGCCGGATCTGTCCTCCGTCAATTCCCATTGGATCGTATCGGCGCGACTGGCGAAGGTGCTGCGCGATTTCGATCTTGGTGTGGGCACCCTCACCCCGGTGTCGGCCTTCGGTCGTGACCGCGCAACGCCGCTCGCCGGCACGTATTTAAGCTGGACCTTCAACCTTGTGAAGCGGGCGTTCCTTCCGGATCGATCGAACAATCTGCGTCCGTTTGTTCGAACCGTCTCCTCGGTTCGCGCGCTGATCCAGGACGATGACATTGCCTGCTCACCCGCGGCGCTAGTCGGACCCGACGTCTGGATCGATCCAGGCCTGTACGGCTCCATCTTCCTGAGCGACCGTCTTGTCGAGGCACTGACCACCGCGAACCTCGCCAGGCCCTTCAATGGCCCCGATCGCCTCACCCGTTGCCGTATCGAGAGCTGAGGAAGGCACGACATGGTGTACACGTTCGACTCCTACCCTGTCGGCGGTCACTTTCCCCGCGTCGACTGGGTAAAGCGGAAGTTCCCGGCGACGCCTGCGCTCGACCCGGTCAAGGACGGCGGTCCGGGCTGGAGTGGACGGGCGGGAGGCGTGCGGGTGGACGGCAGCGCCCTTCCAAAGCGGGTCACCTGGAAAGAGCCGGTCGACAATCCGCCGCCGGACGTCGATGACTCGCCGACGCTGAACCTGTCGGAGGCCGCGATGCGCGTGGTAGAAGCGCTCGAACCCGGTACGCACCAGTTCTTTCCGGTAGACTATGCAGGTCGAGGTGGTCGCTCATTGGGCAGGCGCTATTGGTTCGTCATCTGCAACCGCATAGCATCGGTGCATCCTCAGCTCAGCAACATGGTGATGAGTCCGATCGGCCTCTGGCAGCCGCCGGAAGATGCAGTTCGGCAGGGCTGGGAGTTGCCGCCGCATGTCGATCCGGCCGCGCCGCCGCGTTTCGTGATCGACCTCGCTACCGTCGGATGCGCGCAGCTGTGGGTCGATAAACATTCGGGCATGCGCCTGATGTCGCACACGGCGCGGAACGCGTTCGACGAGGCAGGGCTCACCGGTCTTCGTTCCCGCCGGTTGGACGTCGTCCCGGCGATCGGCCCGGACAGGGAAGGAGCCTGCTGATGGTCTTCACGCTCGACACCTACCCCGTTGGCGGACACTATCCGATGGTCCGCTGGGGCAGCGATCATTTCCCCAATCCCCCGGCCTTGAATCCTGTCAAGGATGGTGGGACCGGTTGGAGCAGCAGCCTGGGCGGCGTGCCGGTAGACGGCAGCGTGTTTCCCAAGCGCGTCGACTGGGACGAGGCGCCCGACAATCCGCCGCCCGACTTCGACAGCATGCCGACGATCAACGTGTCGGAACGGGCAAAACGGATCATCGAGCAACTCGAGCCCGAGACCCACCAGTTCTTCCCGGTGGAATATCACGGACGTGACGGAAACAGGATCGAAACGCGCTATTGGCTCGTCATCTGTAACAGGATCGACTCGATACATCCGACGCTCAGCAACATGGTGATGAACCCGCGCGGCGTTTGGGCTCCGCCTAAAGACGCTGTTCGCCGCGGATGGCCGCTGCCGTCCCATGTCGATCCAGCAGCGCCGGGCAGCTATGTTATCGATAGTGACAAGATCGCCGGTGTTCATTTCTGGCGAGATAAGCACTCGGCAATGGCGTTGATGTCGGAAGCGGCGTGGCGTGCGCTTCAGGATGCGTCCATGATGGGACTGAACGCCAAGGAACTTGCAGTCGCCTGAGATGCGGTTTGCCAGAAGCGATCATGCGTCCATCGCGGGTCCGCTCGCTCAGGTCGCAAGCATCCTGTCTCGAACTTCAAGCGGCTGACCGGACGGTCGATCAGCGGTGATCGCCGACCAGGAGCGGGTAATGGCCGCTAGCTGATCCTGGGTCCGCCCCTGGAGCGATCTTCATCAGGAGCAAGGCAAGCGCGAGCGTCGCGTTCGCCAGCCCCAACGTCAACGCGAGCGTCGGCAAGTCGAAATGTAGCCCGCCCTTGAGCTTCAGAACCTTGTCGAGCAGGAACAAGACGATGCTCCCCAGGATCAGGCCAAGGATCGCATAAACGCCGAACTGGGTGCTGAAGCTCTGCCCTCGCGCCAGCCAGGTGGCAAGCAGCGCAGCGAGGAGGTTGCTGGCGACGAAGGGCAGGGCCGCGCCTCCAAACAACAAGCCAACGCCCATCCCAAACAGCCTGGACTGTCCGAATGGGCTCGCCGAACCCAGGTGCCATGCCATTCCCGCGCCCCAGATCATCCCGGCATAGGCAGCCGACAGGGCAGCCCATTTGACGCTGAACTCCATGGCGATCCTCCGCCTCGATAGCTGCTCGAAAATCGGTTAAGATCGCGTGCACACCGCATCGCCGTCGCGGGCAGGTGGTGCCAGGGAGCGATCGTCCCGCTTGAAAGACCTTCAAGGTCGGGGATCATGCGAGCAATCCCGTGACAAGCCTGCCCGCGCTCCTCAATTGGCTGAACGAATGCGGCTTTGCAGGAGCGCCGCATAGCGCCGTCCGGCAGCAAACGGCCGAGGGCGGCCACTTTCCTACAGCCGAGTCGCCGTGGCACCTTCCGGACGGCTCTTTCTCAAAGGCGTTCGACCTGCTTCCGCGAAAGCGGAAAGCAGGCGCCTGGGTGTGAATCTAGTGCGAACTTTCGTTCATGTTGACGCGGCGGTTCGCACGCGGAACCGGCATTCGCATGAAGGCACGCAGGCGCATTGCGGCGTCAATCCGAGGTATGGCTAAGCCGGCGGGTGGCATAGCTGACAAGGCGTGGAAGCGGCGATCTCCTCTCCCGCACAAGCCGACCCGACCCACTGCGTGCGGGCTTGATCTTCGGTCACGAGCGTGCCGCACCGCCGAGCCACCTTCGCGGAGGGATATTCGTGCCTCGCGCCTGCGGAGGGAGCAGCGCGGCTTTACTTGCCGCGCTTCGCCCGATGCTCTTCCAGGTCGAGCACCGCCGTCGCTTCGCCTTCCGGCAGGAGTCCTAGGCGCCGTGCCACTTCCTGATAGGCCTCGGCCTCGCCGCCCAGGTCGCGGCGGAAGCGGTCCTTGTCGAGCTTTTCGTTGGTGCTCATGTCCCACAGGCGGCAGCCGTCCGGGCTGATCTCGTCGGCCAGGATGATGCGGCTATAGTCGTTTTCCCAGATCCGGCCGAACTCCAGCTTGAAGTCGACCAGCCGGATGCCGATGCCGGCGAACAGCCCGCTCATGAAGTCGTTGATGCGCACCGCCATGTCGGCGATGTCGTTCATCTCCTCCTGGCTGGCCCAGCCGAAGCAGGCGATATGCTCGTCCGCGATCATCGGATCGCCCAGCGCATCGTCCTTGTAATAATATTCGATGATCGTGCGGGGCAGCTGCGTGCCTTCCTCGATGCCGAGCCGCTTGGACAGCGATCCCGCGGCGACGTTGCGCACCACCACCTCGATCGGCACGATCTCGGCCTGGCGGATTAACTGCTCGCGCATGTTCAGGCGGCGGATGAAATGGTGCGGGATGCCCAGGTTGCCAAGCAGGGTGAACAGATGCTCGGAGATGCGGTTGTTGAGCACGCCCTTGCCGGAGATCGTGCCTTTCTTCTGCGCGTTAAACGCGGTCGCATCGTCCTTGAAATATTGGATCAGAGTGCCGGGCTCCGGACCCTCATACAGGATCTTCGCCTTGCCTTCGTAAATCTGGCGCCTGCGAGTCATCCGCGTCGCTCCCCTTGCAAAAAGAATGGCCCCGGCGGCGCGTGGTTCACGAGCATCCGGGGCGTCGGCCGCCGCTATACAGAAGCGGAGGGGGCGGGGCAATCAGGCTGGCGGGCGGTCTGCGGCATGCACCTCTTCCTCCGGGCCGAAAGGTTCGGGCGCCGGCTCGGCGTGCGCGGCAGGGCGCGGCGAACGCCGACGCCACAGCCGCCCAGCCCACCACGCCGCCGCTCCCACGGCCATCCATGGCAGGATCGCCGCCAGCAAGGTGATCAGGAAGGCAAGGCTGCTCGCGAATATCGATCCGGCTTCGTCCAGCGCCTGGCGCAGGGGATTGCCGACGCTGCCGGCCAGGGGCGTGCCGCTGCTATAGCTGATTTCCACCGTCGACATCGCCACGCGCCCGCGCATCTCGGCAAGCCAGGCGCGGCCCTTTTCCAGTTCCTCCTGCGCCGTGTTGATCGCGCGCTCGGCCTCGACGGCCTGAGCTATGTTGCCGCTGCGTGTTTCCAGCAGCGCGGTCAGCCGCGCGACGAGCGCCTCCTTGGTCCGGATCCGCGCGTCGGCATCGACGATCTGCTTGGCAAGGTCCTCGGCCGCGATGCCGCGCTCCACGGTCTCCGCGCCGCTGCCCGAGGCTGAATGGACCAGCCGCTCGCCGAATGCGCGCGCGTCACCGGCCGACACCTGCAGCTTCAGCACGGCCTGCGACGCGTCTCCGTCGTTCGCGCTGCGCGTCATCTCGACAACGCGGCAGCGCGTCTGGCCGAGTTGGTCACACAGCTTCAGGTGGCTTTCCTGCACCTTTGCGATCGCATCGGCCGGCAGGCGAAAACCGTAGGTATAGGTGTAGGCGATCTGGGGCTGCGATTGCACCGCGGTCGCCGGTGCGTTCTGCGCCGGAAGGGGAGGTTCCTGCGCGACATCGACGCTTTGCATCGATCCGCCTTGCTGCATTTCGCGCTGTCCGCATCCGGCAAGCGCCAGCGCAACCCCGATGAGTGGCAGTGTCCGCATCTTCGATCCCCCATTGCCCAAGGAGGGAGACTATCGCCTTCGGTGCGCAAGTAAACCGACGCATCGGCCGCGGCGGCGCGATTGCCGCCACGGCCGGCATGCGGTCAGCAGCGGTGGCGCTGCTGCCGCGCGACAACCTGCCACGGCGCTTCATATTCGATCGCCACCAGTTTGCGGAACACCAATGCGAACCTGTCGATCAACCTGTCGACATCGGCGCTGAAGCTGGAATGGTTTTCGGTCCATGCCCGATCGTCCAATTCGTCACGCATCGTCTGTCTCCCTTGCTTGCAACCACGCTGCTTCAATGGGCGGAAGCGGGTTCGGGAGCCAACGAAAGCTCGACAGGGTTGATAAGGTGAACTTATAGGTACGCTATGCGCCGCCTGCCGCCCCTTGCCGCTGTACGGGTGTTCGAATGCGCCGCCCGGCACGAGAATTTCACGCAGGCCGCGCAGGAGCTCGGCATGACCCAGGCGGCGGTCAGCTACCAGATACGCGTGCTGGAGGAGCGGCTGGGCCTGCCCTTGTTCCATCGATCGAAGCAGCGGGTCACGCTGACCGACGCAGGCAGGCGAACGGCGATACAGGTCACAAGTGCGTTCGATGATCTCGCCCGCGCATTCGATGCCATCGTGGCCGATGACGGCACGGTGCTGTCGATCAGCACGGCGCCGACCTTCGCCTCGTCCTGGCTGGCGCCGCGGCTCGGCACCTTTCAGGTGGCGCAGCCCGATCTGGCGGTGCGGCTCGGCAGCGAGGACAGGTTGGTCGACCTGGGCAGCGGAGAGGCCGATATCGCCATCCGCATCGGTGCGGGGCCGTGGCCCGGCATGGTGCAGCACTTCCTGTTCCGGTCCCATGTGACGCCGATCTGCAGTGCCGACTTCCTCCAGCAGCACGAAATCGCCCAGCCCGATCACCTCCCGGCGCTCCCGCGCATCAGTGACGACGATGCCTGGTGGAAATTGTGGTTCAATCGCCAGGGCGTCAGCCTGGACGGCGAAGTGCGGCGCCGCGCGGTCGGCTTCGACAGCCAGTTGGGCGAGATGAGGGCAGTGATGGCCGGACACGGTGTCGCGTTGATGACGCCACTTTTCTGGCAGCCGGAGATCGAGGCCGGGCGGCTGGTCCAGCCGTTCGAGGACCTGCTGCTGCTCGATAACAGCTATTGGCTCGTCTACCCGGAGCACAAGCGCAACCAGGCCAAGATCAGGGCTTTCCGCAACTGGCTGGCGGGGGAGATGAAGGCGGCGTCCCGCGGCGTGCCGCCGGAGGTGTTTACCGCACCGGCGCGATATCAAACGTCCGCAGGATGAGTGGTCCTCCCGCTTGCGGGGGAGGACCACTCACACTTCGTCCCTCAGTGGGGAGGTGGCGGCTCAAGGCCGATGGGAGGAGAGCGACGGCAGGAACGCCGGCGATTACTGTCCCAGCGCTTCCTTCAGGCCCGGCGCGAACTCGGCGCCGTGCTCGACCTTGGCGGTGGAGGCCTTGATCGTGTCGCCGATCGGCTCGGCGCGGCCGCCGAGGCATTGGGCGAGGAAGTTCTCCGTCACCGCGTTGAACGCGATGTTGTTCTGCGGCCGCTGGAAGCCATGGCCTTCGTCGGGGAAGACCACATAAGTGACCGGGATGTTCTTGGCCTTCATCGCGTTCACGATCTGCTCGGATTCGGCCACGTTGACGCGCGGGTCGTTGGCGCCCTGCCCGATCAGCAGCGGGCGCTTGATCTTGTCCGCGGCGTAAAGCGGTGAACGCTCCTTGAGCAAGGCAAGACCCTCGGGCGTGTTGGGATTGCCCATGCGCTGGTAGAATTGCTGCTTGATCGCTTCCCAATAGGGCGGAACGGTCTTGAGCAGGGTTTCGAGGTTCGACGGGCCGACGATGTCCACGCCGCAGGTGAAGGCGTCGGGCGTGAAGGCAAGGCCCGCAAGCGTGGCATAGCCGCCATAGGACCCGCCCATGATCGCGATCTTGTCGGCGGGCGAGATGCCCGACCTGGTCGCCCACTGCGCCGCGTCGATCAGGTCGTCATGCATCTTGCGGCCCCATTGCAGGTCACCGGCCGAGATGAAGTTCTTGCCGAAGCCGGTGGAGCCGCGGAAGTTGACCGACAGCACCGCATAGCCGCGGTTCGCCAGCCACTGGTGATAGCCGTTATAGCCGTAGCCATCGCGCGCCCACGGGCCTCCATGGACGACCATGACCATTGGCACCGGCTTTTCCGGCACGCCGTCTCCGTTCGCATCGCTCCCTTTGGGCAGGCTGAGGTAGGAAACCAGCGTCTTGCCGTCGCGCGCCTTGATCTCGCGCGGGTGCATCGCGACGAGCGGCGCGCCTTCCAGCTCCGGGCGGCCAGTGAACAATTTGGTCAGCGTCTTGGACGCGCGCTCATACAGATAGGTCGTGCTCGGCGCGGTGACCGGATCGTGCACCACCAGCCACTTGTCGTCGGCCTCCGTCCGCGAGGAAACGCCGAACTGGCCGGGCAGCTTGCCCTTCAGGAAGGCGAGGTCCGCGCCCACCACCGGATCGAGCGGGGTCCAGTCGTTGGTGAGGTAGTTGACCGAATAGGCCTTGATCTCGCCGGTCTTCTGGTCGGCGATGACGCCGCCGATGTCGGCGCGCTTGTCCTCGGCAATCACCTTGGTCGCACCGGTCGCCACATCCTGCGCGATGATGGCGGCGGTGTCGCGGCCGCGGCTGTCGATCCAGTAGAGCGTCTTGCCGTCGGTGGTGAAGCCGGCCGGGTTGGTGGTGAGCGAATCCTCGAGACCGGTGGAGGCGAACGGCTTATCCTCCACCTTGTTGCCGGTGACGCGGAAGAAGTCGGTCCCGCCCTGAGCGTTCGGACGCAGCGCCAGGCGCACCGTCAGGCTGTCATCGGCGACGAAGCCGGCATAACCGTCGCCGCGCATCACCTCGGTCAGCTTGCCGGTGTTGAGATCGAGGCTGTGGATGTCGTGCCAGCGCGCGTCGCGGTTGTTGAGGCCGACGAGCACGCGATCCTTGATGGTGGTCGACGCGCCGACCAGCTGCACGCGCGTCTTCTCGAACGGGGTGAGGCTGGTTTCCTTACCAGACGCGACATCGACGCCGTAGAGCAGGAAATTCTCGTCGCCGCCCTTGTCGTTGATGTAGAGCACCGAACGGCCGTCCGGCGCCCAGAAATATTGGCGGATCGGGCGCGTCTTCTCGGCCGTGATCGCCTTGGCGGCCGACAGGTCGCCGGCAGGCGCGATCCAGACGTTCATCACGCCGTCGCGCGGGGCGATCCAGGACAGATACTTGCCGTCCGGGCTGATCTGCGCGGCCGAGCGCACCGGATTGCCGAAAATCTTCTCGCGCGGAATCAGCGGCACATCGCCCTGCGCCAATCCCGAAACGGCCGGAAGGATTGCTGCAGCCGCGGCCAGGATCAGTGTCTTCGCTTGCGTCATGTCTACCCCCGTAGTGATCGGCGGAGACTGGACCGGCGGGCCGAGTCTGGCAAGCCGCTTGGCGTGAGGCGAACTCCCCTGCTAGGCTGGTGCCCATGGCCTCCACGTCCGACGAATTCGACCACATCATCGAGCATCCCTTCGACGAGGCGCTTTCGCAGCGTTATCTCGTATATGCGCTGTCGACGATCACGGCACGCTCGCTTCCCGATGTGCGCGACGGGTTGAAGCCGGTCCACCGGCGGCTGCTGTGGGCGATGCGGCTGCTCAGGCTTGATCCGGCGGCGGGCTACAAGAAATGCGCGCGCGTGGTCGGCGACACGATCGGCAAATACCATCCGCATGGCGACCAGTCGGTCTATGACGCGATGGTCCGCCTCGCCCAGACCTTCTCGCTGCGCTACCCCCTGGTCGACGGACAGGGCAATTTCGGCAATGTCGACGGCGATAACGCCGCCGCCTATCGTTATACCGAGGCGCGACTGACCGAGACCGCGGCGCTGCTGATGGCAGGCCTCGACGAAGGCACGGTCGACTACAAGCCGACCTATAATGGCGAGGAAGAGGAGCCGGAAGTGTTCCCGGGCCTGTTCCCCAACCTGCTGGCCAATGGCGCCAGCGGGATCGCGGTCGGGATGGCGACGTCCATCCCGCCGCACAATGTCGCCGAACTGATCGATGCGGCCACGCACCTCATCGACAATCCGCATGCGGAACCCCGCGCGCTGATGGACTTCGTATCGGGTCCCGATTTTCCGACCGGCGGAGTCATCGTCGACAATGCCGACATCATCGCCGCCGCTTATGCGACCGGACGCGGCGGTTTCCGCGTGCGCGCGCGCTGGGAAGTTGAGGACCAGGGCCGCGGCACCTGGAATGCGGTGGTCAGCGAGATCCCGTACCAGGTGCCCAAGTCCAAGCTGATCGAACAGATTGCCGCGCTCATCGGCGAGAAGAAGCTGCCGATCCTCGCCGACGTCCGCGACGAATCGGACGAGGCGATCCGCATCGTTCTGGAGCCGCGCAGCCGCACCGTGGATGCCCAAGTGCTGATGGACAGCCTGTTCCGGCTGACGGACCTGGAGGTTCGCATCTCCCTGAACCTCAACGTGCTGGACGCGACCCGCACGCCGCGGGTGATGAGCCTCAAGGAAGCCCTGCTCGCCTGGGTGGATTTTCAGCAGGAGGTGCTGGTCCGCCGCTCGAAGCATCGCGTCGCCAAGGTCGACGATCGGGTCGAGCTGCTCGAAGGCTATCTAGTCGCCTATCTGAACCTCGATCGCGTGATCCAGATCATCCGCGAGGAGGACGAGCCGAAGGCAGTAATGATCGCCGAGTTCGACCTTACCGACCGACAGGCCGAGGCGATCCTCAACATGCGCCTGCGCTCGCTTCGGCGGCTGGAGGAGATGCAGATCAAGGGTGAGCGCGACAGCCTCTTGAAGGAGCGCGAGGGTCTTGCAGCCCTGATCGAGAGCCCGGCCCGGCAGCGCACGCGGCTCAAGAAGGACCTGGCGGCGCTGCGCAACCGCTATGGCCACGACACAGACATCGGCCGCCGCCGCACGCTGATCGAGGAAGCCGGCCCAGCACGCGAGATCCCGCTGGAGGCGATGATCGAGCGCGAGCCGATCACCGTTATCATGTCGCAGCGCGGCTGGATCCGGGCGATGAAGGGTCATGCAGACCTCGCCAATCCCGATGCGCTGAAGTTCAAGGAAGGTGACGGCCCGCGCTTCGCCTTTCACGCGCAGACCACCGACAAGCTGCTGCTCGCGTCGGCCAACGGGCGTTTCTACACGCTGGGGGCCGACAAGCTGCCGGGCGGCCGCGGCTTTGGCGAGCCGGTGCGGCTGATGGTGGACCTGGAAGGGGAGGGCGACATCGTTGCGCTGATGCCCGCCTCGCAAGCCCCGAAGCTTCTGCTCGCCTCGTCCGACGGGCGCGGCTTCGTGGCGTCCGCTGCCGAGCTGCTGGCCGAGACACGCAAGGGCAAGCAGGTGGTGAACGTGCGCACGGGCGCGCGCCTCGCCATCGTCCGCCCGATCGCGCCGGATGACGATTATGTCGCGGTGGTGGGCGAGAATCGCAAGCTCGTCGTCTTCCCGCTGACCGAGCTTCCCGCCATGACGCGCGGGCAGGGCGTGCAGTTGCAGCGCTATCGCGACGGCGGCCTGTCCGACGCTCGCTCTTTCCGCATTGCGGAAGGGATCAGCTGGAACATGGGCGGCGACAGTGGGCGCATCAGGACCGAGGCCGACATGTCCCCATGGCGGACTGCGCGCGGCGCCGGTGGCCGCATGCCGCCGGTCGGCTTTCCGCGCGATAACAAGTTCTGATCTAGATCAGTGTTTCTTGCCCCGTTCTTGAAATCTCAACGAACGGTTAACCGTTCGTCCTTACTGGTCAGGCCATGACCTTCCCCAAACCGGGCCGCGTATCGGAGGCCGTCCGCCTGTGGCGGGCGCCCGATGAGGTGCTTGGGGAGCCCGGGGCTATCCGGGACAGCATCTGGTTCATGCGTCGGCGCCAGCAATTCGTCGACGCGTTGCCGCTCCCCACCGCCATCCTGTGCGAGGATGATCACGGGCGCGGCTTCGTGGAATGCGCCAATCCCCTGTTCCATGCCCTGGCGGGCAACGCGGATCCCGACCAGGCGCTCGATAGCCTCGGGGTGTTCTGCGGCTTTCCCATTCGCGACAGGCTGAATGCCTTTGCCGAGAAATCGGAGGAGAGCTGCACCTTCGACCTCAATGTCAAGCGTCGGGGCGAAAGCGAGCATTATCAGGTGCAGCTCAGCAAGATGCCGGATGAGCCGCATCGTCCCCGGCGGGTCGTCCTGTCGCTGATCGATTGCACCGCGCGGGTGGAAACGGAACGGCACCTGCGCACGCAGATGCTGCGCGACGGGTTGACGGGCCTGCTCAACCGCCCGGCGTTCAACGATCGCATCGCCGCCCGGCTGGGCGAAGCCGATACGGTGGCCCATGCGGTGATCGTGATCGACCTTACCCGTTTTAGTCGGGTCAATGAAAGCATCGGCGCAGTCGCGGGGGACCTGCTGCTGGCGGCCTTTGCGACGCGCCTGCTCTCCGTGATCGGCCCCGACGATATCGTCGCGCGCATCGGCGGTGACGAGTTCGGCGTGTTTCTGGACGCGGCGTCGGGCATGGACGACGTGCTCGCCTTTACCGCTCGCGTGGGCGAGGCGCTCGCCGAGCCGTTCCGCCTCGGCAATCTCGACATCCATGTCGGCTGTGCCGTGGGAGCCGCGCTGCTGACCCGCGCGGACGAGGTTGCCGAGGAAATGGTGCGCAATGCCCAGTTCGCGCTGCGCCGGGCCAAGGCCACGGGGCAGCCGCAACTCTACCAGCCCGATGAGGCCAATGCCGCCCGCCGCCGCTTTGCCATGGAGACGGCGTTGCGGCGTGCGATCGAGGCAGGGCAGCTCGACCTCCACTTCCAGCCGGTGATCGACTTCGCGAGCGGCCGCGTCGCGGGGTTCGAGGCGCTCGCGCGGTGGGAGCATGACGAATGGGGGCCTGTCCCCGCATCCGAATTCATCGCCGTGGCCGAGGAATCGGGTCTTGTCCTCCCGCTCGGGCGCTGGGCGCTGGAGCAGGCGGTGGCGACGCTTGCCGCCTGGGACCGGAAGATGGGACGGGTGCTGCCGATCTACATGGCGGTGAACCTGTCGGCCATCCAGATCCAGCGCGACGACGTTCCAGCCCTCGTTGCCGAGGTGCTGGCACGGCATGGGATCGAGGGGCGGCGCCTGCTGCTCGAGGTTACCGAAAGCGCGATCATCCATGACCCGGAGGCGGTCAGCAAGGTGCTGAACGCCATGCGCGACCTCGACGTGCGCATCGCGCTGGACGATTTCGGCACGGGCTATACCAGCCTCGCCTATCTGCAGCGCTTGCCGATCGACATGCTGAAGATGGATCGGCGCTTCGTCACGGGCATGCTCGATGATCCCGACGCGACCGCGATTGTGCGCGCAATCCTCTCGCTCGCAGGCTCCATGCGGATGGTCACCACCGCCGAAGGTATCGAGAATGAGGAATTGTCGCGCACGCTGCGTGCGCTCGGCTGCACCAAGGGGCAGGGCTACCATTTCGCCCCGCCGCTCTGGCCGGACGCGGCCTTGTCCTATTTCGTGTCGCGCAGCAGCTGATCGACGATCGCGCGCGCGATGGCGCGCTGGCGTGCCGGATCGGCGGGGAAGCCCTCCGCCGCCCATTGCCGCTCCAGCGCCTGGAAACTCGCCGCGACCACCGGGCCGGGCTTGAGTCCCATGGCGATCAGGTCGCCGCCGCCAAGGCCGAGCCGCGGCCGTTGCCACCCGCCCAGGCCGGCCGCACCGTCCGGCTTTCCTGCCAGGAGCAGGCGATCGACCGCCTCTTCGCCGCCGATCCGGTAGGCGAGCACGGCCGGTGCCTCCTCGGATCCGCTCAGGTCCGCGGCGGACATCAAACGCTTCACGGCCTTGTTCGACAGCCTCAGCCGCGCGCCAACAGCAGCCGCCACGCTCGGGTCAGCCGGGAGAATGGACGCAAGCCGCCTTACCGGATCGGCGGGCATGCCGGCGGCAACCTCGGCGGCGACCAGAGCCTCCAGCCGCACGGCGCCCTCGACGTCGATCTCGGGTAGGACGGGCGTGAAGATGCCGCTTGTCGCCATCAGGCGCACGGTCGCCGCAGGAGCGGGCAGGGCGAGAAGCTTCAGCAACTCGTCCGCGATCCGCTCGCGCGACAGGGCCATGAGGTCGTTCGCCCGCTCGATGCATGCGTCCAGACCCGTCTGGTCGGGCGCGCCCCTGCCGAACCGGGCGTGGAAGCGGAAAAAGCGCAGGATCCGCAGGTGATCCTCTGCGATCCGCACCAGCGCCTCGCCGATGAATCGCACCTGCCGCGCCTCGACATCTTCATGCCCGCCGAAATAGTCGAACAGCGCGCCCGTCGCGGGATCGGCGGACAAGGCGTTGATCGTGAAGTCGCGCCGCGCCGCATCCTCCTGCCAATCATCGGTAAAGGCGACAGTGGCGCGCCGCCCGTCGGTGCTGACGTCACGGCGAAGGGTCGTCACCTCCACCGGGCCGCTCGCGACCACCGCCGTCACGGTGCCGTGCGCGATGCCGGTCGGCACCGCCTTGATCCCCGCCGCCTTCAGCCGCGTCACTACCTGGTCCGGCGACAATCGGGTGGCAAGGTCGACGTCGTTCACCGGAAGGTCGAGGAGGCTGTCGCGCACGCAGCCGCCGACGAAGCGCGTGTCACCTTCGCCGCCGCCCAGCGCCTCCAGCAGCGCCGGCATGCCTTCGCGGGCGAGCAGGGGGAAGAGGTCCATCTTCATGCCGTCCTTCATCTCGCCAGCGCCATCCTGCGTCCCAGGTTGACGATCATCGCCGCCGTGGCGCCCCAGATGCGCTGCCCATCCCAGTTGATCTCGTAATAAGTGCGGGGCCGTCCCTGCCATTCCACTGTTCGCCGCACCTGGTTGTCGGGGCGGATCAGATATTCGAGCGGCGCCTCGAAGATCGCGGCAACCTCGGCCGGATTTGCCGCCAGCGCGACGCCGGGCCGGACCAGACCGACCACCGGCGTCACCTCGAACCCCGTGACGGTGCGATACCGGTCGCTGGTGCCGATCACCTCCACTGCGCCGCGGGGCAGGGCGATCTCCTCCTCCGCCTCACGCAGCGCAGCGTCGGCCGCGTCCGTGTCACCGGGATCCACTCGCCCGCCGGGGAAGGCGATCTGGCCCGCATGCTGGCGCAGCGTCTGCGGCCTGACGGTCAGGATCACCGTCGGCTCTTCATGCAGCACGACCGGGACCAGCACGGCCGCCGGCGTCGATCCGCTGCCGCCCACGTCGTCGATACCGTCATCCCCGACCAGCAAGGGTGCGGTTCCCTCCGGCAGGGCAAGCGCGCGGCGCAATATCTCGACATGGCTCATGCCTGTGGCCCGAGCGGGAAGAAGATGCCCGAACTC
Organism: uncultured Allosphingosinicella sp.; assembly: GCA_934539295.1. Classification (GTDB taxonomy): domain Bacteria; phylum Pseudomonadota; class Alphaproteobacteria; order Sphingomonadales; family Sphingomonadaceae; genus Allosphingosinicella. The sequence goes on from CAKTCN010000001.1 coordinate 60,157, forward strand.
CAGACGCCGGGCGGATGGGCGGCCATGCCGCGTTCGATGATCTCGTAATAGACCGGACGGGCGATCAGCGCGTCGAGCCCGCTACGCACCTCTATCGACGGGCGCGGACCGTCCAGTCCCTCCTCAAGGCGAAGCGGATTGTCCGGTCCTGCCACGACCAGATCGCCCGTGTTGAGGCGAAAGGCGAGGGCGGCGGCTTCGCCTTCACCCTCCGCGCGCATCTCCACCGCTACGAAGGGAGCGTCCTCGACCTCGATGTCGAGCTTCTCGACGGGCGTGACCAGCACGAAGCTGCCGTCATTCTCGCGCCGCAGGATGGTGGAGAAGAGCCGCACCATGGCCGGGCGGTTGATCGGCTTGCCCTCGTGATACCAGGTCCCGTCGCGCGCGATCCGCATGTGGCTGTCCCCGCAATGTTCGGGGTTCCAGCTCGCCACCGGCGGCAGCTTGCGCGCCTCCACCAGCCGCGCGATCTCGGCGAGTGAAAGAGTGGACAGATCCTGCGGCGGTTCGGGCGAGGGCATGAGCCGAGCGCTTAGGCCATCGAGACCCCACCCGCCAACCCCGTCCGGCTTGCCGCATCGCACGGCTTTGCCTAACGCACGGCCATGGCAGAGGAATTCGAAAGCCCGCGCACGGCGATCGTGACCGGCGCTGCACGGCGGATCGGCGCCGCTATCGCTCGCGCCTTGGCCGCCGATGGCTGGCACGTCCTCATCCACTGCAACCGCTCGGCCGACGAAGCCGAGGTGCTTGCCGAAGAGATTGGCGGACGAGTGGTGCAGGCGGATCTGGCCGCGCCGGAGGCGGCCGACACCATCTTCGCCGCGCTGGATGGCCTGCCGCCGCTCCGCCTGCTGGTCAATAATGCCTCGGTCTTCGAAGGCGACGGTCTTGACGACTTCACCGCCGCGCGCTGGGACCATGCTCAGGCCGTGAACCTGCGCGCGCCCGCGCTTCTGACCCAGGCATTCGCGCGCCATGCGGAGGCGGGCGGGCTGGTCGTCAACATGCTCGATGCCAAGCTGGCTTTCCCCAATCCGGACTTCTTCAGCTACACCGTCTCGAAGATGGGGCTGGCCGGCCTGACGGAGCTAGCCGCCCGCGCGCTGGCTGCCCAGCGGATCCGCGTGTGCGGCATCGCGCCGTCGGTGACGCTCGTCTCCGGTCCGCAGAGTGCCGACAATTACGAGCGCGTCCACGCCCTCAATGCGCTCGAACGCGGGGTTACGGTCGAACAGATCGTGGCCGCCTTGCGCTTCCTTATCGCCTCCCCGACCTTTACGGGGCAGGTGATCACCCTAGACGCCGGCCAGCGATTCCTCGGGCTGCCGCGCGACGTCCAGTTCCTGGAGCCATGATGACCCCTTTGTCCAAGCTGGACGGGCTGGTGCCCGACAGCCTTCGCCCCCGCACCCGCAAGATCGTTCTCGACGGCTATTCGCTGCCGGTCGACATCGGCTTCCACGATTTCGAGATCGGCAACCCGCAGCGCCTTACGGTCAGCATCGAGGTCTGGCTGGACGAGGCGAGCTTCGCCACCGTGGACGAGGCGGATGCGGCCTGGAATTACGACACGCTGCGGACCGATGTCGGCGCACTCGCCGCCGCGCGCCGCTACAATCTCCAGGAAACGCTGGCGCGCGCCATCTACGACCTGGTCGCGGCCCGCCGCGGCGTTGTCGGGATCAAGGTTTCCACCTGCAAGCCGGATATCTACCCCGATTGCAAGGGCGTCGGCGTGGAGCTTTCGTCCTTCTGACCGCCGGCGCTCAGGACCGCGTCCGCTCGCACGTGCCGAGCCGCTGCAGCACCAGCGCATAATCCGCCGCGATCGCGCGCGACTGCGTCTCGTCGGCGCCTGCGAAGCTCTGCGCGGGCAGGCGGGCGGGAAGGGTGCAGGCGAGGCGGTACCACAGCAGGGTATTGCGCGCGGGCGGACCTGCCGCATCGTCGACGATCTCGCTCAGCGCCACACCCCAGCGCGGCTGCTCGCCCGGGCGGCGGATGATGCTGATCGACACCGGGTCGCCGCGCTCAGTCTGGAGGAAGATTTGCGTCTCGCTGTCGCCGGGCAGCGCGCCGGGCACGTGGAAGGCGCGGCCGATACCGGTGATGCGCGGCGGTGCGCCCCGCGCGGCGGCCTCGGCCAGGATTGCGCGGACCTGTTCGCCGGCCTGCGGCGACCAGGCAATCTGCGCATCGGGCGCCGCGAGCCGAAGCTCGCCCGGGCGCCCCGCCACCGGCGTGCCGATCACGAGGTGCTCGCTCTTCTTGGCCAGCTTGGGTGCCTTGCCATCGGGACGGTTCGGCAGCTCGGCGAGGTAGCGCAGCTGCGCCGGCAGGCCCGACGGACCGCGGATCAGGGACAGGACGTCGGCTTCCACGTAGAAACGCGTGCGCCCGGCCGCGACGCCCGCGGCCTGTTCGTCCTTCAACCTGGTCGCGCGGGTTACCCGCACATGGGCCGCCACCGGCGCCGACAGGCCGAGATCCGCCAGGTCGGCATAGCTGAGTGCGGATGCCGGCGCGGGCAGGGGTGCCTGCGCCTGCGCGGATGAGGAGAGAATCAGCACCGCCGCCGCTGCCGCCGCTCCGAATAGTTTGTTCATCCGCAACCCTTCCATTTCGTTTCGAAAGCTCATGCCGACGCCTTGATTAACCGCGGATTTCGCACGATTCTACAAATGTGTCCCATGCGCCCTGCGGAGGATTGCGTGAGGGAAAGTGTCACGATACAGACACAGGCCTCGTTCATGCCGCATGGCAGGACGATATGCAGGTCGGTCGCTCTCCCGCGTATCGGCCCACCTACTGAAATACAGAGGAGTGTGGCTGTTTAATGGCATATGCTGATCAAAAGATGAGCTCAGGCCGTATCGCAGCGATCGTGATCGTAGCGCTGCTTCACGCACTTCTCGGCTATGCGTTCATCACCGGCCTGGCGTACAATGTCGTCAAGTCCGTGACGGAGGATCTCAAGACCTTCGACGTGACCGAGGAGCCGCCGCCCCCGCCGCCGGAGGAAGAACCGCCGCCCCCGCCGCCTGACCAGCCCACGCAGGTCCAGCCGCCGCCCGTCGTGTCGCCGCCGCCGATCGTGCGGACCAACACGCCGCCGCCGCCGGTTTCCGCGGTCGCCACCGCTCCGCCGGCTCCCATCACCTATACGGCTCCGCCTGCGCCTCCCGCACCGGTGTCTGCACCCACGCCCCCGGCTCCGCCGCGCGTCGTCCAGACCGCGAAGGCCAAGGGTGACCTCCGCACGCTGTTCAGTCTCGACGATTATCCGTCGGCCGCGCAGCGCAACGAGGAAGAGGGTACCGTTCGCGTTCGCCTCACGGTTGGCGCCAACGGCCGTGTGTCCGACTGCTCGGTGACGCAGTCCAGCGGCTCCTCGTCGCTCGACGCCGCCACCTGCCGCATCATCCGCAGCCGGGGCCGTTTCACCCCCGCGGTCGACGCTGCTGGCAATCCGACCACGGACACGGTGAATTCGCCGCCGATCACCTGGCGGCTCCAGGACGAATAAGCGCGGGCAACGCGTCGGCAAAAACATCTTTCAAAGAGGAATATTTCAGTCATGGCTACTCACGCAGGCGGTGATAACCCTTATGGCCTTATGGCCGCACTCGAGCAGGGCGGCGCCATTGCTTACGGCACGTTCGGCATTCTCGTGATCATGTCGGCCGCTTCCTGGTACATCATGTTCTCCAAGCTGTTCGAACAGCAGAAGATCATGAACCAGGCGAAGCGCGCCCGCACCACCTTCTGGAACTCGGCCAACCTTCGTGAAGGCGCCAACAAGCTCGAGAAGAACAGCGCCTATCGCCAGATCGTCGACGACGCTCTGGTTGCTCAGGATCAGCACACCAAGCTGACCGATCCGATCGACCAGCATGACTGGATGCTCGGCAGCCTCGCTCGCAGCCAGGGCGCGATCGCGTCCAAGCTGTCCAACGGCCTGGCGCTGCTCGCCACCGTCGGTTCGACCTCGCCGTTCATCGGTCTGTTCGGTACCGTCGTCGGCATCTACCGCGCGCTGGTGAACATCGGTGCGTCGGGCCAGGCGTCGATCGACGCGGTCGCCGGTCCGGTAGGAGAGGCGCTCATCATGACCGCCATCGGCCTGGTCGTCGCGGTTCCGGCCGTGCTCGGCTACAACTGGCTGATGCGCCGCAACAAGGCGGTTCTGGAAGAGCTCGCCAAGTTCACCAACGACATTCATGGCTACATGATGTCGGGTGGTTCGGTGAAGCCGCAGAGCGCGATCGCCCCGGCACGTGCCGCGGCTGCTCCTGCCGGCACCACGGCGACGGGCGCTGCCACCACCGCCAACACCACTGCCAAGAAGATCTAATGGACGCCGGGCCGGCGGCAGGCGCCGCCGGCCCGCAACGGCTCCTGCGCCTCGGCGCTGATTAGGACAGGAACTCTTATTATGGCCATGAGTGCCGGCCCTTCCGATGATGGTACACCGATGTCGGACATCAACACGACGCCGCTCGTCGACGTCATGCTGGTGCTCCTCATCATCTTCCTGATCACCGTTCCCGTGGCGATCCAGTCGGTCCCCGTCGAACTTCCAAAGGTGGAGTACGAGCCGACGTCGACCAAGCCGGAGAACGTGTCGCTGTCCGTCAAGGGCGACGGCGCCGGCGGTTGCGAGATCTACTGGGATCTGACGCGCATGAGTTCGGACCAGCTGCTGGAACGCGCGGTCACGGAACTCGAAACTCAGGTCAAGAATGCCGGCGGTGCGGAAAACATCACCGAAGAGAATATGCCCGAGGCGCACATCCGCGGCGACATCAACACGCCGTACAAGTGCATCGGTGGCGCTGTGTTCACCATGCAGCAGGCCGGTTTCTCCCGCGTCGGCTTCATTTCCGAACCGGCGCCGGGTAGCACCGTCACGCGTCGTTAAGGCAACAGGGTCTATAGCCTTCGGGCAATGAGGAGTATTTGAGACATGGCGATGGGTAGCGGAGGGACCTCCGAAGGCGAGCCGATGATGGACCTGAACATGACGCCGCTGATCGACGTCCTGCTCGTGCTCATCATCATGTTCATCATTACCATCCCGATCCAGACGCACGCGGTGAAGCTGGACCTTCCGGTCAACAGCAACAACAACCCGCCGCCGCCGATCGACCCGATCAAGAACAAGATAGTGGTGATGCCGAACCGTGCGATCATGTGGAACGGCGCACCAGTCGATGAAGTGACGCTGCGTCAGTTCCTCGACCAGACCACCACCATGAACCCGGAGCCCGAACTGCACCTGCAGCCGCATCCGGAGGCGCCTTACGAGGTCGTCGACCAGGTCCTGGCCGTCACCAAGTTCGCCGGCGTCACGAAGCTCGGCTTCGTCGGCAACGAGGCCTATCGCAAGTTCTGAGCCGCCTGCCCACAAGGCATGGTGATGAAGAGGGCGGTCCTGACGGGCCGCCCTTTTTTGCATCGCCAGCAATAACGTCCCGGGTCGAGGCGCGCGGTGGCTCCACGTGGTACGCGCCATCGCCTCGATCGAAGGGGTATCACACTGGTGCTTCCAGGTCCCAATTCAGAGACACCGCCTGAGACCGCAACATAAATCAACTGGGCTCGCTGAAGACAGGCGCAAGCAGGCGCACGCACGCTTGCCCTCGTCTTCCTTCGCGGGTTTGGCTACGGCGCCAGACAGGAGGTGCCGTCATGACAGCAGTCGCAGCCATAGCCGCCCTGCTTGTGCAGATCGCGGCAGCTTCGCCTGTCGATCTGCCGCTATGCGGGAGCAAGGACCGCGATATCGGGCGCGGCTTCCTGCTGACTCAATATATGTTCAACGGCCATCCCGAATTCTCGCTGGTCTACCAGCCGCCGGCTGCGTCGGTGCGCACGCATGGTGTCAGCATGACGGCATCGTTTCAATTGCGCTTCGGCCAACTCGACCTGCGACCGTTCCGCACCCGGCCGCCTGACCTTAGCGGGCCGCTGCTTGGCTATGCCAATTACGAGTTCAGGAAGCCCGACGGCACGCGTCTTGGCCTCGGCGCGATCCGCTTCGACTGCGGCGGAGGCACGATCCTAAATGCCCGTTACTCTTCCGAACCGCCGAGGGGCGATCTCAAGGTTCCCATCAGCTTCCCACAACCCTTCCACAACCAGCCTGTCGCCGCCTGCCTTAGCGAGCTTCAAGCGCATGGGCGTTTCGGCTTCCGGGTAGGCGAGCATTCTGCCGACGATCCCTTCGTCACGATCGGGGGCGAGATACCTTTCGCCCGGGCGCTCAGCGAGGCCGAGCGCATTTGGAGGAACGAGCTTGCCCGTGCCGAACGCGGTGAATGCCGGATCGCACCACCTCCGCCGCCGCCATTCTGAACCCGATTGGGGTGACCTTCTTACCTTTACGAACAGCGCACGAGGATCGTCGCCGCTGCTTCGTGCAGTAGGAGCGTGCCGCGGTGCTGCGTCCTTGTCAGGCTTGGAGTGATAACGCATGATCCCGCTCGTAGCGCGGGGGAGCAGATGATGAGATCGTGGCTTACAGGCCTGGCATTCATCCTGGCCGCATCGGCATCCTCCCTGTCGGCGCAGGCGCGGGATTGCACCGATGATCGGGGCGCGGATCGCTGCACGGCCGCCGCGCGGCAAACCCAGCTTGGCGCTTATGGCATCCCGGCGATCGAGGCAGTCGCGGCCAGCGGGGCCGAACTCGTCCGCGCCTTCTTCGTCGATGGTTATGGCCGCGATGCTGGCCTGGTCAGCTTCATCCGCGGTCCTGCCGCCGAGCCGCGCGTCGAATGGCGAACGCCCCGGACGGACAAGCGCGAGCCTGCGCTCCTGTCGGCCATCGTTCCGCTCTCCGCTTGGGAAGAGCTGCGGGCGGACGGATGGCATTTCGATCGCGACCTCGTGGAGCAGGCGGCGAACGGACCGCCCAGCATCTGCCTGCACGCCTGGATGGTCCGCGTCGAGGCGGTGGATGCGGCGAGCAAGGTACGAAGCAGGATCGATGGCGCATGCGGGGATAGCCTGGCGGTGCGCTACGGCTTTCAACTCGCCGCAGCGGCGATCGCGGCCATGCCGTCCTGTGCCCTGCTGGAGGCGGGGAAGACGCGCAACGACGTGACCCGGCTCGCCGAATGCGGGCTGCTTGCCGGCGATCGGGCGGCGGCGGCACAGGCGTTCAATGCCTATCGCACCCCGTGGTTTGCAAATCCGCGCGGTCCCGATTTCGCGCGGGCGCTCCAGCCGCTGTTCGATGAGCGCGCTTCGGTGACCTGGCCTGGGCTGCCTTCCGCCACCGGTGGCGAAGCGGCGTCAAAGCTTTGGGCCGAGCACTCCGCATCAAGTCCCTTCTACCCCGCCCGGCTGTTCGGCGAGTCTGCCGACCGTGTCCGGATCGAGGGTCACATCTTGGTCAAGGGCGCGAGTGCGAGCGACCAACGGACGCAGCTGCCCGCGACCATGGTGTGGACACGAAGGAACGGCTTCGGCTTCCGCCTGCAAAGCTTCGATACGGGACCGGCGCTCGCGAACTGAAACACGGCCGAAAATCCATCACGTGCGGCTGGGCTGGTTCGAGCCTGCCGCGGCCCACGCGATGCGGGCTGTGGCGAGGGTGAACAGCAGAAAGGCGATCTGGGCGATCGGGTGCCAGTCGGTCGCGAGCAGCCTCACGAAGTCGGGCGCGGACGTGCGCTGCGCAGTGAAGGCCAGGTTATGCACGACATTGCTGCCGATCAGCGCCACGGTCGCCACCACGCTGGTGCGCGGGAGCACGAACAGCAGCGCTGCGACGAGCGGGTCCAGGAAAGTCAGTGCCGTCCAGTAAGCGGCGCTCGGCCATGGCGCGCCGCCATAGTCCCACCACCAGCCATGCAGGATCAGGATGCGCGCATGGTTAGCGCCGGCGGCGAAGAGGCAGGCCGTCCAAAGGCTGCGTATCAAGAGGCTCGCGCGGGACATCTTGCATGCCTGGCCTCCGCGCTGCCCAGGCGCCGCTGCCTCTTCAGTCGGCCCCGTAGACGCGCACCCAATCCACTTCCATGCGGATCGCGCCGGCCTTGATCCGATCCACCGTCTCGGCAGGCAGGCCGTTATAGGGCGCCTTGATGCCGTTGGTCTTGAACGGATAGGCGCCGCCGAGCGCGAAGTTCAGGATCACATATTGCGGCTTGTCGTACACCCAGCGGCCATAATGCTCCACCATCGGCCGCGTCGCGCGATAGATTTCGCGGCCGTCCACGGTGAAGAGCAGCTCCCGGCTCGACCATTCGACCGCATATTCGTGCCAGGTGGTGACATCCATGCCTTCGGGGAAATATTGCTTGTTCACCAGCGGCGTCTCGCCCGAATAGCCCGGACCGTGCAGGGCGACGCCGGTCCAGTCCTTTTCGCCGACATATTCCATGATGTCGATCTCGCCCTCGTCGGGCCACTTGCCGTCCCCGAGCAGCCAGAAGGCCGGCCACACGCCCACCGCATCCGGCATCCGGATCCGTGCGGCGGCGCGTCCGTGCGTGAATTCGAACTTGTCGCGCGTGTTGATCCGGCCCGAGACGAAGTCGGCGGTACGACCCTCGGGCGTCTTGAACCCGGCACTGAACCGCGGCTGCAGCACCAGCACGCCGCCCTGTGCGCCCTCTACCGCGCCGGCCGGAAGGAAGTGCACCGTTTCGGGCGAGTCCACATAAGCCTGCTGCTCATTGTTCACCCAGAAGGTCGGCCCCTCCACATTCCACTTGGTGCGGTCCAGCGTGCCCGCGTCGAACTCGTCCGAGAATATGAGCTTGCCGCGCGGCTCGCCGCCCGCCGCAACATCCTGCGCCGACGCGCCCGCGCCAAGTGCCAGCCCGATCGCCGCAACGGCTGCCTGCCACATCATGCTTTCGTCCCCTTCGCATCGTTCGTTGTGAACGTTCTCACGAACGTGCCACGGAGGAAGGGAGGTTTCAAGCGGTGAACCACGACATCAGCCTGGAGGCGGGCGGAGAACTCCGCAAGCTTTTGCCGAGCCGAGGCGGCCCGATGAGCTTCGGCTATCCTTCCTCGTCCGGTCCCCGACCCGGAGGCGGCGGCGCGAGTTCGACCGGCCGCTCTTCCGGCGGCGCCGCCGGGCGCCTGCCGGACGCGTCCACCGTCACGTCGCCCGTGTCCATATCGACGCCCACGTCCACGCCGCTGTCGCCGACAGGAATGCGGATATTGTCGATGAGGTTGCCGAGCGGGCTTTCGCCGCGCGGCTCGGGCGCGGGCACCGCCACACGGCGCGGCGCGGCGGAAGCGCCAGGCACCGCGCGGCTCATGAACGCCTTCCAGATGCGCGCCGGCAGACCGCCCCCCTGAACCCCGCCGAGCGGCGAATTGTCGTCATTGCCGACCCACACGCCCGCCACCAAGTCGCCCGCAAAGCCGATGAACAGGGCGTCCCTGTTCTCCTGGCTGGTCCCCGTCTTGCCGAACGTGTCGACGCCCAGACGCGCGGCGCGGCCGGTGCCGGTGTTCGCCGCCTGCCACAGCATGTCGAGCATCATGCGCTGGTTGCGCTCGCCCAATCGGCTCGGCCGCGACATGAAGTTGGAGAACCAGCCGCCTTCCTCCTCCGCCACGATGCCGTGCGCCTTGACCGGGTAGACGCCCGCGCGGATCGCCGCATAGGCTGCCGTCATCTCGATCAGCGGCACACCCGAGGTGCCGAGTGCAATCGACGGTTCTCCCGTCAGTTGCGATGTGACGCCGAGGTCGCGGGCGGCATCGATCACTTCCTGCCGCCCGACGCGCTCGGACAGGCGCACGGTCGCAACGTTGCTGGAATATGTGAAGGCGTCGCGGATGGTGATCGGCCCGCGATACGTCCCGCTGCTGTTTCGCGGCGTCCAGCCGAGCACCGACACGGGCGTATCCTCGACGATCGCCTGCGGGCTCATGCCGGCCCGCATCGCGGCCAGGTAGACGAACAGCTTGAAGGTCGATCCGGGCTGCCTCTTGGCCTGGGTGGCGCGATTGAACGGGCTGTCCTTGTAGCTCTTGCCGCCCACCATCGCGACGACGCGGCCGTCGGGGCGCATCGCCACCAAAGCCACCTGCGCCTTGCCGAGGCCGGCGCTGCGCACCGCCGCCACGGCCGCGCGCTGGATATCGTCGTCCAGCGTGGTGCGCACGCTCTGCTCACCATAGCCGCCTTCGGTGCTGGCGCGCGCCTCGTCGAACACCCAGTCGGCGAAATAGGTGCCGGTGGGGATATCCTCGCCCTTGCGGACTTTAAGCCGCACGGTCGGCAGCCGGTCTGCCTCGCGTTCGGTCAAGAAGCCGGCATCCACCATTGCGGCGGCGACCGTTTCGCCGCGTGCGCGTGCGCCCTTGAGGTTGCGGGTCGGCGCCAGCCGCGACGGCGCCTGCACCAGGCCGGCCAGCATGGTCGCCTGCTCCAGTGTCAGCGTCTCCGGCTCGCGGCTGAAATAATGTTTGGATGCCGCGCGCAGGCCATAGGCATTGTCGCCGAAATAGGCCGACGACATGTAGCGGCTGAGGATCTCATCCTTGCTGAGCCATGCCTCCAGCCACACGGCCATGATCGCTTCCTGCGCCTTGCGGCCCGGCGTGCGGTCGTTTGACAGGAAGGCGAGCTTGGCGAGCTGCTGCGTGATGGTGCTGCCGCCCTCGCGCAGGCCCCCGGCGCTGAGGTTCTTCATCATCGCGCGGATGATGCCCCACGGGTCGATGCCCATGTGGTTGTAGAAACGCCGGTCCTCGATCGCGATGAAGGCCTGGCCGACATGGTCGGGCAGCTGCGTCACGTCGACCGGATCGTCGGTCACCGCGCCGCGCCGCGCGATCGGTTTTCCGTCCGCCGACAGGATGGTGAGGCCGGGTGCGGCGATCGGCTGCAGCGACCGGGACAAAGGCGCCGTCACCACCAGCCAGGCGACCACCGCCAGGAACAGGGCCAGCAGCACCGCCGCCACGCGCCAGAAGGTGCGGTCGCGCCGGGGAGGCGGGGGTGGCGGATCGCTTGCCAGCGGGGGAAAGTAGCTGGGCGGCAGATCGTCGGGATAGGTGGCGCTACGGCCCCTGCCGAACAGCATCAGAGCACCTTGGCGGGCAATCGACAGCACATGGCATGCCTTCTATCGCCGCCTTGGCGCAGGCGCGAGTGCAATTTGACAGGCACCCGATCATGACGGCAACCGTTGCGCGCCCGGTTCGTTCAGGGCGGGAACAAGGGAGACAAACATGAAGCGCGCGATCATCGCCATCTCGCTTGCGGCCGCAACGGCTGCATGCTCGACCTACGGGGATGCTGACATGGCGGATGCGGCGCCTGCCGCGGGCACGGCGACGGCCGAACTGCGCGATCGCGCCGGCGTGGTGAAGGCGAGCGGGTCGGCCACGCAGGTCGGCACCGGCATTCGCGTGTCGCTGACCGCAATGAACATGCCGCAGGGTACCTATGCCGCGCACGTCCACACGACCGGCCGCTGCGATGCACCGGACTTCACCACCGCCGGGCCGCACTGGAACCCGACGGGGGCGCAGCATGGCAAGGACAATCCGCAGGGCATGCACAAGGGCGACCTTCCCAACCTGCTGGTCGGCACCGACGGGCGTGGCAGCATCGAATATACGATCCAGAATTCGGACCTGGCCTCCATGCTCGACGCGGACGGCGCGTCGCTGGTGATCCATGCCAGTGCCGACGATTACCGCACCGACCCGTCAGGCAATTCGGGCGGTCGCATCGCCTGCGGCGTTTTCGGCTGATCCGGACGGTTCGCCCCAACGCATGACCAAGTCGGTACTGTTCGTCTGCCTCGGCAATATCTGCCGCTCGCCGCTCGCGGAGGCGGCGCTGCGTGCCGAGGCGGAGCGAGCGGGGCTTGATGTCGAGGTGGATTCCGCCGGCACGGGTGACTGGCATATCGGCCATCCGCCCGATCTGCGCGCCCAGGCCGTGGCGCGGCGCAACGGCGTCGACATCGGCGACCTGCGGGCGCGGCAGGTGAAGCGGGCGGATTTCGCGCGCTTCGACCATATCGTCGCGCTCGACAGGCAGAACCTCGCCGACCTCCAGGCGCTTCGGCCGCAGGATGCCAGGGCGGAGCTGTCGCTGCTGCTCGACCATGTGCCGGGGCGGGCAGGGGAGGCGGTTGCCGATCCTTATCATGGCGATGACGATCATTTCGACGTCACCTGGCGCGACGTCACGCAAGGCGCGCGGGGCCTCGCCAAAAGGCTTACGGATGAAGGGTGAGCATCCTCGCCCGCCGCGTTGCCGATCTTGGGCTGGCCGGGGCGGGACAGGCAGAGCGTCTTTGCGGCGGCGACCTGTCCGAAGTGCTGTTGCTACGCCGTCCGCACGGCCTTGCCGTCGCAAAGGCCGCGCCGCTTGCCGGTGTGGAGGCGTCGATGCTGCGCGCGCTGGCGGCGGCGGGCGTGCCGGTGCCGGCGGTGGAGGCGGAATATGAAGGCGTGCTCCTGCTCGACCATGTCGACAATGACGGCGTCTTCAGTCGGCGCGCCTGGGCAAGCATAGGACAGGCTCTGGCGCAGTTGCACGGCAACCACGGTGACGCTTATGGCTGGCCCGTCGACTATCAACTCGGCACCGTGGCACTCGACAATCGATCGTCGGACCACTGGCCTTCCTTCTTCGGGGAGCAGCGCCTGCGCGCCACCGCCGCCCTGCTGGATCGACCCTGGCGCAGCCGCGTCGACGATCTTGCGGCGCGCCTCGGCGACCTGCTTCCGGCATCACCGACTCCGGAGCTGCTCCATGGCGACCTGTGGACCGGAAACATCCTCGTCCGCGACGGCGCGCTGGCCGCCTTCATCGATCCTGCCGCCTGCTATGGCCATGCCGAGGCGGACCTGGCGATGCTGACCCTGTTCGCCGAGCCACCGCCCGAATTCTGGACCGCCTATGGCACGGGGGACCCCGGCTGGGAGGAGCGGCGTCACGTTTACCAGCTCTTCCCCGCGCTCGTGCACCTGCGCCTGTTCGGCGGCACCTATGCCGGCATGGTCGACCGGCTGCTCACTGCGCTCGGCGCCTGAACGTCGTTCCCGGCCGATGCCGGACGCGTTGGCCGATATCGTGCGTCACTCCAGCCAGGGCATTCTCCCATCTTGACCCTGCCCCGGCCTCGACCGGATACCGGTGTCAAACAGGACAAGAGGGAGAGGATCATGATCATTCAGCCGTCGCGGCGCGACGTCATTCGCTATGGTTCCGCCGGAGTCGCGCTCGGCCTGCTGCCGCGGGCTGCGCTCGCTGCGCAGGCCAATCCCTGGGACCGTGCCGAACAGATCGCCCGCACCGTCCAGGCGCCCAGTTTTCCCGCGCGCGACTTCGACATCGCGCGCTTTGGCGCAAAGGGCGACGGAACGACGCTTGACACCGACGCCATCGCCCGCGCGATCGACGCGTGCAGCAAGGCGGGCGGTGGGCGCGTGGTGGTGCCGGCGGGGCGCTTCCTGACCGGCGCGGTGCACCTCAAGTCCAACGTCAACCTGCACCTTGCCGCCGGCGCGACGCTCGCCTTCAGCACGGACCCGGCTCATTACCCGATCGTGTTCACGCGGTGGGAGGGGATCGAGTTGATGAACTATTCGCCCTTCATCTACGCCTATCGGCAGAAGAACATCGCCATCACCGGCGCGGGCACGCTCGACGGGCAATCGAACGCGCAGCATTGGTGGTCGTGGAAGGGGCCGTGGGGCGGCACCGTCCCGCATGGCTGGCGCGAGGGCATGCCCGATCAGCGCAAGGCGCGCGCCATCCTGTTCCAGATGGCCGAGGACAATGTGCCGGTGAACAAGCGCGTGTTCGGCGACGGTCACTACCTGCGCCCCAGCTTCGTCCAGCCTTATGACTGCGACAATGTGCTGATCGAGGGCGTGAGCCTGCGAAACTCGCCCTTCTGGAACATCCACCCGGTGCTGTGCCGCAACGTGACGCTGCGCGGCGTCAACGTCGCGGGGCACGGCCCCAACAACGACGGCTGCGATCCGGAATCGGTCGATCACATGCTGATCGAGCGGTGCGAGTTTGACACGGGCGACGATTGCATTGCGGTCAATTCGGGCCGCAATGCCGACGGTCGCCGCCTGGCTACGCCCAGCCAGAACATCCTGATCCGCGACTGCCACATGAAGGAAGGCCATGGCGGGGTGGTGGTGGGCAGCCAGATCTCCGGGGGCGCGCGCTGGGTCTTCGCCGAACGGTGCCGCATGGACAGCCCCGACCTCTGGTACGCGATCCGTTTCAAGAACAATGCGCTGCGTGGCGGCCTTCTCGAGAACTTCTATTATCGCGACATCAGCGTCGGCCAGGTCAGCCGCGCCGCGATCACCTGCGACTTCAACTATGAGGAGGGCGCGAATGGTCGCTTCAAGCCGGAACTGCGCAACGTGGTGGTCGAGCGGCTACGGGCGGAGAAGGCGACGCGCGTGATCGACAGCCAGGGTCTGCCCGGCGCGCCGGTAACGGGCATCACCTTGCGCGACTGCAGCTTCAACGGCGTCACGCAGCCGAGCGTGGTGAAGCACACTGAGGGGCTAAGACTGGAGAATGTGCGGGTGAACGGAGCGGTGGTTACCCAGCTTTAAAACCTGCCTCTCATTGCGAGGCGCGAAGCGGCGCGGCAATCCAGCGGGCCTCCGACGCTGCACTGGATTGCTTCGCTACGCTCGCAATGACGGGGCGGGGGCGTTTACTGCCGCACCTTCGCACCCGCCTCTTGCACCAGTGCCGCCCCGTCCTCGCTCCGCACGTCGAGCCCGCGCGCGTCCACCTCGGCATGGCGCACCAGCAGCCCGCGCCTTGAGCGCACGTCCACGTCCTTGAACACCAGCCCCTCGATGCTCCGCTCGGGCAATCCCACCACGATGCCCGCACGGTCTCCACCTGTCGCCTTCAGCCCTTCCACCCGCACGTTGCGGATCCATGGCGTGCTGTTCGCCTTGTAGGGCACCGGCGCCTCGCGCTCGCTCGGATAGATCTGGTGCCCGAGCAGGAAGGACCCCGGATCGGCGGCCAGCTTGTTGGCGACGGCGGTCTCGTCATAGCCGGCGCCGGTATAATAGCCGGAAAAGACCATCGGCGTCTCGACATCGGTCATGCGGTTGTTGCGGAACACGATGTCCTGCACGATGCCGCCGCGTTCGCGCGGCGTCTTGATGCGGATTCCGTACATCGATCCGGTAAGCTCGTTATCCTCGACCAGCACGTTCCTGACGCCGCCGATCGTCTCGCTGCCGATGCAGATGCCGCGCCCGGCCAGCCCCTTGTTGCCACGTATCACGATATTCTCGACCGCCGCATCGGGCCGCGCCGGGTTCACCTTCAGCGACTTGATGGCGACCACATCGTCGCCGACATCGAAGAAGTTGTTGGTGATCAACATGTTGCGTGTGTCGATCGGATCGATTGCGTCGGTGTTGGGCGAATGGGCGAGCGCGACGAAGCGCATGCCGTTGACCGTCACGTCCTCCGAATCCTTCACCACCAGGTGGAAGCTCGGCGAGTTCCACAGGCCGACCCCGTCGAACAGCAGGTTGCGGCTGCGCACCGCATGGACGAGGCGCGGGCGATTGGTGCCGCCGCCGGTCAGCTTTTCGCGCGCCTGATCGCGCCATCGGTCCCACCAGGTCGCGCCCTGACCGTCGATCCGGCCGGAACCCGTGATGGCGACATTCTGCGCATCGGCGATGTTGATCAGTGCGATCCAATCGACGTTGGTGAGATAGGCCTCCGTCGCCCTGGTCACCTTGTAGGGCGCCGTATCGGTCACCCCGACCAGTTCCGAATAAGGCGCCAGATGCAGGCGGATGTTCGATTTGAGGAAGATCGGCGCGATCAGATACTCGCCCCGCGGCACCAGCACCGTGCCGCCGCCTTGCGCCGCGCAATCGTCGATCGCCTTCTGGAAGGCTTCGGTGTCCAGCATCACCCGCGTGCCCCTGGCCCCGTAGCGCGTCACGTCGCAGGTCCGCTCGGCAAAGGACATGCGCGCCTGCCCATGCGCGGGAGCAGCGGTGACCATGCCGGCAAGCAGGCTGGCGGCGAACAACGTGCTGGACTTCATCTTCGACCCTCTCCCATCGGTGTTGCAGGCCCGCAACAATCGGGCGGGAACTGACACCGGTTTCCATTTTTCCGATCATGCCGCCCCGGACTCTCTTGCAGACGGTCCGGTCACGGTAAATGATGCAAGCTGCACTAGAACATCCGTCAGAGTTGATACCGGTGTCAACGTAGCTGAAGCGGCAACAGACCGCGCGGCTCGCAATGAGGAGGGGAATGCTGATGTCACTTCACGCCCGAAATCCGTCATGCGGCACGTCCGTGTTCGCGCTCGCCTTCGCCCTGTGCGCCGCGACGCCGGCCTTTGCGCAGGCACAGGCCGAACCCGAGTCTGCACAAGGGGACGATGAGGCTGCTGCCGAGGAAGAGATCGTCATCACCGGCTTTCGCGCGTCGCTCGACGCGGCCCTGGGAATCAAGCGCAATTCGGTCTCGTCCGTGGACGCCATCGTCGCCGAGGATATCGCCAAGTTCCCCGACCAGAACCTTGCGGAATCCCTTCAGCGCATTCCCGGCATTTCAATCCAGCGCGACGGCGGCGAGGGGCGGGCGATCACCGTACGCGGCCTCGGATCGCAATTCACGCGCGTCCGGGTGAACGGGCTGGAGACGATTGCAACTACCTTCGACGGCGCCTCGGCCAATCGCGATCGCGCCTTCGACTTCAACGTCTTCGCATCCGAACTCTTCACCTCGCTGGTGGTCCACAAGACTGCGGAAGCATCGCTCGACGAAGGATCACTGGGCGCGGTGGTCGATCTCAACACCGGCAATCCGCTCGGTGGCAAGAACGGGCTGACGCTCGTCCTCTCGGGCCAGGGATCCTATAACGACCTCAGCGACAATGTCGGGCCGCGCCTTACCGCTTTGGCTTCCTACAAGTCGCCCGACGGCACGATCGGCGCTTCGGTGTCGGCCGCCTACCAGAAGACCGACACGCTGGAGCTCGGCAATAATACTGTGCGCTGGGCGCAGGCTTATTTCGACTCGGTGAACGGCACGCCCTGCTTCTACTCGGTCAACAGTCCCACCGGCGGCACGCCCGTCGCCAACAATGGCGGCGGGTATCGGCAGAGCGCAGTCTGCGACCAGGCCGCTTTGTCCTTCCACCCGCGCATTCCGCGCTACGGCGAGGTGCGGCACGACCGCGAGCGGCTGGGCCTGACGGGAAGCGTGCAATGGGCGCCGAGCGAGGCAACCAACATCTCGATCGACGCGCTTTACTCGCGCTTCCGCGAGGACCGCGAGGAGCAATGGGGCGAGGTGCTGTTGCGCTCAAACGAGCGTCGTACGGACGTGCTCAACCCCGTCTATGACGATGGTGGCAACATGATCTCGGCGACGTTCAACGACGCCTGGGTCCGCACCGAACATTATCTGCGCCAGTCGGAGACCGAATTCTACCAGTTCGGCGGAAGTTGGGACCAGGACCTGGGCGAGGATTTCCGCTTCACCCTTCTCGGCGGCATCTCCAAGTCGAATGCCGACATTCCGGTCGAGACCACGCTCGTGTTCGACGACCGCGATGCCCAGGGCTACAGCTACGATTATAGCGACATGCGCCGGCCGGTGCTGAGCTTCGGCACCAGCGTCACCGATCCGGCCAACTTCCAGCTTGCCGAAATTCGCGACCGGCCGTCCAACGCCACCAATCGC
Organism: uncultured Allosphingosinicella sp.; assembly: GCA_934539295.1. Classification (GTDB taxonomy): domain Bacteria; phylum Pseudomonadota; class Alphaproteobacteria; order Sphingomonadales; family Sphingomonadaceae; genus Allosphingosinicella. The sequence continues at coordinate 77,885 of CAKTCN010000001.1, forward strand.
TTCAAGACGGCGCAGCTGCGCACCGAATGGGACGCGGTGGACGGCTTCGCAGTCAAGGCAGGCGCGGTATGGCGTGAATATCGCTACGACATCACCGCCTTCACGCGCGACACTGCGGTGTGCGGCAATGGCGGGCTCGACCTCGTCCTGCGCACCATCACCTGCTCGCCCAGCAATGCGATCGGTCCGACTGCGGTTTACGGTTTCCAGGCCACACAGGCGCTGTCTCAGCTGTTCGAGCTTCGCGATGCAGGTCAGCCTTCGGGGACGACCACGCAATGGCTGGTCCCGAACCTGGATGCCGGCACCGAATATACCGGCCTCTACAACCGCACCCCTGCGCTCGACGTCGGCAACAACCGCGGAGTCACGGAGGAAAGCTATGGCGGCTACCTGCAGTTCGATGTGGACGGCAATCTGTTTGGACTGGATTATGCGGCCAATGCCGGCATCCGCTACGTGCGCACCGATCAGTCATCCTACGGCATCAACAGCGGCCTGAACGTCACGGTGGAGCGTTCCTATGACGACTGGCTGCCGGCGATGAACTTGGCGCTCTATCCGGCCAACGACATCATCGTGCGTGCGTCCGCCGCAGACGTGATGACGCGCCCGGCGCTGGGATCGTTGACCCCGGGCGGGTCGGCCGATGGCTTTAACTACCGCGTGAATTTCGGCAATCCGTTCCTCGACCCGTATCGCGCCCGTGCCTACGACCTGTCGGTCGAATGGTATTTCCGGCCCGAATCGATCTTCTCAGTGGCCTTGTTCAAAAAGGATATCGACGGCTTCCCGGTCGCAGTCACGCGGGAGGGCACGTTCACGGAAACCGGCCTTCCTGTTTCGGTGCTGGTGCCGTCCTCTCCAGCCGCGCTCAACCCGGCGCTGTTGTCGCAGCCGATCTGGACTATCGCCACAACGGGCAACATCAATGGTGCGAAGCTGAAAGGCATGGAGATTTCGCTCCAGCTGCCCTTTACCTTCCTGCCCGGCGCTCTTGCCAACTTCGGCATGCAGGCGAATGCCACCTTCGTGGATTCGGACGCCACCTACCGCATCAGCGGACCGGCGACCAATGCCTGCACCCGCACCACGCCGACTGCGGCATGTTCGCTGCAATTGGTGGCCGCCGACTACGACTCCACGCTCTACGGCCTGTCCAAACGCGCCTATAACGGCACGCTCTTTTACGAAGACGGGCGGTTCAGCGCGCGCGGATCAGTGACCTATCGCAGCGGCTATTTCGACGCCGCGTCGGCGACCGGCAACCTGTTCGAAGGCTATGACGACACGATCAACGTCGACGCGTCGGTGCGCTTCCAGCTTACCGACAACATCGAGCTGTCCGTGGAGGGCATCAACCTGACCGACGAGTATCGCTACCGCACCGTCGACCGGGATGCGCAGCGCAATTACGAAAACCACCATTTCGGCCGCACCATCCTGTTCGGCGCGCGGCTGGAGCTTTGACGACCGGCTTCATCTCGTGGGGCGGAGCGCAAGGATGGCCGGCCGCGCTGGCCATCCTTCAACGACCGTCAACTTCATCTGGATCAACACGGAAAGACAACTAACAGTCTTGACAGTAAGCCACGAACCGGGAGTATGACACCGGTATCAGGTACACGGTCGCAAAGGCCGGTACGGGCGAAAAGGCATAGACCGGACGCCGCATATGGGAGAGGTGAGGGGGCTACCTCCACATCGTCGTCTGCCCGGTGGGGGCAGAGTCCGCGCTGCGACGCGGAGCCCGCATGCGCGCGCTTTTCGGATCTCGCCATCGCCCGTGCCGCATGCGGCCCGAACGACAGGGGAGAGAATATGTCCGTAAAGCTTCGCTACACCACCACTTCGGCCTTCGCGCTGGCGCTCGCCACCTTGCTGCCGTCGGGCGCAGCGCTCGCGCAGGGCACTGGCTCCGACGCGATCGCGCCTTCGGGTGAGACGGAGGCGGATGCCGAGGAGATCGTCGTCACGGGCTTCCGCGCCTCGCTCCAGAACGCGCTCAACAAAAAGCGCGAGTCCAACCAGATCATCGACGCGATCACGGCCGAGGACATTGCCGACTTCCCCGATGCAAACCTGGCTGAATCGATCCAGCGCCTGCCCGGCATTTCCATCGACCGCGACAATGGCGAAGGGCGCACCATCACCGTGCGCGGCCTCGGCGGCGATTTCCAGCAGACACGCCTGAATGGCGCCGACGCGCAGTCGGTGGCCGGCGGCAACAGCTCGGATTCGGGCGCAAATCGCGGCCGCGGCTTCGACTTCAACACCTTCGCGTCCGAACTGTTCGGCGGCGTCACCGTCACCAAGTCCACGTCGGCGTTGAACGACGAAGGCTCGCTCGGCGCGATCATCGACCTCACCACCGGCCGCCCGCTGTCCGGCAGCCAGCGCACCCGATTCGTGGTCGGCGCGGAGGGCGAGTATCGCGAGAACGGCAAGTCGTGGAACCCGCGCCTGACGGGCCTCGCTTCCACCCGCATCACAGACAATTTCGGCATCCTCGGATCAATCGCCTACCAGAAGCAGGATCAGCAGATCGATTCCTACCGCCGCTCGATCGGCCAGTTCGAATATACCTACCGCAATTCGCAGCTGAACGGCGTCACCCCGCCGACCTTCGGCTTCGCGCGTCCGTCCACCGCCGGCACCGGCCCGACCTTCGGCTCCGATCCCGCGGCTTACGCGCTGGTGACGCCGACGACGATCATCCCGGCTTTGCCGTCGATCGGGCGTCAGGACCTGGCTTATGAGCGGCTCGGCGCGACGCTGACGGCGCAGTGGCAGCCGACCGACCGCACCGAGATCATCCTAGACGGCGTCTATTCGCGCTACGATCAGGATTCGACCAACTACGCGGTCACGACCATTGGCCTCAACCGCAACGGCACCAATGCGCGCGCCGCCCAGACCGGCAGCGCGGGCCTGCGCCCCGTCGGCAACGCCAATTATTTCCCGGACCGCGTCGCGCTCTATCCCAATTGCGTGCCGTCGGCGACGATCGACTGCAGCGGCACCGAAGGGGGTGCGGGCGTGCTGCCCGGCTATCTCAACAGCCGCAACCCGAACAACCTCAACCCGTTCGATTATTACAACAATGCCGCCTCGCCCGGCTACATCGCCAGCCCCAACCAGACAGCTTACTATGCCGAGCTGATCGGTCGCCCGAACACCAAGATCCGCGCCGCCAACGTCAATGAATTCGGCCAGGCCGACTATCTGGTGCTGGACGATGTCGACTGGCGCACGTCGGCCGACGCGCAATATGGCAAGACCGAATTCTACCAGGGCACGCTCAACGCGACCCATGAGTTCACCGATCGCTTCCGCGCCGACATGACGCTCGGCTATTCGCGGTCCGAGTTCCGGGCGACCGGCCTGCTGGCCGAGTTCAACGCCATCGACCGTGACGGCTATACGTTCGACGATCGCGACGGCGGCAAGATGCCGGTGTTCAGCCCCGGCTTCGACGTTGCGAACGCGAACAACTGGACGCTGGTCAAGGGCCTGTCCACCATCCGCTATTTCAACACGATGGTGAACAACGAGTTCAAGGTCTTCCGCCTGAACTTCGCCTACGACCTGGTGCCGGACACCGCCGTTCTGCGGTTCGGCACCACGGTGAAGCGCTTCGCCTTCGAAAGCGACCAGGGCCGCCGCAGCCAGGATATCGAGGCGATCAACCCGACGCTCGTCGAGGCCGGCCTGCAGATCGGCCAGCTCGGCCAGACGATCGGCTTCGGCCAGGGGCTGGACGTCACCGACGGCACGCCGACCAGCTTCTATGCGCCCAGCCTGTCCGCATTCAGCGACGCGTTCGGCATCGACTGCAACTGCATCAACCAGTGGGGCGACTTCCGCGCCGTCGCCGACGGGCGCCAGCGCAACGCGGTGCGGGAGGAGGATCTGTCCGGCTTCATTCAGCTCGATTACAATCTCGACCTGTTCGGGCGCGAGCTGCGCGGCGATGTCGGCGTGCGCGTCGCCGGTACCCGCGTGATCGGCAATGGCGCGATCGGCGGCACCGACGGCGCGGCCGGCTTCCCGGTCCGGGCCAAGAACGAATATACCGACTGGCTGCCGTCGGCGAACGTCATCTACGAAGCCTTCCCCAACTTCCTGGTCCGCTTCGCCGCGGCCAAGGTGATGGCGCGTCCGCAGCTTGCCAGCCTGACGCCCGGCACCACGTCCTTCCCGTCCTTCACCGGCGGCCTCAACTCGGCCGGCGCGGCGCCTTCGGTCACGATCGGCAATCCGTTCCTGAACCCGTTCCGCGCGACCAACCTGGACCTGTCTTTCGAACGCTATTTCGGGCGTTCGGGCCTGGTGTCGGTCACCCTGTTCCGCAAGAAGATCGACAGCTTCCCGCAGCAGATTGCAGGCGAGGCGCCCCTATCGGCGATCCTGGATCCGGCGATCTACAATGCAGTGGTCGGCAATTTCACCAACGTCGCCTTCCGCAACTATGTCCTGAACGGCGGCACCTTCAACGTGCGCCAGTTCCAGGACGCGCCGGGCGGGACGATCAAGGGCCTGGAGGTCAACGTCCAGTCCAACTTCACCTTCCTGCCGGCGCCGTTCGACAATTTCGGCGTGGTGGCCAACTACACGCACATCGACTCGAGCCTCAGCTACCTGACCGGCACCTCGGTATCGGCCACGCAGACCGGCACGGCGGCGACGGCGAACAACACGTTTGCCGAAGGGCCTTTCCTCAACACCTCGCCGGACGCGTTCAACGCGACGCTCTTCTACGAGGATAGCCGCTTCTCGGCGCGCGCTTCGGGCTCGTTCCGCAAGCGCTACGTCAACCGCTTCCCGCTCGCGTCCGGTACCTGCAGCGTCGGCACCACCACCAATGCGGGCGGCGCCTGCAACTCGCCCGTGGTCGCCGACTTCGGTTACAACGAGGACACGTTCAACCTCGACTTCGCGATGAGCTACAATCTCACCGACTGGGTCAGGCTGACGCTGGAAGGCCGCAACCTCACCAACGATCCGCAATATCGCACCATGTATTCGGACAATCCGGTGACGCAGACCTATGCCAGCACCGGCCGCATCATCACCGGTGGCCTGCGCGTCACCTTCTAACGACCTCCTCCAGGGCGGCGGTGATCTCCCAAGGCACCGCCGCCCTATTTTTTGGACACCTGCATGAACCTGCGCCTTGCCTGCCTGCCCGCTCTGCTGACCGTCGCCGCCTGTGCCGGGCAGCCGCTCGGCCGCGCTACGTCCGTGCCGGTCGCTTTCCCCGGTGCCGAAGGCGCGGGCGCGATGACGCTGGGCGGCAGGGGCGGGCGGGTTCTGCGCGTCATCAACCTTGCCGACAGCGGTCCCGGGTCGCTGCGCGCCGCGATCGAGGCGGAGGGGCCGCGCACCATCATCTTCGACATCGGCGGCACGATCGCGCTGCGCACGCCGCTCAAGGTCGCCAACGGCCGAGTGACGATCGCCGGCCAGACCGCGCCGGGCGGCGGCATCACGCTGCGCGACCAGCCCTTCATCATCGAGGCGGACGACGTGATCGTCCGTTACATCCGCGCGCGCCTGGGCGACGAGAGCAAGGTCGAGGGCGACGCCTTTTCCGTGATTGGCGGGCAGCGCATCATCGTCGACCATGTCTCCGCCAGCTGGTCGATCGACGAGACATTGTCGGCCGGACAACCGACCAAGGATCCGGGCAAGGGCATACGCGACCTCACCGTTCAATGGTCGATCATTGCCGAGTCCTTGAACAAGGCCAGCCATGCCAAGGGCGCGCACGGCTATGGATCGCTGGTCCGTGCAGGCTTTGGCGCGCGCCTGTCCTTCCACCACAATCTCTGGGCCCATCACAGCGCCCGCATGCCGCGCCCCGGCAATTACTGGGGGCCGGAGATCGATCCGTCCGGGCCAATGATGGAGTTCCGCTCGAACCTCTTCTACAATTGGGGCGGCAGCCGGTCGGGCTATAATGCCGACAAGGCGCAGGCCATCGCCTATAATTTCATCGACAATGCTTATGTGCCCGGCCCCGACAGCAAGGGCCGCCTGGCGTTCGAGGAACAGAACAGCCTCGCCCGTGGATATTTTGCCGGCAACAGCATGGGCGGCGTCGTGCCTGCCGACCCGTGGAGCCTGGTCAAGGGTGCGACGCCCGCCAACCGCCTCTCCGCGCCCGTCAGCGTCGCGCCGGTCACGCCGGACCCGGCCGGCAGCGCCGCCGCCCGTATCCTGGCGTCTGCCGGTGCGTCACGCATGCGCGATGCCGTCGACGCCCGCGTGCTGGCGAGCGTGCAGCAGCGCACCGGCAAGCTCATCGACAATGTCGCCGAAGTCGGCGGCTGGCCCGCTCTGGCTGCCGGCACACCGTGGCAGGATGGCGACCGCGACGGCATGCCCGACGCCTGGGAACGGCAGCAGCGCCATGACCCCGCCGACCCGACCGACGGCAATGCCGATGCCGACCGCGACGGCTACACCAATCTGGAAGAGTGGCTGAACAGCCTGGCGAGTTGAGACAGATGCTTGAGCATCAAAGGTCAGGAAAGTCAGGCCGCGGGGAAAATCCGCTCGATTGAGGCTGATCGATCTGACCGATCAAAGTTCGCGATGTGAAAGAGCCGGGCGAGTATATGCCATCAGGCCTGCCCTGTAGGAAAACGGTTTCGAAACCGCGTCCGGCGCACGCCTGAACTTCGCAAGTGCTGGTCGGCTCCCGACCCGATCCAGCCAACGAGGATCGGTGCCAGGTCGCTCGCTACCGGATCCGGTGAGAGCCACGCACGCCGTTGACTCGCCGTTCGATCCCGTGCTGTCTTCGTGTCGGGTGGGGAAGGCGTCGCCATCGCGCAGGCAAGCAGCAGGGGCGCCAGGGGCAGAACGCAACCAAGGGGGCTCATCCATGCTTCGTCGCGACTTCATGCGCACGGCGCTCGTCACTGCGCCGGCGATCGCCGCAGCAGGCACAGCGCGCGCGCAATCCACTGCCATGTCGGACGCCGCGGGACAGGCGCGCATCTTCCAGCTTGCCGCCTTCACTGCGCGGCGCTTCGCCGGGAATCCCGCCTCAGTGATGCTGTTCAATCGCTTTCCCGAGGATGCCGTGCTGCAAGGATTGTCGGCCGAGAACAATCATGCCGAAACCGCATTCCTCGTGCCCGAGGGGCAGGATTATCGCATTCGATGGTTCACCCCGACCGTTGAGGTGCCGCTCTGCGGTCATGCCACGCTCGCCAGTGCTGCGGTGGTGATGGAGCGGCTGTCGCCCGGCAGGCAGTCGGTGGTGTTCCACTCCCCCAGCGGCCCATTGCCGGTCCGCCGGGACGGTACGCGCTACGTCATGGACTTTCCCGTGCGCACGCTCACCCCTGCCGCCACTCCGCCGGCCGGGCTGGCCCAGGCACTCGGCGTGCCGGTGAAGGAGGCGATCTGGGACGGGTTCAACTTCATCGCGCGCCTTAGCGATGCAGGGACGGTGCGCACCCTCTCTCCCGATCTCGCCGCCATCGCCAAGCTGCCATATAAGGGCGTCGTGGTCACCGCGCCTGGCGACCAGGGCTATGATTGCGTCAGCCGCTATTTCGCGCCCGCCAAGGGCATTCCGGAGGATCCCGTCACCGGCGGCGCCCATACCGCGCTCGTGCCATATTGGGCGAAGCAGCTGGGCAAAACCGAGATCCTCGCCTTCCAGGCCTCGCCGCGCGGGGGCGAGCTGCACTGCCGTCTTGCAGGTCACCGTGTCGAGCTGGCGGGATCGTGCATCTTCTATCTGGAAGGGCTGGCCCAGTGGTGAGCACCCATGCCGGCTCGTGCCATTGCGGCGGCGTCCGCTTCACGATCGCTCACGATCCCGCCGAGCTGACGACCTGCGATTGTTCATTGTGCGTGAAGCGCAATGCCGTGATGGCGAAGGTCCCGGAGGCGGCGTTGCGGATCGAGGCGGGTGAGGAATTGCTGGCCCTGTATGAGTGGAACACCAAGCGCGCGAAACACCATTTCTGCCGACGTTGCGGCATTTACGTCTTCCACCGCAAGCGCGCCGCCCCCGACCATTTCGGTGTCAACGTCTTCTGCCTTGATGGCTTTGATCCGACTTCCTTGCCGGTTCGGGCGACGGAAGGTGTGGGGATGACACTGGAATGCGCCGATCCGTTGGACGAATGGCCCGGGCCTCGTACATCGCCAGCCGGATGAGATGACGCACAGGCGAGAGAGGCCGCCTTTGCGCAATTGCGGCAGAAGGCTTTCTTTCTGGTTTCCGCCACTTACGGGCCTTCAGCCTGTCCGATGATGCGGACCTATCGGCCTGCCTTCGCCGCTCACCTGATGGATGGGGGACCGAATACGGACCAGCCGGTGCGCCGGGCGAGCAGTTCGAGTGCCCGGACGCCGATCATCGAATTGCCGTGCGTGTCGAGATTGGGCGACCAGACCGCGACCGCGGCAATTTCGGGGACGATCGCCAGGATGCCGCCGCCGACGCCGCTCTTGGCGGGAAGGCCGACGCGCAGGGCGAAGTCGCCCGAACCGTCATAATGGCCGCACGTCATCATCAGCGCCAGGAGCTGGCGCATGCGGCGCGCCTCGGTGTCGCGTTGCGCGTCGTCGGGCGCCAGGCGCGTGCGGGCCAGGAACAGGCCTGCCCTGGCGAGCCCCAGGCAGTCGAGCGTGATCGCGCATTGGTGGACATAGGCCTCCATCACCTCGTCAGGGGGAGAGCGCAGATTGCCGTGATGGCGCATGAAGCTCATCATCGCGCGGTTGAGGTCGCCGCCTTTTTCCTCGGATTCCAGAACGTCCGGGTCGAGGGGCACGTCCTCGAGCCCCGCATGACCGCGGACGAAATCGACGACTGCGCTCGCCTGCCGATCGTCCGAAAGCTGTTCCACCAGCACGTCGACCACGACCAGCGCGCCGGCATTGACGAACGGGTTGCGCGGAATGCCGCAGGTCCGTTCCAGGTCGACGATCGAGTTGAACGGATCACCCGACGGCTCGCGGCCGACCCGCTTGAACACGTCGTCGCCGATCGCCTGCAAGGCGAGTTCCAGCGCGAATACCTTGCCGATGCTCTGGATCGGAAAGCCGGTGCCGGATTCGCCCGCAACGGCGAAGCGGCCATCCACCGTGGCAATCGCCATGCCGAACGGACCGGGTGTCAGGCCTTCTTCCTTGGGGTCCGACGCTTTCTCGATCCTGATCGCGTCGCGAGTGACTTCCTCCGCAATGTCACGGACGATCTGCTCAAGTCTGTCACTCACACGCGTCTCCACCAATTGTGCGCGCCCAACCGACGAGCGGCCATGCGGTTCACTGCAAGCGTGATCCATGGCTTGGGACGGGTTGGATCGATCAGGCTGGTGACGGTCCAGTTTGCAAGGGGCACGTCGCGACCTGCGCCCGCGCTTGCGCAAACGAAAAAGGGCCGGCGTGAGCCGGCCCTTGTCGCTTGACGCCCCGCGCAGGGGACGGGGGAGCGGATGCTCAGTCCAGCTTCGCCGGCTCCAGCTTGGGCGAAAGGATGTGGATCAGCAGCAGCGCCACCAGATAGGCCGAGCCCGCGATGATGAACATGGGCAGGTAGCTGCCGGTCGAGTCCAGGATCCAGCCGGTGAACTTGGCCATGAACATGCCGCCGACCGCGCCCAAAGTGCCGCCGATGCCGATGATCGCGCCCACCGTCTTGCGGGGGAACAGGTCGGACGGAAGCGCATAAAGGTTGGCCGAGAAGCCCTGGTGCGCGGCGGTGGCGAGGCCGATCAGCAGCACGGCGGTCCACAGGTCGGAGACGATCGCCGCCAGGATCACCGGCGGCACGCACAGCGCGCAGACCAGCATCGCGATCTTGCGTCCTGCATTGACGCTATAGCCGCGGTGGATGAGGGTCGAGGACAGCCAGCCGCCGGCGATGCTGCCGATGTCGGAGATGATGTAGATCGCGACCAGCGGCGGGCCGAAGCTGACCAGGTCGAGCCCGTGCTGCTTGTCGAAGAAGCTCGGCAGCCAGAACAGGAAGAACCACCAGATCGGGTCGATGATGAACTTGCCGAGCGCAAAGGCCCAGGTTTCGCGATGCTTGAGGAGCGAGCTCCACTTGACGTCGCCCGGCGGATCGGCGGGATCGCTCTCGATATGGGCGAGCTCGGCTGCGGTCAGCGACGCCTTCTCGCGCGGGCGCCGGTACAGCGTCCACCAGAATACCAGCCATACGAACACGAGCGCGCCGGAGAAGAGGAACGCCGCGCGCCAGCCGAAGTAGATGACCAGCACCGGCGCCATCAGGGGCGTGACGATCGCGCCGATGTTGGACCCTGCGTTGAAGATGCCGACCGCGAAGGCCCGCTCCTTCTTGGGGAACCACTCGGTCACCGCCTTGACGCCGGCCGGAAAGTTGCCGGATTCGCCGAGGCCCAGCGCAAAGCGCGCGGCCATGAAGCTGGCCACCGATCCGGCCATCGATGTCGCCATCGCGGCGGTGCCCCAGATGAGGGCGGCGAGCGAATAGCCGTAGCGCGAACCCAGTCGGTCGATCACGCGCCCGAAGACGAAATAGCCGATCGCATAAGCGAGCTGGAAGGCGAGGACGATGTTGGCATAGTCCGTCTCGTTCCAGCCATATTCGCCTTGCAGCGTGGGCTTCAGCACGCTCAGCATCTGACGATCCACATAGTTGATGGTCGTCGCGAAGAAGAGCAATGCGCACATCTGCCACCGCACCCGGCCCATCTTGCCGGGTTGCGAAGGCGCAGTGCCCCCTTGTGTCACACTCGCCATATCCAATCCCTTTTGATCCGCCTGCTCTTCAGACTTGCAGGTCTCGTAAATTGGTCAAGCCCGTTTACGGCTGAAACCTACTTTTATCATGCTTGCACCGCGTCGAGGCGGCAGGCAACGGTGAAGCGGCCGTCGAACTCGGTTTCGACCAGCTGTCCGGGACCGGCATCGTGGATGCCGGTGATCGCGCCGGACGAGATCCACTGACCTGCCTCCAGCGCGATGCCGCGCCGTGCCATCAAGGTGAACAGGAAGGCGGCAGCGCCGATCGCGCCGTTGGGGAAGGACGCGGCACGGCCGGTGCCGACCTGCTGTCCATCGACGCGGGTGACGACGGTCCAATCCTCGAACCCGCTGGTGCGCCAGTCGGGAACGGCCGGGCCGATGACGAGCCCGTTATTGTTGCCGAAGTCCGACACCACGGCCATCGGCCCGATGCGGTTGATGTCGCCGAGCGGAGAGCTTGCAATCTCGATCCCGACATGGACCGCGTCGATCAGGTCGGCGGCTTCGTCGAGGGAGAATTCGGTCTTGCCCGCCGGCAGCGGGCCGGCGATGCGGAGCAGGAATTCGGCCTCGCCCGCGCCGAAGCCCTGTTCGAACACGGGCATGGTGGGGACGGTGCCATCTTGCGCATCGACCTGGTGGAAGATCGGTCCGGACAGGCGGTCCGCGCCGAATTGCGCGTCCAATGGCGGCATGATGCGGCCGACCTTCCAGCCGACGATGGGCTTGGCCCAGCCGGTGATCGCCGCATCCTGGATCTGGTACGCCTGGTCCAGGCTGGTGGGCAGGTTGCCCGGATATGCAGGCAGCCCGGAGGCGGTTCGCCGCGCGGACAGGAACCGCTCGGCAATGGCTACGGCTTCACTCACTTCTACGCATCCCCCAAACTTAAAGGCTGTTCGGCGAGGCTAGTGGAAACCGGTGTCACAGGCAATTGCCGTTGATCACTCTTTCGGGGCTGGCGGTGTGCTCATGATCGAGTGAGTTTCTCGCGTTCCCCGGCGAAGGCCGGCGCCCAGTTGCGCCGGACTCGAAAACCGGCGCCTGCCACAAGCGCCCGACTGGATCCCGGCCTTCGCCGGGGAACGCGGAGGTTAGCGCGTGCCCAGCGTGGCGGCGAAGCCATCGGCTTGCAGGTTGGAGAGCGTGTCCAGCAGGGCGGTGCGGAAGCCTGCATCTTGCGCCAGGCTTTGCGGAAATATCTGCCGCAATGCCAGCAGCCGCTCGGCAAGCTCACCCTCGCTCGCGCTCGTGCCGCCGATCTCGGCCAGCATGTCGGCCAGCGGATCGACGATGTCCACGCCGGCTTTGGCCTGGCGTTGTACGAACAGCATCCAGGCGGCAACTGGGACGGCCAACCGCTCCACGCTGCGGCCGTTCGCCAGTGCGTCCTGCACCGTGTCGAGGATGCGATAGGGCAGCTTCTGCGATCCATCCCAGGCGATCTGGGCCAGCTTGTGGCCGATAGCGGGATTTTCGAAGCGCTGCAGGATCTCCTCGGCATAGGCCGCAAAGTCGACGCCCGATGCGGCGGGAAGCGAGGGGACGATGTCCTCCATCATCATGCGTCGCACGAAGGCGGACAGGACCGGATCGCCCATCGCATCGGCAACCGTCTCGTGCCCCATCATCAGCCCGGCATAAGCCAGCGTCGAATGTGCGCCGTTGAGGACGCGCAGCTTGGCAAGCTCGTAGACGGCGACATCGGCGGCCAACACCACGCCGACCGAGGCGAGGTCGGGCGCGCCGTCCGGCAGCACGTCCTCCACGATCCAGGCAGTATAGGCCTCGCGGCTGATCGGGATCGCATCGTCGACGCCGATTGCCCCCGCGACGGTGGCGCGGACCTTGTCGTCGGTGGCGGGCGTGATCGAATCGACCATCGTATTGGGGAAGCGCACGTCTGCCGCGATCCAGGCGGCGAGTTCGGGATCGATCCGCTCGGCATAGGCGCGCACGGCGGCGCCGAGCTTGTGGCCGTTCGACACCATGTTGTCGCAGCACAGGACAGTGAAGGCAGGAAGGCGGGCCGCGCGGCGGTCACGCAAGCCGAGCGTGATCCAGCCGACCAGGCTCACCGGCGCCTCGGGCGTGCCGAGATCGTGGACGATGTCCGGGTGGGCGAAATCGAGGCTGCCGTCGCCGGCGAGGCAATAGCCTTTCTCGGTCACCGTGCTGGACACGATCGCCACGCTTTCGCTGGCGAGAAGTCGGCGCACCTCCGCTTCGTCGCCGGGGCCGAGGAACACCTTGTGCGACCCGATCACGCGGAAGCTCGGCTCCGCATCGAGCACCGCCAGCGTGTAGAGGCCGTCCTGCGCGGCCAAGCCTTCGACCGTGGGGCGCGAGCGCAGCGATACGGCGGCGATGCCCCAGCGCGGATCGGTTTCCAGCAGCTGGTCGAAATAGACCGCCTGGTGTCCGCGGTGGAAGGCGCCCGGGCCGAAATGCACCACGCCGACCTGCACCGCGTCGCGGTCGTAGCCGGGCCGGGCGGTCGCCGGCGTCAAGTCCCCAAGCGTTCCCGCCCCCAATTTCGTCAAAGCGTCACACCCCGTTTCCAGATCGCGATCTCGCGTTCGCCATTCTTCTCCGCCGCGGTCGGTTCGCCCGACGCCACGGCCAAAATCTTGTCGAGCATGGCGTCGGCCGCCGGCTCCATGCCGTCGCGCAATACCTGGCCCGCATCGAAGTCGATCCAGCCCGCCTTGCGCGTCGCCAGCCCGCTGTTCGACGCGATCTTCACCGTCGGCACCGGGAAGCCCAATGGCGTACCGCGTCCCGTCGTGAACAGGATCACCGTCGCGCCCGCCGCCGCCAATGCCGTCGACGACACGGCGTCATTGCCGGGCGCCTCCAGCAAAGTCAGCCCCTTGCGCCGTACGCGCTCGGCATAGCGCAGCACGTCCTCGACCGGCGCCTGGCCCGCCTTCTGGACCGCGCCGAGCGACTTCTCCTCCAGCGTGGTAATGCCGCCCGCGACGTTGCCGGGGGAGGGGTTCTCGGAAATCGGCTCGCCATGGTCGATGAAGTAGCGTTTGAAGTCGTTCACCACCTCGACGATCCCGCCGAACACGCGCTCGTCGCGCGCCCGCGCCATCAGCAGCCGCTCGGCACCGAAGATCTCGGGAATCTCACTGAGGATCGCGGCGCCGCCGCCGCCCGCCACGCGATCAGCCATCTGCCCGACCAGCGGATTGGCGGTGAGTCCGCTGAACCCATCCGATCCGCCGCATTTGAGGCCCAGCACCAGGTCCGACAGGTCGGCGGGCGTGCGCTGAACTTGCGCGGCCATCTCGACCAGCTCGTCCACCAGAGCGAGGCCGGTTTCCAGCTCGTCCTCGACGCTCTGCGCGCCGAGGCTGCGGATGCGGCCGTGCAGCTCCTCCGGAATGGCGGCGAGCAATTGCTTGAGCTGGTTCTCCTCGCAGCCGAGGCCAACGATCAGCACGCCGGCGGCATTGGGGTGACAGGCCAGCGCCGCCAGCAAGGCGCGCGTGCCGGCCAGGTCGCCGCCCAATTGCGAACAGCCATGCGGGTGGGAGAAAGCGTGGATGCCGTCCACGCGGCCCTCGTGCCGGCGCGCGGACTGGTCCGCGATACGCTGTGCCGTGCGCCCGACGCAGCCGACGGTGGGCAGGATCCAGATTTCGTTGCGCGTGCCGACGCGGCCATCCGCGCGGCGATAGCCCATGAAGCTGCCCGTGCTCTGCGGCAGCGCCTCGCCGCTGACCGGCTGGTAGGCATAGCCTTCGACGCCGCTCAGCAGGGTTTCGAGATTGTGGCTGTGGACATGCTCGCCCGCGCGCGCATCGGCCTTCATCCGCCCGATGGGCCAGCCGAACTTGCGCACCGCGTCGCCCGCGCGAAGGTCGTGCAGCGCGATCTTGTGCCCCTGCTCGATCGGCTGGAGCGCGGCGACGCCCTCGATCGCCTCGCCGGCCGCGACGGGCCGCAGGGCGACGGCGACATCGTCGCGCGGGTGAAGCTGGAGGGCGGCGGGCGCCGCGTCGAGAGTCGCTGTGTCGGTCATGGGGAACGGTGTCAATTAAGCTTCTTGCCGGGTGGCTTCAAGCAAATTGGTCTGACCCGCCCCTCTGGCGAAACCGCCGTCGCGCCGCTAATGTGGCAGCCAACAGGGGACGGACGTGAGCAGCCAGGCGGACGGCGAGAAGGGCAGGGACAAGCCCACCATCAACGATGTGGCGCGGATCGCGGGCGTTTCGAAGAAGACCGTCAGCCGCGTGATCAATCGTTCGCCGCTGCTGAACGACGAGACGCGCGACAAGGTGCTGGGCGTGATCCGGGACCTCGCCTATGTCCCCAATCCGCAGGCGCGTGCGTTGGCGCTGGGCCGCAATTTCCTGGTCGGCCTCATCCACGACAATCCCAATGCCCAGCTGGTGCTCAACGTCCAGCACGGCATCCTCGAGGCGCTGCACGGCACCGAGTTCGAGCTGATCGTGCGCCCGGTCGATCGCGGATCGGCGGCGATGCTGGACGACATGCGCCGTTTCCTGGAGCGGCAGCGGCTTTACGGCGTCGTCATCCTGCCCCCCGTATCGGAGAATGACGACGTTGCGCGCCTGTGCGACGAGCTCGGCTGCCGCTACGTCCGCATGGGATCGGCGCAGCTCGACGACCCGGACCATATGGTCGCGTCCAACGACCGTCAGGTGGTGAAGGAAGCCACCGCCTATCTGATCGCGCAGGGGCATCGGCTGATCGGCCTGGTCGCCGGCCCGCACGGCTTCCGATCTGCCGCCGAGCGCCGTGCGGGATTCGAAGAAGGCATGGCGGCCGCGGGCCTCAAGGTCGGCCGCAGCCTGATCGTGGAGGGCAATTACCGCTTCGAATCCGGCGTCACTGCGGCCGAGCGGCTGCTCGACCTGTCCCCGCGCCCCACCGCCATCTTCGCCTCCAACGACGAAATGGCGACGGGAATCGTCTATGCGGCGCGGCAGCGCGGCCTGTCCGTGCCGGAAGACCTTTCCGTCATCGGCTTCGACGACACGCCCTTCGCTGCCCATGTCTGGCCGCCGCTCACCACCGTGCGCTGGCCGATCGTGTCCATGGCCCGGTCCGCCGCGACCAAGCTGGTCGGCAGCTTGACCGACCCCGACAGCGTGGAGGATCAGCCGAGCATGTTCCCATCCACCCTGGTCTACCGCGCCTCGGTCGCGCCGCCGTCCAAGCGGGGCTGAGTTGAGGCTTGAGAACTATCCTGACACCGGTTACCGCCGCTGAGCAGCCAAGAAGAAGGAAGTAAGTGATGTCCCGTCCGCTGACGCTCCACCCGGACCGGCTGCTGCCCGCAGACCCGGCCACGCGCGCCATCGCCCGCGACCTGTACAATCAGGTGAAGGGCCTGCCGATCGTCAGCCCGCACGGCCATACCGATCCGGCCTGGTTCGCCGGCAATGCGAACTGGTCAAATGCGACCGACCTGCTGCTCGCGCCCGATCACTATATCTACCGCATGCTCTACAGCCAGGGCGTGGACATCAGTCGCCTGGGTGTCGCCAGCAAGGCGGGACCTTCGTCCGCCGACCCGCGCGAGGCATGGCGCCTGTTCGCTCAGCATTTCTACCTGTTCCGCGGCACGCCCTCGCGCATGTGGCTCGATCACGTCTTTTCCGAGGTTTTCGGCATCGATGTCGCGCTGGAGCCGGCCACCGCCGACCTCTATTTCGACCGCATCAACGAGGCGCTGGCCAGCGACGCGTTCAAGCCCCGCGCCTTGTTCGAACGCTTCAACATCGAACTGATCGCCACCACCGAAGGCGCGCATGAGGACCTCGTCCACCACCGCGCCATCCAGGCGTCGGGCTGGGGCGGGCAGGTGGTCACCACCTATCGCCCGGACGCGGTGATCGATCCCGAGCATGAGGATTTCCGCGCCGCATTCGAAGCGTTCGGCAACCTCACCGGCGAGGATGTCGAAAGCTGGTCGGGCTACATGGCCGCGCACCGAAAGCGCCGCGCCGACTTCCGCGCTGCGGGTGCCACCGCCACCGACCACGGCTTCCCGACCGCCCGCACCGCCGATCTGTCGCAGCCGGAGAAGGAAGCGCTCTTCGCGCGCATCATCGGTGGTAGCTGGTCGATCGAGGATGCCGAGCTGTTCCGCGCCCAGATGCTGACCGAAATGGCGGGCATGAGCGTGGAGGACGGCATGGTCATGCAGATCCACCCCGGCGCCTATCGCAATCACAATCGCTGGCTGCATGAGACGTTCGGCCGCGATAAGGGCGCCGACATCCCGATGCGCACCGATTATGTGAACGCGCTGAAGCCCCTGCTCGACAAGTATGGCAACGACCCGCGCCTCGCGGTCATCCTCTTCACGCTGGACGAGAGCGTCTATGCGCGCGAACTCGCCCCGCTCGCCGGCCATTATCCGTGCCTGAAGCTGGGCCCGTCCTGGTGGTTCCATGACTCGCCCGAAGGCATGCGCCGCTTCCGCGAGATGACGACGGAGACCGCCGGCTTCTACAATACCTGCGGCTTCAACGACGACACCCGCGCCTTCCTGTCGATCCCGGCCCGGCACGACGTTGCTCGCCGCATCGATTGCGGCTTCCTCGCGCGGCTCGTTGCCGAGCACCGCATCGAGGAAGGCGAGGCGGCCGAACTGGCGCACGAACTCACCTACGGCCTCGTCAAGCGCGCCTACCGGCTGGACCAGGTTCCGCCCGTGAAGGCGGCTGCCTGAGGACATCCCAGATTGTGAAAGGCGGCTCCAGAGGCTAGGAACCGCCGCAACCCGCTCCCCTTCAAGCACAGGACAGATATCATGAAGATCGCCCTCATCAGCGAGAACAGCCAGGCCGCCAAGAACGGCGTCATCCACGACGCGCTGACCGCCGTTGCCGAGCCGCTCGGCCACCAGGTGTTCAATTACGGCATGTACACGGCCGAGGATAAGGCCTCGCTGACCTACGTCATGAACGGCCTGCTCGCGGGCATCCTCCTGAACTCCAAGGCCGCCGACTTCGTTGTCACCGGCTGCGGCACCGGCATGGGCTCGATGCTTGCCTGCAACGCCATGCCCGGCGTGTTCTGCGGCCTCGTCATCGACCCGACCGACGCCTTCCTGTTCGGCCAGATCAATGACGGCAATGCCATCTCCATGCCGTACGCAAAGGGCTTCGGCTGGGCCGCGGAACTGAACCTTCAGGACGTCTACCGCAAGCTGTTCGAAGGCGAGCGCGGCCTCGGCTACCCGAAGGAGCGTGCCGAGATCATGCGCAAGAATCGCGGCATCCTGTCGGATCTCAAGGCCGTGACCTGCAACGACATGCTGACCGTGCTCAAGAATGTCGACCAGGACCTGCTCAAGGCTGCGATCGCCGGCGAGAAGTTCCAGGAATATTTCTACGCCAACTCGCAGGACGAAGAGATCAGCGCCTATCTCAAGAGCATCACGGCAGACGCGCGCCAGCCCGAACTCGCCTGATCAACTTCCCGCACCCGGCATACGGAGCGAACCATGTTTGAACGGACCTACTACGCCACCCATCCCGACATGATGGAATGCGTGTCGAACGCGGAACTGGCCGATCGCTATCTGATCGACGGCTTCTTCCGCGATGGCGAGATCGTGCTCAACTACACGCACGCCGACCGCATGGTGATCGGCGCCGCGGTGCCGGGTGCGGGCAGCCTCAAGCTGCCCGACCAGACCGAGCCGGCCTCCGCCGCCGGTCACCCGTTCCTGGAGCGGCGCGAACTGGCGGTGGTGAATGTCGGCGAAGCCGGCACCGTCACCGTCGATGGCGAGACGTTCGCGCTTGGCAACAAGGACTGCCTCTACGTCACGATGGGCGCGGCGGACGTGCAGTTCGCCGGCGCGGGCGCACGTTACTATCTGGTGTCCTGCCCGGCGCACAAAGCGTTCACCACCCGCAAGCTCGGCATCGCCGACGCGAACCGCTTGGATCGCGGCAGCCTGGAGGAATCGAACGAGCGTTCGATCTACCAGCTGGTGATCCCGGGCGTGTGCGACAGCGCGCAGCTCGTGCTCGGGCTTACCACGCTGAAGCCCGGCTCGGTGTGGAACACCATGCCGTGTCACGTCCATGAGCGCCGCTCGGAAATCTATCTCTACACCGACCTCGGCGAGAATGACCGCGTCTTCCACTACATGGGCGAGCCCGATGCGCTGCGTCACATCGTGATGGGCAACGAGGAAGCGGTGATCTCGCCGCCCTGGTCGGTCCACATGGGCTCGGGCACGCGCGCTTACACCTTCATCTGGGCGATGGCGGGCGAGAACCAGGATTATACGGATATGAACGTCATGGACATCTGTCAGCTGGCGTGACCTTTTCGGGCAGGGGCGCACATCGGGAGTTCCTGCCCATCCATATCACCCCCGTTCGTGTCGAGCGAAGTCGAGACACGGGCCACGCGCACAGCGTTCTGCGTGAGACGGGTTTCTCGACTTCGCTCGAAACGAACGGGTTCTTAGATGACCAATCCTTTTGATCTCACCGGCAAGGTCGCCATCGTCACCGGCGCGAACACCGGCATCGGCCAGGGCATCGCCGTCGCGCTTGCCGAAGCAGGCGCCGACGTTGCCCTCGTCGGCCGCTCCTCCGCCGACGAAACGGCCGAAAAGGTTCGCGCGACCGGCCGCCGCGCCGCCATCATCGGCGCCGACCTGTCCTCGATCGCGCCTGTGCAGGACGTGGTCGACAAGACGCTCGCCGAACTCGGCGGGCTCGACATCCTCGTCAACAATGCGGGCATCATCCGCCGCAACGACTCCCTCGACTTCACCGAGGAAGATTGGGACGCGGTGATGGACACGAACCTAAAGTCCGTCTTCTTCCTCAGCCAGGCCGCGGCGCGCCACATGGTGCCCAATGGCGGCGGCAAGATCATCAACATCGCATCGATGCTGACCTTCCAGGGCGGCATCCGCGTGCCGAGCTACACCGCGTCCAAATCGGGCGTCGGCGGCCTCACCAAGCTGCTCGCCTGCGAATGGGCGGGCAAGGGCATCAACGTCAACGCGATCGCGCCTGGCTATATCGCCACCAACAACACGGCGGCGCTCCAGGCGGACGAAACCCGCAACCGCCAGATCATGGAGCGCATTCCCTCGGGCCGCTGGGGCGACCCGCGCGACCTCGGCGGTGCCGCGGTGTTCCTTGCGTCGAGCGCGGCAAACTACATCCAGGGCCACATCCTCGCCGTCGACGGCGGCTGGCTGGCGCGGTGATCGGCTTGTCACCCTCACCCTTTCGCGGCTGCGCCGCTCCCTCCCTCTCCCGCGGGGAGAGGGAAGGGCCCCGCCGCCGACAGGCGGTGGGAAGGGTGAGGGTGAAGCCTTGGAGAAGCAAATGACTGTAGCCTGTTTCGGAGAACTCCTCCTCCGCATGACCGCACCGGGGCGCGAGCTGTTGCTCCAGCGCCCGCACCTCGACGTCCATTTCGGCGGCGCGGAGGCCAATGTCGCGGTCGGGCTCGCCAATCTCGGCCACAAGACAAAGTCGATCAGCATCGTCCCCGCCAACGCGCTGGGCGAAGCCGCCATCGGCTATCTCCGCCGCTACGGCGTCGATGCCTCGGCCGTCACCACCGCCCCCGGCCGAATGGGCCTCTACTTCCTCGCCACCGGCGCGGGGTTGCGCGCATCCGAGATCGTCTATGACCGCGAGGCGAGCAGCTTCGCACAGGCCGCGCTCGGCGACTTCGACTGGGACAAGCTGCTGGACGGCGTGACCCTGCTTCACATGTCGGGCATCACCCCCGCGCTCGGGCCGCAGTCCGCCGACATCGCGGTTGCCGCCGCCGAGGCCGCGCAGCGTCTGGGCGTGCCGATCTCCTTCGACGGCAATTACCGCGCCCAGCTTTGGGAGCGCTGGGACAGCAAGCCGCGCGAAATCCTGACCAAGCTCGTGTCCAAGGCGCAGATCCTGTTCGGCAACCACCGCGACATCTCGCTGCTTCTCGGCACCAAGTTCAGCGGCGACGGCCCCGACCGCCGCCGCGAGGCCAGCCAGGCGGCGTTCGACGCCTTCCCGAACCTCCAGACGATCGCCTCCACCGCACGCCATGTCGAGGATGCCGACACCCACCGCATCTCCGCTCGCGTCGACCAGCGCGAGGGCGCCGCGCAGACCGAGGAAGTCACCGTGGCCGGCATCGTCGACCGGATCGGCGGCGGCGATGCGTTCGCGGTCGGCGTGCTCCACGGCCTGCTTTCGGACCGCGACCTCGACTGGACGGCAGCCTCGGGCCTTGCCGTCACGGCGCTCAAGCACAGCCTGCCGGGCGATGCGAGCCTGTTCGGACCCCGCGACATCGACTCCTTCATGGCAGGAGAGCTCGACGTCCGCCGTTGAGCCTTTCACCCGGCGCACGCTGTTGAAGGCGGGCGTGCTGGCGGGCGCAGCGACCCTCGCGCCCGCCATGGCCGCCCCGCAGGCGCCGCTCGTCACCACCAGCCTCGGCCGCGTGCGCGGCACCAGCGAAGGTGGCCTCCACGTCTTTCGCGGTATCCGCTACGGGCAGGACACGCGCGCGCGCCGCTTCCAGCCGCCGATCGCGCCCGTCTCTTCGCGCGACGTCGTCGACGCGCTCGCCTTCGGCCCCTCCGCCCCGCAGCGCAGCAGGCGCGACGATCGAACCAGCGAGGATTGCCTGTTCCTCAACGTCTGGACACCGGATGCGCGGCGCGGCGGCAAGCGGCCGGTGATGGTCTACATTCATGGCGGTGCCTATTCGAACGGCAGCGTGGTCGATCCGCTCAACTACGGTCACGACCTTGCCGCGGCAAAGGACGTGGTGGTGGTCACCGTCAACCACCGGCTCAACGCGCTCGGCTATCTCTATCTCGCCCGGCTCGACCCGCGCTTCCCCGACAGCGGCAATGTCGGGCAATTGGACCTTATCCTTGCGCTGCAGTGGGTCCGCGACAATATCGCAGTCTTCGGGGGCGATCCGGACCGGGTGATGGTGTTCGGCCAGTCGGGCGGCGGCGCCAAGATCGCCACGATGATGGCGATGCCGGCCGCCAAGGGCCTGTTCGCCAGCGCCGCGACCATGAGCGGCCAGCAGGTCACCGCCTCCGGGCCGCTGAATGCCACTCGCCACGCCGAAGCCCTGCTGGCGCAGCTCAAGGCCAGCCCGCAAGACCTGCTCGCCATGCCGGTCGAGCGCTTGCTGGAGGGGCTGTCCGCCACCGATCCTATCCTCGGCGGCGGCATCTATATGGGGCCGGTGCTCGACATGCGCTCGCTTGCCCGCCATCCTTTCTGGCCCGATGCGCCTGCACAATCCGCCGCCATCCCGATGATCCTGGGCAACACGCGCGACGAGACCCGTGCCTTCATCGACCCGCGCGGGCCAAAGCTCGCGGGGCTCGACTGGACCAACATTGCCGCGCGCATCGCGCCGGAGATCAAGATCGATCTGAGCCCCGAATGGATCGTCGCCCAATATCGCGCGCGCTATCCAGACTGGTCGGCCGAGCGCATCTTCTTCGCCGCCACCACTGCCGGGAGAAGCTGGCCCGGCCAGGTGATCGAGGCCGACGCGCGTGCCGCTGACACCGGTTCCCCCACCTGGGTCTACCAGCTCGACTTCCAGTCGCCGGTCGAACCGTGGCGCGGGGCCCCGCACACGCTCGACATCCCGCTCGTCTTCGGCACGCTCGACGCGCCGGGCTCGATCACCGGCACGGGGGAGGGCGCCCGCCGCGTCAGCGCAGCGATGATGGACGCTTTCGCAAGCCTTGCCGCGACCGGCGACCCGAACTGGCCGCGCTACGCCTTGCCCGATCGCCAGACGATGGTGTTCGATACGAACAGCCGCGTCGTCGCCGACCCCCGCCGTTTCGAGCGCGAGCTCTTCGCCCGCGCCCCCTACATCCAACCCGGAAGCTGAAAACAGCACCGTCCAGAGAGGCCCTGAAAATGCTCAAACCCCTGATCGCCCTGCTGCTCCTCACCACCGCCGCTGCGCCCGCCGCGTCGCAGAGTCGGCCCGAGATCGAGCGCACCATGAAGCGCGCGACTACCTTCATGGTCGAGGACCTTGCCACCAACGGCGGCTATGTCTGGTCCTACCTGCCCGACAAGTCGCGCCTGTGGGGTGAGATGGAGGCGAAGCCGAGCATGGTCTGGGTCCAGCCCCCCGGCACCGCGACGATGGGCCACGTCTATCTCGACGCCTATCACGCCACCGGCGACGAATATTATTACAGCGCTGCCGAGAAGGTCGCCGGCGCGCTGATCTGGGGCCAGCATCGCAGCGGCGGCTGGAACTATTTCATCGATTTCGGGGGGCAGGCATCGGCCAAGGACTGGTACGACACCTATGGCGCGAACGCCTGGCGGCTGGAAGAATTCCAGCACCATTCGGACAATGCGACGTTCGACGATGCCGGCACGTCGGAGGCGATGCAGTTCCTGCTGCGCCTCTATGTCGAAAAGAACGATCCCAAATATCGGCCGGCGTTGGAGAAGGCCGTCAGCTTCGTGCTCGACAGCCAGTATCCGAACGGGGGCTGGCCGCAGCGCTGGCCCTACGATCCGCATTTCCCGGCTTATTCGAGCTACGTCACCTTCAACGACGATGTCGCGGCGGAGAATATCAAGTTCCTGATCATGTGCTACCAGGCGCTGGGCGAGACGCGCGTCATGGACGCGATCACCCGGGCCATGAACGTCTTCCTGGTGACTCAGGGCCCTGCACCGCAGGCAGGCTGGTCGCTCCAATATACGCCGAGCGACCTGCAGCCCGCGGCCGCGCGCACCTATGAGCCCAAAGCGCTCAGCACGCATACGACAGCGTCGAACATCGGCCAGCTCTTCAACTTCTACCGTATGACCGGCGATGCGCGTTTCCTGGCGCGGGTGCCGGAGGCGCTCGACTGGCTGGAATCGGTACGGCTGCCGGTAGGGCAGGAGCGCGGCAACCGCGCCTTCCCGACCTTTGTCGAATATGGCACCAACCGGCCGATCTACGTCCACCGTCGCGGGTCGAACATCGTCAACGGCGCATATTATTGGGATTACGATCCGGATGCGACGATCGGCCATTATTCGGCCTTCCGCGCGGTCGACGTGGCGAAGCTGCGCGCCGAATATGAGGCGCTGAAGGCAATGCCGGTCGAGACCCTGCTCGCATCCTCGCCGCTTCACGCCAGGAACCAGGTCAAGCTGCCGCGTTACTTCGCGGCCAATGTCGATGCGGGCTCGGACCTCAACGCATCGGGCCCTTCACCCGCACAGGCGCTGATCCGATCCCTCAATCGCGAAGGCTATTGGGCGACCCCGCTCAAGGCGACGAGTAACCCGTATATTGGCCCGGGATCGGCAACCCCGACGCCGGGCGACTATCGCAGCACCAATGTCGGCGACGCGCATGACACCTCGCCCTACAATACGGACAATCCGGTGATGGGGATCTCGACCGCCACCTACATCACCAACATGGCGACATTGATCGGCGCGCTGGAGGGGACGGGGAAGTAAGCTCCCCGAGATGAGCGTCATGCTGAACTTGTTTCAGCATCCATCCGGGTGACGGGCGAGGGGGCTCCGAAATGGACCCTGAAACAAGTTCAGGGTGACGCATGAGGGGGCGAATAGGGGCTTAAGTGGTCAGCCTCGCCCCAACGTCCGTTCCACGATGGCAATCGCAGCCGCCACGGCTTCCTCGACGCCCAGCGCACTCGTATCCAGCACCACCGCGTCATCGGCCTGCTTGAGCGGCGCCGCGCTGCGCGAACTGTCGCGCTCGTCCCGCGCCCGGATGTCGATCAGCACATCCTCCAGATGCACCGTCCGCCCCGCCTTGGTCAGCTCCTTGAAGCGCCGCTCGGCCCGCACTTCCGGCGTTGCCGTCACGAACAGTTTCGCCTCGGCCTCCGGTGCGATCACCGTGCCGATGTCACGCCCGTCCAGCACCGCGCCGCCGGGCTGCCCCGCGAAGACCTTCTGCCGTTCCAGCAGATGCTGGCGCACCATCGGGTAGGCCGACACGCGGGAGGCCACGCCGCCCACCGCCTCGCTCTTGAGCTCCGGATCGTCGAAGCTGATCTGCGAGATGTCGCAGGCCCGCACCGCCGAAAATTCGCTGTCCGGGTCGCCGTCGGTCTGCAGCAGGTTCAGCGCCACCGCCCGGTAGAGCAGCCCCGTGTCGAGATGCGGCAGCCCGTAATGGTTCGCCAGCGCCCGCCCGATCGTGCCCTTGCCGCTTGCCGCGGGTCCGTCGACGGCGATGATCATGGCGGGCATTCTCCAGGCTCAGGGGTTGAAGCGGTTGGCTTTTGACAGCGCCCACCCCATGTGGCAAGGCGCACGCAACACGGCCAAGCCCACGCGCGGCCGCACCTTTTCTTTTTCTGTTGGAGGCTCTCTCACCCATGGTGAAAGCTGAATGGGGTACCAAGCGCACCTGTCCGAAGTGCGCGACCCGTTTCTACGATCTGGGCAAGGAAGATCCCGTGACCTGCATCGAATGCGGCGTCTCGTGGGAGCCTGAGCCCGTGCTCAAGTCCAAGCAGCCGCTTCCGTTCGAAGTCGCCAAGCCGGCCGCCAATGCGGCTGCCGCGCCGGATTCGGACCTTGCCGCCGACGACCTTGAACTGGTCGACGAGGACGCCGAAGAGAATCCCGACGACGAAGTTGATATCGGCGGTGACGAGGATATCGATCTGGCCGGTCCCTCGGACGACGACGAAGAGCGCTAATAATCCTCTTGGCAAGCGCCGCCTCCTGTCATAAAGGCGGCGCTCCAACACGGTGCCGCTTCCCAGGCGGTGCCAAAAAGGTTCGGGGCCGTAGCTCAGCTGGGAGAGCGTCGCAATGGCATTGCGAAGGTCAGGGGTTCGATCCCCCTCGGCTCCACCACTTCCCGATATGATGAAGATCGAAAGCCGCGCCGGCTTATCGCCTCCGGGTTGAGCGCCTGCTGGCCGGGCTGGACTTAGCCGGCATCGCAGCCTGGGTCCGGGCCGCTGCGGGCCATGTTCGAATCAAGCGCATCTGCCGCTGGACAGTGGAACGGCCCGGCATGACGTGTCCGGTCCGCCACGAATGTCCGGCACGGCCGGGCGGGGGATAACGACCCGGCCCTGCGCGCGCACGGCCGGGCCTCGGGTCAGCCGATATCCTCGACCTGGTCCAGATACTCGCCATAGCCTTGCGCTTCCATCTCGGCCTTGGGCACGAAGCGCAGCGAGGCCGAGTTGATGCAGTAGCGCAGTCCGCCGCGATCGCGCGGGCCGTCGTTGAAGACGTGGCCGAGATGGCTGTCGCCATGCTTCGAACGCACCTCGATACGCACCATGCCGTGGCTGGCGTCGTGAAACTCCTCGACATTGGCGATCGGCTTGGTGAAGCTCGGCCAGCCGCAGCCGGACTCATATTTGTCGGACGAGGCGAACAGCGGTTCGCCCGAGACGATGTCGACGAAGATGCCGGGGCGCTTCTCATGAAGCAGCGCGCCCGTGCCGGGCCGTTCGGTGCCGCTGTTCTGCGTGATGTGAAACTGCTCGGGGGTGAGGCGGCCGAGCGCTTCTTCGGTCTTGGCGTAAGTGACCATAGGGATATCCTTCTGTTTGCAACGATATGGTCACTCGGCGGACGCTCTAAAAGGGCGCGCTGCGCGCGTGCGCGCCAGCCAGGCGGGCATCGGGCTTTCCCGCCGACAGCCCGGCGTGCAACACAAACGGAATAGCTTCGAAACAGAACCGAAACAGCCAGGCCGCCAAAGGGTAAGCTGTCCTGCTTAAGCGCCGTTCCAACGGGCCTCATGCCCGGGGGGAAAATTCATGTCGCTTATGCCGCGCCTGTTCCAGGCAACCCTTCCGTTCACCCTGATCGCCCTGGGCCTTTCGCAGCCGGCGCACGCGCAGGGGGCGGCCGATGCGGACCTGCCGGCCGAGGCACAGGATGAAGAGATCGTCATCACCGGGACCTATGCCCGAAGCCTGGCAGCCGCGACCGAGACCAAGCGCCAGGCGTCCTTCGGCGTGGACTCGATCAATGCGACGGACATCGGCAAGTTTCCAACCCAGAACGTCGCCGAGGCGCTTCAGCTGGTGACCGGCGTTGCCATTACCCGGCCGCGCGGTGAGGGCCTTTATGTGAGTGTGCGCGGCCTTGGTCCGCAGTTCCAGAACACCCTGCTCAACGGCCGCACGGTCGCGATCAACGACCTAATCGAAAATGGCGGCGCCAATGGCCGCCAGTTCCGGTTCGAGATGCTCCCGGCAGAGTTCGTCTCGCAGATCGACGTGGTGAAGACGCCGACCCCGGACATGACCGAGGGCGCGCTTGGCGGCAATATCGACGTCCGCACGGTCCAGCCGCTCGACGTGGGCAACAAGACCACGCTCAACCTTCGCGCCACCTACACCACGATGACCGAGAAGGTGAAGCCGAACGCAACGGTGATCACCAGCGCGGTCAGCGGCGACGAGAGCGTCGGCCTGCTGGTCGGTGCGCAATATTGGGGCAAGAACGTGCGCAACGACCGCTGGTACAATACCGGCTGGACGCTCGACCGCTTCACCCCGGTGCTCGGTGCCGGCTACTACACGCCGACGCGCACGCGCCCGACCGTGGAGACCGAGAAGCGCGAGCGGCTTTCCGCCATCGTGTCGGCACAGTGGCGCCCGTCCGACGAACTCGAGACCAGCCTCGATATCCTCGCGACGCGTCTCGATGTCGCCTATGACGAATTCGGCCTCGACATCTATCCCGACGACACCAGCGTTGCCGGCCACCGTCCGGTGCTGGTGCCGGGATCCTACACGCTGGACGGCGACACGGTGGTGGCCGCGACGATCAACGACGTGCGCTTCATGGCCTCGCGCGAATATAGCCTCAATCGCCACGACCTCGTCAGCGTGGGCCTGAAGCAAAGCTGGACGCCCGAAAGCTGGGACATCTCGGCCAATGTGAACTGGTCCTACGCGCACAGCTTCCACCCCAGCTTTGACGTGGGCACGGTGCGCAGCCGCGCCATGTTCTTCGCGCCGCTCACCTATGATGCATCAGGCGGCTACAAGGTCGTTCCGACCTTCACGACCCCGATCGATCCGACCAATGCCGCCAATTACGTCCTCTACCCGTTCAACATCGCGCCGAAGAACAGCAAGGATTGGGACACGTTCGCCCGTCTCGACGCCGCGCGCGTCATGGACGGCTTCCTCAGCAAGGTCGCGTTCGGCGGTGAATATCACCGCCGTAAGCGCGATTACTGGCGGCGCGACTTCACGGTCAATCCGGGCCAGGTCCCGCTGACGACCTTCGCGCCCGACGGCTACGAACCCATTCCGTTCGACGATTTGCTGGAAGACGTGCCCGGCAATGCGCCGCGCAACTGGATCGTACCGATCACCAGCGTCTTCTACGACAGGCTCTTCACCGATGCGGTGGCGAACGCGCCGCTGGCGCCAGGCGACCTGCGCGCATCCTATGTCGTCAGCGAGGAAACGGCAGCCGCCTATGTCCGCGCCGATTATGCATTCCCGCTCGGCAGCATCGACGTGACCGGCAATGTCGGCCTTCGCTACGTCCACACCGATCAGGTGGCGAGTGGCACGCTGACCATCGGCACCGCGCCGACGCCGGCGAGCTTTCCCAAGACGTTCAACAATTGGCTGCCGAGCTTCAACCTGCGTGCCGAGTTCACGCCGGAGCTGATCGGCCGCCTTGCCGCCAGCCGCGTGCTCACCCGTCCCAACGTCACCCAAAGCGCGCCGCAGATCAGCGTCTCGACCGACGCCGCGACCGGCAGCGGCGGCAATCCGGAGCTCGTTCCCTTCCTTGCCACGCAGTTCGACGCGTCGCTGGAATGGTATTTCGACCGGGCCGCATCCCTAACCGGCGCCGTCTTCTACAAGAAGATGGACGATTATATCACCGCGCAGAACATCAATGTGGAGATACCGGGCCGCGGCACGATCCTGCTGAGCACGCAGGTCAATGGCGGCGATGCCAAGGTCTATGGCGTCGAGGCCGCCTACAACCAGGTCTTCACTTTCCTGCCCGAGCCGTTCGACGGCCTCGGCATCCAGGCCTCCTATACCCACACGGAGGTCGAGGCGAGCTACACGGCCGGCGCACGCACGATCACCGATCAGATGAGCGGCCTGTCGAAGAACAGCTTCAACATCGTCGGCTTCTATGATTACGGCCCGGTCTCGGCGCGGCTTTCCTATGTGTGGCGCGACAAATATCTGTCGAGTTCGGGTAGCACGACCACAACGCCGACCTATATCGATGCGTTCGGATCGCTGGACGGCAATTTGTCGTACCGCGTGACGGACAGGACGATGCTGAGCCTTGAGGCGATCAACATCGCCGGCGCCCGCCAATATAGCTACAGCGACGACAAGCTGCGCTTCAACGAAATCCATTATTGGGGCCGCACCGTGTTGTTCGGCATCAGGACCGAATTCTGATGGGCATCGGCCTTGCCACCATCGCTGCGCTGGCGCTTGCCGGCGCAGCGCCGCCCCTGGCGATGAACGATGTCCAGGTCGTCGGCTCGCACAACAGCTTCAAGCGGCCGATCGCACCAGCCGTCATGGACAGGATCCGGGCCATGGAGCCACGGCTCGCCGACGGGCTCGAATATGATCACGTGTCGATCACCCGGCAGCTCGAAACGGGCGTCCGGCAATTGGAGCTCGATATCTTCGCCGATCCCGAGGGCGGGCGCTATGCCGATCCCAAGGGCGAGGCCTGGGCGAGGGCGGCGGGCGAGACGACCGGCTTTGATCGCGCGGCGATGCTGAAGCCGGGCTTCAAGGTGCTCCACATTCCCGACATCGACTATCTCAGCACCTGCCCGACCCTCATCGCCTGCCTGAAGGAGGTCGATGCCTGGTCGCGGGCGCATCCCGATCACCTGCCGGTCATGATCACGATCAATGCGGCCGACCGGCCTTCGGGGCGGCCCGGCATCTCCGATCCGCTGCCGCTCGACAACGCGGTCCTGCTCGATGCGCTGGATGCCGAAATCCGATCGGTGCTGCCGGGCAGGAGGCTGATCACGCCGGACGAGGTGCGCGGCGATGCGGCCAGCCTGCGCGAAGCGGTGCGGACACGGGGCTGGCCCTCCTTGTCGGCGGCGCGCGGACGGATTTACATCCTGCTCGACGTGCGAGATGCCGTTTCGGACGTCTATCGCGCGGGCCGGCCTTCGCTTGCGGGCCGTGCGATGTTCGGCTGGTATCCGGACGGGCAGCCGGAGGCCGTGGTGCAGATCGTCCAGGACCCGCTGGTCGACGGCGACAAGATCAGGCGCTGGGTATCGGAAGGAATAATCGTCCGCACCCGCACCGACGCCAACACGGTCGAGGCACGCACCGGCGATTTCACCAAGGCGGAGGCCGCGATGGCGAGCGGCGCCCAGGCAATCAGCACCGATTATTATCCGGGCGCTCCTGATCCCCTCGGCAAAGGCTTCGTCGTCTCTTTGCCCGGAAACGCCATCGCGCGCTGCAGTCCCGTGCGCGTAGCCGCGGGTTGCGCGGACCCGGACGCCGACCGACCGTAAGTGCCTGGAGTCCGCCGGCTCCTCGACCGCGATGACAAAGAAGGTGGCGGCCACGCCGCCGCCTGCACATGCTGCTGCCGCCGTCAGGGTCGAGTGGCTTGCCGGCCGGGCGCAGCCGAAGACTTTCCGTTTTCCGCCGACATGGCTAACCGCCCGTCATGATGCGGTTCCGACTTTCAGCACTCGACTTGCCTGCCATGCGCGCGCCAAGTGTCGCGGCGCTCTGGGCGGGCGGGACGCTCCTGCTTTGGCTTCTCTATACATGTGTCTTCGCTGCTACGCTCGGCGAACCCATCACGCAGGCGCTGACGGACGGGGCGGCAAATGTCCTGCCCCTGGCCCTACTGGCAGTGGCTATGCACAGCCTGATCAAGGCGCACGTCATGCGTCGCGCCGTTCCGGTGCAGATCGTGTTCCATGCTGGCCTGGCCGTCATCTTCGCCACCACCTGGTACGCGCTCGTTCTCGTCATGCTGGCCTTCTTCAAGGGCCTGCAAGGCGGGGGCTTCGGCGTCGGCGGCTTTTCAGCGATAGCTTTCACCTGGCAGGTTTTCCAAGGCATCATCCTTTACGCAACCATCGCATCGACCTGCTATGCAGTGCGGGGTGGCCGACAGGCGGCAGAGGTCGCAATCGTCACGACGCCCCAGCTTGATCGCTATCTGACGCGCCGCGGCGACGAGATGGTGCCGGTCAGCGTGCGGGACATCGTCACCATCACCGGCGCCCAGGATTATTCGGAAGTCCAGACGCTCGACGGCAGGCGCCATCTGGTCCGCCTGAGCCTGGGTGAGTTCGAGCGGCGGCTGGATCCTGCCCGCTTTCTGCGCATCCACCGATCGGCAATCGTCAACTTCGACCATGTGGCGCGTGTTGAGCCGGCGGGCGGCGGGCGCCTGCTTGCCCATATGACGACGGGCGATGCCGTCCAGACGAGCCGTTCGGGCACACAGTTGCTGCGCCAGTTCGTCGTCTGAGGCGTCCATTCGTCGGGTTGGCCGCAGGTTCATGGAAAAATTCCAACCTCCACGCGGTGGCGGGTGAAGGGAGGCGCGTCTTCCTGATCGGATATTCCCCATGCGCCCTGTTCTCACCCTTCTATGTTCTTTCTTCCTCTTCCTGCTGACCCCGTCGCCGGCCTACGCCGATGGCGGCACGTTTGCGCCGTGCGCCGATCGATCCGATTTCCCGGAACTGAGGGGCACGGAGTGCCTTGTCGCCAAGGCGGCGCTTCACCCCGGCGCAAAGGGCGCGCAAGGCGAGGTCGAGCTCTTTGTCCGCAAGTTTCCGGTGGGCGATCGCGCCCGACGACGCGGGGACGTCTGGTTGATCGCCGGTGGCCCGGGTGAACCCGGCGCTTCCCTTTATCCGCTGATCCACGTCTTCCGCCGGGCATTCCCGCAGCACGACCTGATCGTTCCGGACCATCGCGGCACTGGCCGCTCGACCCGGCTCTGCCCTGAACAGGAGGCCATGGACGGCCTGAGCGGATCGAGCCTGGCCGATGCTGAATGGGGCGCCTGCATCGGCTTCCTCCATGCCGATGCTCCTCGCGCCCACGCCTTCAACATCACGAATGCGGCACGAGATCTTTCAGGCCTGATCGCCCGACATGGCGGTGACGGCGAGTCGCTCGTCTACTCGGTGTCTTACGGTACGCAGCTGGCGCTGCGCATGATGCAGGTCGCGCCGCCCGAACTCGATGGCTTGATCCTCGACGGCCTGGTGCCGCCAGAGGGAGCGACGCCGTGGGAGCTCAGCCGCAGAACGGCGTTGGTGGACCGCGTTGGGCGCGCAATCTTGAGCGCGGGACAGGAGCGAGCCTATCGGCGCCTGCTGACCCGTGCGGATGCGCCGTGGCACTCAACCGTGCCTGGCGGCGACTTGCGAAGGTTCATGGGCTCTCTCCTGAACTTCCCCCGGCTGCGGGCACGAATTCCGATGCTCGTGCGCACCTTGTCGCGGGGTGACACCAGACTGCTTGCCCGCACCAGAACCGATCTGGAGGCGACCTTCGCGGCCATGCTGAAATTTCCACATTCCTCGCCTTCGATCCCGCTCGTGATGCTGATCAGCGCGTCGGAGAATAACAGCAGGCCAGGCCTCACTGCCGAGACGGTGGCCGATGAGGCAAGGGATGCGCTCTTCACCAGCCCACTTCCCGGCTTCCTGGTCGGCTCCCCCATGCCCCTCTACAAAGCGGACAGATGGCTCGGGCAATCGCCCGCGCGCCTGCCGCGGACGCTGATAATCCACGGAACGCTCGATCCGAACACGGCCTATGAAGGCGCAATCGCACAGGCGAAGATGCTCGGGCGGGCGGGGAAAGTAAGCTTCGTGTCGGTTGACAGGGGCGCTCACCTGCTCCCGCTGGTGGCGCCCGACTGCTTTGTTCGAAGCGTGTCACTGTTCGTCTCGCATCGTACCCCCGCAAAGCGGTGCCGAACGTGAGGCAAGGAGCATCACATGCTGCTGCCGCATCTTCGCAAGAGTAGAGCTGGGCCTTTGCCACCCGCCGCCATCATCGGGGATGCCATGTCGCGCGCGGCATGGCCTCCTGGAAGGCGGCGGGCGGGAAGAGTGACCTGGCAGGTCCGGAACCCGCGCACTTGCCTCTTGACGAGATGATGTATCATCGCCAGAGACGCCGCTCCTGAATGTTCGAGGGGGTAACAATTGTTCAAGATCTGCTTGGCAGGCGCACGCGTGCGCCTGCTGTCGATGGTATCCGTCGCGGCGCTCAATCCTGTTGCGGCCGCGGCGGAGGCACCTGCGGGTGAGGTTTCAACGCAAGCTGCGGACGAGATCGTGGTCGTCGGGCGCTCGCTGGGCCGGGACGTGGCGGAAGCGTTGCCCGTGCAGTTCCTGGCCGGGGACGAACTGGCCCATCGGCGCCTGGGCGGGCTGGGCGAGACGCTGGCCGGGCTGCCGGGCATCCATCTCGACAATTTTGGCGGCGGTGCATCGCGCCCGGTGATCCGCGGCCAGACTGTGCCGCGGATCGAGGTGCTAAGCGACGGCGCCAACCTGTTCGACGTGTCGTCGGTATCGCCCGATCATGCGATCACGACCGATCCGCTGCTGCTGGACGCGATCGAGATCCAGCGCGGACCGGCAGCGGCGCGCTATGGCGGGAATGCGCTGAACGGCGCGATCAACCTGATCGACAGCAAGGTTCCCCGGCGCGTGCCGGCCGGCGGCATCACCGGTGCTGCCGAGGCTCGCTTCGGCACGGGCGACGAGGAGAAGACGGTGGTCGGCCGGATCACCGCCGGGCTGGGCCAGTTCGCCGTCCACGCCGAAGGCGCACGCCGCGCGGCGGAGAATTACGACGTGCCGGACGCATATGGTTCCGACAAGCTGCGCGACTCCTTTGCGCAGAGCAGCAGCTACGCCGCGGGTGCGTCGTGGATCACCTCTAACGGGTATCTGGGCGCGTCGTACAGCCGGCTCGAAAGCCGATATGGGCTGCCCGGGCACAGTCACGCCAATGGCGTGTGCCACCTCCACGCGCCCGACCTGCATTGCGAGCCGCATGGCAGCCTCATCGACCCGTTCGAAGGCCTGAACGATGCCGACACTGCCTATATCGACCTAGAGAGCGAGCGGGTCGACGTGCGGGCGGATTACGACAAGCTGCTGCCCGGGCTGGAGCATGCGCGCCTGCGCCTGTCCTACACCGACTACGGCCATGACGAGATTGACGGCCGGACATTGTTCTCGCGCTTCACCAACGAAGTCTATGACGCGCGGCTGGAGCTGACCCATGCGCCGTTGCTCGGCTTCACTGGCACGCTGGGCGGGCAATATACCGACGGCACCTTCAGCGGACTGGACGCGAACGACCTGCATCTTCCCCCGGAGGATCAGCGCGGCTTCATCAAGATGCGCGACGTCAGCACCGAGAATATCGCCGTCTTCCTCAGCGAGCGCCGCGCGATCGGGCCGGTCGATGTCGAGCTTGCCGGCCGCTACGACTGGCGCCGGAGCCGGCCGACCTATCCCGCGTTCGAGGAGGTCTATGGCTTGACGCGCGAGGCGGCGATGGCGCTCCCCCCGTTCGTTCGCAACCTGCTCCTCAACGAATATGACCAGCTCATCACCTTCCGCGAAGCGCGCCATGAACTCCTTTCGCTGTCCGCCAGCGCGAACTGGAACATCGGCAACGGCTATTCCGCCGCGCTGTCGATGGCGCGGTCCGAACGCGCGCCCAGCGTGCGTGAGCTTTATGCCGGGTCGAACAACCTGGCGACCAACAGCTACGAGATCGGCTTGCTACGGACCCAGCTTCTCGGGGCCGGCTTCGGTAGCAACTCGCCCGGCATTACCGAGCGCGCCAAGTCGATCGACCTGACCTTGCGCAAGGCGGACGGCCCGCTCGGCTTCGAGGTCGGCCTGTTCTACCAGGATATCGGCGATTACGTGTTCGCCCGCTTCCTCGAGGAGGAGAACGAGACCGGCGTGCCGCAACGGCTGCTGCTCTACACCGCCTCGGACGTGCGCTTCATGGGGCTGGACGGCGAGCTGAGTTACCGGTTCACGCCGCAGTCGCGCGTCA
This sequence comes from uncultured Allosphingosinicella sp., assembly GCA_934539295.1. GTDB lineage: Bacteria > Pseudomonadota > Alphaproteobacteria > Sphingomonadales > Sphingomonadaceae > Allosphingosinicella. The sequence goes on from CAKTCN010000001.1 coordinate 112,746, forward strand.
CCCTGTTCGGCGACTATGTCGATGCGAAGCTTGAAAGCGAGGACGACAACGTCCCGCGCATTCCGCCGGGCCGCCTGGGTGCGCGCTACGAGCACACCGCCGGGCCGATCGCGGGCAATGTGGAATATTACCACACCTTCGATCAGGACAAGGTCGCGGCTTATGAGACGCCCACGCCCGGCTACGACATCGTCAATGCGACACTCGCCTACCGGTTCGACCTGGGCCGTGCCAGGCAGGTCGAATTCTACGTGCGCGGCACCAACCTGCTGAACGCGCTGGCATTCGTGCACACCTCCTTCGTCAAGGACCAGTCACCCTTGCGCGGGCGGAGCTTCGTCCTGGGAATGCGACACGCATTCTGACGGGGAGGGGCGGCGGTCCGCATCTGCCGCCTCCGCTCGCGCAAACATAGACGGCGCAGACGACACTCGAAGATGATACATCATTACCATTGCACTGCAGCAGAGTGTTGGTATGGGATGATGCAACATACCGATTAATGCGGTCCTGCCGCGCTCGGCGATCCCAATGGAGTTAACATGCTTATCGTTGCCGCTGTGCCCGCACGTCTGTGTTCCTCCGCTCTTGCACTGGTGCTCGTGACGGGGGCGGCGCCGGCGTTCGCCCAGGCGCAGGATGGCGAGGACGAGCCGGAGATCGTCGTGCTGGGAACGCGCAACGCCGTCGATCGCACCTTGTCGTCCGATCGCGTGACGGAGCGCATGTCGCAGTCGAGCCGCTCGATCGAGCGCGACATATTGGACGCCGCGGGAACCTACCGCCTGAGCGACGCACTGGAACTGGTCAGCGGGTTCAGCCAGCAGAATAATCGCGGCGGCGTGATCGACAATTTCGCCGTGCGCGGCTTCCTCGGCACGCCCGATGGGGGCGCCGAATATTATCTGAACGGCTTCCTGGCGAACCGTGGCATGGCCCCGCCGCGCGATCCGGCCACGACCGAACGGATCGAGGTGCTGAAGGGGCCGGCCGGTGCCTTGTTCGGCGATGTCGATCCGGGTGGGCGGGTGAACATCGTCACCAAGACGCCGCGCTTCGCCTCCCACGCAAGCGCCATGGTCAGCTACGGCTCGTTCGACACGCGCCGCGCGGAAATCGACGTGACGGGACCGCTGGCGAGCAGGCTGGCGGCACGAATCGTGGTCGCGGCAGAGGATAGCGACGGGTGGCGCGATCATGTGTCGCTCCAACGCCGCATCGTGTCGCCTTCGCTCACCTGGCGCCCGGGCGAGGCGGTGCAGCTTACCTATGTCGGTGAGTTCAGCCGGTTCGACACGCCCTTCGATCGCGGCATCCCGGCGATCGACGGCGATGCCAACGCGCTGCCGCGCTCCGCTTATTATGGCGAGCCGTCCAACGGGCTTACCCGGTCGCGCAACGACCAGCATCAGCTTACCGGCCAGGCGGAACTCGGCAGTGGCTGGTCGCTGAATGGCGGGCTGGTCTGGCGGACCGGCACGTTGAAGGGACTGTCCGCGGATCAGTCGCGCATCGTCGGCACGTCGCTGTGGCGCCAGCGCCGGTCGCGCGACTTCAGCGTGGACGACCTGTCGGCGCGGCTGGAGCTTGCGGGCCAGATCGGCAGCCATCGTGTCAGCGTCGGCCTCAAGGGCTATCGCTTCATCTACGGCGAACGCTGGCTGCGCATCAATCCGTCGGAGGCAGCGCCTTATGCGATCGACCTGTTCGATCCAGTCTATGGCGCCGTCGCAGCTCCGCTGCGGCCGTTCACCAACAATGACGAGACCCGATGGGCCGGCACCTTCTACCTGCAGGACATGTGGAAGGTCACCGACCGGCTGACCGTGGTCGGCGGCGCGCGGATCGACCCCTATCGGCAGAAGATCGTCAACAACAATACGGGCAGCACCGGACGCAACATCGACGAACCCGTCAGCCTGCGCCTCGGCGGCCGCTACCGCGTCAGCGACGTGATCGCCGTGCACGCAAATTGGGGCGAGAATTTCTCGCTCAACACCGGCACCGACCGCAACGGCGACGGCTTCGGGCCGGAGACGGGGCGTGGCTACGAGGTCGGGATTGCAGCCAACCTGCCCGGTATCGACCTGGCCGCAACCTGGTTCGACATACGCAAGCGGGATATCCTCACCACCGACCCGGTGGACCCGAACTACCTTGCCCCGGTCGGCAGCATCGTCAGCCGTGGCATCGAGCTCGATGCATCGGCCCGGCTCGGGACGCGCTGGCAGATCGTGGCCAATTACGCCTGGCTCGATGCAAAGGCGGACGACGCGGCATTCCCGTCGCCCGACGTGCTGAACGTCGCGGAGCATTCGGGCACTGTGCTCCTCGTCCACCATTTCCCGACCGATCGCGGCAACTGGCAGCTCAGCGGCGGCGTCGCTTATGTCGGCGACCGCGCCGGATCGGTCGCGACCACCCCCGTGCTGCTGCCCGACTATGTGAAGGCAAAGGCCGCCATCGAAGCGCCGCTGACCGATCAGCTTCGCTTCCGGCTGGAGGCCGACAACCTATTCAACGCGCGCTACGCGGCCAGCTCCTACAGCGCGCTCTGGATCTACCCCGGCGCCCCGCGCACCGTCCGCGCCTCGCTTCGCCTCGCAATCTGAGAAAACATCCGAATGACCCAAGAAAGCTCCACACCGATCCTGATCGACGGCCTGACCCTCGCTTATGGCGAGCATCGCGTGCTCGACGGCCTGTCCTTGCAGGTTCCGCCGGCAAGCATCACCGCTTTGCTGGGCGGCAATGGCGCCGGCAAGTCCACCACACTGGCTGCGCTGCTGGGCTTCGTGCGCGCGCAGTCGGGCACCATCGAGGTCGGCGGCGTGGATCCGGGGACCGACCCGGACGGCGCCCGGCGCCGCATCGCCTACCTGCCGGAAAATGTCGCCCTCTACGAGCATCTCAGCGCGGTCGAGAATGCCGATTATCTCCTCGCACTGTCCGACGAGCGCAAGGGCCGGGACGTGATCACCGGTGCCTTTGCCGCCGCCGGTCTGCAGGAACGCGCCTGGGACCAGCGGCTCGGCGGCTTTTCGAAGGGCATGCGGCAGAAGGTGGCGATCGCCGTAGCGCTGCTGCGTGAAGTGCCCGTGCTGCTGCTCGACGAGCCGACGTCCGGGCTCGACCCGCGCGCCACGGCGGACTTCAACGCGCTGGTCCGCGCGGTTCGCGACCGCGGCACGGCGGTGCTGATGGTCACGCACGATCTGCTGTCGGCCGCCGACGTGGCCGACCGGATCGGCTTCCTCGAGGCCGGTCGCATCGTGGAAGAGGTGGAGGCGAGCGGCGCCGACCGGTTCGACGTGCGCGCGCTCCATGCCCGCTTCGCCGTGGGGGCCGGGGGGCTCGCCGCATGAGCGTCACGCGCCTTGTCGCCCGCGACGAATTGCGGCTGATGGCCCGCAACCGTGTCGCGGTGATCGCCTTCATCCTGCTGGTCCTGCTGACGCTCGTCGCCGTGCTGAGTTCCTGGTCGCACCAGAGCGGCAATGCCGAACTGCGCGCCCGGCATCAACATGAGGCGGAACATGCCTTTGATGCACAGCCCGACCGCCATCCCCACCGCGTGGTCCATTACGGCCATTTCATCTTTCGTCCGCTCGGGCCCTTGGCCGCCTTCGACCCTGGCGTCGACGCCTTCACGGGCAGCAGCATGTTCCTGGAAGGGCATCGGCAGAACACCGCCAATTTCGGCGATGTGCGGCAAAGCTCGCTGCTGGTCCGCTTCGGCCAGCTCACCCCCGCCTTCGTGCTTCAGGTGGTCGCACCGCTGCTGCTGATCTTCCTCGGCTATGGCGCGATCGCGCGTGAGACGGAGCGCGGCACGATGCGCCTGCTGATGCTGCAGGGCGCCTCGCGCAGCCAGGTGCTGCGGGGCAAGCTGCTGTCGCTGGGCATCGTGGCGCTGCTCGCCGGCCTGCCCGCCATGGCCGGCCTGGTGCTGATCGCCGGACAGCCCGGCGCGATGGCGCTGCCGATGGTGGTCATCGCGCTCGGCTATGCCGTCTATCTCGCGCTCTGGGTGGTGCTGATCACGCTCGTTTCCGTTCTGGTCCGGCGCAGCCGCGACGCGCTGCTCGCGCTGGTCGCCTTGTGGGCGGTGGCGGTGGTGCTGTTGCCGCGCGTCGCGCCGGACGTGGCGAGCGCCGCCGTGCCGCTCCAGAACCGGCTCCAGACCGATGTCGCCATTGCGCGCGACCTTCGCCAGATGGGCGACAGCCACAATCCGGACGATCCCCACTTCGCCGCCTTCAAGCAATCGGTGCTGGAACGCTACGGGGTGTCCCGCGTCGAGGATCTGCCGGTCAACTACAAGGGCCTGCTCGCGCTGGAAGGGGAGAGGCTCACCTCCGACCTGTTCGATCGCTACGCGGGGCGAAGCTATGCAGCCCAGGACAAGCAGAACGCGCTGGTCGAAGCCGTGGGCGTGATGAGCCCCGCCATCGCGCTGCGATCGCTGTCGATGGCGGCGGCGGGCACCGATTTCGCCGGGCATCGCCGTTTCCTCGAACAGGCGGAGGCGTATCGCTTCGCGCTCGTGCAGCGGCTCAACCGCATGCAGGCCGAAGCCGTCACCTACAGCGACGATACCGCGACCGACGCCGGTGCCGATCGCCGCAAGCGCGTTTCAGGACAGAATTGGGAAGAGATGCCGGACTTCACTTACCGGGCGCCGACCGGCGCTGCGCTCGCCGCCGGCGCGCTGCCGGGGCTTGCCATCCTGCTGGCCTGGCTGGGTATCGCCGCTTTCCTGCTCGCCCGCGCAAGCCGCCGCCTGGGGAGCAGCCGATGACCTTGTGGATGCACGAACTGCGCCTGCTGCTGCGTGCGAGGCTGACGGTGATCGCACTTGCGCTGCTGGCGATCCTTGCAAGTGCGGCCGTGATTGCCGGCATGGCGGAAGTGTCGCGCCAGCATGCCGCCATCGCCGCCATCCCCGCCGCCCAGGCCGAGGATATCGGTGCCGTCGCCGACTATGTCGACCGCACCAAGGATGCCGGAAGCGCCGCTTATTACAGCTTCCATCCGACCTGGGATGCGCCGTCGCCGCTCGCCTTCGCGGCGCTCGGCATGCGCGATGTCTCGCCCTTCATCCTGCGCGTTCGCGCGCTGGGGCTGGAGGCGCAGATCTATGACGGGGACACGTTCAATCCCGAACTGGCGCTGCCCGGCCGGTTCGACTTCGCCTTCGTGCTGGTGTTCCTGGCACCCTTGTTCGTGATCGCGCTGTTCCATGACCTGGTCTCGGGCGAGCGCGAGGCAGGGCGCCTGCGCACGCTGACGGCCTTGCCGCGTGGTGGGGCAGGGCTGATGCGCCGCCGCACCATGCTCCGGCTCGCCTTGCTGTGGGCGGCCTTGGCGGTGCCGTTCACAATTGGCGCAATCGTCTCCGGCGTGGAGGCGACGGCGATCCTGCTGCTGCTCGCGGTGGTCGATGCCTATCTGTTGTTCTGGATCGGCCTGGCTGCGCTGATCGGCTGGCTGCGCTGGACGTCGGTCGCCAATGCCGCGACGCTCGCCGCCTTGTGGCTGGTGCTCGTGCTCGTCGCGCCCACGCTTGCGCATGTCGCGATCAACCGCGCGGTGCCGGTCGACCAGGGCGCGGAGATCGCGCTGGCCCAGCGGGAGCGGGTGAACCACGCCTGGGACATCCCGCGCGAAGAAACGATGCGCCGCTTCTATGCCAACCACCCGCGCTGGGCGAACTCCGCGCCGCTGGGCACGGCGTTCCATTATAAATGGTATCTCGCATTCCATCAGAATGGCGACGAGAGCGTGGCTGGGCAGGTTCGCGCCTATCGCGCCGGGCTGGAGCGGCGCGATGCGGCGGCGCGGGCACTCGGCTGGGTGCTGCCGTCGGTCGGCGTGCAGGCGCTGCTCACGCGCGTGGCCGCAACCGATCTCCAGGCGCAGCTCGCCTATCAGGACCGGATCCGCGACTTCCACCGCCGCCTGCGCGAATTCTACTACGGCTATCTTTTCACCGACCGGCCGTTCGGCAAGGCCGACTTCGCACGCGCGCCTGTGTTCAGGGAGTAAGGCCGCAAAGCGTCATGCTCGCACCCGGTTCCGACCGGCCAGGGGGCTGGGCATTCGGATGATTTGAACGTCTGCACCTGAGCCGGAAGCGGGATGTCTGCCGTGGCGAAAGCGCGTAGCGCCGATCGTTGCCTAGCGGTCGATCACTTCGCGGACCTTGCTGGCGAGCGTCTGGAACGTAAACGGCTTGGCGAGCAGGTCCACGCCCTCGTCCAGCCGGCCGTCGTGCATGATCGTGTCGCGGGTATAGCCTGAACTGTATAGGACCTTGAGCGAAGGCTGCAGCGCCTGCGCCACGCGCGCCAGTTCGCTGCCGGACATTTGCGGCATCACCACGTCCGTCATCAGCAGCGTGATGGGCTTTTCCTGCCGCTCCAGCAGCCGGAGGCCCGAGGGGCCGTCATGCGCCTCGATCACGCGGTAGCCGAGTTCGCGCAGCGCGCCGACGCTATAGGCGCGCACGTCGTCATCGTCCTCGACCACCAGGATCGTTTCGTGGCTGTTGCCGCGGCCGGCCGCCGCGTTGTCGCTGCCCGCTTCCGATGCCTCTTCCGATCGGGCGCGGGCGAGGAGCAGGGTGACGGTGGTGCCGCGGCCAAGTTCGGATTCCACGATCACGCCGCCGCCCGACTGGTGGGCGAAGCCATGCACCATCGACAGGCCCAGGCCCGTGCCCTTGCCGACATCCTTGGTGGTGAAGAAGGGGTCGAACACCTTGGCGAGCGTTTCGGGCGACATGCCGGTGCCGGTATCGGCCACGCTGATCGCGACATAATCGCCTGCGCCGACGCCTTCCACCTCGCCCGCCGCGACCCGGCGGTCGCGCGCGCAGATCGTCAGGGCGCCGCCTTCGGGCATGGCGTCGCGTGCATTCACCGCCAGGTTCAGGACGGCATTTTCCAGCTGGTGCGGGTCGGCCTCGATCCGCCACAGGTCGGCCGGGACGTCGAACGCGACCGCGACCGCTTCCGTGATCGAGCGGCTGAGCAGGTCGGACATGCCGGCGATGAGCTTGGGCACGTCGATGCTGCGGGGCTTGAGCGGCTGGCGGCGCGAAAAGGCGAGCAGGCGGTGCGTCAGGGCCGCGGCACGTTCCGCGCCCTTGGCCGCATGTTCGAGCGAGCGGCGCAAGCGCGGATCGGCATCATTGTCGAGCCGCCGCACCGCCGTGTCGATCCCGCCGATGATGATGGTCAGCAGGTTGTTGAAGTCATGGGCGATGCCGCCGGTCAGCTGGCCCACCGCCTCCATCTTCTGCGCCTGGCGTAATTGTTCCTGCGCCGCCTGCAGCCGCGCTTCCGCCTGCATCCGGTCGGTCACTTCGTAGGAGGTGCTGGACGCGCCGATCTGCCGGCCCTTGTCGTCGAGCAGGGGGCTGAAACGGACATCGTACCACCGCCGGTCATGTTCGTCGGCCCCGAACTCCGCCACCAGCGAATAGGTCTCGCCCCCAAGCGCGCGGTCCCAGATCTCGCGCTGCTGCTCGCGTATCTCGGGCGTGGCCGCGAACAGCGACAGGAAATCTTCGCCCACCTGCGCGGGCCGGCCGAACACGGCGACGTGGGCGTCTGCATTGGCCCGGTTGATCGCCATGACCCGGTAGTTGCGGTCGAGCACCGTGACGGCCGCCGGCGACGTTTCGATCAGGTCGGCATAGACCTTCTTCTCGGCAAGCTCGTCATCGATCCTTTGTTCCAGCCGCTCGTTCAGCGCGCGAAGCTCGGCCTCCTGCGCCTTGGCGCGGGTGATGTCGTATATGGCGCCGAGCAGGCGGTAGCCGGAGCCCGCACCCTCGCGGATCACCTCGCCGCGGCGCGCGATCCAGCAGACGCGATCGTCGTCGTTCCGGCGGATGCGGAACTCGCCGTCGAGTGCGTCGGGTATCGCCGCTCCGCCGCCGCCCTCGATGATGAGCGGCCCGTCGCCCCATTCGACGACGCTGTTGATGGTGCGCACCGGCAGGCGATCGGTCGGGTGGAGGCCGAGAAGGCGGCAGAATTCGTGGCTGACCGACACGGTCGCGAACCCGTCGCTATATTCGAAGGTGCCGACGCCGCCCGCGCTCTGGGCGATGCGAAGCCGCTCCTCCGTGCGCTTGCGCTCCGTGACGTCCACCAGCAGGCCGGTGAAGCGGGTCGGCTCGTCATCGGCATCGCGGTGGCTCTGGCCCCGGCCGTGCATCCACAGCACCGCGCCCGACGGGTCGATGATCCGGAATTCCTTGGAAAACAGCTCCGCCCCGCTCAGCAGCCCCGCGACCGCGATGCGGATGCGTGCGCGATCCTCCGGATGGATCGCGGCAAAGAAGCTGGAGGTTGGATAGCCATCGCCGAGGCCGGCCGGGTCGAGCCCGTACAATTCGGCAAAGCGCGGATCGACGAACAGGCGGTCGCCGACAATGTCCCAGTCCCAAGAGCCGCTCGCTCCGGCTGCGGCAAGTACCGCGCGCAGCTGGTCCTCGCTGGACCGCGGTTCAGCCATCTTCGCCGACGACGCGCGCGATGAATTCGTCGAGCAATTCCTTCAGCGCCGCGAGCGAGGGTATGTCCATCAGCATGGCGATATAGCCGCGTATGTCGCGCTTGCGCACCGCGAAGTCGATGTAGAGGAACAGGACCAGGCCTTCATCCTCGGCCGCATCGCTCACTTCGAACAAGGTGGTGCCGTCGCCGCGCAGCACCTCGGGAATGGTCATGCTGAGCGAGCGCTTCAGCATGTTGGCCATGGTGGCGAGGCAGGAATTGAGGATCACGTTGCCGGTTTCGGCAAGCGCCTCATGCTCCATCTCGACCACTTCTTCGGCCGTGAGTTCGCCGCCGGTGACGGCGCGCACCAGTTCCAGGCTGTTCGATTCCGGGAAGATGAGCAGGGCGCGGCCGGAAAAGGGTCCGTCGAAATCCTGCCGCACCGCCACCAGTTCGGACGTCTCGCGCTCGCTGATCAGGCGCGCGGCGCGGCGCTGGCTGACCACTTCGATCGAGGGCACCGACAACAGCACCTGGTCGCCGATCATCTTGCGCAGGTTGGACGCCGCACGGCTGACGCCGATATTGACGATCTCGGTCAGCGCGTCGCGTTCGAGCTCGCCGAGGTTCACCGCGTCGGGGATCATGCCCTCGTGTTTCTCAGCTTGAGCGCCGCGCCGGACAGGAAGCCGGAAAGCGCCTCGCTGGTGACGGGCTTGGCGATGAAGGCGGCGCCGACCTCGCGGGCACGGGCGACCACTTCATCCTGGATGTTGGCCGTGATGATCGCGATCGGCATTTCTGGGCGCAGCGCGCGCAGTTCGGCGGCAAGTTCCAGCCCGTCCTTTTCCGCCATGTTGAAATCGATGAGGGCCAGATCGATCGCCTGCCCGGCAAGCATGTCCAGCGCCTGCGCGGCGCTGCCCGCCTCGACCCTGGTCCAGTCCGGCTGCAGCTCGGCAACAGCGCGGCCGGCGACGATCCGCGCCAGCTTGCTGTCGTCCACAATCATGACGGTCATGCTCATTCGCGACTCTGCGTCCCTTGTCCCGGAATCCTGCGGCTATAGGTGATCGTTACGCCCACCGATATCCCCTTGTCCCTGCTCCATCGCCTGCAATGCCGGCATCAGCAGATCGCGCAGGAACGGATCGGCGGGCGGTGCCCCGATGGCGGGGCGCGCCACCAGCAGGACCTGCACCACCGCGCTGTGCAGCCGGGTGGCTTCGGACAGGTCGATCCTGCGCGACGGCGCCTCCGTCAGTGCGACCAGCAAGGGCTCCGCATCCTCCACGGCGCAATGGCCGGCCAGGTGGATGATCCCGTCCGCGATCCGCACCGTCATGCGAGCAACTCCGCCAGGTCGATCACCAGCAGCACGCTGCCGTCGACGAGCACGCAGGTGCCCGCAATGCCCGGCACGTTCGCCAGCAGTCCCGACCGTTCACGGACAAGCGCGTCCAGCCGGTCGCCGAGCGCATCCACCCGCAAAGCCACCGTGTCGCCGGCGGCCTGCGTCACTACGATGCGCGCCGCCCCGTCACCGCCATGCCCGGCCTGACCCAGGAGGCTGCCGAGGTCGACGATCGGCACCGTCTGGTCGCGGATCACGCAGGCCTCGCCCGCGCCGACGGCGTGGATCGCGTGCCGCTCCACCCGCATCGTCTCGACGATCTGGTCGAGCCGGATGCCGACGCGCATCCCGCCCGCGGTCACCGTCATCAGCCGTGTCGTGATGGCGTTGAGCGGAAGATCGAGGTGGAAGGCAGTGCCCGCGCCGGGCGTGGAGCGCAGGTCGATACTGCCCTGCAGCCGCTCCACCGTGCGCAGCACCGCGTCCATGCCGATGCCGCGCCCCGAAATGCTGGACACGTCCGCGGCGGTCGAGAAGCCCGGCGTGAAGATCAGCCGCTGCGCCTGCATGTCGGTGAGCGCGGCTGCCGCCTCTTCGGGCACCAGCCCCTTGGCGACCGCGCTTCTGCGCACCCGGTCGGGATCGATGCCGCCGCCGTCGTCGCGCAGCGTCACCGCAAGACGGTCGCCGCGCACGGCGAGGTCGAGCACGACCTTGCCGCGCCCCGCCTTGCCCGCGGCCTCGCGTTGTTCGGACGGTTCGATGCCGTGGTCGATGGCATTGCGCACCAGGTGCAGCAGCGGCTCGAACAGGGCGTCTGCGATATGCTTATCGACCTGGGCACCGTCGCCGCCGAGGCTGAATTCCACATCCTTGCCGAGCGACAGCGCCAGTTCGCGCGCGAGCCGGGGGAGGCGGCGCAGGACGGGGGTGAGCGACACCAGCCTGATGTCGGCGATCGATCCGCGGATCGCCGCCTCGGCCCGCGCAATCCCATCCTCCGCACGGCGCAGGTCATCGGCCAAGGCGCGGTCGACCCGCTCCACCCGCGCGGCGAACCCACGAAGGCCATGCACCGCCGCCGCCAGCTCGCCCGCCTGCCGCGCAAGCCGGTCGAGCCTTGCGCCCTCGACACGCAGCACGGCCGTCTGCCCCTCCGCTTCGCCGCCGATCTCCAGCGGCATGGCGGCGGGGTCGAGCGGCGCGAGGCGCACCTGGTCCTGCACCAGCCGGAAGGCCGCGCGCACGTCGCCCGGCGAAGCATCGCTGACGCCCTCGATGGCCATGGTGCAACGGAACGGGTCCATGTCGGCCAGCGCCGTGGAATCTTCGGGCAGGAGCGCGATCGCCAGGAGGCCCGGCACCCCGGCGACCAGGGCAAGCGGATCCTCGCCGCGGAAGAAGCAGTCGGGATCGGGCGCATAGCGGAATGCGGACCGGGCGGAGGAAAGGTGCGGCGCAAGCGACGGCCGCCCGCGCAGCGCGTCCAGCCACGCTTCGCCCGCGCCGACCGGCCCGCCATCGGTCGCGCCCGCCAGCAGGGCACGAAGCTGATCCGACAGCGAAGCCGCATCGGCGGGCAGCCCGCCATCGCGTTCCATCGCGTCGATCCAGCGGTCGACCTGGTCGATCGTGCCGACCAGCGCCTCGCGCATGTGCGCGCTGATCGGCGCATCGCCCTTGCGTGCGGCGGCGAGCTGGTCCTCGGCCGCGTGCAGCAATGTCTCGGCCGGCGCCATGTCGAACAGCGCGACCGATCCCTTGAGCGTGTGAATCGCCCGGAACAGCCCGTCGATCGCCGCGCGATCGTCGCGATCCTTCAGCCGCGCGAGCGCCGCATGCGCATCGGCCACCAGCTCGCGGCCTTCGATCAGGAATTGTTCGAGCAGCTCGTCCATCAGTCGCGTCGATAGACCATCGCGTCGCCCAGGCGAACCAGCCTGTATCGGGGATCGATGCGCGCCATCGACTCGCTGTGGCCCAGGCACAGATAGCCGCCGGGATTCAGCGCCTCGTAAAGATGCGCGGCCGCGGTCATGCGCGCCTCATCGTCGAAGTAGATGAGGAGGTTGCGGCACAGGATGACGTCGAACTGGCCGGCGGCCGCGACTTCGGCCGGGTCGATCAGGTTCACCTGGCTGAACGCCACCGACTGGCGAAGATCCTCGATGATCCGGCGCTGGAACCGCTGTTCCGGTTCGAAATAGGCATCGCGCACCCGGTCCGGCAGCCGGGCCAGCGCGCGCTCGCCATACAAACCCTCGCGCGCGGCCAGCAGCGCGTCGGTGTCGATGTCCGATCCCACGATCTCGACATGATAGGCATCGACCAGCGGCCAGTTTTCCAGCAGCCAGATCGCGATCGAATAGCCTTCCTCTCCCGTCGCGCAGGGCAGGGACCAGATGCGGACGCGGTCGCCCGGCCGGCGGCCCTGGACGATGTCGGGCAGGATCGACGCGGTGAGAGCGGCGAGCTGCTGGTCCTCGCGGTAGAAATAGGTTTCGTTGATGGTGACCGCGTTGATCAGCGCCTGCCGCTCGGCCGGATCGCTGAGCAGGCGGGCGAAGTAGATGCGCATGTCCTCGCTGTCGGTACGCCGCAGCCGTTCGCCGATCCGACGTTCGAGATAATAGCGCTTGTTCTCGCCGAACGTCATGCCGGTCCAGCGGTTCAGCAGGGCGCTGATCCGCTGGAGCTCCTCGCCGGTGAGAAGATGGGGCGCGGGGTTCACGCCTGCGCCCACTGGATCAGGCGGGCCGGGATCTCGGGCAGGGGCAGCACGGCATCCGCGCCGTCCAGCGCGACGAGCGCGCCGGGCATGCCCCACACGATCGAACTGGCTTCATCCTGTGCGATCACATGCCCCCCGGCCTCCCGCACGCGCGCAAGCGCCTGCGCGCCGTCGGCTCCCATGCCCGTCATCAACACGCCGACCAGCCTTTCGGGGCTGAGAACGTCGGCGGCGCTTTCGACTAGCCGCTCGACGCTGGGATGCCAGGGATAGTCGGCCTGGGAAGGCGCCGGGACCAGTGTCGCGCCGCCTGACCGCCGGGACAGGATCAGGTCCGCATCTCCCCGGCCGATATAGACGTGGCCCGGCTCCAGCAGCGTGGGCCGGGTGACTTCCGACACGCGCAGCGCGCAGGTGCGGTCGAGCCGGCGGGCGAGCGGCCCGGTGAAGCTGGCCGGCATGTGCTGCGCGATCACGATCGGCCAGGGAAAGTCGTGCGGCAACGGACCCAGCAGCGCATCGAGCGCGGGCGGCCCGCCGGTCGACACCCCGACGATTACCGCCGCGACATTGTCGATCGGCGCGGTCCGGCCGGGTCGTGCCGGCGCGATCTTCGGCGTCGCCTCGGCCCGGATGCGCGATCCTGCGCGCAGGCGTACCCGTTCCGACAGGCGCATCGTGCGCGAGATGCGCGCCTTTGCCGCCGCGCGCACCTTGGCGAGCAGTTCGGCGGCGATCCCTTCGATTTCCAGCGACACCGGTCCGCGCGGCTTGGTGACGAAATCCACGGCGCCCAGCGATAGCGCCTCCAGGGTCTCGTCGGCGCCGTCCGCCGTCACCGACGACACCATCACGACGGGGCAGGGGCGTTCGACCATGATCCGGTCAAGGCAGGCAAGCCCGTCCATGCCCGGCATGTGGATGTCGAGCGTCATCACGTCGGGCGCGAAGCCGTGCATCTGTTCGAGCGCTTCCGCCCCGCCACGCGCAACCGCGACCTCGAACCCGCCGGCTTCCGCGAATATCTCGACCAGCAGCTTCCGCATCAGCGGGGAATCATCCACGATCAGCAGCCTGGTCATCCGCGCAGATCCGCTTCGATCCGGCTGAACAGCGCATCGGGCGACAGGACCAGCGTGACGCGCTCGCCTGACGCAAGGATGGCGGTGCGCCCGGCCAGCGAAGGCGCAGGCGGCATGTCCGCGCCCGCCACGTGCGCGATCCCGCCCACCGCCTCGACCAGCAGGCCGGCCTGTGCGCCCGCAATGGCGACGACCAGCATGCGGGCCTTGGACCCAAGGGTCGCGGCCGCACCCAGCTGCACGGACAGGTCGATCACCGGCAATGCCTCGCCGCGGCGGGCGGCGACCCCGCGCAGGGCCGGCGCCGCGTTGGGAACCGGCGTATAGAGCGCCGGGACCTCGGCCACTTCGACCACTGCCGACAGCGGCAGGGCCATTTGCTGCCCGGCAGAGGTGAACAGCAGCAGCGCCTCGCCGGCTACGTCGCTGCCCCGGCTTTCCACGGGAATGTCGGGCGTGGCGACCAGGCGGGCCGTGATGTCGGCGCGTAGCAGGCGATCGGCGGCCAGCAGCGAGATCAGCCGGCCGCCCGCCTCGGGCCGGACGATCGCCTGGATTACTGCCTCGCTCGTCCAGTCGCGCAGCAGCGCGGGCGGCACCGGGTCGATCCGCGCCCGCGGCGGCCGTGCCAGCCCCTCGACCCGGTCCACCACGAACCCCGCCACCGTGCCGCCGATCCTCACCATGACCGCGCGGCTGTGAACCCCGCCGCTCGCCTTCAGCCCGAGCAATGCGCAAAGTCGGAACAGCGGCACGGTGCGGTCGCGCCATGCCACCGTGCCGACGGTCGCGTCATCGCCATGCGGGACGGCGGCAACGGCATCCGGCACAGGCATGACCCCTGCAACATCCTCCACCGGCAGTGCGAACAGCTGGTCGCCGAGGGCAAAGGTGAGCAGGGTTTGCCGTGGCACCGACGCGCCATCGGCCTTCGCATCGGCCCGGCCGCGCGCACCGGCCTCGGGGCGCGGCGGAAAGGCGGCTGCAAGCAACGGCGCGAAATTGAGCGCTTCCTCCCCGTCGCCTGCACGCAGCCCGTAAATTTCGTCCACCGCCAGCGCCGTCGCCTCGCCCGCCAGCAGGATCAATTGCTGCGGCGCGCCCGCAGCCAGTTCGAGCAGGGGAGCAAGGGCAATCACGGCCACCGCCTCGCCGCGAACATTGGCGAGGCCCATCAGGCTGGGCGGCGCCTGCGGCACCGGCGTCAGGCGCGGCAGCCGCCCGACTTCGCGGACGGTGGCGGCCGGAATGGCGAAGCGCCGTTCGCCGGCGCGGAACGCCAGCATCGGCCGGGTGCCCAACCTATCCGCCTTGCCGGTTGGCGAGCGAGGCGGCGAGGGCGGCGATATCTTCGATCGCGGCGGCGAGATCCTCCGCACCGTGCGACTGCTCCCGCGCCGTCGCGCCGGCCTCGCGCGCCGCCCCGGATGCGAGTTCGGCGGCCGTCGCGATCTGGTCGCAGCCGAGCCTCACCTCACGCGCTGCGCGCAGCACGATATCGGCACGGTCCTGGATAACGGCATTGGCGGCGCTGGCATCGTCGAGCATGGCCACCATGTCGCCGAACCGCTCGATCATCGCCTGATTGCGCGCTGCCTCGGCCTCGCTGGCGGCGGCGATCTGCTCCAGGTCGCGGCGCACGGTGCCGAGCTGGTCCTGGATCGCGCGGACCACGTCCTTGGCATCCTCGGCATTGCGTGCCGCTTCGCGCGCCAGCTTGCGGATGTCGGCGGTGACGGTGGCGAAGCCTGCGCCGGCATCGCCGGCCCGGGTCGCCTCCACCGCGCCGCTCACCGCCAGCATGTTGGTCTGCAATGCCACCAGCGCCAGGCCGTCCGCGATCTTTTCGATCCGCCGGGAAATGTCTCCGATGCCGGATAGGAGGTCGATCACGGCCCGCGTTTCCGCCGCTGCGGCGATCACGCCGGCGACCAGCGTGGCAAGCCCGTCCTGGCCATCCCCGACAGACAGGACGAGCGCGCCCAGCCGTTCGGACGCGGCACGGGCACGCTCTTCGGCAAGCTGCGCGCTCTTTTCGATCTGCGCCATGGCGGTGCCGGACTGGAGCGTTGCCGCACTTTGCAGCTGCGCCCCGCGCGCGATCTGTTCAACGGCGACCAGTATCTCGCCCGCCGCACCCGACAATTGCTGCACGGTGGCCGACAATTGCTCCGCCGCCGCCGCGATCTCGTCCGTCGCGGAGCCGCCATCCTCGCCCCCGACGCGAACGGCAAGGCCGCTCAGCGCCTCGGCGGTCTGCTGGCTCTGGTCGAGCGAGACAGCCTGCTGCGCGATCGCCTGCTGCGCTTCGGCCGCGGCGGCCGATTGCTCCTCGGCCGCGGTCGCCACCTGCTCCGCGCCTTTTTCCGCCTCCACCGCGGCGAGTTCCGCCTCAACGGCGGTGCTTGCGATATCCTGAGCACTGCGCGTCAGCAGCGCCAGCTGCTCGCGCGCTGACTGTATGCGATCCGCGATCGCGCTTCCGGATGCGGCCTGGTCGCGGCCGGTGGCGGCGGCCGTGCCGATCCGGCTCGACGCGTCGCGGATCTCGCCCACGATCTGTTCGGCGAGCGTGCGGATGTCGTCGGCGCTCCGCTCGGCACTCTCGGCCAGCTCGCGAACCTCTTCCGCGACGATGGCGAAGCCCTTGCCGCCTTCGCCCGCACGTGCCGCCTCGATCGACGCGTTGAGCGCCAGCATGCCGGTCTGTTCCGACAGGTCGCCGACCGTGGCACCGATCGCCACGATCCCGCCTGCCGCCGCTTCCAGCTTCTGCGCGATCGACACCGACGCGACCTGCCGTGTCGCATTCAGCGTGATCGCCGCAATCGACGCCTCGATCTGCGTGGCGGCCTCGCCGAAGCCGGTATGCAGCAATTCGGTCTGGCGCTGCGATGCGGCCGCGCGATCGCTGGCATCGCGAAAGCCGCTACGCAGATTGCCGATCAGCCCCAGCGATTCCTGCGCGGCGCCGGCCGCTTCCTCCGCGCCGCTCGAAATCTGGTCCATTGCGCGCTGGAGCTCGGCCGCGGCTGCCGCTGCCTCGCCGAGGCCGCCGGCCAGTTCCTGCGTCGCCTCGTCGAGCCGCTCCACCGCGCTCACCGACCGTTTGCGCGCTGGCCGGCGCATGGCGGGCGAGGGCGCTGGGTCCGCCTCCGGCGCTATGGAAGGGCGGCTGCCGAGAGCGGCTTTCTTGACCAGAGGCATGCAGGTTCCGCTGACGGGAGGGACGGGAGCACCCGGCATAAGCGAGCCCGCAACGATCCGCCACCCAATTGGCAGCGGCGACCCGAGGTCGGCTCAGCGCCAGAGCGCCGACAGCGGGTACAGGGCGATCAGCCATGCAAGGCATGCGATCACGACGCCCCGCCGCTTCACCGCGATGGCGAGCGCCGTCACCGGAAAGAAGGACCAGGTCAATATGGCGGACCTGAGATCGAAAGCCGGCATCGCCCCGAGCGCCGCGGCCGTCGCCACCAATGCCAGGTTGCACAGGAACACGCCGGCAAGGACCTTGCGCCCATGCAGGTCGAAATGGCTGTCCAGGTCGCCCCATTCGTCGGGATCGTCCGGGAAGATCAGCGAGGCCGACACGAAGTAGATGGCCGTCACCGCGAAACCGCCGAACAGCACCGGCCAGGTGAGCGGAAGCAGGTCGCGAATCGACCAGCCATAGATCCAGAACGTCACCACGTCGCACGACACGAACAGGCCGAGCAAGGCGGTCGGGTAGCCGATCCGTACCCGATGGCGCGCCTTGATCGATCGTGCCAACCCGCTCAACCCTTCGGCCAGCGAAAGGCCCAGCACCAGGCCGAACAGCGAAAAGAAGAATTCGAACCCACTCACGCGATATCCCCCCGCCCTTGGCCGCAGCGCCCCCGCCCGGTCGATTAGATCTTCGGTCCGCACAGGTGACAGATCGGGCGCGACTGGGAAAGTCCGCCGCCTCATCGATCCGCTCGACGCGCGGCCGATCTTGGGCAATCATGGGACGGCACGCGGGGAGCGGCCGGGCCAAACGCCGGGCGAGGGCGGGCGAGGGGGAGCAAGAAATGAGCGTGACCGGGTTCTTGCGTACTTTGTGTCTCTTTCTTGTGTGCCTGTGCTCGGGGCAGGGCACCGCCCTTGCCCAGCGCGAGCGTGTTTCGATCAACGATGGCTGGCGGTTCCGAATGGGCGATCCGCCCGGCACCACCGCTGACCTTCGCTACGAAGTGCGCCCCGAACTGAAGCTGCGCCCCGATGGTGCGGATTTCGATGCCGGCGGCATGGAGGGCGTTCAGGCGCGCGACCGTGCCGGCATCCTCAAGCCCTACATCCTGCCGACCGGCAATGCCTTCGTCCGCGATCCGTCCCGCCGGCACGTGCGCCCGGCCGGCAATCCCGGCGGAGACGTGCCCTATGTGTCCGCCGCGTTCGACGACAGCGGCTGGACCGCGCTCAACCTGCCGCACGACTGGGCGATCAGCCAGCCGTTCATCGAAAAGGGGCCGTTCGGCGGCATGGGGCGCCTGCCGAGCTGGGGCATCGGCTGGTATCGGCGCAAGCTCGACATACCTGCTGCCAATCGTGGCAAGTCGATCTTCCTCGATGTCGACGGCGCGATGTCCTACGCGGCCGTGTGGATCAACGGGCAGCTCGCCGGTGGCTGGCCTTATGGCTATAACAGCTGGCGGATCGACCTGACGCCCCACGTGGTGCCCGGCGGCGTCAACCAGATCGCGATCCGCCTCGACAATCCCATGGAATCCTCGCGCTGGTATCCGGGCGGCGGCATCTACCGCAACGTCTGGCTCACCACCGCAAACCCGGTCCACGTGGCGCAGTTCGGCACCCGCGTCACGACGCCGCAGGTGTCGGCCGAGGCTGCGCAGGTGGACCTCGCCGTCACCGTCGAGAACGGATCGATAGAAGCGGCGTCGGTCGTCGCCACGACCGACATCTTCCCGATCGATCGGGCCGACCGGCGCATCGGCAAGGCGGTGGCGCGCATCGCGGCGCAGACGATCGCTGTTCCGCCGGGCAAGCGCGTGAGCGTCACCGGATCCACCAGCATCGCCAGGCCCCGCTTGTGGGGGCCGCCGCCGACCCAGACGCCGCATCGCTACGTGGCGGTCACCACGCTGCGACAGGGCGGGCGCGTGATCGACAGCTACGAGACGCCGTTCGGCGTGCGTTCGCTCGCCTTCGATCCCGATCGCGGCGTGATCATCAATGGCGAGCACGTGCTGATGAACGGCGTCAACCAGCATCACGATCTCGGCGCGCTCGGCGCGGCCTGGAACGATCGGGCGGCGCAGCGGCAGCTCGACATCCTTGCCGGCATGGGCGTGAATGCAATCCGCACCAGCCACAATCCCGTCGCGCCCGAGCTGCTCGACATGACCGACCGCATGGGCATCCTGGTGGTTGACGAGGTGTTCGACGCCTGGCGGCAGCGCAAGACCCCGCTGGATTTCCACCTGATCTTCGACGACTGGGCCGAACAGGATCTGCGTTCCATGATGCAGCGCGACCGCAACCACCCGTCGGTGATCCTGTGGAGCGTCGGCAACGAAGTGCCCGAACAGAATCGCGACACGGAGGGGGTGGAGATCGCCCGCAGGCTGGTGGGGATCGCGCATGAAGAGGATGATCGCCCCGTGTTCGCCGCGATGAACACGGCGCGGCCGGATTCCGCCTATGCGGCCGAATTCGACGCGGTCGGCCTCAATTATCAGGGTGCGGGCGTGCGCACCCGCGCACCGACCTTTCCGATGTTCCGTGCCAGGCACCCGGACAAGATTATATTCAGTTCGGAAAGCGCCGCCGCCTACAGCAGCCGCGGCGAATACCAGTTTCCGGTCCCGGGCGGTGTCAGCAATCCCGTCCGCCCCGGCGCTGGTGCGGACTGGGACACGCGACAGGTCAGCGCCTATGAGATCTTTTCCAGCGACTTCGGCGGATCGGCCGACCGCACCTGGGCCGCGCAGGACCAGAACCCCTTCGTCGCGGGCGAGTTCGTGTGGACGGGCTTCGATTATCTGGGCGAGCCGGCGCCTTTCTATGAAGTGCGCAGCTCCTATTTCGGGATCGTCGATCTCGCCGGTTTCCCGAAGGATCGCTACTGGCTCTACAAGGCACGCTGGAAGCCGGACGAGCGCTTCGTCCACATCGTGCCGCACTGGACATTCCCCGGACGGGAGGGCCAGTTCACGCCCGTTCACGCCTTCAGCTCGGCGGACGAGGCGGAATTGTTCATCAACGGCAAGTCGCAGGGCCGCCAGAAGAAGCTACCTCACCAATATCGCTTCCGCTGGGATTATGCGCGGTACGAGCCCGGCGAGGTCAAGGTAGTGGCCTACAAGGAGGGTAAGCCCTGGGCCGAGCAAAGCGTGCAGACCGCAGGCGCCGCTGTCCGCATCGACGCATCGGCCGACCGGAGTGCGATCGCCGCCGACGGCAAGGACCTGTCCTTTGTCAGGGTGGAATTGCGTGACGCGGACGGCAACCATGTCCCGGCGGACGACCGCAGCCTCGCCTTCTCGATCGATGGGGCAGGGGAGATCGCCGCTACCGACAATGGCGATCCGACCGACTTCACCGCCTTCCCGTCGCCCGAGCGCAAGCTGTTCAACGGGCGGGCGCTCGCCATCATCCGCGGCGTCCCGGGCAGGCGCGGGCCGATCACCCTGCGCATCCGTGCCGCGGGGTTGCCCGACGCCGTCGTCCGTCTGACCGCGCGGTGACGCACCATCCGTTCGCACGATATTTCTGGGGGGAACATACAATGAAGACACACAGGTTCGGCCCTATGCTGCGCGGCGCGTTGCTGGCCGGCGCGATCCTGGCGCAGCCGGCGCAGGCGCAGGCCCAGGCGCCGGCCGATCCGGCACCGGTCGCAGCGCCGCAGCAGGCACTTCCCGTCACGATCGATGTCGATGCAGGGAAAACGCAAGGCACGTTGAAGCCCGTGTGGCGCTTCTTCGGCGCGGACGAGCCCAATTATGCGACCATGAAGGACGGGCAGAAGCTGATGAAGGGCCTGGGCGACCTCAAGCCCAAGCAGGTCTATTTCCGCGCCCACAACCTGCTCAACAACGGCGACGGCACCGCGGCCTTCAAATGGGGCAGCACCAACGTCTATACCGAGGACAAGGACGGGAACCCGGTCTACAACTGGATGCTGGTCGACATGATGATCGACAGCTACCTGGCCCGCGGCGTCCGGCCCTATTTGCAACTCGGCTTTATGCCCGAACCGATGTCGTCGGCGCCGGAAAGCGAGCAATATCGCCACAATTGGCGGCCGGGCTTCCCCTATAATCTGATCGAGGGCCGCTGGAACGCGCCGCCCAAGGATTATGCCAGATGGGCCGAGCTCATCTACCAGTGGACCAAGCACAATGTGGAACGCTACGGCCGCGAGGAGGTCGAGAGCTGGTATTTCGAGGTTTGGAACGAGCCCAATGGCCGCTCCTACTGGCGCGGCACGCAGGAGGAGTTCAACAAGCTCCACGACTATGCCATCGACGCCGTGCGCCGGGCACTGCCGACCGCGCGGGTGGGCGGGCCTGACTCGGCGGGTGCCGGCGGCAAGTGGATGGACGCGTTCCTGGCCCATGTCGCGCGCGGCACCAACCATGTGACGGGGCAGAAGGGCACCCCGACCGACTTCCTCGCCTTCCATGCCAAGGGGCAGCCGCGTTTCGTGGACGGCCATGTCCGCATGGGCATTTCCACCCACCTCAACGTCGTGTCGGACGGCTTCGCCAAGATCGCCGCCGTTCCGGAGCTTGCCGACAAGCCGATCGTGATCGGCGAAAGCGATCCCGAAGGCTGCGCCGCCTGCCCGGGCCCGCAGAACGGCTATCGCAACGGCACCATGTATTCGAGCTACACCGCCGCGAGCTTCGCGCGCATCTGGGAGCTGGCCGACCGGCACAAGGTCAATCTGGAAGGCGTGCTGACTTGGGCCTTCACGTTCGAGGACCAGCCCTATTTCGCCGGCTACCGCCAGCTTGCCAGCAACGGCATCGACCTGCCGGTGCTGAACGTATTCCGCCTGTTCGCCAGGATGGGCGAGACGCGCATTCCCGCGCGCAGCAGCGGCCAGATCCCGCTGGACGAGATCACGGCCAAGGGCGTCGGCGGCCGGCCGGACGTCGGCACCATCGCCACCAGGACGCCGGACGGCAAGGTCCAGGTGCTGGTGTGGAATTACCATGACGACGACCTGCCCGGCCCCGACGCGCAGGTGACGCTGAACGTCGCCGGGCTGGACGCGACCCGCATCCGCCGCATCGTCGAGTGGCGTGTCGACAAGACCCACGCCAATGCCTACACCGCCTGGCAGGCCATGGGCTCGCCCCAGTCACCCGACGACAAGCAATATGCGATGCTGGAAAATGCATCGCGCCTGCTGTCGGAACCGAGCCGGTCCGTATCCGTCCATGGCGGCCGTGCCAGCGTCGACGTGGTGGTGCCGCGCCAGGGCGTGACCCTGGTCGTGTTCGACACTTACTGAGGGGCATCGCGTCCTTCCCGCCTGCAATACCACCCGGGTGGAGCAGGCCACAGCGCAGCGGAGTTGTCTCCGCAGATGCTGGCTCAGGAAACCGGCGGCGCGCCGTAATAATCGGGCGCGCCGTCCAGCCGCACGTCGATGCGGTCGAGCAGGATACCCGGGTCCAGCGCATGGATGCGGACGACGTGCGCGCCCGCCGCGAGGACCGGCAGGCGGATGACGCGCACCGCGCTGTTGGACAGGACGTTGCGCTTCCACTCGTCGCTGCGGCCATGCGTCTCGTAGTCGAGTAGCTGGAGCGGGCCGTCGTCGACCTGAACCGCGATGCGCTGCCGCGTCTCCGACGTGAGCGGATGAACGGGCAGGGTCACCACCCGAAGCTCGGCATCGGCTTCGGCGCCCGTGTTGAAGCGGAAGGCGATGGCGGCGCCCGGCTCGGCCGGCTCACGCGAGGGAAGGGTGAGGCGGGAGCGTAAAGCCGTGCCGCGCGAGCCGAGGCCGGGAACAAGCTCCCAATCGGCACGATCGCCTTCTGCCGCATCTGCGGCCAGCGAGATGATCCGGTTGACCGGCGCGCCTGCCGGCAGCAGCCTTGTCGTCACCTTGATCGGGCGCGGGCCGCAGCTGAGCGTGCCGCCGTCGATCGGCCCGCGTCCTTCATAGTCCACCCGCACGCGCTGCTCGAACCCGTTGCCGGCATCGAGCCGCCCGCTGATGGCGCCGAGCCTGAGACCCTTCTGCCCGCTGATCGACCAGTCGGCCGCTGTTCCGCCGCTATGAACCGTCAGCCAGTGGGTGGCGGGTCGGCCGGTCACGAACAGCAGGTCCGACGCGTCGGCCGTGCAGGCGCCGCCTGCGGGCAGCTGCATCTTCGGATAAGCGGGCTCGGCAAAGACCGGCAGGCGGCGCGGGGCCATGTCCATCATGCCCCGCCATTTGCCGCCGCCCTGTTCGTTATAGGCGGCGGTGTCGGCGACGATCGTCGCATGGGCGGCACGTGCCTGGTCGGCATAGGCGTTGACGTTGGCGCGGCCCTGGCGCGCATGGAGCGCGGCAAGGTCGAGCTTCAGGTTGCGTTCGTTGATCTTGGACGCGCCGCGCACCGGATAGAGGACAAGCTGGAAGAAGGCGTCCTTGCGGTCGGCGGGCATGCGCGCGGCCAATGCCTCGGCGCGTGCCTGCAGGTCGGCATAGCGCGCGATCCGCGCCTGCGCCTCGTTCCCGCCCGACCGGACATAGTCGCCGATCCGGATCGGGCTGGTCGGCTCGACGGTGCTGAAGCCCATGAATTCGGGCCGTCTTTCCCAGGCGAGGTCGTAATAGGCGGTCATGAGGTCCGCGACCTCCGCAGCGTCGGCGGCGCCGAACTGCCGCGCCGCCCAGCCTTCCAGATGCGCGCGCGGTGTCTGTGCAAAGCCGCGCTGGTCGAAGGCGAGGTCGAGGAAATATTGGCTGAGATATTCGGCCGGCTTGATGTCGCCGACATTCACCACCCAGATCCGCCGCGCTCCCATCTGCCAGGCACGGTCCATCTGCTCGCGGACGAGCGCAGGATGGGTGGTGCCGAGCCACAGATAATCGTGCGGCCTGCCCCAATAGGAAACGTGGTAATAAACGCCGCCGCCGCCGCTGCGCGCCTGTTCACTCGGGGTCGGAAGCTGGCTGATATAGCCGTAATTGTCCTCCGGCCAGACGAGCGTCACGTCGTCCGGCACCTTGAGGCCGGTGCCGTATATGTCCAGCACCTCCTTGTAGAGCGTCAGTGCCTGCGGCACCCGATCGGCCGGCTTGCCCTGCGCTCGGGCGAGCAGGTCGCGCTGGATCGCCATGACCTCGCCCAGCGCCTCGCGCGCCGCTTCGGGCGTGGCGGCGCCCTCCATGCCGGAATCGTGCTTGCCCCTCAGCCCGATCGTATAGATGTTCTCATAGGCTTTCACTTCCTCCGCCCGCTCGCGCCAGTAATCGACGAGCGCCTGGCGATTGGTGAAGAAATTGAACTCGCCCCGGGCATCATCGTCCCATTCGCGCACATTGTTGCGCATCATGGGTTCGGCATGAGAGGTGCCGACCACGATATCATAGGCCTTTGCCGCCTCGGCATTGCCCGGCACCTGGTAGAAGGGCCGGGTGCTGTCGTGCATCGCCGGCCAGATCAGATTGGCCTTGAGGCGCCACATCAGCTCGAAGATGCGCCCGTAGGTCCTGGGTCCGATATCGGCCACGTCCGGCTCGAACGTCTTCGCCGCCCAGGGCTGCAGCCCCCAATCCTCGTCGTTGAGGAATATCCCGCGATATTGGACCGACGGGGAAGGCGCGTCCCTGCGTGCGCCGTCGACGGCGAGGCGGCTCACCTTTCGCGGCGCGACGTCGGCCCACCATTCCCAGGCGGATACGCCCAGTTCGCGTGTGAGGTCGATCACGCCCCATACGGTGCCGCGGCGGTCCGAACCGGCGATGAGCAGATAGGAGAGGCCCGGCCGCCGCCGCGACGCCACCACCACCCGCTCGTAGCGCTCCCACTGGTCGCGAAGGGTGGAAAGGTCGATCCCCGCCTCGCGCGCCACTGCAGCGGCGATCGGGGAATCGTGCCGTCCCACCACCACGCAAAGCCGGTCGCACCCGCCAAGGTCCGATGAGACCCGAACGGCCTTGCCGGTCAGGGCATGGAGATCGCGCCCCAGCAATTCGGCGGACAAGCGGATGGTGGGATCATCTTCATGAACGACCGATGCGACCTGCCGCCCATCGAACAGGATGGCCTGCTTGGCCTTCGCCTCGCCCGCGGCGAGGGCCAGCCCGATCGCCAAGAACTTCCAGTGCATCCGATCTCCATGACGATTGACCTCGCCCGGCAATCGATAGCGCGGCGGGCGCCCGGGGTGAAGATCGCGCGGCCTGGCGAGGGGATCTAGCTTGCGTCCTGCGGGGACAGGCGGCGCGGCACGATGCCGGAATCGCGGGCGAACTGGATGCCCATGTGCAGGCTGTCGGCGATGCGGGCCGCTTTCTCGCGCAGCACGGCGGCCGCCTCCCTGCCGACGACTTCATCGGCGGTTTCGCCCCACATTTCGAGCCAGCGCGAGAAGGCGGCGCGATCGATCCGATCGGCATGGCGCAGGTGCACGGCCAGCGGCTGCCCCTTGTAGCTACCGGTGCCGAGCAGCACCGAAGACCAGAAGGATTTCAGCCGTTCGAGATGGGTCGGCCAGTCGTCGATCGCGTTCAGGAAGACCGGGCCGATCATGGGATCCAGCCGGACCCTGGCATAGAAGCGCTCCACGAGCGCACCGATCTGCGCCTCGTCGATCCGTCCGCCCGTCACCCCTTCATTCCCGTTCGTCATCCGCCATCCACCTTGCCGCCGCGATATGGTGTGCCGCGATCCCAACCGCCAGCGACGGGTCTTCGGCTCGGGCCGTAGATCGTGTATAAGGGCGCTCGTCCCGCAGCATCCATGAATGGAGGCAAGGATGTCCAAGACGATCATGCTGATCCACGGTGCGTGGCTGAATGCACGCAGCTGGGAGGGTTTCAAGGCACGATATGAGGCAACGGGTCATATGGTGATCGCACCGGACTGGCCGCTCGACGACCGGACCCCGGCGGAGCTTCGCCAGCGGCCCGATCCCGCGCTCGCCCGCATCGGCCAGCGCGAGATCGTGAACCATTATGCGCGCATCATCCGCGACCTGCCCGAACAGCCGATCCTGATCGGCCATTCGCTAGGCGGCGTGATCGTGCAGCATCTGCTCGACCGCGGGCTCGGCGTCGCAGGGGTTGCGATCGACCCGGCACCGACGCCGGGCGTTCCGCTCGGGCCGCATGCGATCGTGTCGGCGCTGCCGGTGTTCGGCGACCCGTTCAGCTGGCGCAAGCTCAAGACCATGTCGCGGCGCTTCTTCCGCACCCGCTTCGCGCAGACCGCGCCGGCGGGGGAGAGCGATGCGCTTTACGACCGCTACATCGTGCCGACCGCCGGCCGCGTCTATTGGAACGGAGTGGTGCGCCCGATGAAGATCAGGTGGGACAATCCGGACCGCGCGCCGCTGCTGCTGATCGGCGGGGGCAAGGACCTGATCGCCGACGCGTCCATGACGCGGGCCATCTACCGCAAGCAGCGGCGTGCCCCGTCCGCGACCGAGCTCAAGGTCTATGAGGAACGGTCGCACTGGACCTGCCTCGATGCCGGGTGGGAGGAAGTGGCCGACCACGCGCTGGACTGGGCGGTTCGCCATGCCCGGGCCGCCACGCCGGAGCGGAGCGCGGTTGCCGCCTAGCCCGTGGCCGTGTCGGGTAATGCAGCCTTATTGAGGCACGCGCCGTTGTGCCGCCATGCTGGTATTCCTCGACCTCGAAGCCTCGTCTCTCGCCAAGGAAGGATATCCGATCGAGGTCGGATGGGTGTTCGAGGACGGCCGGTCGGAAGGGCATCTGATCCGCCCCGCGCCCGACTGGACCGACTGGGATCCGCGGGCCGAGGCGATCCACCGGATCAGCCGTGCAATGCTGGAGCGCGACGGCGTGCCGCATGGCGAGGTGGCGGCCCGCATGGTGGAGCAGCTGCACGGCCACGATCTGGTCGCGAGTGCGCCGTCGTGGGACGGCAAGTGGCTGAGCCGCCTGCTGCGCGCGGCCGGGCTGCCGCGCCACAGCCTGCGGCTGCGCGACAGCGACGATGCCGTGCGCGAAGCGGCGGCGGCGCTGCTTGGCCCTGCCTTTCCCCACGGCGGGCTGGAGGAGGCGGTCAGCAGCCTGGTCGGCGCGATCGACCGCGAGTCGCCGGCTGCGGCGCCGGCCCACCGCGCGGTTGCGGATGCGGAGGGGGAGCGGCAGCTCTGGCTGGCGGTGAGGACGGCGGCAGAGGCGCACGCGGCGGGGGCTCCCCGCTAACCTTGGATATAGCTATGTTGTGCGGGGGTTAGCGCTCGTTTTCGCCGTTCGCGCAATGGGGCGACTCAGTCGGCGGCGGCATATCGGTTTCAACGCAACGGGGCCCGCCTGGCCCGGAACGGGGAAACTGAACCATGAAGAAGATCGCTCTCGCCGCCATTGCCGCCGCCGCCACGCTGGTTTCGGCCCAGCCCGCCTTTGCGCAGGCTTCGGGCACCGTGCAGGTCAACGGCACCGTGGCCGCCAAGTGCGCGGCGATCACGCCGATCTCCGGCACGATCGCGCTGGGCGAGCTTGCCAATGCCAACGGCACGATCGAGGGCACCTTCGCCGGCAATAGCGGCGGCCTCACCCGCCAGTTCACCGTGCGCTGCACCGGTGCCAACCCGAACCTGTCGGTCAAGGCTTCGCCGCTGGTGAACGCCGCCGTGACGACGCCGGCTTCGGGCTACACCAACACCGTCCATTACACCGCCACCATGTCGGCCACCAAGGCGGGCGGCGGTTCGACCAGCCTGTCCAACCTGTCCAGCAACGCCAATGCGACCACCGGCGCCGTCGGCGACCGCCTGGCCGCGTCGGCCAACAACATCACGCTCGCCATCTCGGCCGGCACCACGGCCGACGCCGGCGCGGTGCTCGAGGCCGGCACCTACAGCGGCTCGGTGGCTTTGACCGTATCGCCAGCCGCTTAATCCCGCCGGACACGGCTCCGGCCTGCCGAAGCGCCTTCCTCCCTCGCAAGGCGCCTCACGGCACGGCCGAACCGCACCGCGGAGGTGGAAGGGCGTCGTTCCGAAGGGGACGGCGCTCTTTTCACGTGCGTGCGGATTGTTTCTCGACTTCGCTCGAAACGAACGGCTTTTTGAGGAAGTGGGAGCGGGAGGAGCGGAGGGTCGACTTGTTGGACATGGGCCTGTAGTCCGGCCGGCCTTCAGGGAGAATGATCGTGTCGGGGACGGAGCGGGCCGCGTGGGCCGAGGAGGCGCGGGCGACGGTTCGGCTGTCCTATCCGCTGGTGCTGACCAACCTGGCGCAGGCGTTGATCCATGCGACGGACGTGGTGCTGCTCGGCTGGGTGGGCGCGTCGACGCTGGCGGCGGGCACCTTGGGCGTCAACATCTTCACCCCGTTCCTGATCTTCGGCATGGGCCTGATGACCGCGACCGCGCCGATGATCGCGCGCGAGATCGGGCGCAGGGCGTCGAGCGTGCGCGACGTGCGCAGGACCGTGCGGCAGGCGATGTGGGCGGCGGTGATCGTGTCGCTGATCGGCTGGGCCGTGCTTTGGCATGCCGAGCAATTGCTGGTGCTGCTGGGGCAGGACCGGAACCTCGCGCGCGAGGCGGCCAAGTTCGTGCGGGCGGTGCAATGGGGCCTGCTGCCGTTCCTGTGGTTCGTGGTGCTGCGATCGTTCGTGTCGGGGCTGGAGCGGGCGCAATGGGTGCTGGCGATCGGCGCGGCGGCGGTGATCTTCAACGCGGTGGTCAATTACGGGCTGATCTTCGGGCGGCTGGGCCTGCCGCAGCTGGGGCTGTCGGGGGCGGGGATCGGCAGCGCGCTCACCAACGCGCTGATGTTTCTGGGTCTGGCCGCGGTCGTGGTGCGAGACAGGAGGTTCCGGCGATACCGGCTGTTCGGCCATTTCTGGCGGCCGGACTGGAAGCGCTTCGCTGACGTGTGGAAGCTCGGCCTGCCGATCGCGGTGACGCTGGCATTGGAAGTCACCGTGTTCAATGCGGCGGTGTTCCTGATGGGGTGGTTCGGGACGGCGGCGCTGGCCGCACATGCGGTGGCGCTGCAACTGGCGGCGCTGACCTTCATGGTGCCGTTGGGGCTGAGCCAGGCGGCGACGGTGCGGGTCGGGCTGGCGGCAGGGCGCGGCGATCCGGCGGGGATCGCGCGGGCCGGGTGGACTGCGTTCGCGCTCGGCACCGGATTCATGGCACTGACGGGCATCGTGATGGTGGCGATGCCGGACCTGCTGGTCGGCCTGTTCCTCGATCCGGCGGTGCCGGAGAACCGGCCGGTCATGGCGCTGGCGGTCAGTTTCCTGATGGTCGCGGCCTTGTTCCAGGTGGTGGACGGGGCGCAGGCGGTGGGCGCGGGCATGCTGCGCGGGCTGCACGACACGACGCTGCCGATGATATTCGCCGCATTCGGTTACTGGGTGGTCGGGATCGGCGTCGGCTGGTGGCTGGCGTTCGAAGCCGGGATGGGCGGCGTCGGCATCTGGCTGGGCCTGGCGACGGGGCTGGCGGTGGTGTCGGTGCTGATGCTGTGGCGCTGGATGGCGCGGGGGCGGCTGGGGTTGGTGGGGGCGAAGGCCTGAGCCTGGTTTCTCGAACCCTCGACGATGCTCGGGACAGGCTTCGCTCGAGACGGACGGGTTGGGTTTAGCGCAGGCGGGCGAGGACTTCGCTCGCCGTGAAGACGCCTTCGCCGGAGGGCACTTCGCCCCGGCCGATTTCGATAATGGCGCTGGCTTCCAGGGCTTCGCGGCCGCGGGCGCGGCGGAAGAGGGCGGGGATGAAGCCGAGCCCCGACGCGGTGTAGAAGCTGCCGTAATTGCGCCAGCTGCCATAGCCGGCGCCGCGGGAGACGCGGACGCGCCCAAGGCGGGTGTCGATCTCGCGCACCTCGCCCTCCGTCGCCTGCTGCGAGACGCGGAACCAGGTGGCGCCCTGGTCGCGGGTGAGTTCGGCGGCGCGGCGCAGGAGGCCGTTGCCGACCGCCTCGGCCGACGTGGCGGCATTGCCCGAGAAGACCACGCGGTAGCTGTTGTTGCCGAGCTGGCGTTCGGCATAGCCGCCGCGGCCGGGCGCGAAGGCTTGGTAGGGGGTGGCGGTGGTGCAGCCGGCGAGGGCCGCGAGCGCGGCGAGGGCGAGCAGGGGGCGAGGCGGCTTGGGCAACGTGCGATCCTTCCGGGGGTATAACGTCGCAGTGCGCCTTCAGGTTCAAGAGGAGGCGGCTGCTAAAGGGGCGGACGTCGACAGGCTCAGTCCGAACGGTTTTGGGGAGGGGTGACTGGATTTTGGACGCCCTTGCGCGCCGCACCCCTAGCCCCTCCCGCAAGCGGAAGGGGGATGCGTCAGCGGATGCGGTAATGGTCGGCGAGGCGGTCGAGCGCGAGGGTGAGGACGAGGCGGCCGGCGCGGGCGGGCCAGCCGAGCGCCTGCTCGGCATCGCGCATGCCTTCGCCCGCGCAGACGATGCGCCACAGGATGTCGGACAGGCCGGGGCCGGCGGCGGCGACGGCTTCGTCGAAGCGGCGGCGGGCGGCGAGCTGCCCGTGGGTGAGATCGGCGATCGCATCGCCCGTGCCGGAGCGCCCGGCCGATGGCGCCGCGGTCCAGCGCATGGTGACGGACGGGGCGAGCTGGGCACGTTCCCAATCGTCGCGCAGCTGTTCGCCGGCAAGGAACTGGCGATCGGTGACGAGGCCGCGGGCCTTGAGCCAGCCCAGGGGCGATTCGGCGAGGTTGACGGTGACCGTGCGCGCGGGGCGCCGTCCGCGGGGCGGAGGCGCGGCGTCGGGCAGGGCGCGTTCGGTGATGAGGCGGTTCGGCATGGCAAGGCTCCTGAAGTGAATCGTTGAAGCCGGGGCTTGCCATTTTGGATTTGTTGTAGGAAAGTCGTTTAACCGGTTTGGTTTTACCTGGTGGCTGCGCGGCGCGGCGATGCGGGCGACGCACGATGGGGATGACAGGATGATCACGCGAATTCGCGAGGTGCGGCGGGCCAAGAAGATGACGTTGCAGGACGTCGCCGACCGCTGCGTGCCGCCGACCACGCCGCAGACGGTGGGACGGCTGGAGATGGGCACGCGCACCGTGTCGGTCGGCTGGCTGAACCGTATCGCCAAGGCGCTGGGCGTGGAGGCGGCGGACCTGGTGACGCTGCCCGAACGGTCGGACGTTCCCGTGGCGGCGCTGCTGGGCGCGGACGGGGCCAGGGCGCCGCGGCGCGAGGCGGTGGTGCTGCCGCCCCAGGCCGAGCCGGGGCTGGTGGCGGTGACGGTCGAGAGCGGGATCGGCGATTATCGCAGCGGCGACGAGATCTGGCTGGACCGGCTGGGGCCGGAGGCGTTCGGCAAGGCGATGAACCGGGACGTGCTGGTGCCGCGTCCGGCGGGCCGGTTCCTGTTCGGGCGGCTGATCGGGCGCGAGGGCGGCAAGCTGCAGGTGCTGCCGCTGGGCGCGGGCGGGCGGCAGACGGTGGTGAGCGATCCGCCATGGGTGGCGGTCGCGGCGCGGCTGATCCGGCGCTTGTAAGCGGCAAGGGCAACCCGGCGCGAGGTTCTTCGTTGCCTTTGTCATGATCTCCGATGAAGAAGCCGTGGTCATCCGGGCCGAAGTGGTCGCGCTGCAGGCGGTGATGATGGCCGTGTTCCGGCGGCTCGCCACCGACCGGCCGGAAATGGGCGCGACCTTGTGCAAGGCGTTCGATGACGCGGAGACGATATTGTCGGGGGTGGCGGTCCGGATCGGGCTCGACGCCCCGCTCGAATCCACGATGGGCGCGCTGCGCGTGATCGAGGAGATGCGTGCCGGTGTGATACGCGACGAAAGCGTCTGCGCCCGGCGCGGGTGAAGGCGCGAAAAGGGCCGCCGTTCGGCGGTCTGCCGACCGGCAAAGGCGGCCTGCACATTCGTCGAAAAGGGCGATGCCTTGGTCGAAGGCGCGTCGCGGCGGCTGTATTGCGGATCTATAACAGCTCCATCAACGACGGGCATCGGGCACGTCGCGATCGAGGGAGTGAGATGATGCGCAAGAGCTGGATTTCCGCCGCGGCCGTGGTCGTGGCGATGGCCGTGACCACCCCGGCGATGGCCGAGAAGGCTGCGGAGAAGGGCAAGAGCCTGGGCGTGGCCAGCGCGGCGGCAGCGACGCAGGCCGGCACTGCGGCCAAGCCCACCAAATATTGCATGAACACCGAGGCGACCGGCAGCCGCATGCTGCGCAAGTCGTGCCAGACGGCCGAGCAATGGGCAGCCCAGGGCGTCGACCTGGAGCGCGAACTGAAGCGGAGCCGCCGTTGATCCAGATGGGTTCATAATGCTTGACAGCGTCGCGCTGATCGGGTAACAGGGACCAGGATCGGGAAGAAACATCAAGGGCGTCCGGGCAGTGCCGGGGCGCCCTTTCTTCGTGGTCGCGGAGGCGATCGCGCGCGTGAGCGGGTGGGTGGCGGTGTCGAAAGGCGCCGCCTTTTTTTGTTGGGGAGGCGGGACATGGCGAGGAAAGCCACGGGCAGAGGAAAGCGCAAGGCAAGTCGGCGGGCGCCGGCATGGACGGAGGCGCGGCGGCAGGCGTTCCTGGAGGCGCTGGCGAACAGCTGCAACGTCAGCAAAGCGTGCCAGGAGGTGGGGATGCACACGGGATCCGTCTATCGCGAGCGGCAGGCCAATGCGGCCTTTCGCGCAGGCTGGGCCCAGGCGCTGAGCGAGGGTTATGCGCGGCTGGAACTGATGCTGCTGCGCCGTGCGCTGGACGGCACGGTCAAGGAAGTGCGGCGCGGGGACGGCGTGACGGAAAAGGTTGTCGAATATTGCGATCGCCTGGCGCTCCAGCTGTTGAAGCAGCACAAGGATGCGGCGGAGCGATACCAGGCGGCCGAGGCGCGGCCGGACGAGGACGTCGCGGGCGTGCGGTCGCGGATCGCGCGCAAGCTGGACGGCGTGCGGCGCCGGCTAGGGCTGGAGGATGATGGCGGCGACAAGGACGGGGATGAAGGCGGGGAGGACGTGCCATGCCCCGCATGATGAGCATGAGCCCGGCGGGCATGCGCGGGTTGGTGGAAAGGCTTGCCGCGCTGCCGGCCGAGGAGCGGACGCGGCTGATCGCCAGCATGACGGTGGATGACCTGGAAAAGCTGGACCGGGCGTTCGAGGCATGGGCGCACCCGGCGCAGCGGCCGCCGGAGGGGAATTGGCGCGTGTGGCTGATCCAGGCGGGGCGCGGCTTCGGCAAGACGCGGGCGGGGGCGGAATGGGTGCTGCGCCTTGCCACCGTGCCGGGAAGGCCGGTGCGGATCGCGCTGGTGGGCGCGACGGCCGACGAGGTCCGTAGCGTCATGGTGGAAGGGGAGAGCGGCATCCTGGCCAGCGCGCGGGGGCGGCCGCGGCCGAAATGGGAGCCGAGCCTGGGGCGGCTGACCTGGCCCAACGGCAGCATGGCGTTCGTGCATTCGGCCGAGAATCCGGACGGGCTGCGCGGGCCGCAGCATCATCATGCCTGGTGCGACGAGGTCGCCAAATGGTCGCATGCCGAGGAGACTTGGAACAACCTGCAGATGGGCATGCGACTGGGCGAGGCACCGCGCACGATGGTCACGACCACGCCGCGGCCGGTGCCGATCATGCGGCGGCTGGCGGCGATGCAGGATGCGGTGGTGACGCGCGGCACGACGGCGGAGAATGTGACACTGCCGCCCGCCTTCCTGGCGGCGATGGAGGCGGATTATGGCGCGACGCGGCTGGCGCGGCAGGAATTGGGCGGCGAGTTGATCGACGAGGTCCAGGGCGCACTGTGGAGCCGTGACCTGATCGAGCGAAGCCGCGCCTCCGCCGAGCCGGCGGGCGACGTGGAGCGCGACTATGCGCGGGTGGTGATCGGGGTCGATCCGCCGGCAAGCAGCGGCGGCGATGCCTGCGGGATCGTGGCCGTGGGGCTGGGGCATGACGGCGTCGGCTATGTGATCGGGGATCATAGCGTCGCGGGCGTGTCGCCCGAAGGGTGGGCGAGCCGGGTGGCGGCCGCGGCCGAGGCGCACCGCGCGGACCTGGTGGTGGCGGAAAAGAATATGGGCGGGGACATGGTCGAAGCCGTGCTGCGCAGCGCCGACATCGCCCTGCCGGTGCGCGGCGCGCATGCGGGCAAGGGCAAGTGCGCGCGGGCGGAGCCCGTGTCGCTGCTGTTCGAACGGGGCAAGGCGCGGCTGGCCGGGTGCTTCCCGGAACTGGAGGACGAGATGGCCGGCATGGTGATGGGCGGACCCTATCAAGGGCCGGGACGCAGCCCCGATCGCGCCGACGCCATGGTGTGGGCGATGAGCGAGGTTATGATCGGCCATGCGCGGGCGCAGCCGCGGGTGCGATTGCTATAGCGGCAGGCCGGCCTCCATCTCCCACAGGTCGGGATAAAGGCTGACGAAGCCGTTGGCGGCGAGGCGGAGCGTGGCGCGATAGGGACCCTGCGGCGAGTCATAGTCGTAGGCGTCGGCAGCAGTGCGGCGGTAGATCTGGGGCAAGGGGGTCAGCGTGGCTTCGTTCACGTCGATCCAGGCGACGGTGATGCGGCCGGTCTGCCCTACGTCCAGCGCCATGCGCCGCAGTTGCGGGTAGTTGGTCGCGGGCGTGAAGCCGAAATCGAGATCGACGAGGCCGTCCACCGCGGGCTGAGCCATGCCGTTCAGCGTCCAGCGCTGCCCATGGCGTTCGATATGCACGCTGATCGGCCGGGCGCCGACGAAGCCGTCGATCGTGCCGGTGGTGGCCGACCAGTCGGGGGCGATGTCGAGCGCGTAGCGGATGGAGGCGGGTTCACCGTCCAGGAGGTAGATGGCACTGCCTTCCAGCCGGTAGCCGTCGGGCGTTTCGGCCAGCGCGGCGGCGTCGCGGCCGGACGTATAAAGTGCCTTCCAGAACGCGATGCTTGCCATGGCCTGCTCCACGAGGGCGGGCGGATGGCATAGCATGGTTGCGGGGGCGGACCAAAGGCCGTGCAGCGGCGAAGCCGGGCCCGTGCGAGGCGCGGCGGCGATGAACCGGCAGTGACCGGACGGTTCATGGCGCGATCAGGGGCGGGGTGGCTAAGGCGCTCTATTCACGGGCTTTCGTGTGAGGTGGACGGCATGCGTTACCATTTCCATGTGGTTGCCGGCGGCGAGGTGATGCTGGACGAGGAAGGCTGCGAGATGGCCGAAGCGGACCTGCGGGCCTTCGCGCTGCAGGGCGCGCGGTCGTTGATCATGGCAGACGTGCGGGCGGGCACGCTCGACCTTTCGGGGCGGATCGACGTGGTCGACGAATATGGCCGCCAGGTCATGGTGCTGCCGTTCCGGGACGCGGTGGAATTGCGCTAGCGTCGGCGCCACGACTGATCTAGCATCGGCGGTTAAAGGGGGTGGCCATGAGTTTATCCACTATCGCGGGCGCGTTGCTGCTGTTGGGGGCTCCGGCCGTGCCCAATACGCCCGTCGTCACGGCGCCGATCGTGGCGGTTACGCCGCCAGTCCCACGAAGGCCGCTTGAGCGTCTGTTCTCGCCCATGGACTATCCCGCGGCGGCGCAGGAGACCGGAGCGCAGGGGCGCGTCGATGTGGCAATGCTGATCTCGCCCGCGGGCCGCGTTGCCGGGTGCGTTATCAAGAGTTCGAGCGGTTCGAGCCCGCTTGATGCCGCCACCTGCCGGATCCTGCGATCGCGCGCGCAATTCAAGCCAGCACGCGACGGAGACGGGCAGGCGACTATGGGCGTCTTCGCCTTTTCCAAGACGTGGAAGGCGCCTGCGGGCGAAAATTAGACGCAAACACTCAGCCTCAGACGCGAACCAAATGGGATAATGCTATTGACAGCGTCACGCTGTTATGGCACAAGCGAGTCACGCTGGTGAATTGCGCCGGGGCGGGGGCAGCGATGTTTCGGATCGGCGAAGTGGTAAGACGCGGCTGGTTCGACAGCCGGGTGCAGGTGATCGGCGCGTCTAGGTGCTGGATTTCTGACGTAATAGGCTTCCGTCGGCAGCGCGCCCTAGGGCGGCGTGCGGGAAGTGGCCTAACAGGTGATATTGAAGGTCATCCGGTCGGAAGTCCGCGTCCGGGCGGCGCCACCCATATTTGCACGAACCTTATAGTGCTGCTGACCCGTGGGTTAGTCTCGTGCGTCGCATGCCGGGCACAGGCTGAACCCTGCGGTCACCATGCCCGTGTTCGCCATGAATGGATTGTGACAGTAGGAGCAGATGACGGTCGGCTTGTCTCGCGAGATTGATGAACCCCGCGGGCGACGCGTGGGAACAGGCTTAAGATTGCGCTCTCCGTCCATGGTTCCGGGCTAATACGGAAGGACTAACGGGTTCTTAATAGAGCGAATTGCGCGGCTTCGGAGACGAGATTTCTTGATGGCGTGCCTCAATCCTCGGTTCTCCCTTCTGAGAATGGAGAGTGGATAGGGCGATCTAGCGAGGGGTGAGATCATGAGATGGTTCGGTCGTAAGGCCGCGTCCGGTGGGGCGCGGCCTTTTTTGTTGCGTGGGTGGTCCGCAGGCTCGGCGGACGTGCCGCGGGGATATGAGGCGCAGGTTCGGGAGGCGTATCTTTCCAACCCCGTGGCGCAGCGGGCGGTGCGGATGGTGGCGGAGGCCTGTTCGGGAGCAGTGGTCTATGACCTTGGCGGAGGGGCTTCGGCCCTTCGAGACGGGGCTTTGGTCCTTCGAGACGGGCCTTCGACAAGCTCAGTCCCTCCTCAGGATGAGCGGGGAGGGGGAGTGTCCGGAAGCGAGCGGGGAAGTGGAGCCTCCGCGAGAGAGCGGGAAAGGGCGGTTTCCGGAGGAGAGCGGCGGGAGGTGGTGCCGGGCCTGGTGACGCCGGCGCTTCTCGAAACGGTGACGACGCAGTTGCTGCTGCATGGCAATGCGTTCGTGCAGCTGATCTGCGGCGGCGACGGGTTGCCGGGGAATTGTTCGCGCTGCGGCCGGAGCGGGTGAAGGTGGAGGCGGATGCGGGCGGGTGGCCTGCCGCTTATGTCTACAAGGCGGGTGCGTCGAGGAGCCGGATCGCGGCGCGGGACGGGATGGGACGGCCGGGGCTAGTGCATGTGCGCTCGGCCCATCCGCTGGACGACCATTATGGACTGGGGTGCCTGGGTGCGGCGGCAGGGGCGGTGGCGATCCACAATGCGGCGACGCGGTGGAACAAGGCCTTGCTCGACAATGCGGCGCGGCCTTCGGGGGCGTTGCTGTTCGATCCGGGCGACGGGAGTGTCTTGAGCGAGGCGCAATATGCCAAGCTGCGCGACGAATTGGAGTTGACGTTCCAGGGGGCGGCCAATGCCGGGCGGCCGATGCTGCTGGAAGGCGGATTGAAATGGCAGGCGATGAGCATGACGCCGGCCGACATGGACTTCGTGGGGCTGAAGGCCGCGGCGGCGCGCGAGATCGCGCTGGCGTTTGGGGTGCCGCCGATGCTGATCGGACTGCTGGGGGATGCGACCTATGCCAATTATCGGGAGGCGAACCGGGCGCTTTGGCGGTTGACGGTGCTGCCGATGTGCGAGCGGATATTGGGGGCGCTGTCGGCGGGGCTTTCGGCGTGGTGGCCTGGGCTCAAGCTGGCGGTCGATGTGGACCAGGTGACGGCGCTGGCCGAGGATCGCGAGGCGCTTTGGCGGCAGGTGGGGGCGGCGGCGTTCCTGTCTGACGCGGAGAAGCGCGAGATGCTGGGGTTCGAGAGAAGGATCTGATCACGCGAAGGCGCGAAGGCGCGAAGAAGAAGGTTAGGGTTCGCGCAGAGGCGCAGAGGCGCGGAGGGGCTGCGGTGGGTGGCTTGAGTGGTGGCAATGGAGGATCGATTGGCGGGCTTTGCCCGCGTTTTTCGTTTCTCCGCGTCTCTGCGTCTCTGCGCGAGCTCTTCTCTTCGCGGCTTCGCGCCGTCGCGTGAAATAGTGGGAGGCGATCATGGCGGATGTGGCGATGTTGGCGGCCTTGTTGCGGCAGGCCGAGGGCGAGGGTGCGGGCGTGGCGACGTTGAAGGCGCTGGCCGAGGAAGCGAGCGACGCGGGCGCGGAGCGGGCGCTGGGGCGGCTGGGGCTGGACGGGGCGGAGGCGCGGCGGGACATGGACGAACTGCGCGAGCTGCTGCGGGCATGGCGCGACGCCAAGAAGACGGCGCGCAATGCGGTGGTCGCATGGTGCGTGCGGATCGTGCTGGCGCTGGTGGTGCTGGGGATGAGCGTTCGGCTTGGGCTGCTGGAGATGGTGCGGTGAGCGACGGGCAGCTGCGCGCGCCGACTTCGCGCGGGACCAGCGAGGATTTGGCGCGGCGTCCGGTTAGGTTCGCGGGCTATGCGGCCGTGTTCGGGCGCGTGGATCGCGGCGGCGACGTGGTGCGATGCGGGGCGTTTGCGCGGTCGTTGCGGCGAGGCGCGGCGGTGCCGCTATTGTGGGAGCATGACGGGCGGCGGCGGATCGGGCGGGTCGAGTATCTGCGCGAGGACCGGCGCGGGCTGCGGGTGATCGGGCGGGTGATGGACGCCCAGGCCGCGGCGCTGCTGCGCGGCGGAGACGTGTCGGGCCTGAGCTTCGGCTACCGCGTGCGGACGGCGCGAGGGCAGGCGCCACGGGAGATCGGAGAATTGGAGTTGGTGGAGGTGAGCCTGGTAGCGCGGCCGATGCAACCCGCGGCGCGGGTGCATGCGATCGCAAACTGAGCCGCGGTGGTCCTTACTTGATTGCCCGAGCGCCATTCTGGCTGTTCAGAGCGCGCTGAGCTTCTTCGGCGCGTTGCTTCCACTCGGCTTGGGTCAGGCAGACGCGCTTGCCGCTGACACGGGAGCCGCTCTGCATCTCCTTCTTGCAGATCTTCTTTTCGGCCCCTGCGGGCGCGGCTTCCTGCTGGGCGACCGGGACCGGCGTAGCGAGCGCGAGCGAGACGATGAGCAGAAACGAAGACATGGCGGGGACCTGACGCGCAAAAGGGCAATAATTCAAATGAGTAGGCCTGCGTGATCGCACGGTGTCAAGCAGATGCGGGTGTATGCCGCCAGATTGGCGTGAAATGGCAACAGCTTCGAGCCCTCGTTCCTCAGCGGAGCGGGGGCTTTTTCTTTTGGTGAGCGGGAGTGTGAGCATGACGGATGTGACGACGAATGGCCTGGAGGCGTCGTTCGAGGCGCTGGAGCAGGGGAGCGAGGTGGAAGCGCTGCGTGAGGAGGTGGCTTTGCTGAAGGGGCGGATCGAGGACCGGGTGCTGGCTGCGGGACGGCCGGCGCTGGCGGGTGCGGGCGTGCAGGGGAGTGCGTTCGGGAACGACTATCTGCGGCGCGGGATCGAGAGCGGGTTGGAGGTGAAGGCCATGTCGGGGGTGACCGACACGGCCGGCGGCTATGCGGTGCCGGACGAGATCGACGGCGAGATCGACAAGTTGCTGACGGCGATCTCGCCGATCCGTCAGATCGCCCAGGTGGTGAAGGTCGGGTCGGCGGGGTATCGCAAGCTGGTGACGAAGGGCGGCACGCCGTCGGGCTGGGTGTCGGAGGATGCGGGGCGGCCGGAGACTGCGACGCCCGACTTCCTGGAGATCGCGCCGCCGTTCGGGGAGCTTTACGCCAATCCGGCAGCATCCCAGGCGATGCTGGACGATGCGGCGTTCGACGTCGAGGCGTGGCTCGCCATCGAGATCGCCAACGAGTTCGCGCGGGCGGAAGGGCAGGCGTTCGTCAGCGGTTCGGGGGTGAGCCGGCCCAAGGGGTTCCTGTCGCAGCCGACCAGTGCGCAGGGCGATGCGGCGCGGCCGTTCGGGACGCTCCAATATGTGAGTTCGGGTGCGGCGGGCGCGTTTGCGGCGGCCAATCCGCAGGATCGGCTGGTGGACCTGGTCCAGAGCCTGCGGCCGCCATATCGCCAGGGCGCGGTGTTCGTGATGAATTCGGCGACGGCGAGCGTGATCAGGAAGTTCAAGACGAGCGACGGCGCATTCCTGTGGCAGCCGGGGCTGGTGGCGGGGCAGCCGGATACCTTGCTCGGCTATCCGGTGGTGGAGGCCGAGGACATGCCGGACATCGCGGCGGCGTCGCTGTCGATCGCGTTCGGCAACTTCAAGGCGGGCTATCTGATTGCCGAGCGGACGGAGACGCAGATCCTGCGCGATCCGTACACGCACAAGCCGTTCGTTCATTTCTACGCGACCAAGCGGGTCGGCGGGCAGGTGGTGAATAGCGAGGCGATCAAGCTGATGCGGTTCGCCCTGTAAGTCAAAGTGGTACTTTGACTTAGTTTTTAGACGGTCTCGAAGTCACCCCGGAGCAAGTCCGGGGTGACTTCGAGGCTTTGTTTTTAGGGGTGGAAGATGTCCGATCAATTCTTTGCGCATGGCGATACGGTGAGTGCGCCGGCGCGTGGGGCGGTGGGGGTGGTGGCGCATGACGTCAACCCACTGCCGGTGGTGCCCAAGGCCTTGTTCGTGGGAACGGGCGGCAATGTGGTGGCGGCGGGGATGCAGGGCGGCGACGTGACATTCCGCAACGTGGCCGACGGGGCGGTGCTGCCGTTCCGGGCGGTGTTCGTGCGGGCGAGCGGGACGACGGCGGCCGATATCGTGGCGCTTTACTGATGCTGGCGCTGGGGCTTTCGATCGCGTTGGCGAGGATGGGCGGCCGGCCGGAACAGTGGGTCGGCCCGGCGCTGAGGGCGCTGTGGGATGCCGAGCGGATCGGAAGCCTGCAACTGGCGGGATCGAACGTGACGGCCTGGACCGACGTGGCGGGCGGGCATGTGATGAGCCAGCCGGTGTCCGCGTCCAAGCCGCTGTGGGTGGCGAACGGCTTTGGCGGGCGGCCCGGATTGCTGTTCGACGGGACGGACGACTTCCTGAACCTGGAGGCGGTGCCGTTTCCGACCGGGAGCGCGGCGTCGGAAATCTGGGTGCTTGCCGACTGGCTGATGCCGGTGACCGACACGGCGACGCGAACGCTGGTCGGCTATGGCGGGATCGGCACGGCGGACAGCCGGCGGGTGCAGCGCGGCGCGGTGGGCGGACGCAACGTCGCCCGCATCGCCGTCGGCACCGGCACGAGCGCGCAATCGATCAGCGATGGCAGCGATTATGGCGGCCGCCACCTGGCACGCGGCGTGTTCGGGCCGGTGAGCCGGATCGTGGTCGACGGAACAGGCGGGGCGAGCAACGGCGACGCACCCAATAGCGGTACGGTGCGCAGCCGCATCGGCGCGCGCACGTCGGTCGCGGTGGTCGAGCATGCGCATGCGATGTTCAGCGCGGTGGCGATCATCGACCCGGCCGAGCCCGGATGGGACGAGGCCAAGGCGGCGCGGCTGACCGCATGGATGCTGCGGAGGAAGGGAGCGGGCTGATGTCGAAGGTGGTGATATTCGCCGACGGCCAGGAAGCGGCGGCCGACCTGTATCTGGCATGGTGCAACGCGCACAATCCGGACCCGGAGCCGGGTGCGATCTGGTATCTGGCGGATGCGGTGGATGCAGAGGGGCGGCGCGTGGTCGGCTATCTGGGCCCGGGCGGCCAGTGGAATGGCGGCGACTGGCCGGAGCCGGACGGCGGCGAGGCGGCGCGCGGGACGGGGATGTTAAGCGCCCTGGTGCGATGGCCAGACGGTTGAGTCCTGATGCTGCGGCGCATAAGCGCGGGATGACACGCAAGGAGGGTGAGAGTGGCGAGGAGCAGATTGGGTTCGGCGGCGATGGCGGCGTTCCTCGCATCCTTGTTGATCGGCACCATCGTGATGTTCCCGGCCTGGTCGCATCACGACGTGCGCGTGGACAGCCCGATACTTGCCGGCCGCGCGCAGGCGAATGCGTGGCTGCGCGCGTTCGAGGCAGGCGAGGGTGTGCGCTGCCTGAACTGGTCGGTCGAGACCAAGGTGATCGAGCAGGCCTATGACGGCGGCACGTTCGTGCAGTTCCGGTGCAATACGGAGCGGGCGCTGGTGCGCGTCGCACTTGGCTATGCAGTGCCGGCGGTGGTGGTGCTGGTGCTGGCCTTCTTGCTCGCGCCGCGGCGCGAGCATGCGGCGGGGCGCAGGAGAAAGAAGGGCTGAGCCCTAGCCGTCAGCAGGCGTAGCCGAGATCGCCGTCGTGGCGACCGGCACGATGGAACAGGTCCAGGTAGCGCCCAGCCTCCATATAATGAGTGCGGCGCACTTCCTCGTCCTCGGCCGCTTGCGCCAGGGCGAGTTCGATCTCCGCACGCTGGCCGAAAGCCGACACTTCCTGTTCCGACATTCTGGTCCCCCAACCCGAATCGATGCGCAAGACT
Organism: uncultured Allosphingosinicella sp.; assembly: GCA_934539295.1. GTDB lineage: Bacteria > Pseudomonadota > Alphaproteobacteria > Sphingomonadales > Sphingomonadaceae > Allosphingosinicella. The sequence continues at coordinate 154,832 of CAKTCN010000001.1, forward strand.
AGCACGTCTGCTGCGCTGCACAATGCGCCACTTTAGAGAGGCTTAGCGGCCGGGCGGCCGCTGCGGGGAGAAACGACATGGAGAAAGAAGGGCTGCGATGCTGAGTGCGGAGGCGATGGTGCTGCCGCAGGCGGCGGCGGACGAGGTGAAGGCCTATCTGCGGATGTTCACGACCGACGAGAATGGCGAGGTTCGAGCGTGCCTCGCCGCCGCGGCCGAACTGTGCGAGCGGTTCACGGGACAGGCGTTGCTGGTGCGCACGCATGAGGAGAGGCTGGCGAGCAGCGGGGGATGGATGCGGCTGTCGGCCGGGCCGGTGACGGCGATCGGCGGGGTGCAGGCGTTAGGGCCGGATGGGAGCGCGGTGGCGGTCCCGGTCGATGCCTATGCGATCGACATCGATGCGGACGGGCAGGGCTGGGTACGAACCGGCGCCGGGCGGGTCAGGGTGAGCTACCAGGCGGGGCTGACGACGGGGTGGAGCGGACTGCCGGAGGCGCTTCGGCACGGGATCGTGCGGCTGGCGGCGCACCTGTTCATGGAACGGGGCGAAATGCGCACGGCGCCGCCGGCGGCGGTGAGTGCGCTGTGGCGGCCATGGCGGCAAATGCGGATCGGGGGCGGTCATGTTCGAACGGCTTGAGGACAAGATGCGGGAGACCGCCGAGCGGCGGGTCCGGGCGCGAGTGGCGGATCTCGCCGGACAGGAGGTGCCAGCCGGAGTGCGGGTGAGCGTGGAGGACGGACAGGTGACGCTGAGCGGGCGCGGGCTGATGCGGCGGCTGGTCGGCGATGGAGCGCTGCGGGAGTGGCGGCCGTGAGTGGCGCGGCTGCGGCGCTGCGGGCGGCAGCGCGGGAGGCCCTGTCGGCGATCGGCGGGTTCGGCCTGTTCGATGCGGCGCCGGGCCAGGCCGCGTTTCCATATGTGGTGCTGGAGTGCGGGCCGGAGACGGATTGGGGGCACAAGAGCGGTGCGGGGCGTGAGCTGCGCATGGCAGCGGCGGTGCGAGACAGGGGCGAGGCACCGGAGCGGCTGGAGGCGATAGCGCAGGCCTGCGAGACAGAATTGTGCGCGATGAGCGGCGTGGTCGACGGGTGGCAGCTGGTCAGCCTGCGCCACCTGCGCACGCGAACGGCGCGGGAGCGCGACGGCTGGATCGCCGCGGCCGAGTTCAGGGCGCGGATGTTGAAGGTCTAGGCGATCACCTCCGTCCTTCGCGCGGGGGACGGGGTGCGCGGCAGCCCTTATTCCTGTGGCGCTTCGTAGCGGGCCTGGGTTTCGGCGAGATAATCGTCGATCTGGGCCTGCGCGCCCTGGTTGGCGGCGGCGGCAGTGGCGCCCGCCTTTACGTCATAATCGACCACCGCCTTGCGGAAGGCCGCTTCCTCCGTCTTGCAGCCGGCCTTGAGCGCGGTTTCGAAGGCGGACTTGCTGGCTTTGTCCTGCTCGCTCTTCTTCACGATGGCGGAGAGGCAGGCGGCATAGGTCTTGCGCGGCTGGACAATCGCCTCGGCCTGCACAGCGGCGGCCGAAAGCGCGGCCGCAGCGATCAGGGTGATCATGGCAGCATCCTTTCCAACTTTATCTTTTATCGAGGGAGAATGACTCATGCCTGCGGAAAAGGGAAGCGCGTTCCTGCTGAAGGTCGGCAACGGCGCGCAGCCGCCCGCCTTTGCCACGGTGGCCGGGATGCGGACCACGCAAATGTCGGTGAACGGGGAGGGCGTGAACGTCACGTCCAAGGATAGCGGAGGCTGGCGCGAGCTTCTGTCCGGTGCGGGCGTCCGGTCCGTGTCGGTGGCGGCGAGCGGGATCTTTACCGGGTCTGCGGCGGAGACGCGGGTGAAGGCCCATGCACTGGCCGGCACGCTGGACGAATATGAGCTGAGCTTCGAGAGCGGCGAGCGGCTGCGCGGGCGGTTCCTGGTCACGCGGCTCGATTATTCGGGCGATTACAATGGTGAGCGCAATTATGCGCTGAACCTGGAGAGTTCGGGCGCTGTGGCGGCTGTCTGAGGTTTGATCACGCGAAGGCGCGGAGGCGCTAGGAAGACGCGCAGAGACGCAGAGACGCAGAGGCGCGGAAGGGGCGTTGCTGTTGTTGAGGCGGCGTGGATCTGTTGGCTGAGGATGGCGGGCGATGCCCGCCTTTTTTGTCTCTGCGTCTCTGCGTCTCTGGGCGAAATCAACTTGGGGAGGGCGAAATGGCGCAGGCGAATGGGGTGCGGGGTGAGGCGGCCTTGCTCGTGGGGGGCGAGATGCTGGTGTTGCGGCCTTCGTTCGAGGCCCTGGTGGCGGCGGAGGAGGAACTGGGGTCGCTGTTCGCGCTGGTTGAGCGGGCGAGCGGGGGCGGGCTGAAGCTGGCCGAGATGGCGGGCCTGTTCTGGCACTGCGTCGGGGAGCGGCCGGCGCATGTGACGCGCGAGGCGGTGGGCGCGGCTTTGGTCGAGGGCGGGGTGGCGAGGGCGACCCCCGTGCTGAAGCTGCTGCTCGTGCAGATCCTGCAGGGACGGTGATGGACGGGCGCGGGTTTCGCGATCTCTCGACACCGATCGAGACAGGCTCCGCTCGACCCGAACGGGGGTTCGGGGAGGGGGCGATGCGGCTGGCTGGTGTGACGGGCGTGCTGCTCGGGTGGCGGCCGGCGGAGTTCTGGGCGGCAACGCCGGCCGAGCTTGCGGCGGTACTGGGGGCGATGATGCCGGCCGAGGCGGCGGTGCCGTCGCGAGGGGAACTGGCACGATTGATGGAGATGTTTCCCGATGGATGAAGAGATCGAGCGGCTGGTGATCGGGGTGCGGGCCGACACGGCAGCCTTTGCGCAGGATGTGCGCGCGATGCGGGCAGAACTGGACGGGCCGATGGGGGCGAGTGCGAACCGGGCCGGGGCGGCACTGGAACATGCGCTAGGCCGTGCGGTGCGGAGCGGCAAGGTCGGGTTCGAGGATCTGAAGCGATATGCGCTGGCCGCGATGGGGGAGATTGCGGCGGGGGCGTTGCGTTCTGCGGCAGGCGGCGGGGGCATGGGGCAGATGGCGACATCCCTGGTGAGCGGGCTGTTGGGGCTGCCGGGCCGGGCGACCGGCGGACCGGTGACGCCGGGGCGGGCCTATCTGGTCGGCGAGCGTGGGCCGGAGATGTTCGTGCCGACGTCGAGCGGTCGGGTGGAAGCATCCGGCGAAGGCGGTGGCGCGCGCGAGGTGCGGGTGAGCATTTCCGTCAATGCGCCTTCGGGGGCGGAGCCGCGGGCGCTGGCGCAGTCGGGCCGGCAGGTGGCGCGCGAGGTGAAGCGGGCGCTGATGCGGGTGGACTAGCTGCCGCCCCGAGGGCGGTCATCAAGATCAAGGAACGGATATATGGCACATTGGCTGGCGACGCCGGGCGATGCGAAGGCGTTTGGGCATGTGAAACGGTTCGATCCGCGGTTCTGGACGGTGGATTTCGCGCGGCCGATGATGGCTTCGGTGGTGACCATCGCGCCTGACGCGCTGCGGGTGGATGCGACATTCTATACGCGGGGCGACCTGGCGGGACTGATCTGGGAAGCGGAGGACCGGTGGGATCATCCGCTGCTTCGTTACGCGACGAGCCGGGATTTCAGGCGCTGCGTGCTGCGGTTCCGGTGGCGGAGCGGCGGGGTGCGGGCGCTGGATGAAGTGAACGGACCGACGCTGACCATCGAGGGGCGGGATGCGGATGGTGCGCCGCGCAGCTGGTACGTGCGGTTGTGGAACCATGCGCAAGGCACGCCGGAGGATGCACAGCTGGTGCTCGATTTCGGCGCGCTGGCCGGCGGGTGGAGCGGCGACGATCCGGTCTGGGCGGGCGACATCGACCGGATGTTCGTGTCGCTGGCTGGCGCGGATTATGATGGAAGTGCGGCCGCGCTGCCGGCGGCGCAGGAGGGATGGGCGGAGCTCAGTGGCATAAGCTGCGACGGATCGGGATCGGTGCTGTCGATCGGCGAGGTGGTGGTGCCCGAGCACAGGCTGCGCATCGCGACCGGATATGACGACCATTATCACCTGGCGCCCGCGCGCGTGCTGAGGAACTGCCTGCAGCTGGGCTATCGCGGGCCGATCAACCATTATGTCGGCATGAGCCATTATTTCCGGCTCGAGCCGCAGGGAGGTGGGTTCTACGTCAGCCTGGCGGGCGGCGTGCTGAATGCACCATGCGCGGCGTGGCACCGGGACTTTGCGGAGCGGGCGGACGCCCTCGGCTATGGGCTGATCCTGTCGCTGTCCTACGAATTGCTGGACGCGCATTGCTGGGGCGACTGGAAGCAGAGAGCGATCGACGGGGCACCGGCGCTGACCGGGTGGGAGCCGCCGTCGGCCTTGCTCTCGCCCGCGCATGAAGGGGCGATGGGCTATCTTCGGGCGGTGGCGCGGGCGTTTGCGGCGATCGCGCGCGATGCGGGCCTCAGCCTGCGGTTCCAGGTCGGGGAACCATGGTGGTGGGTGCACAGCGATGGACAGATCTGCATCCACGACGCGGCAGCGGTGGCAGCGTTCGCGCCGGTGCCGATTGGCGACGTGCGCGGCAGCCTGGATGCGGCGCAGAGGACGACGCTGGACAGGGCGGGGGCATGCCTTGCCGCCTCCACGGCTGCCCTTTGCGCCGCAGTGAAGGCGGAGGCGCCGGGCACGGAGACGTTGCTGCTGGTCTATCTGCCGACGGTAATGGAAGGAGCGGAGGCGCGGCGGGCGAACGTGCCGGTCGGCTGGGCATCGCCGGCCTTCGATGTGCTGCAACTGGAAGATTATGACTGGGTGACGGCCGGAAACTTGGGCGCGAGCGCACGGGGACGAGCGGAGGCGGCGGCGCGGCTCGGCTACCCGCCGGAGCGGCAGCATTATCTGTCGGGCTTCGTGCTGCGGGCGGAAGACAAGCGGCAGTGGCGGCACATCGCGGAGGCGGCGGCGGGAAGCGGCGCCGCCGAGACGTTCGTGTGGGCGCTGCCGCAGGTGCTGCGCGACGGCTTCACCTGGTTCGATGCGGGGGAGGATGAGGTGGAGGCTTTCGACGACATAGCGTTTCCGATCGCGCTGGGCTGGGAGGCGAGCGTGGAGACGGCGTTTTCGACCCAGGTGGTGACCACCGCGAACGGGCATGAGCAGAGGAACAGCGACTGGGCCGATGCGCGAATGCGGTTCGATGCGGGACCGGGCGTAAGGGGCGAGGCGGAGTTGAAGGAGCTGGCCGCCTTCTTTCGCGCGCGGCGCGGGGCGGCGGTGGGATTTCGCTTTCGCGATCCGTTCGATCACCATGGCGAGCAGGAAGTGCTCGGGACCGGCGACGGCGTGCGCACGGCCTTCGAACTGGTGAAGCATTATGGCGGTCAGACGCGGCGGATCACGCGGCCGGTAGTGGGGAGCGTGCGGGTGTTCGTGGCCGGGGTCGAACGGGTGAGCGGGTGGGCGCTGGAGCCGAAGGGCATCGTGCGCTTCGTGGAAGCGCCTCCCGCCGACGCCGAGGTGCGGGCGAGCTTCGGCTTCGACGTGCCCGTCCGCTTCGCGGAAGATCGGCTGGCGGTGAGCGCGGCGACCTTTGCGGCGGGCGAGGTGCCGTCCGTGCCGTTGATCGAGGTGCGGGAGGCCTGACGATGAGCGACTTCCTTCAAGGCGAACTGACCACGGCCGCCTTCTGCTGGCGCGTGGAGCGGCGGGACGGCGTGGTGATGGGATTCACAACCCACGATCGCGACCTGGAGGTGGAGGGGCTCGGCTATCGTGCGGCGCCGGGCATGTTGCCGAGCGCGGTGACGCTGGCGAGCGGGTTCGAGGCGGGCGCGCTGGACGTGAGCGGGGCGCTGAACAGCCGAGCGATCACGGGCGCCGACCTGATGGCGGGGCGCTGGGACGGCGCATCGGTGCGCCTGTTCATGGTGGATTGGGAGGCGCCGGATGCCGGCACGATCCCGCTTGCTACCGGCGAGATCGGCGAGGTGTCGATGCGTGGGCAGGGCTTCGAGGCTGAGCTGCGCGGACCGGCGGCGGCGCTGGAGCAGGCAGTGGCCGAGCAGACTTCGCCCGAATGCAGGGCGATGCTGGGCGACAGGCGCTGCCGGGTCGACATGGCCCTGCGCACGCGGCTGACGCGGGTGGCGGCGGTGCCCGGGGAGGACCGAATCGAGGTGGCGAGCGCTGCCGGCGGCGACGCTTATGGTTATGGGCGGCTGCGCTGGATGAGTGGGGCGAATAGCGGGCTGTCGAGCGCGGTGCTGCGATCGGACGAGGCGGTGATCGTGCTGCGCGAGGCGCCGGCCTTTGCGCCTGCCATGGGCGATCTCGTGGAGATATCCGAAGGCTGCGACAAGCGGCTGGAAAGCTGCTGCGCGCGGTTCGCCAATGCCGCGAACTTTCGCGGCGAGCCGCACCTGCCCGGCACCGACCTGCTGACGCGCTATCCAGGCGTTTGAAAGGACAAGCAACATGACAGGTGAGGAAGTGGTCGAGCGCGCCCGCGCGCTCGTCGGCACGCGTTTTCGCCCGCAGGGGCGCAAGCCGGGCGTGGGGCTGGACTGCGTCGGCACGGTGGTGGCCGCGACCGGACGCAACCCCGCCACGGTGCGCAGCGACTATCGGATGCGCGGGGGCGCGATGGAGGACATGGAGCGCGAGCTGATCTTCGCCGGCTTTGCACCGGTTGCGCGCAGCTGGGCACGGCCGGGCGACGTGATGGTGCTGTCGGCGGGCGGCATGCAGCTGCACATGGCGATCCTGACGGAACGCGGCTTTGTCCATGCCGATGCGGGACTGGGGCTGGTGGTGGAGCGGCCAGGCGACCCGCCATGGCCCGTGCTGGGCGTGTGGCGGACGACGGCGGATGCGCCTTCGCCATTGCCCCGCGTTCGGGAGAGTAAGTGATGGCGACGCTGGTGCTGACGGCCGTGGGAACGGCATTGGGCGGCCCGCTGGGCGGTGCGGTCGGTGCGCTGCTGGGGCAACAGGCGGATGCGGCGATCTTTGCGCCCAAGCCGCGGCACGGGCCGAGGATCGGCGACCTTGCAGTGCAGACATCGTCCTACGGTACGGCGATCCCGAAGCTGTTCGGGACCATGCGCGTGGCGGGCACGGTGATTTGGTCGACCGAGCTTCAGGAGCGGCGATCGGCGAGCGGGGGCGGCAAGGGTCGGCCCACGACGGTCGAGTATAGCTATTCGGCATCCTTTGCAGTGGCGCTGTCCGGCAGGCGGGTGGGCGAGGTGCGGCGCATCTGGGCCGATGGAAAGCTGCTGCGCGGTGCGGCGGGGGACTTCAAGAGCCAGACGGGATTTCGGCTGTATCGGGGCGACGAGGACCAGGCGCCCGATCCGCTGATCGCATCGGTGGAAGGGATCGACCGCGCGCCTGCCTATCGCGGGATCGCCTATGCGGTGTTCGAGACGATGGAACTGGGCGATTACGGCAATCGCATCCCATCGCTGACCTTCGAGGTCGTGGCGGAGGATGGGCCGGTGAGCGTGGGGCAGATCGCGGCCGAGCTTACGGGCGGGCGGGCGGTGGACGCGGGTACGCCGGCGCTGTCCGGCTATGCCGCCCATGGCGACAGCATGCGCGGCGCGGTGGCGGACATGGTGGAGATCATGGCGTTGCCGGTCGTGGAATACGGTGCCGGGCTGCGGATCGGCGGGGAGGCGGCGCCCGGAACGACCATTGCGGGCGAGGCCGTGACGGGGCCGGCGGAGTTGTTGCGCAAGGGCGCGGATGCGATGCCGGGCGAGGTGTCGATCGCTTATTACGACCCCGCGCGAGATTATCAGAGCGGGCTGCAGCGGGCGTCGCTGGGGACCGGCGCGCGGGGCGAGCGCTTTGCACTGGCGGCCGTGATGGAGGCGGGCGCGGCCAAGAAGGTCGCCGAGCAGCGGTTGGCGAGCGTGCAGGCGGCCCGCGTGACGGCGCGGCTTCGGCTGGGGCCACGGCATGCTGCATTGCGGCCTGGCGCAGTCGTCAGGATCGAGGGGCAGGCCGGATTGTGGCGGGTCGAGCGCTGGACGCTGCAGGAGATGGAAGTGGCGTTGGAGTTGGTGCGGATCGCGCCGGGCTCTGCGGTCGTGCCGGTGGCGAGCGGGGGGCGGGCGCTGGGTGCGCCGGACCAACTGATCGGTGCGACGCAATTGATGCTGTTCGACCTGCCGATCGGGGAAGCGGCAGGTGCGGGCGGTCCGAGGCTGCTCGCGCTGACGACAGGCGCGGGCGAGGGGTGGCGCAGTGCGAGCCTGTTGCTGAGCCTGGACGACGGGGCGAGCTGGGCACCGGCGGGCAGCAGCGCCGCACCGGCCACGATCGGCGCGGCGAGGACGCGGCTGGGCCTAGGCGGCGGCGCGCTCATCGACGCGGTCAATGTGGTCGAGGTGGAACTGACGGGGGAGCAGATGTGGCTGCAATCCTGCACCGATGCGGCGCTGGCCAGAGGAGCGAACCTGGCGGTGCTGGGGCGTGAGCTCATCCAGTTCGGCGTGGCCGAGCATGTGGCGGGCAGGCGGTTCCGACTGTCGCGCCTGCTGCGCGGGCGGCGAGGCACCGAATGGGCGAGCGGCGACCATCAGGCGGGCGAATCCTTTGCACTGCTGGAGCGCGAAACGGTGGCAGCGATAGAACTGCCGGCGGCGGCGCTGGGAACGGAGGTGCGGGTGCGGGCCTTCGGGCGTGCCGATGCGCCGGGCGGCGTGGAGGCGCGCATCGGGGCGGATGGCGCCGGGCTGCGACCGCCTTCGCCCGTGCACCTGCGGGCGGTGCGTGGGCCGGGCGGAGAGGTGGCGATCAGCTGGGTGCGACGGAGCCGGGCCGGTTGGGACTGGCTGAATGGAGCCGACACCCCGTTGGGTGAGGATGGCGAGACCTACCTGCTGAGCCTGCGGGGCGGAGGGCAGGTGCGCACCTTCGATTTGCATGAGCCAAAATTCCTCTACGCGGCGGGGGACGCGCTGGCAGGGCCGCTGGAGATCGAAGTGGCGCAGACAGGTGCCGCCGGCCTGTCGCGGGCGGCGCGCACATATTTGAACTGAAATGGAGACGATCATGACCGAGGCGAGTGCACGTTTCTCGCTGCCCTTCATACTTGCCGGGCAGGCCCAGAAGGAGTTGTTCCACAACGAGGCGCTGGCGCGGGTGGACGCGCTGCTTCACGCGGCCGTGGAGGGGGTAGCGGCGGCACCGCCTGCGGCGCCGGCGGTCGGGGCATGCTGGATCGTAGGGGCGGGGGCCGCGGGCGAGTGGGCGGGGCAGGCCGATGCGATTGCCGCCTGGACGGACGGCGGGTGGCGCTTCATCGCGCCGAAGCCCGGAACCAGGGTGTGGAACCAGGCGCAAGGCCTTTGGATTCACTGGAACGGGGCCGGATGGAGCGACGGCAGCCTTCCCGCCTCTTCAATCCGGATCGGCGGCGAGAAAGTGGTCGGTGCCCGCCAGCCGGCGATCGCAAGTCCTTCAAACGGCACGATAATCGACGCAGAAGGCCGCGCCGCGATCACCCAGATAATCGTTGCACTTAGGACACACGGCATGATCCATTGAAGAAAAAAATGCGGCCGCGTGCAACCTACCCATGGGGGTGGCGTTACCGCACCGTCTGCACCGGGGCTTCGTTTCGCTTGTTCATCAAAGTGATGCGCCCGGGCAACAGTGCGGAGGTTCCGGCGCTTGCGCCGAAACTTTCATTGCCGTAATGAGTTTGGGTCGTTCCAAGTAAACCCAGTAGAAAGGGGATGTTTTATGCGGAAGCTTGCCATCGCAGTGGCGCTTTCATCCACCGTTCTCGCTGCTCCTGCCGTGGCGCGCGATGGCGCCGGGTATGTGGGCCTCGATTTCGGTCCCATGATCGTCGAAGACACCGACATCGACCTCGGCACCATCGAGGACGGTATCAGCATCGATTCCGACACGGGCTATGACGGCTCGATCTTCGCCGGTTTCGACCTGGGTGCGTTCCGCCTCGAGGCGGAAGCTGCCTACAAGAAGGCGGCTGCTGAATCGATCACCACCGCAACGGGCGTTGGCGTTCCGGGCTTCCCGGGCACGGCCGGCCGTACCGCAGCTGCCTTCGGCGGCATGCGCGTGTTCAGCGTGATGGGCAACGCCCTGCTGGACTTCGGTGACGACGAAGGCGTTTCGGGCTTCATCGGCGGCGGCGCTGGCTACGGCTGGGCCGAGGTCGAAGTGGGCGGTTCGCCGTCGCTCCCGGGCGTTGTCGACGACAAGGACAGCGGTTTCGCGTGGCAGGTTCTCGCCGGCGTTCGCCAGGCGATCACTCCGAACGTGGACGCGCACCTCAAGTATCGCTTCTTCAACATGGACCTCAATGGTCTTGAAGCGCAGACGATCGCTGGTAGTCCGGACTCCGAGGGTCGTTTCCGTTCGCACTCGATCATGGGTGGTCTGACCTTCAACTTCGGTGAGCCTGTGGCTCCGC
>CAKTCN010000002.1 GCA_934539295.1 uncultured Allosphingosinicella sp.
CGACGCCCGCCTGCTGGTCGATCGCGACGGCGGACTTGAGGGCGAGCGCGGGCAGGCGGCGCGCACGTTGCTTTACTTGATGGAGCGCGACGCAGCCGTAGAATTGCTGCGTTCGGGCTGACAGAGGAGACAAGATGCCCGCCCACCTGATCGTTCCGGCCGCGCTGATCCTGATAGCGGGCATGATGACCGCTGCGCAGCCGCCGACCAATGCCATCCTGGCGCGCACCAGCGGCTCGCCGATCTTCGCCGCCTTGCTGTCCTTCGCCGTAGGCACGGCGCTGCTGCTCGCGCTCATGATCGCCGTTCGCCCGCCGATCACGGTGGCGCCGTTGCGGGACGTGCCATGGTATGCCTGGGCCGGCGGCTTCTATGGTGCCTTCTTCGTCGCGGTTGCCGCCTTCGCGGCCCCGCGCCTCGGCGTGGCTTCGCTGATCACCATCGGTGTGGCCGGTCAGATGATCGCGGCCCTCGCCATTGACCATTTCGGCGCGTTCGGGCTGGAGCGCACCCTCATCACGCCGGGCAAGTTAGCGGGTGCAGCACTGGTGCTGGCCGGCGTAGTGCTGGTGCGGCGGGGCTGACCCCAGCTTCGTTCGTAATTGCTTAGCGGGTGAGCAATCCGTGCTTCTTCTTGCCCGCCGAGATGCGCACATCATTCGCGACCTCGATGATCAGGTCTTCATCAGCCCGCGCGTTGTTCACCTTTGCGCCGCCGCCCGCGATCAAACGGCGCGCCTCGCCCTTCGAGGCGACCAGGCCGAGCCCAACCAGTGCGTCGACCAGCCCGATTCTTCCCTCGACCACCGCCAGCGTCGGTAGCGCACCACCGGCAGATCCTTCTTCAAAGGTCTTCTGCGCCGTGCCTGCGGCTTCGTCGGCCGCTGCACGCCCATGCGCCATCGCCGTCGCTTCGTTGGCGAGGATCTTCTTGGCTTCGTTGATCTCCGCGCCTTCCAGCCCTTCCAAACGGGCGATCTCATCGATCGGCAGATCGGTGAACAAGCGCATGAAGCGACCCACGTCCGCGTCCTGCGTGTTGCGCCAGAACTGCCAGTAATCGTAGGGGCTGAGCGCGTCGGCATTGAGCCACACTGCGCCCGCCATGGTCTTGCCCATCTTGCCGCCATCCGCTGTGGTGATGAGGGGGGTGGTGAGCCCGAATACATGCGTGCCGTCGACACGGCGCGACAGCTCGACGCCGTTGACGATGTTGCCCCACTGGTCCGACCCGCCCATCTGCAAGCGGCACGCCGAACGGCGAGACAGCTCCAGGAAGTCATAGGCCTGGAGGATCATGTAGTTGAATTCGAGGAACGAGAGCGATTGCTCGCGGTCCAGCCGCAGCTTGACGCTGTCGAAGCTCAGCATCCGGTTGATCGAGAAATGCTGCCCGATATCGCGCAGGAATGGGATGTATTCGAGGGCGTCAAGCCACTCGGCATTGTCCACCATCACTGCATCGGTGGGGCCATCGCCGAACGTCAGGAAGTTCGAGAACACGCGCTTGATCGAGGCGACGTTGGACGCGATCACGTCACCGGTCATCAGCTTGCGCGCCTCGTCCTTGAAGCTCGGATCGCCGATCTTCCCGGTGCCGCCGCCCATCAGCACGATCGGCTTGTGCCCGGCTTGCTGCAGCCGGCGCAGCATCATGATCTGCACCAGGCTGCCGACATGCAGCGAAGGCGCGGTCGGATCGAAGCCGATATAGCCCGGCACGATCTCCTTCGCCGCCAGCGCGTCGAGCGCGCCTGCATCGGTCACCTGGTGAATATAGCCGCGCTGGTCGAGCAGGCGGAGGAGGTCGGACTGGTACTGGCTCATGATGCCGGCGCGGTTAGCATGTGTTCGCCGCCACAAACAACGGTAAGAGAGAAGGATGATCCAGCACCTCTACGCCCATGCTTCCCACCCCAGCCGCGTCATCGACGAGCTTTGGGTAGAGGTGCAGCGCCCGACACGCGATCGCCTGGACCTCCGCTATATCGCGGCGGGGAGCATCGCCGACCTCGTCGTACCCGAGCCGCAGGCGCCCGAGCGCCGCGACGAATTGTGGATGACGACCTGCTTCGAAATCTTCCTCAAGCCTGTCGGCAGTTCCGCCTATATCGAGTTCAACTTCTCGCCTTCGACGCGCTGGGCTGCCTATGCCTTCGACGCTCACCGTAGCGGCATGCGCGACCTCGCCATCTCCGACCCGCCGGTCATAGCCACTGCCGTAGAGCCCAAGCGCCTGGTCGTGGACGTGAGCCTCGCCGTCGATCTCCCCGCCACCGCCTATGACGCTGCCATCTCGGCAGTTATCGAGGATCGCGCCGGGCCGAAATCCTTCTGGGCGCTCGCGCATCCTGCCGGCGGACCTGACTTCCACGACAATGCTTGCTTTGCCGCCGATCTCCCGGCACCGGATAGGGCATGAAATTCGGTATCGATCGCCTGCTCGGCTCACCCGAACTGCTTGCCCGGCTGAAAGGGAGGCGGGTTGCCTTGCTCGCCCATCCGGCGTCGGTGACGGCGGACCTCACCCATTCGCTCGACGCACTGGTCGCGGCGGGGCTCAACGTGACGGCGGCGTTCGGACCGCAGCATGGTCTGCGTGGCGACAAGCAGGACAACATGATGGAGTCGCCGGACTTCGACGATCCGGTCCATGGCGTGCCCGTCTTCAGCCTTTATGGTGAGGTGCGGCGTCCCACCGGCCAGTCGATGGGCACGTTCGACGTGGTGCTGATCGACCTGCAGGATCTGGGCTGCCGCATCTACACCTTCATCACCACCTTGCTCTACATGCTCGAGGCCGCCGCAGCGCATGGCAAGGACGTGTGGGTACTGGATCGACCCAACCCTGCCGGGCGCCCGATCGAGGGACTGACGCTGCTGCCCGGCTGGGAGAGCTTCGTCGGCGCCGGGCCGATGCCCATGCGTCACGGCATGACGCTGGGCGAGCTCGGCCGCTGGTTCATCGGGCACTACAGGCTCGATGTCGAATATCGCGTTATCGAGATGGAGGGCTACGACCCTGATGCGGCACCCGGCTTCGGCTGGCCAACCGACCGCGTGTGGATCAACCCTAGCCCCAATGCGCCCAACCTCAACATGGCGCGTGCTTATGCCGGCACGGTGATGCTGGAGGGGACCAACCTGTCCGAAGGGCGCGGCACTACGCGCCCGCTAGAGCTGTTCGGCGCGCCCGACATCGACGCGCGTGCGGTGGTCGCCGAGATGCGCCGCCTTGCGCCGGAGTGGCTGAAAGGATGTGTGCTGCGCGACATTTCGTTCGAGCCGACCTTCCACAAGCATGTGCACCAATTATGCAGCGGCGTGCATATTCATGCAGAAGGCGGTTTCTACGACCATGAGGCGTTAAAGCCGTGGCGGCTGCAGAGCCTCGCCTTCAAGGCGATCCGCAATCTCGAGCCCGGCTACGAGCTGTGGCGCGACTTCGCGTATGAATATGAGTTCGGCAAGCTCGCCATCGACGTGATCAACGGCGGCCCGGCCTTGCGTGAATGGGTGGATGATGCCGGCGCCGCGCCGGGCGACCTGGATGCTATCACGATGCCCGACGAAAAAGCGTGGGAAGAAGAACGGCGTCCATTCCTGATCTACTGACGGTCCCGGCCCGGCGGTTCAGCCAACGACCTCCGCGGGGGTCAGGCCGAACTGCTCCAATCTGTAGCGGTGGCCGAGATGTGCCGTCTCACCCGCGACGTAGCGGTTCATGCGCGCCTCGGCCTCGGGCGACAGGGTGAAGCCGAGGAAGTCGTAGACGCGGCCTATTTCCGCGCGCCAGTCGCTGCCGACATGGTTGAAGTGGAGAGTGAGCGCACGGACATCCGGGCGCTTCTCCAGTGCGGCGGTGGTGCGTTCCTGGCGCAGGCGGAACTTGCGCAGCCATTCGCGGCCGATCCAGTGCGGATCGGCGCTGTCGGACTGGATCCGCATCTGCTGCCACACGAGTGAAGCCGATGAGCCCACCACCTGCGCCGGGTCGCGCTCCAGCCGGATCAGTCGCACGTCGGGAAAGGTGTCGAGCAGCGCGTCGAGATCCTGGCTGAACTGCGGCGCCTTCATCAGCCATGTCCGGTCCGGCGCATCGCCGCGCGCCCAGCCGATGGTGCGGATCAGCATGGCGAACTCGGAATAAACGCCGCCCATGTCCGCCGCCTCCCACCAGCGCGAGAAGCTCGGCACGCGCCACTGCGCCTCGAACTGGGCGCTGGCGAAGGAGAGGTTGAACAGGCCGAACTCCTCCTCCGGCGCATAGGCGCCAGTTGGATGCACAGCGGGCAGCGCCGGATTGAGCAATTTGAGCAGCCGCAGCCCGAAGGCAGCCGCGGCGGGGCGCAGGTCCACTCGCCCGCCGAGCGGCACGGGGCTCAGCGTTTCGAACAGGCGCGTGTGGACGAAGCGCGGATCGCAGGCGAGCAGGCGCTGCAGCCGCGTGGTTCCCGATCGCATCGGCCCAAGCACGATGACGGGCGCGGTGACAGGGCGATCGCCGATCTCGGGATGGCGGCGCCACAGGCCGATCGCGCGGCGACGGTCGCGCAGCGCCTTGACGATCAGCGCATGAGCAATGGTGCGTCCCAGCGGGCTGAGCGCGGCCTCGCGGTTGAGGCTGTCGATCAGCAGGCGGAGCGGCGTTTCCCAATCTGCGGCCCAATCTAGGTCGGACGTACTGGCATCGCCAAGCGCCACGCGCACCAGTCGGTCGAACTGGAGCGCCGGCTCCTCGCTGAGGCCGCGCCGCCACAACGCCGACAACATGCGGTTCGCTGTGCCGACCGCCGGCAATGATGGCGCAATCGCCGTCTCCGGCATTTCGCCGCCGGCAGGGTCAGGCACGAACATGTGGCTCCTTTTCGTGAGGTCGCCGCCGGTTGCCCAGCCTTGTTAGAGAAGCACCGTCTTCATGTTGGTGAATTCGTGCAGGCCCTCATAGCCGAGTTCGCGGCCATGTCCCGATTTCTTGATGCCGCCGAACGGCACTTCGGGCGAGGAGGCGAGGATCTGGTTGATCGCGGTCATGCCTGCTTCGATGCCGGCGATGAAGCGGCGTTGCTCGCTCTCGTCCTGCGTCCACACCGACGAACCGAGCCCGAATGGCACGTCATTGGCGATGCGAATGGCATCGTCGATGTCGGCCGCCCTGAACAGCATGGCGATGGGGCCGAAGATCTCCTCCTGCGCGACATGGCTGTCGATCGGCACGCCGGTGAGCACGCCTGCGGAGATGAACGCGCCGGTGGTGCCGATCTTCTCGCCGCCGACGAGCGTCGCGCCGACTTGCCGGGCTTCCTCGATCTGCTCCAGCACCGTGTCGAGCTGCTCCTGGCTGGACAGCGGGCCAATGTCGGTTGCCTCGTCGGTCGGGTCACCCGCCTTCACCGCCAGCATAGCCTCCGTGAATCGTTCGACGAAGGCGTCGTAAATGTCGGCATGGACGATCATGCGCTTGCCGCAGATGCAGGATTGGCCCGTATTCTGGACACGGGCCGTGACAGCCGCCTTGACCGCAGCATCAAGGTCGGCGGACGGCATGACGATGAACGGGTCGGATCCGCCCAGTTCCAGCACCACTTTCTTGAGATGCCTGCCTGCCTGCTCGGCGACGGATGCCCCTGCGCCCTCGCTCCCCGTCAGCGTCGCCGCGACGATGCGCGGATCGGCGATGATGCCCGCTACCGCGCCCGACTTCACCGGAAGGTTCTGGAACAGGCCCTCGGGCGCACCGGCGGCCGTCACCATCTCCTCCAGCAAGGCCGCGCAGCCCTGGACGATGCTGGCATGTTTCAGCAGGCCGACATTGCCCGCCATGATCGCCGGCGCAATGAAGCGCACCGCCTGCCAGAATGGGAAGTTCCAGGGCATGATCGCCAGCACCGGCCCGTGGGGCAGCAGGTGCACCTCCGCCTCGCGTCCGTTCGCCAGGCGGTGGCGCTGCGGCGCCAGCAATCGCGGGCCTTCCTCTGCATAATAGCGGAACGCCGCCGCGCATTTGGCGATCTCCGCCTGCGCAGCCTTCAGCGTCTTGCCCATTTCCTGGGTGATCGTGCGCGCCAGCCGGTCCTTGTTCGCGTCATATCGGTCGGCGATGCGGGAGAGGAGGGCGGCGCGCTGATCGAGGCCGGTGGTGCGCCAGTGCGCGAACGCCTCGGCAGCCTTGGCGAGCTTGGCCTCGATCTGCTCGGGCGTGAGCTCTTCGAAGGTCGCGATCTCCTCCCCGGTCGCCGGGTTGACGCTCTTCATCATCGCCTTTCGTCTCCTCACGCCTTTCGCGACAGCGCGCGCATGGCCTCGTCCAGACCGTCCAGCGTCAGAGGATACATGCGGTTCCCCATCAACTGCCGGATCATGCCGACCGATTGCGACCAATTCCAATGCTCGGGCGGCAGCGGGTTGAGCCAGGCTGCGCTCGGATAAGTGTTGGTGAGGCGCTGCATCCACGTCGCGCCCGCTTCCGCGTTCATATGCTCGACGGATCCGCCGGCATGGCTGATCTCGTAGGGCGACATGGAAGCGTCGCCGACGATCACCAGCTTGTAGTCGTGCCCGTATTTGTGGAGCACGTCCCAGGTCGGGATCCGCTCGGCGAAGCGGCGGCGATTATCCTTCCACAACCCTTCATAGGGACAATTGTGGAAGTAGAAGAACTCCAGGTTCTTGAACTCGCCCGTGGCCGCGCTGAACAATTCTTCGCAGATCTGGATGTGCGGGTCCATCGATCCGCCCACGTCGAGGAATAACAGCAGCTTGACCGCGTTATGCCGTTCGGGCCGCATCCGGATGTCGAGCCAGCCCTGCCGCGCAGTGCCGCGGATCGTCCCGTCGAGGTCCAGCTCGTCCGCGGCACCCTCGCGCGCAAAGCGGCGAAGACGGCGCAGCGCGACCTTGATGTTGCGGGTGCCGAGCTCGCGCGTGGAATCGAGGTTCTTGAAGGCGCGCTGCTCCCAAACCTTGATCGCGCGTCCCTGCCGGCTCTCGCCGCCGATCCGCACGCCTTCGGGATTGTAGCCGCCATTGCCGAAGGGCGAGGTGCCGCCTGTCCCGATCCACTTGCTACCGCCCTGATGGCGGCCGTGCTGCTCCTCCAGCCGCTTCTTCAGCGTCTCCATGATCTCGTCCCAGGAGCCGAGCGTTTTGACGAGCGCCATCTCCTCGGGCGTGAGATACTTCTCCGCAACCGCCCGGAGCCATTCCTCGGGAAGCTCGACCTTGTTCTCGCCGCCGGCCGTTTCCAGCCCCTTGAACACACGCGCGAATACCTGATCGAACCGGTCGATCAGCCCTTCGTCCTTCACGAAGGTGGCGCGGGCGAGATAGTAGAAGTCCTCGGGCCGTGGCGCGATCACCTCGGCATCCAGCGCCTCGAGCAGCAACAGATGCTCCTTGAGGCTGGCCGGAATGCCGGCGGCGCGCAGCGCCTCTACGAAGGACAGGAACATGCCCTTCCTTACCAGCCCTGGGGTCGGTTAGCAGCCTCCGCTTCAGGCGTGAGGCAAGTCATCCCCGCCGCGCCATGAAGGCGAGGCGTTCGAACAGCATGATGTCAGCTTCGTTCTTGAGCAAGGCGCCGTGCAGCGGCGGGATGGCCTGGCGCGGGTCCTTGGACTGGAGCACGTCCATCGGCATGTCTTCGTGGAGGATCAGCTTGAGCCAGTCTATCAGCTCGCTGGTGGACGGCTTCTTCTTGAGGCCGGGCACCTCGCGCACCTGGTAGAAGATGTCCATGGCGCGGGCGACCAGCGCCTTCTGGATGTCGGGAAAGTGCACATCGACGATCGCCTGCATCGTGTCGCGATCCGGAAAGGCGATATAGTGGAAGAAGCAGCGACGCAGGAACGCGTCCGGCAAGTCCTTCTCGTTGTTCGACGTGATCACCACGATCGGCCGCTCTGCCGCCTTCACCGTCTCGCCCGTTTCGTAGACGTGGAACTCCATGCGATCGAGTTCCTGGAGCAGGTCGTTCGGGAACTCGATATCGGCCTTGTCGATCTCATCGATCAACAGGACGGGCAGGGTGGGCGAGGTGAACGCTTCCCAAAGCTTACCCTTGCGAATGTAGTTGCCGATGTCGTGAACGCGCGGGTCGCCCAATTGCCCGTCGCGCAATCGCGCCACGGCGTCATATTCGTACAAGCCCTGTTGCGCCTTGGTGGTGGACTTGACGTTCCACTCGATCAGGGGGGCGTTTGCCGCACGGGCGATCTCGTGGGCAAGAACGGTCTTGCCGGTGCCAGGCTCTCCCTTGACCAGCAGCGGGCGGCGTAGCGCGACCGCTGCATTGACGGCGACCTTGAGGTCGGCGGTGGCGACATAGTCGCTGGTGCCTTCGAAACGCATTTCGCGTGTCTAGGGCCTGATCAATCGAGGCGGAAGAGCTTTGCAGGTCTGGGCGAAAGCACGAACCAGGCTATCGGGCTTCTGCCTTCATGCCGCCTCACGTGCGAGCTGGCGTGCCTCTAGAATGTCCCACAGGCCGTGGTGCTGCAGGCACAATTGCTCGGTCCCGAACAGCAAAGCGCGCTCCACGCCCGGGCTGTGGGCCAGACCCGCGGCGATGTCCGCAATCTTGTCCTCGTCGGGCACTATGCTAGCCGGGGCGACAAGGCCGACGCGGCCTGCCGCCGTGTTGAGGACGAAGCGGATCGTTGCCCAGTCAGCCAGCAACCCGACTGCGGCGCCCAACCCGCAGCCGCTGCGTTCGGAACGCGCGAGCATGTCAAGGCTGTGGCGCTGGGCATGAAGGGTCGCCTCCGCTCCCGCGGACCCGCGTGTCACCGGCGCCGGCCCCACCTCCACCGCCAATCGCGCAAGGAAGGAGCGTTCTCGCGCAAAGCTGTCCAGTGCCTCGCCCAGCCACAGTCGTGCCTTTTCATCGGCGGTATGCCCAGCCGCATAGGCGATGATGCCGGGCGTGCGTCCGTGCAGGTTGCACAGGAATGCGACCGCGTCGGCCAGGTTGCGCGTCGACTCCGGTCCGCGCAGCAACGCGTCGGATGACGAATAAGGGTGGGCGGCGCTGCCATGCCGCGACACGCAGGCGAGAAGGCGTTGCCTCATCCCCTGCGCGGCCGTTCCCGTGTGAACGGATGCCATGAATTTCTCCTCGATCCGCCATGAATGGCAGCAAAGGAGTAAAGGGCAGGTTTACGAAACACTTGGCGCGACGGCCCAAGGTGCCGAACTGCTTGACTTTACCGGCACTATCGGCTTTTGGGCTGCCTCGCGTGCGGGGCTTTGCGGCCCCGCTTTGCTTAGGGGTATGGGCGGTCCCCCATTCGACTGCCTGGCCTGGGTTACCTGAAACGGACCCCGGACGAACACAAGGAAGAAGACAATGCGTCATCGCGTCGGCGGCCGTAAGCTGCAGCGTACCTCCAGCCATCGCGCGGCCCTGTTCCGCAACATGGCGGCCGCTCTCATCAAGCATGAGCAGATCACCACCACCGTCGCCAAGGCGAAGGAACTGCGCCCCTACGTCGAGAAGCTGATCACGCTGGCGAAGAAGGGTGGTCTTTCCAACCGCCGCCTCGCCCATGCGCGCCTGCTCGACGATGCGCAGCTGGTGAAGCTGTTCGACACGCTGGCGACCCGTTATGCGGACCGCAACGGCGGCTACACCCGCATCATCAAGGCCGGGATCCGCGCTTCGGACGCTGCCCCGATCGCCATCATCGAATTCGTCGACCGCGACACCTCGGCCAAGGGCCAGGATTCGGGTCCGGTAATGACCGACGAGGACAGCTTCGACGAAGCCGCTTGAGCTTTCGGCACTCTGATCACGAGAGGGGCTCCCGGCGACGGGGGCCCCTTTTTCGTTTGGAGCGGTTCACGTGTCGGCCTCCTGATCACGGGATAGGCAAAGAAAATCCTCAATCTCCATATCTTGGGTCATCAAAACGTTACGCGGGCGGAACTCCGCTCACGGCCAGGCTTTGCACCTGCAAGGCTCGGCGTGACGCCGCGCTGGTGAGCCGGTAAGGGCGCGAACATGAAGCAGGCCAGGGGACCGATGCGCTCGGGCGCGCCGTTGATGGCGCTGCTCGCTCTCGCCTTTCTCCTGCGCATCATCGTGCCCGCTGGGTGGATGCCCGCCCATGGCGAGATCGGCTTCGTGCCGTGTCCGGTCGCGGCCCCCGCGGCCGAGCCGGAGGCCGTGGAACCTGCTCATCATGGCGACGCCCACGCCATGCATCACGAGGCTGCGAAGCCGGCCGACCAGCCCAGCGACGATCATGGCGAGAAGAAGGGGTGCGACTTCGCGCCGCTCGGGCTCGCCTGGACTGCGCCCGCTCCGGCTGCGTTCGACCTGGCGCCGGGCTTTGCGGCGGCGCGGATCTTCGCGGCTGCGCCCCGTGCCCATGTCGGGCAGGGCCTGGCCGCTCCGCCGCCACCTTCCACCGGACCACCCGCCCAATCCTGATCCGCTCGCCGCGCTTCGCGGCGCGAACATCTTCAAGATCAGGATTTTCTCAGAACATGAACATCATCAAGGGCGCCCTTGGCGGGGCGTCGCTTTGTGTGCTGGCATCTGTCGGCACCCCCGCGCTTGCAGCGGATGCGCAAGCCATCATCGTTGTCGGCGAGCGGATCGCGCAGACGCAGGAGGTGCCCGGCGGTGCCGACAGCGTCGCCGCCGACCAGTTCGAGGACCAACTCGCCGTCTCGCTGCGCGACACGCTCGCTTTCTCGCCTGGGGTCTATGCCCAGCCGCGTTTCGGGCAGGAGGTGCGGCTGTCGATCCGCGGATCCGGGATCAGCCGCGGCTTTCACATGCGTGGCCTGACGTTGCTCCAGGACGGCATTCCCATCAACCTGGCCGACGACAATGGCGACTTCCAGGAACTTGACCCGCAGGTGTTCGACCGGATCGACGTCTATCGCGGCGCCAATGCGCTGCGCTTCGGCGGATCGACATTGGGCGGCGCGATCAATGCGGTGACGCCTACGGGGCGCAGTCGTGCCGGCGTTGGCCTCCGCATCGACGGCGGCAGCTTCGACACCCTGCGTGGGATGCTTAGCTACGGCTATGCCGATGAGGATCGCGATGGTTGGTTCGCCGTGTCGGCCGATACGTCGGACGGCGATCGTCAGCATGCCAGACGACACTCGATCCGGCTCAACGGCAATGCCGGGTTCCGCCTGAGCGAAAGCGTCGAAACGCGCTTCTACGCCAGCCTCAACAATATCGAGCAGGAACTGCCCGGGGCGCTGACGCTCACCAACGTGCTCGATGCGCCGGAAACGGGCAATTTCGCCAACGATCAGAAGCGCGACATCGACTCGATCCGCCTGCAGAACCGCACGAGCGTCCGCCTGGGCGACGCCAGCCTCGACGTTGGCGCCTTCTATAACAAGAAGGAGCTGTTCCATCCGATCTACCAGGTCATCGACCAGAATTCGCACGATTGGGGCCTGTTCGGCCGCCTAGACTGGGCAGCCGGGCCGGTGGAACTCACGCTCGGCACGACCGCGCGCTTCGGCGAGGTGGATTCGCGCCGGTACCTGAACGTCAATGGCCGCAAGGGGACGCAGACCTTCGGAGCTGACCTCAGCGCCCGTACGGTCAACGTCTATGGCGAAGCCCGCTATCGGGTCGCCGGCGGCCTGTCGCTGGTGGCCGGCGCAGTTTATTCGGACGGCAGGCGCGAGCAGGTGCCCGACTTCGCGACCATGCCGGCGACTGTCGAGGACGAAGCGCATTTCTCGGAATTCTCGCCCAAGTTTGGCTTGCTCTACGAGGCGCGGCCCAATGTTCAATTCTATGCCAATTACAGCCGGTCGCACGAGCTTCCCGGCTTCGGCGAACTGGTGCAGGCGCCGTTCCCGCCTGCAGTCGCGACCGGCTTCGTCCCCGTCGATGCCCAGCGCGCCTGGACGTTCGAGATCGGCACGCGCGGAAGCCTCGGCATCGCCGCCTGGGACGTCTCGCTTTACCGCGCCGATATCGATGGCGAGATGCTGCAATTCGCGCCCGGCAACGACGCCACCGCGCCGGCCGCGACCTTCAACGCCGACGAGACGCGGCACCAAGGGGTAGAGGCGGGACTGGACCTTGCCCTCGCGACGTGGGCGACGTTGCGGCAGGTCTATCAATATAATGACTTCCGCTTCGTCGATGACGCCGAATATGGCGACAATCGCCTGCCCGTCGTCCCGAAGCACCTCTACCGCGCGCAACTCCGTCTCGGCACCGAGCGGTTCAGCATCGCACCGACCATCGAGTGGCTGCCGCAGGGCGCCTATGTCGACTACGTCAACAGCTTCCGCCCGGACGGCTATGCCCTGGTCGGCGTGCAAGCCGAGGCGGAGGTGCGTCGGGGCGTGACCCTGTTCGTGGATGCGCGCAACCTCACCGGCAAGGAGGCGGTCGGCGACATCAGCGCAGTCGTCAGCAACACCGGCACCGCCATCTACTATCCGGTCGAACGCCGCGCCGTTTACGGCGGCGTCCGGGCGCGGTTCTGAGGAGGGGAAGCATGGACCGGACCTCCCTCTACCGCATTGCGTGGCGCTGGCACTTCTATGCCGGGCTCATCATCCTCCCCGTCCTGTGCTGGATGGCGATCACGGGCGGGCTGTATCTCTACAAGCCGGAGATCGAGCGTGCGCTGCACCCTACCTGGTGGGAGGTGCGCCTCACGGATCCGCCGATGCCGGTCGCGCCGATGGTGGAGGCTGTCGAGCATCAGCTCCAGACCGAGGTGACACAGGTCGCCCGGCCTGCCGATGATGCGACCAGCTGGCGCATGGCCTTCACCGACTCGAGCGGCGCGAAGCGGACGGCCTATGTCAAACCGGACACGGGGCAGGTGCTCGGCACCACCCGCGCCGGCGGCGACATGGAGTGGGTGAAGGAATTGCACAGCCTCACCGTCGCCGGGCCGGTCGGCAACGTGCTGGTCGAGATCGTGGCAGGCTGGGCGATCGTGCTGGTGCTGACCGGTTTCTACCTGTGGTGGCCGCGCGGCGGCGAGAAGGCGCTTTCAATCGCCGGGCGGGTGTCAGGGCGGCGCTTCTGGCGCAACTTCCACGCCTCGGCCGGTGCGATCGTAGGTGCGGTGATCCTGTTCCTGGCGGTCACCGGCATGCCTTGGTCGATCTTCTGGGGCAGCCGCTTCCACGCCTTCGTCGCCGAGCAGGGGATCGGCCGCCCCAAGGCGCCGGGCGCATCCGGCGGCGGTCACCATGGCGGCGGCGACGACGCGCACCTGCCCTGGTCGATGCGCGGCATGGCCATGCCGCATGGCTCAGGGCATGGCGACATCGGCCCGGACCGCGCCATCGCCACTGCCGCTACGCAGGGGCTCGGCGCCCCTTGGCTGCTCGACATGCCTAAGGCGCCCGGCAAGCCCTACCGGGTTGCCGCCGATGCAGTGAGCGTCGACAAGATCCGCCTCATCCACGTCGATGCGGGCACCGGCGAAATCCTGCAGGATGTGGACCGCGGTGACTTCGGCATCGGGGCCAAGGCGTTCGACTGGGGCATCTACACCCATATGGGCCAGCAATATGGCGAGCCGAACCGCCTCGTCATGCTGGCGGGCTGCATCGGCGTGCTGCTGCTCGCGATCAGCGCACCGGTCATGTGGTGGAAGCGGCGCAAGGGCGGGCGGCTGACCGCTCCGCCGCGCGCGGGTGATCGGAGGAAGGGCAGGGGACTCGCCGCGATCATGCTGGCGATCGGCGCCATCTTCCCGCTCACCGGCGCGACGATGGTGGTGGCGCTACTGGGCGAATGGGGCTGGCGGCGCCTTAAACAGTGAACCTCCGCCGTCACCCTCGTGAAAGCGGAGGTCTAGCTTCTTGTTCGCACCGCCCCTCAAGGAAGCTGGATTCACGCTTTCGCAGGAATGACGGGTAAGTGGCGATGTGGAGGCTTGGCATTCATCTCACAGCGGGTAACAAGTTGCACAACGCCACTTCTTATCTGCGGAGTCTCCCACCACATGCGCCCTTCACGGCTTCTCCTCGCCGCACTCCTCGTCTCAACCTCTGCTCCGGTCCTTGCCATGCAACATGAACAGCACGCCGCCACCGCGAAGGGGCCGCTCACTTATCCCGTCACTCAAAAGCAGGACCTGGTGGAGGAGCAGTTCGGCGTGAAGGTCGCCGATCCCTATCGCTGGCTCGAGGCCGACGTGCGCGAGGATGCGAAGGTGCGCGAATGGGTGACGGCGCAGAACCAGGTCACCGACGCCTATCTTGCCGGCCTGCCAGGCCGCGAGGCGTTCGCCGCGCGGATGAAGCAGCTCTATGACTACGAACGCTTCGGCCTGCCGGTGAAGAAGGGCGGCCGCTACTTTCACACGCGCAATGACGGCCTCCAGAACCAGTCGCCGCTCTACGTGCGCGACCGGCTGGACGGCGAGGCGCGGCTGCTGATCGATCCCAACACGTGGGCGGCCGACGGCGCGACGGCTTTGTCCGGCTGGGTGCCTTCGGAGGACGGCTCCAAGCTCGCCTTCATGGTGCAGGATGGCGGCACCGACTGGATGATCATCAAGGTGCTCGACGTCGCCACGGCGACGGAGACGACCGACAAGATCGAGTGGGTCAAGTTCTCCGGCCTCAGCTGGGCGAAGGACGGATCAGGTTTCTATTACTCCCGCTTCGCCGCTCCCGATGCGGCACAGAAGTTCCAGGCGACCAACGAGAACCAGAAGGTCTATTTCCACCGCCTCGGCACCGCGCAGAGCGAGGACCGGCTGGTCTACGAGACGCCTTCGAATCCCAAATACGGGCATGGCGCGACCGTCAGCGACGATGGCAAGTGGCTGGTCATCACCACCAGCCAGGGCACGGATGATCGCTACGAAGTGACGCTGATCGACCTCGCCAAGCCGGGCGCGGCTCCGCGCAAGCTGATCGCGGGACTTGAGAACAACTGGTCCTACGTGGGCAATGAGGGCACCAAGTTCTTCTTCGCCACCAACAAGGACGCGCCGCGGCTCAAGCTCGTGACGCTGGATGTCGCCCAGGCCAATCCGCAGGCGGTCGAGATCATCCCCGAGGACAAGGCTGTGCTGGACGGCGTGTCGATCGTCGGGGGCACCCTCGTCGCCTCCTACATGGTCGATGCGCAGACCGAGGTGCGCCGCTATGCGCTCGACGGCAAGCCGCTCGGCAAGGTGACGCTGCCCGGCATCGGCACGGCTGGCGGCTTCGGCGGGACAAGCGACGATCCCGAGACCTTCTTCTCCTTCACCAGCTTCACCACGCCGTCCACCATTTTCCGCTACGACGTGAAGAGCGGGCAGGCGACGCCTTGGGCAACGCCGCAGGTGCCGTTCGATCCGGCGGCGTTCGAGGTGACCCAGGACTTCTACCAGTCGAAGGACGGCACGCGCGTGCCGATCTTCGTGGTGCGCAAGAAGGGCATGACCGGGCCGGCACCGACCATCCTCTACGGTTATGGCGGGTTCAACGTCTCGCTGACGCCCAGCTACTCGCCGACGCGCCTCGCCTGGCTGGAACAGGGCGGTGCCTACGCGCTCGCCAACATCCGCGGCGGCGGCGAATATGGCAAGGCGTGGCACGATGGCGGCCGTCTCGCCAACAAGCAGAATGTGTTCGACGACTTCATCGCCGCGGGCGAGTATCTGGTCGCCAAGGGCGTCACGTCCAAGGACAAGCTGGCCATTCAGGGCGGCTCCAATGGCGGTCTGCTGGTCGGCGCGGTCGTCAACCAGCGGCCCGACCTGTTCGCCGCGGCGCTGCCGGCGGTGGGCGTCATGGACATGCTGCGCTTCGACCGCTGGACGGCCGGGCGCTACTGGGTCGACGATTACGGCTACCCATCCAAGGAGGCGGACTTCAAGACGCTTTATGCCTATTCGCCCTATCACAACATTGCGAGCGGCAAGGATTATCCGGCGATCATGGTGACCACCGCCGACACCGACGACCGCGTGGTGCCGGGGCATAGCTTCAAATATGCCGCCGCGCTTCAGGCGGCGGACATCGGCAGCAAGCCGCATTTGATCCGCATCGAGACTCGCGCCGGTCACGGATCGGGCAAGCCGACCGACAAGATCATCGAGGAATATGCCGACATGTGGGCGTTCGTCGCGGCGAACACCGGCATGCAGGTCAAGTAAGAGCAGGCAGGTGAAGCGTTTCGTTCCGTCTCATTGTGCATTGCAGCATGACGGACAAGCGCCCATCACATGGGCATGCGCTTCCCGAATCTTCTGAATGGTCATGGCTCGGCAGGCGGTCACGCCATGCCGAGCCGCCTGACCCAGCTCCGAACCGGCAGCTGGGACAATCCCGGCAAGCTCAAGGGCCTATGCTACGTCCCCAGGGACTTGCCGCCCGGCGCACCGCTCGTCGTCGTCCTGCACGGCTGTACGCAGAACGCGGACGCTTACGATCGAGGATCGGGCTGGTCGTATCTCGCGGAACGGCACGGCTTCGCGCTCCTCTACCCGGAGCAGAGCCGAGAGAATAACGCCAACCTATGCTTCAACTGGTTCCTCTCCCGCCATGTCCAGCGTGGCCGCGGCGAGGTCGCCTCGATCCATGCGATGACGCAGGCGATGGTGGCCGATCACCGGCTGGATCCCGCTCGGCTGTTCGTCACCGGCCTGTCCGCAGGCGGTGCGATGGCGTCGGCCCTGCTCGCCTCCTATCCCGACGTCTATGCGGGCGGCGCGATCATCGCCGGGCTGCCTTACGGCTGCGCGCGCGACGTGCGGCAGGCGCTGGACCTGATGGGCGGCCGTATCCAGCCAGCGCCCGAGACGCTGGCCGCCAAGCTGCGTGGCGCATCGCAGCACCAGGGCCCTTGGCCGCGGATCTCGGTCTGGCATGGCAGTGCCGACGCGACCGTGGTGCCGTCCAATGCCGATGCGATCGTCCGTCAATGGATCTCCGTTCACGCCCCGCCGCCGGAACCGTCCGGCACCGAGAATGTCGGCGGCCACGATCGCATGACCTGGGCGCATCCGAATGGCCCGGTGCTCATCGAAAAGTATCTGATCTCCGGCCTCGGTCACGGAACGCCGCTTATGCCGGGCACCGGAAAAGGGCGGTCCGGCGAGGCAGGTCCGCATATGCTCGACGCCGGGATCAGCTCGACCGACCGGATCGCGGCCTTCTTCGGCATCGCGCCCGAGACTGACCAAGTCGCCGAACCGCTGCGGCCTGCCGAACCCGCGCTGAAGCAACCGGTGTCGGGCGTGCACAAGGTGATCGAGGATGCGCTGCGCTCGGCGGGGCTGATGCGATGAACGACCGGCTCCTTCTCGGCTTCGGAGCGGTGCTCGCGACGCTCGGCATCACCTTTGGCGCATTCGGCGCGCATGCGCTCAAGGCCGCGCTGTCGTCGCAGGCGCTGGGCTGGTGGCAGACCGGCGTGCAGTACCAGATGTGGAACGCAGTTGGCCTGGTTGCGCTCTCCGCCTTGCCGCTGCGTCTGCGCGCCGCCGGGCTGCTGATAGCCGGGGGCAGTGTGGTATTCGCCGGATCGCTCTACCTGATGGCGTTGGCGGACATGCGCTGGTTGGGGGCTGTCACTCCACTCGGGGGCCTGCTGATGATCGCCGGATGGCTGCTCGTCACGTGGCACGGAGTTCGTTCGTCTCGAGCATAGTCGAGGGGCGAGCGAGGTTGATAAGGCTTAGTGAGGGATCGGCTCCTTCGTTGGAGAGGAACGGGGCTGTTTTGACGGGGCGAGGTGGACACAATCCACTCCCTCTCCTAAGCCGCGCACACACCCAGAAGCGCGAGCCCACATGACCGTCCAGCCGTCTGAAACCATCCTCATCGTCGATTTCGGGAGCCAGGTGACCCAGCTCATCGCGCGGCGCGTGCGCGAGGCGGGGGTGTATAGCGAAATCGTGCCCTTCACCCAGGCAGAGGCGGCGTTCGAGCGGCTTTCTCCCAAGGGCATCATCCTGTCCGGATCGCCCGCCGGCGTGCCGGAGGAAGGGAGCCCCCGCGCTCCGCAGATCGTGTTCGACAGCGGTCTTCCCATTCTTGGCATCTGCTACGGCCAGCAGGTGATGACGCACCAGCTTGGCGGCGAGGTCCAGCCTGGGCACCTGACGGGCGAGGGTGGAGAGTTCGGACGCGCCTTCCTCAACGTCACCGACGAATGCGTGCTGTTCGACGGACTGTGGCAGGTCGGCGAGCGCCACCAGGTGTGGATGAGCCATGGCGACAAGGTCACACGCTTCGCACCCGGCTTCCGCATCGTCGCGACGTCGGACGGCGCGCCCTTTGCGCTGATCGCCAATGACGAGAAGCGTTATTACGGCACCCAGTTTCACCCGGAGGTCGTGCATACGCCGGACGGCGCCAAGCTGATCGCCAATTTCGTGCGTCACGTATGCGGGCTGCGCGGCGACTGGACGATGGCTGAGTTCCGCGCTGCCAAGATCGCCGAGATCCGCGAGCAGGTGGGCAATGGCAAGGTCATCTGTGGCCTGTCCGGCGGCGTCGATTCGTCCGTCGCGGCCGTTCTCATCCACGAGGCGATCGGCGAGCAGCTGACATGCGTGTTCGTGGATCACGGCCTGATGCGCGCCAACGAGGCCGAACAGGTCGTCAGCCTGTTCCGCAATCACTACAATATCCCGCTCGTCCATGTGGATGCGGAACAGATGTTCCTGTCGGGTCTGGAAGGGGTCACGGATCCGGAGGCCAAGCGCAAGTTCATCGGCAAGACCTTCATCGACGTGTTCGAGGAGGAGGCGCGCAAGATCGGCGGTGCCGACTTCCTGGCACAGGGCACGCTCTACCCCGACGTGATCGAGAGCGTCAGCTTCACCGGCGGCCCGTCGGTGACGATCAAGAGCCACCACAATGTCGGCGGGCTGCCTGAGCGCATGAACATGCAGCTGGTCGAACCCTTGCGCGAGCTCTTCAAGGACGAGGTGCGCGAACTCGGCCGCGAACTCGGCCTCACCGAGGCGTTTGTCGGCCGTCATCCGTTTCCCGGCCCTGGCCTCGCCATCCGCATCCCGGGCGAGGTCACAAAGGAACGCTGCGACATCCTGCGCAAGGCCGATGCGATCTATCTCGAGGAAATCCGCAATGCGGGCCTCTACGACGCGATCTGGCAGGCCTTCGCCGTGCTGCTGCCGGTCAAGACGGTCGGCGTGATGGGTGATTATCGCACCTATGACAGCGTCTGTGCACTTCGGGCGGTCACGTCCACGGACGGCATGACTGCCGATATCTACCCCTTCGACGCGGCGTTCCTGAGCCGCGTCGCCACTCGCATCATCAACGAGGTTCGCGGCATCAACCGCGTTGTCTACGACTACACGTCGAAGCCGCCGGGCACGATCGAGTGGGAATGATCCGTCCCCCATCCGGAACGATGTTGAAGCCCGGCGGGTTGGACGGAGTCATGGCGGAAGAAGGCAGGGCGGGGTGACAAACGGTCTGAGCGTCGATGAGGCGCGCGCCTTCCCACACGGCGAGGGTGAACTCGCCGCTCTGATCCGAGCTTATGACTGGGCCTCCACTTCGATGGGCCCGATCGAATTGTGGCCGCAGAGCATCCGCACGGTCGTCGAGACGATCCTGATGTCGCCGGTGCCGATCGTCACCTTGTGGGGCGAGGACGGCGTCATGATCTACAATGACGCTTATTCGGGTTTTGCCGGCGGGCGCCATCCGGTCCTCCTCGGCTCGAAGGTGCGTGAAGGCTGGCCGGAAGTGGCCGACTTCAACGACAATGTCATGAAGGTCGGGCTCGCCGGCGGCACGCTTTCCTACAAGGACCAGGAACTGACGCTTCACCGGAGCGGGCGTCCCGAACAGGTCTGGATGAACCTCGATTACTCGCCTGTGCTGGGGGAGGACGGTGTTCCGGTCGGCGTGATCTCGATCGTGGTCGAAACCAGCAAGCTGGTGGTCACCAATCGCAAGCTCAGCGAGAGCGAAGGGCGTTTTCACGCCCTGTCGGACTCGATCGACCAGATGATCTGGACGACGCTTCCTGATGGCTATCACGATTATTACAACCGGCGTTGGTACGAATTCACCGGCGTGCCCGATGGTTCGACGGATGGCGATGGCTGGAACGACATGTTCCACCCGGACGACCAGGATCGCGCCTGGGCGGTCTGGCGCCAGTGCCTGGAAACCGGTGAGCCTTATCACATTGAATATCGCCTGAAGCATCATTCGGGCAGCTACCGCTGGGTATTGGGGCGTGCGCAGCCCGTGCGCGATGCCGCCGGGCGCATCGCCCGCTGGTACGGCACCTGCACGGACATTGACGACCTCAAGATCGCCGAGGATGCGGTGCGGGCGACAGAGGAGCGCTACCGGCTAGCGCTCGGCGCAACCAACGACGCGATCTGGGATTGGGACTTCGCCAGCGGATATGTGCGTTGGAACGAGGCGCTGGAGAACGCCTATGGCCACCGCCTGACGGAGGTCGAGCCGACCGGCGCCTGGTGGATCGAGCACATCCATCCCGACGACCGCCGACGCGTGGATGAAAGTATCCATGCCGTGATCGACGGCGACGGCACGCACTGGATCGAGGAATATCGCTTCCGGCGCGCCGACGGCAGCCATGCCGACGTGGTCGATCGCGGTACGGTGGTGCGCGACGAGCGCGGGCGCGCCGTCCGGATGATCGGCGCCATGCTCGACCTGTCCGAACGCAAGGCGAATGAGAAAGCGCTCGCGTCCAGTAGCGAGCGGCTTCGCCTCGCGACGCAGGCAGCCGCGATCGGCACCTGGGACTTCGATCCCGTAAGCGGCAATCTGCAGTGGGATGCCCGCACCAAAGAACTGTTCGGTCTCTCGCCTGACGCCGACGCCGATTACCAGCTTTTCCTGTCCGGCCTTCATCCAGACGATCGGGAGGCGACCGATATCGCCGTCCAGCACGCGCTTTCCCCCAATGGCGACGGTGTCTACGATGTCGAATATCGCACGGTTGGAGTGCAAGACGGCGTCGAACGCTGGGTCGCGGCAAAGGGCGGCGGTGTGTTCGAAAATGGTCGGGCGGTTCGATTCGTCGGCACCGTGATCGACATCACCCCTGCCAAGCGCGCCGCGGAGGAACTGGCCGGGTCGCGCGCGCTACTGGAAGAGGAGCGCCAGGCGCTGGAGGTGCTCAACACCACCGCCGCCAGGATCGCGGCCGAGCTCGACCTTGAACGGCTGACCCAGATAGTCACCGATGCGGGAGTGGAGCTCACCGGCGCACAGTTCGGCGCGTTCTTCTACAATGTCGTCAACAGCGAGGGGGAGGGCTACATGCTCTATTCGCTGTCGGGCGTGGACCGCGGTGAGTTCGACGCTTTCCCGATGCCGCGCAATACCCTCATCTTTGCCACCACCTTCAACGGGGAAGGCCCCCTCAGGTCGGACGACATCGTCGCCGATCCGCGCTACGGTAAGCTTGGGCCGCATTTCGGCATGCCGCGTGGGCACCTGCCGGTGCGGTCATATCTCTCCGTGCCCGTCACGTCGCGATCCGGCGAAGTGATCGGTGGGCTCTTCTTCGGCCATGACCGGCCCGGCATGTTCAGCGAACGGGCCGAGCGGCTGATGATCGGCCTTGCCGCTCAGGCCGCGATCGGGATCGACAATGCGCGGCTGTTCGAGGCGCGACAGCGGCTCAACAAGACGCTCGAAAGCCAGGTGGCGGCGCGCACGGCGGAGCGTGACCGCATCTGGCAGGTCAGCCTCGACCTGCTGGGTGTCGCCGACCATCGCGGCATTTGGGCCAGCGTCAACCCGGCCTGGACGCGCGTGCTCGGATGGAGCCCCGACGAGATCGTCGGCAAGACGTCCGAGTGGCTGGAGCATCCCGACGACCGCGAAAACACCCGGTCGGAGGTCGGCAGGCTAGCGGCAGGGCAACAAACGATTGCCTTCGAGAACCGGCTGCGGACCAAGTCGGGCGAGTACCGCAACCTGTTGTGGAGCGCGGTGCCGATGCAGGATCAGCTATATTGCGTCGCCCGCGATGTCACGGAGCAGCGCCAGCGCGAGGCGGAACTGCAGCAGACGCAGGATCGCCTGCGTCAGGCGCAGAAGATGGAGACGGTGGGCCAGCTTACCGGCGGCGTCGCGCACGATTTCAACAACCTGCTTCAGATCGTCACAGGCAATCTGGAGATCCTGCTGCGCAGCCTGCCCGACGACGCAGCACGCCTGCGCCGAGCGGCCGAGAATGCGCAACGCGGGGCGCAACGTGCGGCGACGCTCACGCAGCGCCTGCTTGCATTCTCCCGGCGCCAACCGCTTGCACCCAAGAAGCTGGATGCCAACCGCCTGGTCGGGGGCATGTCGGAACTGCTGCACCGCACGTTGGGCGAGACGGTGGAAATCGAGACGGTGCTCGCGCCGCGCCTGTGGCAGGTGGAGGCGGATCCCAACCAGCTCGAGAACGCACTTCTCAACCTCGCCATCAACGGCCGCGATGCGATGGCGGCAGGTGGAAAGCTGACGATCGAGACGTCGAACGCTCATCTCGACCGCGCCTATGCCGAACAGGATGCCGAGGTCGCACCCGGCCAATATGTGGCAATCTGCGTGTCGGACACAGGCGAAGGCATCGATGCCGAGACGCTGACCCGCGTGTTCGAGCCCTTCTTCACCACCAAGGAGGTCGGCAAGGGCACCGGGCTCGGCCTCTCCATGGTCTACGGCTTCGTCAAGCAGTCGGGCGGCCATGTCCGCATCTATTCGGAACTCGGCCACGGGACGAGCGTGCGCATCTACCTTCCACGCCTCGTCAACGAGGTGGAGGACGAGGAGGAAGCCGCCGATCAATATGCACCCGAAGGATCGCGTCACGAGACGATCCTCGTGCTGGAGGATGACGACGATGTGCGCGCATATTCGGTCGAGGTGCTGCGTGAGCTCGGCTATGCGGTGGTCGAGGCACATGACGGACCTACTGCCCTGCGGCTGCTGGAGCGCGAGGGCAGGATAGACCTCCTGTTCAGCGACGTCGTCCTGCCCGGCGGCATGACGGGCGCGCAGGTCGCTGCGGAAGCTTCGCGGCTGCGTCCCGGCCTCAGGATCCTGTTCACCACCGGCTATGCGCGCAATGCGATCGTTCACCATGGCCGGCTGGATGCGGGGGTGGAGCTTCTCACCAAACCCTTCACCTATGCCGATCTTGCGGCACGTGTCCGTGACCTGCTCGACAAGCCGGCATGATGATCCGCGCGGCTACTGCGCAGGACGCTGCCGCCGTGATCGCCTTGTGGAAGGCGTGCGAACTCACGCGCCCCTGGAACGACCCGCAGGCGGACTTCACCCGCGCGTTGGAGGGCAAGCTGTCGGACATCCTCGTCGCCTACCAAGGTGACGCGCTTGCAGGCACGCTCATGGCGGGATTCGACGGGCATCGCGGCTGGATCTATTATCTCGCCACTGCTCCGGCGGCCCGTAGGCAGGGGATCGGCCGCGCTCTCATGCAGGCCGCGGAGACCTGGCTACGCGAACGCGGCGCGCCCAAGATCCAGCTCATGGTACGCGAAGACAACGACGCCGCGCTCGGCTTCTACGAGTCGCTCGGCCTGGAACGCCAGAAGGTGGTGACGCTCGGCCGCTTCCTGGATTAGGAATGCGCCCATGATCACGCTCTACGGCATCCCGAACTGCGACACAGTGAAGAAGGCGCGTGGCTGGTTGGACGCGCACCACCTGCCTTACGATTTTCACGACTACAAGAAGGCTGGTGCGGACGAGGCGCGCCTGCGCCGCTGGGTCTCCGAACTTGGCTGGGAGAAGCTCCTCAACCGCGCCGGCACGACGTTCCGCAAGTTGCCGGACGAGGACAGGCAGGCACTGGACGCGGACAAGGCCATCCGCCTGATGCGGGCACAACCTTCCATGATCAAGCGTCCGGTCGTCGAGCATGACGGCGGGTTGCTCGTCGGCTTCAAGCCTGATGAGTGGGAGCAGGCGCTGGCCTGAAGCGGTGTGCTTTGCCAGCGATGCTGCTGGACGCTAGAGGTTCAAACATGTCCACGACCTACACGCTCGACACCGCCACCAGCCGCGCCAATCCGACACCGGCGCCGATGAAGCGCCTGACCGTGCCCAAGCTGCAGGCTCGTAAAGGCGGCGATCCGATCGTGATGCTGACCGCCTATACGGCCCGCACGGCGCAGTTGCTCGATCCGCATTGCGACATATTGCTGGTCGGCGACAGCCTTGGTCAGGTGATCTACGGGCTGCCATCGACCGTGCCCGTGACGCTCGACATGATGTGCGCGCATGGCGCCGCGGTGGTGCGCGGCTCCTGGCACTCGGCCGTGGCCGTAGACATGCCGTTCGGCAGCTATGAGGAAAGTCCACAGCAGGCATTCCGCAGTGCATCGCGCATCCTCAAGGAAACGGGCGCGGTGGCAGTGAAGCTGGAAGGCGGCGAGGCGATGGCGGATACGATCGCCTTTCTCACCGGCCGCGGCATACCGGTGATCGGCCATGTCGGGCTCACCCCGCAGGCGGTAAACGCGCTCGGCGGCTACGGCGCGCGCGGGCGTAGCGAGGCTGAGGCCGAGAAGATCGTGCGCGACGCCAAGGCGGTCGCAGAAGCGGGCAGCTTCATGGTCGTGCTGGAGGGCGTGATGGAGGACATCGCGATCGAGATCACGAATGCAATTGCTTGTCCGACCATCGGCATCGGCGCATCGGCGCGATGCGACGGCCAGGTGCTGGTGACCGAGGACATGCTGGGCCTGTTCGAACGCACCGCCCGTTTCGTGAAGCGTTACGGCGACATGGCCGGCAGTATTTCGGCCGCTGCCGAGGCCTATGCGTCGGAGGTGCGTTCGCGGGCTTTTCCGGGGGAAGAGCAGATCTACCGCAAGTAGGCTGCTTGCCCGCGCGCCATGCGTCTCTCCTACTTTGCTCGAAGTGATCCAGAGTAGGGGAGAATAGTTCAGCCCGTCAGCGCCCGGCCAGCTCACGTTCGAGGAACGCGGCGACCTGCTTCCAGGTCAGTTCATGCTCCACATGCGCCTGGCCGATCCCGCGGGCCAGGATGAGCACGGGCTTGCCGCCCTCGCTCTTCTTGTCCTGGACCATGTGGGCCACCATCCGCTCCGCGCTCGTGTCCAGGTCCGCAAGGATGGATGACGGCAAGCCGACCGCATCCAGGTGTCGCGCCACCCGCACGGCATCTTCCTCGCCGCACATGCCGAGAGATGCGGAGAAGCGGAACGCCAGCGCCATTCCGATCGCCACCGATTCGCCGTGCAGCAGGCGGTCGGAAAAGCCCGTCTCCGCCTCCAACGCATGACCGAACGTGTGGCCGAGGTTGAGCAATGCGCGTCGACCCTTTTCGCGCTCGTCCTCCGCCACGATCGCAGCCTTGGCGCGCACGCTGACCTCGATCGCGTGCAGCCGCGCCTCGACATCGCCGTCGATCAGCGCCGGCCCGTTCGCCTCGCACCATGCAAAGAAGTCGGGGTCGTCGATGAGCCCGTATTTCACCACTTCCGCATAGCCTGCCAGCACCTCGCGGCGGGGTAGGGTGAGGAGGCTCGCTGGGTCGATCAGCACCAAGCTCGGTTGGTGAAAGGTGCCGACCAGGTTCTTGCCGGCTGCGGAATTGATCGCAGTCTTTCCGCCCACAGACGAATCGACCTGCGCCAGCAAGGTTGTCGGCACCTGGATGAATCCGCATCCGCGCTTCATGATCGAAGCCGCGAAGCCGGCCAGGTCGCCGATGACGCCTCCCCCCAGCGCCACCAGCTTGTCGCCGCGCTCCAGCCCACGCGACAGCAATGCCTCAACCAGTTCGCGCAAGCCGTCCCAGCTCTTGGTGCCTTCGCCGGCGGGAAGCACGACCTGATCGGCCACCATCCCCGCCTCATCCAATGAGGCAGAGAAACGCTCGCCCAGTGCCGACCAGACCCGCTCATCGGTGACCACGACCAGTCGTCCGCCGCGGGCATGCGGCGCCAGCAGGTTACCGGCCTGACCGAGCAGCCCGTCCTCGATCAGGATGGGGTAGCTCCTGCTGCCCAGCGCAACGTCGACCTGTCTCAATTCTGCTCTTTCCCGGCGAGTGCGCGCATGATGCTCTCCACCGTCTCTTCGTGCGGCAAGGGGCTGCTGCACACATGGATTAGCGCCTGTGCATAGACAGGATTTCGCACGGCTGCGAGGTCGCGCAGCACGACCCGCGGATCCTTGTCGCGCAGCAGCGGCCGGGTCTTGCGCCGCCCGACGCGCTGCACCAGAGTTTCGATGTCGGCGTCGAGCCACACGGTGGTGCTGCGTTCGAGTAGCAGGGCACGGGTGTCGTCGCGCATAAAGGCGCCTCCGCCCGTGGCGATCACCCGCGGACGTCCCTCGACCAGCCGAGCGATCACGCGCTGCTCCCCGTCCCGAAAGCTTTCTTCCCCGAAGCGCACGAATATTTCCGACACGCTGAGGTTTGCCGCTTTCTCGATCTCCTCATCGGAATCGACGAAGTCGACACCCAGTCTTTTCGCCAGGCGCTTGCCCACGGTCGATTTCCCCGCGCCCATCAACCCGACGAGCACGATGGATCGGTCGAGTGGGAGAAGGGACCGGGTCATTGCCGGAGGGGCTATACATGGCCGTGCCCGCTGGGGCAAAAGGCTGGTCATGCGTAGAACCATGCTCACTCCGCCCAAGCGGCGCAAGTCGCCCCTGCCGGCCATTCTGCTCATCATCCTCCTGCTGATCGTCGGGGGTGCCATCTACCTCACGACCGTCGATACCGAGGTGCCGACCCAGAGGATCGAGCAGGACGTGACCAATGAAGCGCTGGCCAAGTAAGGCCATCTTCCTGGCCGGCGCCGCGGCGCTGGGCATGGCGATCCCGGCATTCAGCCAGGGCGCACCGGAATCGATCCTGCCTCCCGGATTCGAGGAACCGACCGAGCCGGCGACCAACGAAGTGGCGCCTGCAGGTCCGGCAGTTCCTGCCATGCCTGTGTCGCCGCTGCCCGGCGAAGGGCAAACGGTGGTCACCGATTCTGCCGTCGACGACCTCGCGGCTCTTGAAGAAGAGGAGGTCGAGCCGCCGATCGAGATCCCCGACGGGGCAAGGCGCCCACTGGACTATGTCGGCCCGCTGGGACCTGCTGACACCGGCCTTGCAGCAGATGCCTTCGGCACGGCCAACGGTCGCTACCTGTCTTCGCTGATGCGCCGCCTGGATGCGCCGCTGCCGTCGCGCTGGGCGTCCATCCTGCTGCGCCGTGCACTCCTTTCGAACGTGCGTACGCCCGTCGGCGTGCAGCCCGCCGACTGGGTGGCGGAACGCGCGTGGCTGCTGCTGCGCATGGGCGAGGCCGACGGCGCACGCATGCTGGTCCAGTCGGTGGACGTGGATCGCTTCACCCCCAAGATGTTCGCCGTTGCGGTGCAGACGGCTCTTGCCACGGCCGATCCGGCGGGCTTGTGCCCGTTGGTGGCACCGGGGCGCGAGACCTCCGACGAGCCGGTCTGGGCGCTCGCGGACGCAATCTGCGCCTCGCTGGGCGCCGAAGCCGGGCGCGCCAGTGCGCTGATCGACCAGGCACGGCGCCGCGGCACCGCGCGCGGTGTCGACCTCCTCCTGACAGAGAAGATGGTGGGGGCCGGCACCGACAGCCGGCGGGCGGTCACCGTGGACTGGGGCGAGGTCGACGGGCTCAACACCTATCGCTTCGGCCTTGCAGCCGCGACGGGCATGGACATTCCGGCCAACCTCATGGCCGCGGCGGGCTCCCGCATGCAGGCTTGGCAGGCACGCGCTCCCATGATCCCGCTGGAACGACGCACGGGCGCTGCAGAGACTGCCGCCGCGCTCGGCGTCTTCTCCAACCCTTCGCTGGTCGAGATGTACAGCCTCCTTGCCGACCAGACCGACGTGGCGGAATTGCAGGGAAGCGTGGGCGGCCGCCTGCGCACGGCTTATGCTGGCCGTACGCTCGAGGCGCGGATCGGCGCCATTCGTGCTTTGTGGGGCGAGGGCGATACGCCCGCGCGGCGCTATGCGCGCCAGATACTCACCGCCGTTGCCGCCGCGCAATTGCCGCCATCCGCGGCGCTCGACGGGGATGCGCACCTGTTGCTCGCGTCCATGCTCTCGGCCGGGCTGGACGATGCCGCATCGCGCTGGGCACCCCGCGCAGCGTCGCTGGACGGGGATGTGGGCGAGCGTGCCTGGGCACTGCTCGCCGTCGGTGCACCGCGCCAGGTCTTCGACCTCAGCACCGGCCGCGTCGGGGGGCATGCACAGGGCAGCTTCCTTTTCGCCGGGCTTGCCGGTCTGGGCCGCATCGAGGAGGGGAGCCAGGGCGACCTCGCGCAGGATCTGTCGGTGCCGATCGGCCAGGAGAATAGCTGGACCCGCATGCTCGATCAGGCCGTGCGCAACCGGCAGCCGGGCACTGTGGCGCTCCTGGCCGCACTCGGCATGCAGACGCCGCGTTGGGAAGGCGTCCCGCCAGCGCATCTTTATCGCATCGTACGCGCGCTGCGGCAGGTGGGCCTTGAATTTGAGGCGCGCATGATCGCCGCGGAAGCGCTGAGCCGCACGTGACCGAGATCGGCGAGGATCGCCGCCTGATCGGCGCGTTCCTCGAGATGATGGCTGCCGAGGCGGGGGCTGCCCGCAACACCTTGCTCGCCTACCAGCGCGATCTCGCCGGTGCGTCGGAGGCGCTGGACTTCCGACTGGCGGGTGCGGATGCTGACGCGCTCGTTCGACTGGGCGAAGTGTGGCAGCCGCTGAAGGCGGCTACGGTGGCGCGCAAGGCGGCGGCGCTGCGCCGCTTCTTCGGCTTTCTGCACGAAGGCGGCTTGCGCAGTGACGACCCATCCGCTGCGCTTCCCCGCCCTGCCCAGTCCCGACCGCTTCCCCGGATCCTCGACCGCGCGTCCGTCGACCGCCTGTTCGCCGAACTCGACCGGCGAAAGCGTGAGGAGCCCGGTCCTGCCGTCCTGCGCCTGACGGCACTTGTGGAGCTTCTCTACGGTTCGGGGCTTCGGGCCACCGAACTCGTATCCTTGCCGCGCGGAGCGATCCATCCCGACAAGCCTTTCCTGATCCTCAAGGGAAAGGGTGGGCGTGAGCGACTGGTGCCACTGTCCGACCGCGCCCGCGCGGCTGTGGCAGAATGGGGTGCGCTGGTGCCAACGGATTCGCGCTGGCTCTTCCCGGCCGGCAAGAGCCATCTCAGCCGAGTGCGCCTGTACCAGATCCTGAAGGCGCTTGCGGCGGATGCGGGGATTCCGCCGGACCGCATCAGCCCCCACGTGCTGCGCCATGCCTTTGCCACGCACCTCCTCGAAGGTGGGGCGGATCTTCGTGCCTTGCAGACCCTGCTAGGTCATGCCGACATCGCAACGACGCAGATCTATACGCATGTCGACAGCCGCCGCCTGGTCGAACTCGTCAACAGCCGCCACCCCCTGGCAGATCGGGACCGCGTTGACGAGAAACGCAAGCGCGCCTAACCCGCCCTACCATGGCCACTTTCCTGGATTTCGAGAAACCCATTGCCGAACTCGAGGCGCGCGTCAGCGAATTGCGTGCCACTGCCGAGGGGGGCGACCTCAATATCGAGCCGGAGATCGAGCGGCTGCAGGCCAAGGCCGAGAAGCAGCTGCACGACACCTATGCGCGGCTGACGCCATGGCAGAAGACGCAGGTTGCCCGGCATCCTGAGCGGCCGCACTTCAAGCATTATGTTGCCGGGCTGATCGACGATTTCGTGCCGCTCGCCGGCGATCGCGGCTTTGCCGATGATCAGGCGATCGTGGGCGGCTTCGGGCGGCTGGATGGGCGCCGTGTGCTCGTGATCGGGCATGAGAAGGGCGACGATACTGCCAGCCGAATCCGCCACAATTTCGGGATGGCCAAGCCGGAAGGTTATCGCAAGGCGATCCGCCTGATGCGCCTTGCCGACCGCTTCAACCTGCCTGTCGTGAGCTTGGTCGATACCGCCGGCGCCTTCCCGGGCGTGCAAGCGGAGGAGCGCGGGCAGGCCGAGGCGATCGCCCGTTCGACGGAGGAGTGCCTGGCGCTTACCGTGCCGCTCGTCACCGTGATCGTGGGTGAAGGCGGGTCGGGCGGCGCCATCGCGTTGGCGGCGGCCAACCGCGTGCTGATGCTCGAACATGCCATTTACGCCGTGATCTCGCCCGAAGGCTGCGCATCCATCCTGTGGCGCACCAGCGACCGCGCACCGGAAGCGGCCGAGGCGATGCGCGTGACGGCCGAGGATTTGCGTCAGCTTGGCGTCGTCGACCGCATCGTTTCCGAACCGGTCGGCGGCGCGCACCGCGATCCTGCGGCTGCGATCACGAGCCTCGGCGCCGTCCTCTCCGAGGAACTCGCGCGTTACGACGGCATGACGGGCGAAGCGATCCGCGCCGAACGTCGTTCGAAATTTCTATCGATCACCTGAAGCGTTCAGCCCTTCGGCCAGGACGGGCTTGGAACCTCACCGGTTCCTGATCATTTCGGAGCGACACCGTTCCGCGTGACAGGAGTACCGGTTCCATGAAGATGAAAGCAGTGATGGCGCTCACCGCGTCGCTGGCCGTGATCGGCTGCGCGACCGGAGGTCTCCAAGGCCAGGGCGGCAGCCGCAGCATCGCGCCGCAGGCCGCCCAGGCCGCAGCGCAGCAGCACCCGCAGGTGATCGAGGAGTTTGGCGGCGCGCTGTCGGGCAACCGGGCCACTTACGTCACAACCGTGGGCCGCAAGGTCGGCGCGCAGTCCGGCATTCAGGGCGCAGGCACGGGCGCCTATACCTTCACTGCGCTGAACTCGCCCGTGATGAACGCTTTCGCCGTGCCGGGCGGATATGTCTACATCACCCGGCAATTGATGGGCCTGATGAACGACGAGGCCGAACTCGCCTCCGTGCTCGGCCACGAGGTCGGCCACATCGCCGCGGACCATAGTGCCGGGCGGCAGCGCAGCTCGATCCTCACGCAGATCCTTGCCACGGGCGCGGCCATCTTCACCGGCTCCAGCCAGCTCGGGCAGGTTGTCGGCCAGGTCGCGCAGCTTCGACAGCTGAGCTATTCGCGCAATCAGGAATTCGAATCGGACGACCTGGGCGTGCGCTACATCGCCGGCGCAGGCTACGACCCCGCTGCTTCGGCCAGCTTCCTGGCCTCGCTCGGCGCCGCAACATCGCTGGAAAGCCGCGCCTCCGGCCGCAATGACGAGCGCGCCGTGCCGAATTGGGCGCGGACGCACCCGCTGAGCGCCGACCGCGTTACCCGCGCCAGCCAGCGTGCGCAGCAGACGGGCACTGCCGGACGCGGCATCCGCAACCGCGACCAGTATCTCGCCATGATCGATGGCCTCATTGTCGACGACGATCCTGCGCAGGGCATCATCGATGGGCGCACCTTCTCGCATCCCGATCTTCGCTTCCGCTTCAGCGTGCCGCAGGGCTACGGCATTCAGAACGGCACGCGCGCCGTGTCGGTGATCGGCAATGGTGGTCAGGCGCAATTTTCCACCGGTCCGTTCAACGGCAATCTCGGCACCTATATCGCGCAGGTCCTCGTCGCCCAGGCGGGGCAGCAGGTGCAGGTGCCCCAACCGCGCACAACTACGGTGAACGGCATTCCTGCCGCCTACACGACTGCACGGGCGAGCACTCAATCCGGTCAGGTGGATGTTACCGTGTTCGCCTATCGCTGGGACAACGATATCGCCTACCATTTCACCATGATCACGCCGGCGGGGCAGGGTATCGGCCCGTTCCAATCGATGGTGACCTCGCTTGCACGCCTGGGCGCCAGCGAAGCGGCAGCGATCCGGCCGCGGGTTATCGATGTGGTGACTGTCGGCCCGCGTGACACGGTGCAGACGCTGGCGAGCCGAATGGCCTATACGGACCTCAAGACTGAGCGTTTCCTCACGCTCAACGGTCTCGCCAGCAATGTCCGGCTGACGCCCGGGCAGAAGGTCAAGCTGGTCGTATACGGCACGCGTAGCTGACAAAAGAAAAGCGGCGGGAGTTCCCTCCCGCCGCTTTCCTGCACTAACAAGCTATCGCCCTGAGTGACTCACTCCTCAGTAGCCGGAGGCGCGTTCTCAAGACGATCATCGACAGTATCGAAGGTGGTGCCGAGGCGCTCACCAATGCCGCCGAGAGCAGCGAGGCCGGCGACTGCGATGAGCGCAGCGATCAGGCCGTATTCGATAGCGGTCGCGCCCTTGCTGTTCTTGACGAGCTTGATGAAGTTCTTCATGTCCGGTCTCCGTTTCGTAACACAGTCGGGAACGTCCACTTTCCCGAGCCTCCGTGTTTGGCTGGCATCACGGGTTATACGAATCGGAGGTTTAAAAACCTTTAATCGCCAATGGCGGCTCGTTCGGCTGCTCGATCGACCTCATTCCACCGCGCCGAGACGCCGTTTCCGACCAGCTGCACCGCTCCCGCCGCTACAAGGGCGATCAGGCCTGCCAAGAGGCCATATTCTACCGCGGTGGCGCCGGAGTCGTTGCTGAACAAAGCCGTATCATCGTGCATCAGAATGCTCCTTCACCAGGGCACATCCATCCGTTAGGCGCGACCTTCGTGAATCGGGAAGGCGGCCGCCACTTGGAAAGACGCACGACATTGCTGGTGGTTGCCGCGGCCCTGCTGCGTGCCGACGGCCGCATTCTCCTGCAGCAGCGGTCCGCGCACCGCGCGATGGCCGGATTGTGGGAGTTTCCCGGCGGCAAAGTCGAAGCGGGTGAATTGCCGGAAGCCGCGCTCGTCCGTGAACTGCAGGAGGAGTTGGGTATCGTCGTGGATCAAGCGGCGCTGACGCCCGCCGCCTTTGCAAGCGACCGCATCGGCGATCGGCACCTGCTGCTGCTGCTTTACATCTGCCGCACATGGCATGGAGAGCCGGCAGCGCTGGATGCGGACGGGCTGCAGTGGCTTCTGCCTGGCGAGATGCGGGGCCTCCCGATGCCGCCTGCCGACCTGCCTCTCATCCCGTTGCTGGAGGCGGCGATCCGTTCGTCCCCGGCCTGAGCGCGTCGGCGAGGGACTTCGATCCGCTGCCACGCCGGGCAGGGCGCGGCTGATCGGGCGAGGGTGCCCAGGCAGTCAGGTAAAGCAGCTCGAAGATTTCCGGAGTCTTGCCGTCGGGGTCCGCGTCTCCAGCGAAGTCCGACCACGCAGCGGCAAGCCCTGCCTTTCCGATCGGCACGGAGGAACGGCTACGCAATATGTTCGTCGCGCCCATTGCCCGCAGATCATGCACAAGCCGAAGCAGGTTGGAAAAGCGAACAGTCATTCGCTCGCCATCCACTACCGGCAAAGTCATGCCGGCCCGGCTGAGCAGGTCGCCGGCGGCACGAACGTCGATTTGAGGATGAATGCGGGGCGAGGCGCCGCCGCCCTCCGCCGCCATCATCGCGCGGCGCAGGCGCGGCAGGCTGCCGGCACCGCCGATTGCGGCAAGGAACAAGCCGTCAGGGCGCAGCGCCCGGCGCACGAGCGTCAGGGCACCCGGCAGATCGTTGACGCTGTCCAACG
This sequence comes from uncultured Allosphingosinicella sp., assembly GCA_934539295.1. Taxonomy (GTDB): domain Bacteria; phylum Pseudomonadota; class Alphaproteobacteria; order Sphingomonadales; family Sphingomonadaceae; genus Allosphingosinicella. The sequence goes on from CAKTCN010000002.1 coordinate 33,477, forward strand.
CACCTGCCGAGATGACGAGGTCGAAACTGCCATCTGCGAAGGGGAGCCGGTCCTCGTCGCATTGTACGCCGCGCGAGGAGAATAACTCGCCCGCATCGGCTTCCACTACCTTCATGCCGTGTCCCCGAAGGACAGACGCGAGGTAGCCGTCGCCGCAACCGAGATCGAGCACGTCCACGAAGTCGCGCTTCACCGACGCAAGCCGTTCCACCAGCTCGTTGGCCGCATGCCGCAGCAAGTAGCGGTCGTCATCCGGTGCAGCGGCCGCGCGATCGCGGCGAACGCGACGAAGACGGCGGTCAAAGGGCATGTCGTCCATGCGCGGGCTTGTGCCGCCGCGCGGGCTGTCGGACAAGGCCGGTATGCAGCTTTCCGGCACAGTGCAGGCGGTCCTACGCGATAGACTGGTCCGACCGATCATCGACTTTGCGCTCCCGCCCCGCTGTCCAGGCTGCGGCGTCATCGTGGATGATCTCCACCATTTCTGCCTGAGCTGCTGGCAATCTCTCACCTTTCTCGGAAATCCTTGCTGCCGCCGATGCGGCTTGCCATTCGCCTTCAGCGCAGGGGATGAGGCCGATTGCGGAGCATGCCTTGCCCACCCACCTGCCTTTGATGGCCTTCGCGCGGCCGTGGCCTATGGGGAGGTCGCGCGATCGGTGATCCTGAAGCTCAAATATGGCGGCAGGCCAGCCGTGGCGCGGACCTGCGCCCAGTATATGGCGCGGCACATGCCCGATTGTGCGGAGCCGCTGCTGGTGCCGGTGCCGCTCCATCGCTGGCGCATATGGCAGCGCGGCTACAATCAATCGGCGCTGATCGCCCGCGCGCTAGCTCGTCGGCGAGGCGCCGCGACCGACCTGGCCCTCATCGACCGGGTGAAGCGCACGCCGCCGCTCAAAGGCATGAGCCGCACCGAACGCGCGCGGACCATGTCAGGCGCTTTCGCTTTATCGCCAGAGGCGAAGCAGCGGGTGAAGGGACGCGCGATCATTCTGGTCGACGACGTCTACACAACGGGGGCGACCGCCGATGCCTGCGCACGGCTGCTTCGCCGCGCCGGCGCCGCTTCGGTGAACATATTGTGCTGGGCGCGGGTTGTTCGAACCGACGAAGATTGACAAGCACCCGCCCGACCCACAATTCGGGCCTTCAAGGAGCCGATGACCCGATGCCGAGTATCGAAATCTATACCAAGAGCTTCTGCCCCTATTGTTCGCGCGCGAAGAAACTGCTGGGCGACAAGGGCGCAGCGTTCAAGGAATATGAGATCAGCAACGACCCGGCCAAGCGCGCCGAGATGATCCAGCGCGCGAACGGCCGCACCACCGTGCCGCAAATCTTCATCGGCGACCGTCATGTCGGCGGATCGGACGATCTCGCGGCATTGGAGCGGGCGGGCAAGCTGGATCCGCTGCTCGCCGCCTGATGCGCATTGCCGTTCACCAGGCCCGAACCGGCATCGATCCGGCTGCCAACGCCCTCCGCTTGGTAGAGGTGATCGACCAGGCGGCTGACGGCGGCGCCGTAATGCTGTTCACGCCGGAGATGAGCAACCTGCTCGACAAGGATCGTGATCGCGGGCGTCCCAAGCTGCGCGACGAAGCTGGCGATCCTGTTCTTGCCGCCGTGCGTGATGCCGCGGCCCGGCGCGGGATATGGGTTCAACTCGGCTCGATCGCTCTTGCCGGCGAGCGCGAGGATGGACGCCTGGTTAACCGTGCCTTCCTCATCGATGATGGCGGTGCGATCCTTGCGCGCTACGACAAGATGCACTTGTTCGACGTCGATTTGCCGAACGGGGAAAGCTGGCGCGAATCTGCTTCCTATGCTCCGGGCGATGCGCCGATCGTAGCGGAAACGCCGGTCGGAGCCGTCGGGCTGTCGATCTGCTACGACCTGCGCTTTCCCGATCTTTACCGCATGCTGACAGGAGCAGGCGCCAAAGTCGTTGCGGTTCCCGCAGCCTTCACGGTGCCAACCGGCGCCGCCCATTGGCACGTTCTGCTGCGCGCCCGCGCGATCGAGGCTGGCGTCTTCGTCGTGGCGGCCGCTCAGTCCGGCCGCCACGAGGATGGCCGGGAAACCTATGGTCACTCGTTGGTGATCGACCCCTGGGGCGAACTGCTGCTCGACATGGAGGATGCCGAAGGCGTCGGCTTTGCTGAACTTGACCTCGGCAGGGTCGATGAGGTGCGCGCGCGTCTTCCCGCCATTCGCCACCGCCGATCCATCTCCGAACCGATCCGCGCATGATCGTCTTCGATCTGGTCTGCGCACCTGCCGGTCATGTCTTCGAAGCCTGGTTCGGCTCGACCGCCGATTACGACGCGCAGCGAACGCGCGGCCTCGTCCAGTGTCCGCTCTGCGGCGCTGCCGACGTCGGCAAGGCGGTGATGGCACCGCGTGTCTCCGTTAAGGGTAATCAGCGTCCGACCGGTGGGTCCGCTCCACTGAGCTCGGATGTCGAGGGGATGAAGCAAATGCTTTCCGCTCTCGCCACGGCGCAGAAGAAGTTGCTCGAGAAGTCCGAACATGTCGGCGAGCGCTTCGCCGACGAAGCTCGGTCGATCCACCTCGGCGAAAGCCCCGGCCGCGCCATCCACGGTCGGGCCACGCCGGACCAGGCGCGCAGCCTTGCAGAGGACGGCATCGCCGTGGCTGCACTGCCGTTCCCTGTGATTGATGAAGACCTGAAGAACTAGGCGGCTTCGCGCCGCCCGAGCGCCAATGCCGTGCCAAGGCACGCGAAGAAGGTCGCGCTTGCCTGAACATGGTAGAGCGTGCCGTCATAGGCGGAGAAGACAAGGAGTGCCACAATACCCAGGAGGGGTGGGACCACGGCACTACCTTTCTCTCGCGCAATTGCTGCAAGGCGACGTGCCAACATGATGCCGATCGCGATGAACATCGTCGATCCGATCAGCCCCCAGGCATGCAACACCTGAAGCGGCAGGTTGTGCGGATGGAGAACGTCCAGGCGATCGGCGGTGGGCACGGAGAAGCTCACCTGCCCTTCGCCATGACCCAGCCAAGGACGTTGCATCGCGACTTGGAAGGTATCGCTCCACAGTTCCGTTCGTCCGCTTGAGCTGCTTCCTGTATCGGCCATCCGTCCGAAACCGAGCGGGCCTCCAAGATACGGCAGGCTTGTTGCCACGACAGTGCCGGCGAAGGCGCTAGCCGCGATTCAGCCGATCGCAACCGGGCGCCGCATGGATGCAAACAATGTTGTTCCGAGCACCAAAGTACCGGCGATCGCCACGACTCCCCCGCGTGAGCCGCTCCAAGCCGTAAATGCCACCGCCATCGCCAGGACAGCACTCCACAAAAAGCGGCGACGGCTGTTGTAGGTGATGGCGATCTGGCCGGCTGCGATCACGCCGATGGGCGCTGCATAATAGCCGATCCGACGCAAATGGTCGAAGCCGGGAAGGCCGTTGCTCCAGTCGACATGGGCCGGGTCCGCGACCAAGGGCGAGAAGCATATGGTCAGCGGCGCCACGATCGCGAGCCCGGCTGCCATTCCCACCATCATCTCGAGCGGCCTGACGAATCCCGTTGCGCAAAGCCGCGCCAGCGCCGCGGCGAACAAAAGGTGGATCAGCCACAGGAGTGTGCGCACGGCCGCATAGGCCGGGGCCGGTGCCCACAGGATGCTGACGATCGCAAAGGCGCCGAGCGCGAGCATGGTCCATCGCAAGGGCTGCGAGATGTCGATCGGCACGCGCGCTTCCCGGATGCACGTAGCGAGTAGGATCGTCGCCAGTTCGGCTCCCAATGTCGGCACCGCATAGGCCTTGAGCCAGAAGAAGTCCTGCGTTCCCGCCGCGCCATGTTGGCTCGCCGTCAGCAGCCAGGTAAGGAGTGGCGCCAGACCGAATGCCGCCGGCACGAAGATGCGAGCGATGTTGTGGCTGCCCGAGTTGGAACGGGCGGGAAGGGTGGCCGGGGTCATGCTGCGCAGCCTGCCGGTCCGGCATGGAGAAATGGTTAACTTGCCCGTCAGGACGCCCGCATTGACCGGTGCGCCACATCCGCCTAACCAGCGTCGGTGGCCGGCGCCGTAGCTCAGCAGGATAGAGCATCAGATTCCTAATCTGAGGGCCACAGGTTCGAATCCTGTCGGCGTCACCACGGTCTTACGCGTAGCAGGATTATGAGCGGCAGCGACACACCCGACGATGGCGACCTGGTGGCGCCCGCCCCCAAGCTTCCGGTACCGGACGACGTTCAGGATGCCGTACGCACGCTCATCCGCTGGGCCGGCGACGATCCGGAGCGCGAAGGGCTGCTCGACACCCCCGCCCGGGTCGCCCGCGCTTGGCGCGAATATGCGCGAGGCTATGGCGAGGATCCGTCCCATCATCTCAGCCGCACGTTCGAGGAAGTGGGCGGCTATGACGAGATCGTGCTGCTGAAGGACATACCCTTCCAGTCGCATTGCGAGCACCACATGGCGCCGATCATCGGCAAGGCGGCGATCGCCTATCTGCCCGGCAATCGGGTAGTCGGCATCTCCAAGCTTGCCCGCGTACTGCACGGCTACGCCCGCCGCCTACAGGTTCAGGAACGGCTAACCGCGCAAGTCGCGGACTGCATCTGGACGCATCTGGAGCCGATCGGCGTCGCCGTGGTGATCGAGGCGACCCATGCCTGCATGACTGCCCGCGGGGTCAACACGCCGGGCGTGATGATGACCACCAGCCGCATGATGGGCGTGTTCCGCGACGACGAGCGCAGCCGCCGCGAAGTGCTGGCGCTGATGGGCTACTGACGACAACAAGCGGGAAGGGGAGCGGTATGGCGGTGGACAGGCGGACGCTGATGGCGGGAGCGCTTGCCGCGGGCCTTGCCGGCAAGGCTGCCGCCCAGGGCGGAGGCGGCGTGTCCACCATGCAATCCACCATTGCCCTGTGGCATGGCGGCGTGCCGGGCCTTCCTGCCAGGCCGCCCGTCGAGACGGTCGAGCAGCGCAGTCAGGACCCAGCTTTGCCCGACCGTTCCATGTACGGCATCGGCGCGCCGCGCATGAACGTGTTCAAGCCCGCACGGGCCAATGGCGGCGCCGTGCTGATCATCCCCGGCGGCGGCTATGCGCGCGTGGTGTTCGACAAGGAGGGGCATGAACTCGCCCGGCGCTTCACCGCACGCGGCGTGGCCGCCTTCGTGCTGCTTTACCGCCTTCCGGGCGAGGGCTGGGCGAACCAGGCCGACGTGCCGTTGGCCGACGCGCAACGGGCGATGCGGCTGATCCGGCACAATGCGCCTTCGTACGGCATCGACCCGAAGCGCATCGGTGCGGTCGGCTTTTCGGCCGGCGGGCATCTGTGCGCGGACCTCGCCACCCGCTTCGACCGCCCCGTCTATGCACCGTTCGACGCGGCCGACCGGCAGCCCGCCCGTCCCGATGCGGCCGCACCGATCTACCCCGTCATCTCCATGGCGGCGCCGGTCACCCATGCCGGATCGCGCCGCAACCTCCTCGGCGAGACTGCCTCGCCTGAACGCGAGCGCGCTTATTCCGCGCACCTCAACGTAGGTGAAGGAGGGCCTCCGATCTTCCTTTGTCATGCAGAGGACGACGCCGCCGTGCCCGTCGAAAACAGCCTGCTCATGCGCGAAGCCTGCAAGGCGAAACGCGTGCCGGTGGAAACGCATCTCTTCCCCGATGGCGGGCATGGATTCGGGCTGCGCGCCGAGGGCAAGAGCGTCTATGGCTGGGAGAAACTCCTGATCGGCTGGGGCGAGAAGCGCGGCATCTTCTGATCGGGCCTGGCCCATGAAAGGACTGACTTGAAGATTCATTGGTTCGCAGCCGGTCTCGCCTGCACCCTCGCACTCTCGGCACCGCTCGCGGCGCAGCCCAGCCCCGCTGCGCTGAAGCGGGTCGAGCGGATCGTCAGGGCGCCTGGTTTCGCCAAGGCCGTTGCCAGCCTTGAGGCCGGCCACGATCGCTGGGTTGCTGACACGATTACGCTGACCGAGATACCGGCACCGCCTTTCAAGGAATCCGCGCGCGCTGCCGCCTATCGCGACATGTTCGTCGCCCGTGGCCTCAGCAATGTCGAGATCGATGAGGAGGGCAATGTCCTCGGCCTCTTGAAGGGCAAGGGCGGCGGCGGTCTGGTGGTCGTATCGGCCCATCTCGACACCGTCTTTCCCGAGGGCACGGACGTGAAGGTCCGTCGTGAGGGCGAGAAGCTGTTCGCGCCGGGCGTCGGTGACGACAGCGCCGGTCTCGCTACCCAGCTTGCGCTGGCCGACGCGATCCGCGCATCCGGCATCCGCACCCGCGACGATATCCTGTTCGTCGGCACGGTGGGCGAGGAGGGCCTCGGCGATCTGCGCGGCGTCCGTCACCTGCTCACCAAGGGCAAGTATAAGGACCGCGTCGACGCTTTCTTCTCGATCGATGGCGGCGGGCTCGAGGACATCGTCATCGGCGGATCCGGCTCGCGCCGTTATCGAGTGACCTTCAAGGGACCGGGCGGGCACAGCTACGGCGCGTTCGGCATCGTCAACCCGATGGCCGCGCTGTCGCAGGCCGTGACCGACCTGTACAAGGTGCAGGTTCCGGCCGATCCCAAGACCACCTACAGCGCCAGCGTCACGGGCGGCGGCACCTCGATCAATGCGATCCCCGAGGCGGCATGGATGGAGTTCGACATGCGCTCGGAGAGCCCGGCCGAGCTTGCCAGGCTTGAACAGCAATTCCTCGCCGTCATGAAGCGCGCCGCCGATACGGAGAATGCTGCCCGCTCCACCGCCGCAGGTGCCATAACCGTGGAAACCAAGCTGATCGGCGATCGCCCGGCCGGACAGACACCGCGCGGCGCCGAGATCGTTCAGTTCGCCACTGCGGCCTACAAGGCCGAAGGGATCGACATCGAATATGGCTTCGCCTCCACCGACGCCAACCTGCCGATCAGCCTCGGCATACCGTCCCTCACCATCTCCCGCGGTTCCAGCGGGGGCGGCGCGCACTCGCCGGGCGAATGGCTGGGCATCGAGAAAGCGGACAATGTAAAGGCCCGCAAGATCGCATTGGCGATGATCCTGGCGACGGCGGGCGCGGAGTAGCGGACGTGGCCGTGTCGGCCGGAAGTCGACACGAAATCACAATCAAACGCCTCATGCGCGCGCTCGCCCGCCGGCGGAAACATGCGGCTTTCCTGAACGGAAATTCACACTAGATTCATGCCTAGGCGCTGTTTTCGGTGTTCGGGCAGGAGCCAAAGCCCGGATTGAGAAAGAGCCGTCCGGAAGGTGCCACGGCGACTCGGCTGTAGGAAAGCTGTTTGGCCGACCATGGTATGAGACGGCCTTAGCGTTCGACCTCTACCGGCGGTTTCGATGCTCCCCGCTGCAGCGTCATCGCAATCTTGTCGAGCTTTCCTTGCGTGTCGAAGCAGGCATCGTTGGCCAGCAGGACATATGCCTTTGCGCTGTCCGGAAAAAGAATGAGCTGGCTGGACATCCCGAACACTCCGCCACTGTGCCAGAGTTTCCGCCCCTCCGCTGTGTTTTGCATGTCCCAGATCATGCCAAGGGCGAAGTCATCCAACGAACCGGCAAGTGGTTGGTGGCTCAATGCCACTGATGGGGTCCGCTCATCCAGGTGCCACGCTGCATATTTGATCAGGTCTTCGCTCGAGGCGACGAGGCCAGCGGCGGCGCCGGCATTCGGCAGTATGTGGGGCGCTGGAAGGCCCGATGGCATGTAGCCCTGCACCAGCCGACGTCGATGCGCGGTGGTCGGAACCAGGCTCGTGTCGCGCATGCCCAGCGGCTGCAGGATCTGCGAGGAAAGAAGCTCCTCGAAGCTGCGCCCATGAACATGCTCGAGACCGAAGCCTAGCAGCTTCATTCCGAGATTCGAATAAAGGAGCTTCTGACCCGGTTCGAAGGTCAAGCGCACCTCGCGCAACTCGCGCAGATACCTCGCTCTGTCATATTCCTTTTCAAGCTCGATCAACTGAAATGGCAGCTTATCGAAGTCGGGCCTGGCGAAAAGCGCGTCGGTATCGGGCCAGTCGCGCGGCAGGCCCGATTTATGGACGGCAAGGGTCCGCAGCGTGATCGGTTTCCCGGCAAATTCCAGGTTGGGATAGGAGGCCGGAAGATAGTTGCGGAAATCCGCGTCGAGATCGATCGCGCCTTCGACAACAGCCTGCGCAGCCAACGTGCCAGTGAAAGTCTTGGTGATCGAGCCGATCTCATAAAGGCTGCGCCGGCCAGGCAGCTGCGGTCGTTGCTTCGAAACAGAACCATAATTGTAGAAGTGACGGCGATTCCCCTCGATCAGTGCGATCGACAGTCCCACATGGCATTTGTCTTCGAAGAACTCGGTCGCTGCCGCATGGACCTGTTGATCAAGTGAGGAGCGGCGCGGATTGTCGGTCGGCGTGTTAGTCGGCCCCGCAACCATTGTTGCTGCGCTGACAAGAGCCAGGAAGATGTTCATCATCGCGCCCCCGGGACGTTCGCGTTCATTCTAGCCGAAGCTTCGATGTCCGCAACCGGGGTCGGGAGCCGGCATCTGTCCTGATCCGCGCACAAGAAAAAGCCCGCCAACTCGTGTGAGCTGGCGGACTATTCTGGTCAGGTCGAAACCCGAACGCCTTACGCGTTCTGCTCGTCCTCGGCCGGAGCCTCGTCCGTGGCGATCGTGCCCGGCTCGGCATTGGGATCGTAATCCTCGGTGAAGCCGGCTTCGTCCTTTTCGAACATCTCGGCCATCACGTCCACGCCCTGCGCCTGCAGCTCGGCCTCTTCGGGCGAGCGTGCGACGTTGACCTGGACCGTGACCGAAACCTCCGGATGGAGAGCGACCTTCACGTCGCTGACGCCGATCGACTTGATCGGGCGGTTGAGCACGATCTGGTTCTTGCCGACCTTGTGGCCCTGTGCCTCCAGCGCCTCGGCGAGGTCGCGTGCGGAGACCGAACCGTAAAGCTGGCCGGTGTTCGATGCCTGGCGGATGAGCAGGATCGACGTGCCTTCAAGGCCCTTCGAGTCCGCCTCGGCCGCGGTGCGGCGCTCGGCATTGTCGGCTTCGATCTTGGCGCGGTTCGCCTCGAACACCTTCTTGTTGGCCGCGTTGGCGCGGAGCGCCTTGCCGCGGGGCAGCAGGAAGTTGCGGGCGAAGCCGTTCTTCACCGTGACGACGTCGCCGATGGCGCCGAGCTTCTCGATGCGTTCGAGCAGGATGATGTCCATTTCGTCTGCTCCTTACTTAACGACGTAGGGGAGGAGGCCGAGATGACGCGCGCGCTTGATCGCCTTGGCGAGTTCGCGCTGCTTCTTGGCCGAGACCGCGGTGATGCGGCTGGGAACGATCTTGCCACGCTCGGACACGAAGCCCTGGAGCAGACGGACGTCCTTATAGTCGATCACGGGAGCTTCCTTGCCCGAGAAGGGGCAGGACTTGCGGCGGCGGAAAAATGGGCGTGCCATGACTATAGTCTCCCTTAGCCTTCGGCGCTGTCTTCGTCGCGCTCACGGCGCGGACCACGGTCGGGACGATCGCCACGGCCTTCGCCGTCACGGCCGCCACGGCGGTCACGATCGCGCTCGTTGCGGCGCATCATCGCGGACGGACCCTGCTCATGGGCGTCGACCTTGATGGTGACGTAGCGGATGACGTCTTCGTTGATCTGGGTCTGGCGCTCCAGCTCCGCGACGGTCGGGGCGGGTGCCTCGAAGTCGAGCAGGACGTAGTGCGCCTTGCGGTTCTTGGCGATGCGATAGGCGAGGCTGCGCAGGCCCCACGTCTCGGTCTTCACGACCTTGCCGCCATTGTCGGTGATGATCTTGGTGGCGTTTTCCGCCAGCGCGTCGACCTGGGCTTGGGCCAGATCCTGACGCGCGAGAAACACATGCTCGTAAAGCGGCATGTAAGCGTCCTTCATGTTGGCCGATCGCTGACGCCGCCCTGTGCGGACGCCCCTCCGGCTGTCGTCTCGTAATGAAAACCGGGGCGCAGGCTGGTGCCATACGCCCCGGACCGGCGGCCTATGGCGGAAATGGCGCGGGAAGGCAAGCGCTTGCGGTTTGTAACCGACCTACCTAACCGCACCGTTCGTCCCGAACGGCGTCGGGGGACTTGGCCGAGCGAAGTCGAGGCTTCTCGGTTCCGCTCGAAGCGGTGTCTCGACTTCGCTCGACACGAACGGTTTAGGAGAAGGCGTCATGCGAGCATTCATATTCCCCGGCCAGGGCAGCCAGGCCGTCGGCATGGGCAAGGCCCTGGCCGGGGCGAGCCGCGAGGCGCGCGACGTGTTCGAGGAGGTGGACGAGGCGCTGGGCCAGAAGCTTTCGCGCCTTATGTCCGAAGGTCCGATCGAGGAACTGACCCTTACCGAGAACGCGCAGCCTGCGATCATGGCGAATGCGATCGCGACCCTGTGGGCTTCAGGGATCGACCTCAACAAGGCGGATTTCGTCGCCGGACACAGCCTTGGCGAATATAGTGCTCTGTGCGCGGCCAAGTCGCTCCAGCTCCCGACCACGGCGCGGCTGTTGAAGCTGCGCGGGCAGGCGATGCAGGCTGCCGTGCCGGTGGGCGAGGGCGCGATGGCGGCGTTGCTGGGCCTCGGGTTGGAAGCCGCGCAGGAGGTTGCTGCCGAGGCGGCGCAGGGCGAGGTCTGCACCGTCGCCAACGACAATGACCCTTCGCAGGTGGTGATCTCCGGCCACAAGGCGGCGGTCGAGCGGGCGCTGGACATCGCCAAGGTCAAGGGGGCCAAGCGCGCGCTGCTGCTGCCCGTGTCCGCGCCCTTCCACTGCCCGCTGATGCAACCCGCCGCCGATGCGATGCAGGCGGCACTGGCCGAGGCCGAACTGATCGCGGCGGCCGTCCCGCTCTACGCCAACGTCACCGCCGCACCCGTCCACGACGCGGCCGAGATCAAGCGCCTGCTGGTCGTCCAGGTCACCGGCATGGTCCGCTGGCGCGAAAGCATCGCCGCCATGGCCGCGGCGGGTGTCGACCATTTCGTCGAATTCGGCGGCAAGGTCCTGACCCCCATGGTCAAGCGCATCGCCCCGGATGTGCGGACGAGCAGTGTGATCACGATGGACGACATCGACGCGCTGGTTAAGGAAGTTTAGGGTTCGCGCAGAGACGCAGAGGCGCAGAGAGGCCGTGACCGATATCGATCGCATTACCGGTCACGTGCTCGACGCCGCTATACGGCTGCATCGTGAGCTTGGCCCAGGCCTGCTCGAAAGCGTCTACGAGATGCTCTTGTCCGCTCAACTGGAGCGATTGGGCTACGCTGTCGTAAGACAGCGTCCCATCGACATCGAGTTCGATGGCATGCACTTCGACGCCGCGTTCCGGATCGATATTCTTGTAGAGGGTACGTTGCTCATAGAGGTGAAATCGACCGAGCACTTTCATCCTGCTCATGCCAAGCAATTGCTGACATATCTTCGTTTAACCAAGCAGCCCGTCGGGCTGCTTATCAACTTTGGTGGAGCTACGCTCAAGGAAGGCTTCCGACGGCTGGTGAACAATCACGGCCTCTCTGCGCCTCTGCGTCTCTGCGCGAACCAAAATCCGGGAGTATGAACATGTTCGACCTTTCAGGAATGACCGCCCTCGTGACCGGCGCGTCCGGGGGTATCGGGAGTGCCGTCGCGAAAGCGCTGGCAGGGCAGGGCGCACGCCTCGCGCTTTCGGGGTCCAATGCATCCAAGCTGGAGGCATTTCGCGCCGAACTGGGCGGTGATCATGTCGCGCTGACCTGCGACCTCTCCGATGCTGCCGCGGTGGATGCGCTGGTGCCGCGGGCGGTGGAGGCGCTCGGCAAGATCGACATCCTCGTCAACAATGCCGGCGTCACGCGCGACAACCTCGCCATGCGGATGAAGGACGAGGAATGGTCCGACGTGATCCGCATCAACCTTGAAGGCGCGTTCCGCCTCGCCCGCGCGGCGCTGAAGCCCATGATGCGTGCGCGTCACGGGCGCATCATCTCCGTCACGTCGGTGGTCGGTGCGACCGGCAATTCGGGGCAAGCCAATTACGCCGCGTCAAAGGCGGGGCTGGTCGGCATGTCCAAGGCGCTGGCGCAGGAAGTCGCGAGCCGCGGCATCACCGTCAACTGTATCGCACCCGGCTTCATTGCATCGCCGATGACCGACGTTCTGCCCGATGCGCAGAAGGAAGCGCTCCTCACCAAGATTCCTGTCGGAAAGCTGGGCGAGGGGAGCGACATCGGCGCCGCCGCCGTCTATCTGGCGAGCCGCGAGGCGGGCTACGTCACCGGCCAGACGTTGCACGTCAACGGCGGCATGGCGATGCTCTGATCAAGCGATTGTTAATCCACAGCTATTTCCGCCCACTTGCCAGCGCCCGTCGGGACCGGCTAGGGCGGCAGTCAAACAAAGCCTAAGGGAAGGTAGAAGAATATGAGCGAGACCGCCGAACGCGTTAAGAAGATCGTCGTCGAGCATCTCGGCGTCGAAGCCGACAAGGTCACCGAAGAGGCGAGCTTCATCGACGATCTCGGCGCCGACAGCCTCGACATCGTCGAGCTGGTGATGGCTTTCGAGGAAGAGTTCGGCGTGGAGATCCCCGACGACGCGGCCGAGAAGATCGCCACCGTCAAGGACGCGATCGACTATATCGAGACCAACAAGGGCTGAGGTCCACGGACCCGCTCGCCCTGAGCTTGTCGAAGGGCTGCCTCCTTGTGAGGTGGCCCTAGAACCTGCAGGGCTTCGACAGGCTCGGCCCGGAAGGGTTTGAGCCTGTTCGTGTCTTTGCGGTTGGTGCTTTTGGAGAATGATGATGCGCCGCGTAGTTGTAACTGGTCTGGGTCTCGTGACGCCGCTCGGTGCGGACGTCGAGACGAGCTGGCGGAACATTCTTGCGTCGAAAAGCGGCGCGGGGCGGATCACGCGCTTCGACCCGACCGATTATGCCTGCACCATCGCGTGCGAGGTGAAGGCGCCGGATCATGAATTCGGCTTCGACCCCGGCAAGCGCGTCGATCACAAGATCCAGCGCCAGGTCGATCCCTTCATCGTCTACGGCATCGACGCCGCCGGCCAGGCGCTGGAAGATGCCGGCCTCACCGACATGAGCGAGGAAGAGCGCTACCGCACCGGCGTGTCGATCGGTTCGGGCATCGGCGGCCTGCCGGGCATCGAGAAGGAATCGATCGTCCTGCATGAAAAGGGGCCGCGCCGCGTGTCGCCGCACTTCGTGCATGGCCGCCTGATCAACCTCATCTCGGGTCAGGTCTCGATCAAATATGGCCTGATGGGGCCGAACCATGCGGTCGTCACGGCCTGCTCGACCGGCGCCCACTCGATCGGCGATGCGGCGCGCATGATCATGCTCGACGATGCCGACGTGATGCTGGCAGGCGGCGCCGAGAGCGCGCTGTGCCCGCTCGGCATTGCCGGCTTCTCGCAGGCACGGGCGCTGTCGACCAACTTCAACGACACGCCGGAAAAGGCCAGCCGCCCCTATGACAAGGATCGTGACGGCTTCGTCATGGGCGAGGGCGCGGGCGTGGTGGTGCTAGAGGAATATGAGCATGCCAAGGCACGCGGCGCCAAGATCTATGCCGAGGTGATCGGATACGGCATGTCGGGCGACGCTTACCATGTGACCGCGCCGCATCCCGAGGGCGCCGGCGGGTTCCGCGCGATGCAGGTCGCCATGAAGCGCTCGGGCCTGGCGCTCGAGGATATCGACTATATCAACGCCCATGGCACCTCAACACCGCTCGGCGACGAACTCGAGCTGGGCGCGGTGCGCAAGCTGTTCGGCGGCGCCATCGACGGCCTGTCGATGAGCTCGACCAAGTCGGCGATCGGCCACCTGCTCGGCGGCGCCGGGGCGGTCGAGGCGATCTTCTGCATCCTGGCACTGCGCGACCAGATCGTCCCGCCGACGCTCAACCTCGACAATCCGAGCGAGGGCACGGCGGGCGTCGACCTCGTCCCGCACGTGGCCAAGGAGCGCAAGGTCCGCGCGGTGCTCAACAACAGCTTCGGCTTCGGCGGCACCAACGCCAGCCTGGTGCTGCGGGCGATTTAACTAGAGCCCTCTACCTTGGGGAGAGGGTTGGGTGAGGGGGTACGGCGTCAGTGAGTAATCCCGGAGTCAGTACCCCCTCACCCCAGCCCTCTCCCCGCAGGGGAGAGGGAGCCAAGCCGCGGCGGTTCTTGCGCGTTGCCTTGATTCTCGCCACCCTCGCCCTGCTCACCGCCGCATTCGCTTATTGGTCCCTGTGGGCCAGCGCCGGCCCCGCGCTCGACAAGCCGCAGACCGTGATCGTCGAACAAGGCTCCAGCCTTTCGCGCGTCACCTCGCAGCTTGTCAGCGTGGGCGCGGTGCCCGGCACCGATGCCACCTACCGCGTCATGGCACGCCTGTTCGGCTCCGCCGATCCTATCCAGGCCGGCGAATTTGAGATCCCGGCTGGCACGTCCGGCGCCGGGTTGCTCGACATCCTCCAGCACGGCCAGCCCGTCCAGCGCCTCGTCACCGTGCCCGAAGGCACGCCGTCCATCATCGTCCACGAAAAGCTGATGGCGGAGAAGCTGCTCACCGGCTCGGTCTCTGTGCCGGCCGAAGGCTCCGTGCTTCCCGACAGCTACGGCTTCCAGCGCGGCGAGAGCCGCGCCGCCGTGCTGAAGCGCATGCAGGACGCGATGACGCGCGAACTCGACCGGTTGTGGGCCAAGCGCCAGCCGCACAGCGTTGTCACCTCGAAGCAGGACGCGGTTACGCTGGCCTCCGTAGTCGAGAAGGAGACCGGCAAGCCATCCGAGCGGCCGATGGTTGCCGGCGTCTACTCAAATCGCCTGCGCATCGGCATGAAGCTTGATGCCGATCCGACCGTCATTTATCCGATCACCAAGGGCAAGCCGCTCGGCCGTCGCATCCGCCGTTCGGAACTGCAGGCCGATAACGGCTACAACACCTATGCCCGCGCAGGCCTTCCCGCCGGCCCGATCGCCAATCCGGGGCGAGAGTCGATCGCTGCCGTGCTGAACCCTGCCAGGACGCAGGCACTTTTCTTCGTCGCGGACGGGACCGGCGGCCACATCTTTGCGAACACGCTGGCGGAGCATAATGCCAACGTCGCCAAATGGTACGCGCTGCGCCGAGCTCGCGGCGAGATGTGATGCACGCCTGACCCGGGCATCAAGGTCGTCCGCGGCGCTGCTCATTTCTGCGATTTCGTATAGACCGCCCCTGCATGCATGAGGCCCGGCGCGTGCCGGAAACCATATGCAAAACATACGGCATTTCAGGTCCTTGCTCTGGAGACCCTACGGGCGGCTGCCCTAATTGACACTCCCTCGCGTGTCCTTTTCCGGACGCGCCCATCGGGGGATCAAGGACATGCAGGACTTCTTGTTCATCGGCATCCTGGCCGGGCTGGCGGCGCTTACGTTCGCCTATGCCCGCCTGTGCGACAATGCGTGAGGCGCGGCCATGACGCTCGACCTTGCGCTTGCTGGCGCGACCGCGCTCGCTCTCCTCTTCTACCTCGTGGCCGTGCTCGTCCGGCCCGAGCGCTTCTGACGAAAGGCCTCAGGCTATGACCTTCGAAGGCTGGCTGCTCATCACCCTGTTCACCGCGATCCTATTTGCGCTGGCGAAACCCGTCGGCACCTGGCTGTTCGCGCTCTATGAAGGGCGGCGGACACCGCTCCACTTCGCACTCGGTCCGGTCGAGCGCGGCTTCTACAAGCTCGCGGGCATCGATCCGACCGTCGAGCAGGGATGGCGCCGATACGCGGTGCACATGCTGCTGTTCAACATGGCGCTGCTGATCTTCACCTACATGATCCTGCGGCTGCAGGGCGTGCTGCCCGGCAACCCGCGCGGACTGCCCGGTCTGGAGCCGCACCTCGCCTTCAACACGGCGGTGAGCTTCACCACCAATACCAACTGGCAGAGCTATGCCGGCGAGGCGGTGATGTCGAACCTCAGCCAGATGCTGGGGCTCACCATCCAGAACTTCCTGTCGGCAGCGACCGGCATTGCGCTCGCATTCGCCTTGTTCCGCGGCTTCGCGCGGCGCAGCGCGGACGGCATCGGCAACTTCTGGGCCGACATGACACGGGTGACGCTCTACCTGCTGCTGCCGCTGTCGATCGTCTATGCGCTGCTCCTGGTCGCCAGCGGCGTGCCGCAGACCTTCGCCGCCTCGGTCGACATCACCACGCTGGAAGGCGCTTCGCAGACGTTGAGCATCGGACCGGTCGCAAGCCAAGAAGCGATCAAGATGCTGGGCACCAATGGCGGCGGCTTCTTCAACGCCAACAGTGCCCATCCGTTCGAAAATCCGACGGCGCTCACCAACATGGTGCAGATGCTGTCGATCTTCCTGATCGGCGTCGGGCTTACCTGGACCTTCGGAAAGGCCGTCGGAAACACGCGTCAGGGCTGGGCGATCCTGGGCGCGATGATGGTGCTGTTCCTCGTCGGCGTGGGCGTCACCTATTGGGCCGAAGCAGCAGGCAATCCCATCCTTCACGGCCTTGGCGTGCCCGGCGGTAATATGGAGGGCAAGGAGGTCCGCTTCGGCATCGCCGCCTCGGCGCTGTTCGCCGTGGTCACCACGGCGGCATCGTGCGGCGCCGTCAATGCCATGCATGACAGCTTCACGGCCCTCGGTGGCATGATCCCCCTGTTCAACATGCAGCTTGGTGAGGTCGTGATCGGCGGCGTCGGCGCGGGCATTTACGGCTTCCTGCTGTTCGCCATCCTGGCCGTGTTCGTCGCCGGCCTGATGGTCGGCCGCACGCCCGAATATGTCGGCAAGAAGATCGAGGCACGCGAAGTGAAGCTCGCCGTGCTTGCCATCGCTGTGCTGCCGCTCACCATCCTCGGCCTCACCGCTGCGGCTTCGGTGCTGCTCTCGGGCCTTGCCGGTCCCTTGAACAAGGGTCCGCACGGCTTTTCGGAGATCCTCTACGCCTTCACCAGCGCGGTCGCGAACAACGGTTCGGCCTTTGCGGGCCTGACCGCCAACACGCCTTTCTACAATGCGTGGCTGGGCGTCGCGATGTGGCTGGGGCGCTTCTTCATCATCGTGCCGATGCTTGCCGTCGCCGGCGGCCTGGCCGCGAAGAAGTACACGCCGGCAAGCTCGGGCTCGTTCCCGACCACCGGTCCACTGTGGATCGGGCTCCTCGTCGGCATCGTGCTGATCGTCGGCGGCCTCACCTTCCTGCCGAGCCTCGCGCTCGGTCCCATCGCCGATCATCTCGCGATGATCCGCGGCCAACTCTTCTGATCGGAGCCGCCAATATGGCCCGTGCAAACACGAAATCGCTCTTCACGGCAGAATTGATCGTACCCGCGATCGGGGACGCCTTCCGCAAGCTCGATCCCAGACAACTCGTCCGCAATCCGGTGATGTTCGTGACAGCCTGCGTGGCGGTGCTGCTCACCATCCTGCTGGTCGTGGGGCAGGATCCGCTCAGCATCGGCTTCAAGCTCCAGCTCGTCGTCTGGCTGTGGCTTACCGTCCTGTTCGGCACCTTTGCCGAGGCACTGGCCGAAGGACGCGGGAAGGCGCAGGCGGCCAGCCTTCGCGCGACCAAGGCCGAACTCACCGCGAAGCGGCTCACGGGCGACGGCCGCGAGATCGAGAGCGTGCCGGCCAGCGCGCTCAAGGTGGGCGACATCGTCCTGGTAGAAACTGGCGATCTCATTCCTTCTGACGGCGAGGTCGTCTCGGGTGTCGCCTCGGTCAACGAGGCCGCAATCACCGGCGAGTCCGCGCCGGTGATCCGCGAAGCGGGCGGCGACCGTTCGGCGGTGACTGCAGGTACGCGCGTCATCTCGGACGAGATCCGCGTCCGCGTCACCGTGAATCCTGGCCAGGGCTTTCTCGACCGCATGATCGCTCTGGTGGAAGGCGCCGAGCGGCAGAAGACGCCCAACGAGGTCGCGCTGACTTTGCTGCTGATCGGTCTCACCATCATCTTCCTGATCGCGGTCGCCACCATCCCGGGCTTTGCCTCCTATGCGGGCGGCGCGATCCCGGTGGCGATTCTCGCAGCTTTGCTGATCACACTTATCCCGACGACCATTGCCGCTCTTCTGTCGGCGATCGGCATCGCGGGCATGGACCGGCTGGTGCGCTTCAACGTGCTGGCCAAGTCGGGCCGGGCTGTGGAGGCGGCGGGCGATGTAGACGTGCTGCTGCTCGACAAGACGGGCACCATCACCGTCGGTGATCGCCAGGCATCCGAGTTTCGGGCGGTGGGCGGTGTCTCCGCTCAGGAGCTCGCCAACGCAGCCTTGCTCGCCAGTCTCGCGGACGAGACGCCGGAAGGCCGCTCGATCGTCGTGCTCGCACGCGACAGGTTCGGGGTGAGCATCGCCGCGCTGCCATCGGCCGCCGAGGTGATCCCGTTCACGGCGCAGACCCGCATTTCTGGCGTGAAGATCGCCGGTTCCACCATCGTCAAGGGCGCGGTGGATTCGGTACTCAGGGCCAATCCGGGTGTGGAGCAGACCGCCGGCGCGACCGAACTGCGCCGCATCACCGACGAGATCGCCCGCGCCGGCGGCACCCCGCTCGCGGTGGCGAAGGACGGCCGCCTGCTCGGCGCCATCTTCCTCAAGGATGTGGTGAAGGCCGGCATCCGCGAAAGGTTCGGCGAACTGCGTGCGATGGGCATCCGCACGGTGATGATCACCGGCGATAACCCGCTCACTGCCGCGTCGATCGCGGCCGAGGCGGGCGTGGACGACTTCCTCGCCCAGGCGACGCCGGAGGACAAGCTCGCGCTGATCCGCAAGGAGCAGGGGGGTGGGCGGCTGGTCGCGATGTGCGGCGACGGCACCAACGACGCGCCCGCGCTCGCCCAGGCCGATGTCGGCGTCGCCATGAATACCGGCACGCAGGCCGCGCGCGAGGCCGGCAACATGGTCGATCTCGACAGCGACCCGACCAAGCTGATCGAGGTGGTGGGGCTCGGCAAGCAGCTGCTCATGACTCGGGGCGCGCTGACGACCTTCTCGGTTGCCAATGACGTGGCAAAATACTTCGCGATCATCCCGGCCATGTTCGTGGCGCTCTATCCGGGTCTCGGCGTGCTCAATGTCATGGGCCTCGATAGTCCTGAAAGCGCGATCCTTTCGGCGATCATCTTCAACGCGTTGATCATTCCGGCGCTAGTGCCGCTGGCGCTGAAGGGCGTCGCCTACAAGCCGATGGGGGCGGGCCCGCTGCTTGCCCGCAACCTCGCCATCTACGGCCTTGGCGGCCTCCTTGCCCCGTTCGTCGGCATCAAGGTCATCGACCTTGCCGTCAGCGGCCTCGGCCTCGCCTGATCAGGAGTAAGTTCAATGGGCAAAGATTTTCTATCCGCCATCCGCCCGGCGCTCGTCATGACCCTGTTGTTCGCAGGCCTTCTGGGCCTCGCCTATCCGTTCGCCGTGACGGGCGTCAGCCAGGTCATCTTCCCCGTCCAGGCCAATGGAAGCCTGGTGCGGGACGGCGACCGGGTGATCGGTTCATCTGTGGTCGGCCAGGCATTCACCAACGACGCCTATTTTCACAGCCGCCCTTCGGCTGCCGGCAGCGACGGCTATGACGGCCTGGCATCGTCCGGCTCCAACCTCGGGCCGACCTCGCAGGCACTGATCGACCGCGTGTCCGCCGATGTCGAGATGCGCCGCGGCGAGGGCATCATGGGCGCCATCCCGGCGGATCTGGTCACCGCATCGGGATCGGGCCTCGACCCGCACCTCTCGCCAGCAGCCGCGCTTGCGCAGGCGCCGCGGGTCGCAGGTGCACGGGGTCTTCCGGAAACGGAGGTGCGCGCGCTGGTGCAAAGGAACATCGATACGCCGCTCATCGGCTTCCTCGGGGCGCCGCACGTCAATCTGCTATCGCTCAACCGCCAACTGGATGCTCTTGCGGCGGACCGGCGCGGCTGACGCTCAGG
The DNA here is from genome assembly GCA_934539295.1 of uncultured Allosphingosinicella sp. Classification (GTDB taxonomy): domain Bacteria; phylum Pseudomonadota; class Alphaproteobacteria; order Sphingomonadales; family Sphingomonadaceae; genus Allosphingosinicella. The sequence goes on from CAKTCN010000002.1 coordinate 53,424, forward strand.
TCGAGGAGCGAGGTTGAAGGATTTGGTCGAGCCGGCCGGGCATGTCCCTCAGACGCTGCAGGTGCGGGAAGCGCAAACCCTTGTCATAGTCCAGCGTGACCTCCCGTACGTCCGTGCCTGTGCGGATGAGGAGCCGGCATCGCTCCCCGCTGGTCGTCGCGGCGATGCATTCCTTCAGGACGTCGGGGCTGAATGCGCGTCCGTTCACGGCGATCATCGATGCCCCGGACGTGATGGCCTGTTCGAATGCGGGTCCATCCCACAGGACGTCCTTGATTGCGCCCTGCGCATCGACCTTCAGGCCGATGGAGAAACTGTGGTCGGTCAGGCCGGAAAGCGCCTCCAGCCCTGCCGTATAGGCGTTGGCTTCTTCGCGGAAGGCGAGGGCGTATCCGCCGCGCGTGAGGCCATCGAGGGGAGCGCTCCGCCTGGTTTCGGTCAGCAGATGTTCGAAAAGGCCCTGCCAGTCGCCCGGCGCGATCGCGCCGAGCGCCGCCACCACATCGTGGAACGTGTAGGTGTGGGTGACGGCCCACTTGTCACCCGCACCAAAGAAGCTGCGCGCGAAGTCGTCGAGCGAGCGCGTGTCGCCGCTGACTTCACGAATGCGCGTGTCGACATCGAGCCAGAGCAGCGCGCCTTCGGAATAATAATCCTCGCTTCGCTGCCAGCTTTGCCATGGCAGCGGGGCACGGGCCGCGATGATCGGATCGCGCGTGGTGTCGATCAGAGGACGCCAGCGGCTGCCCGGTTGCAGGTCGTAAGTCGCGGCAGTCTGCGCCAGCGCGCCGAGCGCTTGCTCGGCCGTCCAAAGGCCCGATCGCGCGGCCAGCACCTGGCTCCAATATTGGGTAAGCCCTTCATAGACCCACATCAGGCTGTTGCGGATCGGCTTTTCGAAACATGGCTGCCAGGAATCGGCGCCGCGCCGGTGCTTGCCGTTCCAGCTATGCACATATTCGTGCGGGAATGTGTCGCGGCGCGTGAAGCTGCTGTCCCATTTCGTGAAGTAAGTGGGCAGGCTGACCGCTTCGCAGGACTGGTGATGCTCGATCCCGGCACTACTGAGTTCCTCGCTGAGAGCAAGCAGCACGTCATAATGGTGGAAGTGCCTGCAGCCGAAAAGCATGTCCGCCTGCGCCACCACCGCCCGATGTGCCTCAACCTGCTCGGACGTCGTTTCCAGTAGCTCAGGACGATCGGCAGCCACGTTCAGGCGCACACCGCCATCATCATCGAGATCGATGGAACGGAAATAGCGCCCGGCAAGGACCGGCGAGTCGACGAGCAGGTCGAGCCCGGTTTGGCGGAAGTGCACCGTGTCGCCCTCGCGTCCACTCTCTTCCAGGGCGGAGGCATGGTGCCATCGTTCCGGCAGGGCAAGGCTCGCCTGCACCTGGATCTGGCGGGCATAATGGCCGGCCGGATGGAGGATCACCGTGTTCCACGGCAGCATGAGTATGTCCCGGCTCACCAGCACGCGACCCTGATCCGGCTCCGTCGGCGAAAGGAACTGGAAGCTTGCCTCAATTGCATCGACGCCGTCCGGCACGTCGATCCGGAACGCGTTGACCGTCACCGGGTGCCGGATCCAGCGCAGCTCGCTGTTCCCGGCGCTGACCCTCAGTCCCGCGAAGAGTTCGATCGGTGCTTGCGGCGCGTGGAAGCCCGGCAGCCATTTCGGATAGACCAGCACCAGCGGTCCTGGACCTGCCACGGGGATGGTAATCCGCGCGCGGAAGATGCGCCGCGCAACGTCGCTCGCATCGACGAACAATCGCAGCGGCCCGCAATATGGAATGTCTTCCGCCTCTGGTACCGGTGGCGGCTCGGGTAGCGGGTGCGGGGGCGTGAACGCTTCGGTCAAAAGGCTTTCAACTCCTCTCGCAAGAGCAGCCGGGCTACGACGCGCCCGTCAGGGTCCTCGACATCGAGACGACCATGTGGATCAAGAATGTCATGATGCTTGCTGATCAGGCTCTTGATGGATCCGCCTGCTTCCGAAAGAGCCTCAACGGTGTTCGCGCAGAGCAAAGGCTGCCTGAACAGCTCGCAGTTCCTTCGATCGCGGACACGCAACATGAAACCGGACATAGAAGAATAACGTCATGGCGCGGGCAGGGTTGCCCTGCCTGATCTGCATCAATCGCTATTCCTGTCGCTGAAAAACTCGGCATTTAAGCTATCGCAAGGACCTGGCTCAGCAGCGCTGGACCTTGGGCCCAGCGCTGCGGAACGCTGCGCCAAGTTGCTGGAAGAATCGCTGAACGACGTCGGGTCCGGCCTTGGCGCGCCGGCAGGATCACTCCGGCGGGAGGGACCGGTCGATGTCGGAAGCGGCGAGCCGGTCACTGTCCGCCCGGTAGTCGGGAAGGCTGGAGCGCCTCTGGTCCGTGCCGGCGGTGCTTGCCTTCCTTCGTGATGCGATCAGGGCCACGAGGCCGGCAGAGACGGCAACGGCGATGCCGGCCTTCACGGCGAATCCTTTCTTGTTGTGCTGCCATTCCGCACGTGCACCCATTTCGGCGGGAACGTTGGGGATCTTGCCGCGGCCGAGGTCCTCCGCCACGCCCTCGACGACATTGATCCGATCGGCGCCCATCAGAAGGAGCCAATGCAGCCAGTTGGACTCGCTCCACCGGAAGGCGAGGCGACGAAGCATGCCGCTGATGCCCTTGGGCGGGGTGGAGCTGCCGAATACTGCGGGGCGCCGGATATGCTCGATGGACTGCAGGATCTCCACATCCTGTGGCTGTTGAGAGGGGCGGGTCCAGTCGGAACGGAGCCCTTCGTCCTGCGACCGGTCCCGATAGGGATAGGTGGGGTCGTTCTGCGGATTGGCATCCACGCCCCAGCCCGGGATCGCAGAGGTGTCCACGACCTGGCGATTTGCAGTCTTGGTGATGTCGTTCATCGTCAACTCCTCGCTCAGGCGCCGTTCGGAAGCAGCACAGGCTTGATGCAGCCGTCGAGCTTGGCCGAAAACAGATGGTAGGCGTCGGCCACATCCTCCAGCGGAACCCTGTGCGTGATGAGCTTCTTCGGCTCGATATGTCCTGCGCGAACATGCTCGATCAGGCGCGGTAGCAGCCGCTTGACCGATGCCTGGTTGGCGCGGAGGGTCAGCCCCTTGTTCACGATGTTGCCGATCGGGACCATGTTGCCGGTCGGCCCGTAGACGCCGACGACCGATACGATGCCGCCCTTCTTGACCGAGTTGATCGCCCAGTGGAGCGGGATTGCATTGCCGGCCTCCAGCTTGAGCTTGGTGCCGAACAGGGTGTGAAGGGCGTTGCCCTTTGCATCGCCGCCCACCGCCTCGATCGCGACATCGGCGCCGAGCCCGTCGGTGGTCTTCTTCATGAAGACGACGACGTCGTCGAGTTCCTTGAAGTTGTAGACTTCCGCAGGGCAGTAGGTGCGGGCGAACTCCAGGCGGTAGTCGACATGATCGATGACGATCACGCGCCCCGCGCCGAACAGCCAGGCGCAACGCGCGGCCATGATGCCGACAGGACCCGCGCCGAACACCACCACCGTGTCGCCGCGCTGGATGCCCCCCATCTCCGCGGCCTGGTAGCCGGTGGGAACCACGTCGGTTAGCAGCACCGCATCGTCATGATCCATCCAGTCGGGGATCACCGTCGGTCCGAAATCGGCATAAGGCACGCGGACATACTCCGCCTGCCCACCGTCATAGCCCCCCGCAGTGTGCGAGTAGCCGAAGATGCCGCCGACCGCGGTTGCCTGCGGATTGGACTCGTGACAGTTGCCGAACAGGCCCTGCTTGCAGAAATGGCACTGCCCGCAGGCTATGTTGAACGGCACCAGGACATGGTCGCCCCGCTTCAGGTTCTGAACCTCGTCGCCCACTTCCTCCACGATGCCGCAGAACTCATGGCCGAAGGTCATGCCCACCCGCGTATCGGGCACCATGCCGTGATAGAGGTGAAGGTCGGAGCCGCAGATGCAGGATCGCGTGACCTTCACGATGGCGTCGCGAGGATGCTCGATGGAGGGTACCGGCTTTTCCTCGATGCGCACCCGATACGGGCCGCGGTAGTTCATTGCGCGCAAGATCGCCTCCATTCCCAACCTGACCTTGAACAAGGCGCCAACGGCCTGGTTCCCGATAGAGTTGCCTTGATCGGGAACCAGCCCGGGTTCTCATTCAGGGCTGATGCCGGCGGTCTGGGTGGAAGCGGTGCCGAGCAGGGCGAGCCTGCCGGCCAGAGATTGCGAGAGGAGCGCGCGTTCCCGCATGACGCTCCCCTCGCCTGCGATCAGAGAGAATCGCCGCCGATCTTGTAGGTCAGCTGCATGAACACGCTGCGGCCGATGCTGTCGAACCAGCTGGTGTTGTAATAAGGGTAGCCGGACCAGGTCGGGTCCTCGACCGGCTCTTCGTCGAGCAGGTTGCGCACCGTCAGGCTGCCGCGCAGGTGATCGGTGAAGTCATATTGCAGGGTCGAGTTGAACAGGTAGCTCGCCTTGATGAAGGCATCCTCGTCATAGTTGGGCAGCTTGCCGAGGCGCGTGCCCGCCAGGGTGAGCTGGAGGCCGTCCTGTTCCCACGAGATGCTGGCGGTCGATTTGTCGCGCGGCAGGTAATAGCCGCTGTCCGCCGCCAGCTTGTCGAGGCTCGGATCGCCCGGATATTGTTGGAAGTCGTGGTCGAACACATGCGAGTGGCCGGCCGACAGGCGGAAAGTGCCGATGCCGGTCGGAATGCTTCCACGCAGCGCGAAATCGATGCCGCTGGTCGTCTCGCGCGCGATGTTGATCGGATTTACGCGCACGGATTCGATTTCGCCCGCCAGCGCGCCGCTGGCGAAGCGGGTGACGCGCGCGATCGCGTCCTGGCAGGTGGGCGAGTTGATATCGACCGTGTTGCCGGCCTGGTTCTCGCCAAGGCGGCAGTCGGCCTCGTCGCGGACGATCTGGTTGACGCTGAGGTCGTCGACCTGGTTCTTCAGCGTGACCTTGAAGTAATCGGCGGAGAAGCTGAACCGCGGCGTCGGCGAGAAGACGATGCCCGCCGTCAGTGTGCGGCCTGTCTCCGCCTCAAGACCGCGATTGCCGTTGCGTTCGGATACGATGCCGGTGTCGGCATAGCTGCAATCGCCGATCTCCTCGTCCGGCTCCTCGCTGCGGCAGAGATAGTAATCAGTGACGGTGCTTTCGACATTGCCGGGGCCGGTGAAGACATAGTGCAGATCCGGTGCGCGGAATGCGGTGCCATAGGCTGCGCGCAGGAGAAGGCTCCTCGCCGGGCGGAATTCGACACCGCCATTGTAGGTGAAGTTGTCGATGCTGCGGCCGGCAAAGCCGAAGCGGTCATAGCGGCCGGCCGCCGACAGGCTGAGCAGGTTGAACACGGGCACGCGAAGCTCGCCGCCGACCGCGGCATGGCTGCGCTTGCCGGCGCCGTCGCTGTCCTTCCAGCTATAATAATAGTCGGTGAGCGCCAGCGGATCGGGGTTCAGGTCATAGCCCTGCTTCCCATATTCGGCGACTGCGGCGAAGCCCACCGGGCCGGCGGCAAGCTGGATGAGCTCGCCATTGGTGAGGACCGCCTGAAGGTTGCTCGTCCAGCTCCGCGGGCGGTAGGTGGAAGCCGCCGAGATGCTTTGGTATTCGGCGGTCGTCAGCGGGGTGTAGAGGCGCGCGGGATCGGCATTGAAGATCGGATAGCCGCTATCCTCGTCCACACCGAGCTGTGGTCCGAGGAACAAGGTGTTGGCGCGGTCGGCGACGATCTGCTGCCAGGTGACGCGCGACGAATAGCGGCTGTAGTTGAACGAAACCTCGTAATCCCAGGCGCTGCCGAAATCGCCGCGCACGCCGGGCGTGACGCTGAGCGTCGTCTGCTTGCTGCGCTGCATGGGCAGGCCGCCCATCTCCTCCGGCGTGAACTGGCGCGACCAATCGTCGATCGTGTCGTCAAATGCGTTGTAGAAGCTTGTGTCGGCGCTGCTCGACGAGCCTTCGAAGGCCCAACTCGTCACGTCGTACATCAGGCGGACCTTGCTGATCCCGAACTGGACATCGGTGAACAGGGTCGCGTTGTCCGACAATTCGTACTTTAACGACCCGAAGCTGTTGAAGCCCCTGCGGCCGGAGATGATGGTGCCGTAGCCGATCGATTCCTGGCTGCCGCAGAAATAGCCGGGGCCGTAATCGTCGATGGCCGGGTCATACGCGCCGTATCGCGGGCGCGATGCGTAGAAGGTGGAGCCGCCGTTCAGATAGCCGAGCCGCTCGCAGGTCGCGGCGCCGGGATCGACATATTCGTCATAGTCCGGGCTGTAGCGCAAGAAGGTGCGCCGCGCGGTGGTCGCATCCGGGCTGTCGAGCGTGCTGTCCTGGATCTCGCGCTGGTAGGCCCACAACGGACGCTGATCGAGATACTCGACACCGCCAATGATGCTGAGCCGGTCGGTGGAAACGCCGCCCGTCGCTGTGATGCGGTGCGACATGCCGCCGCCATGTTCCGTGCGGCCGTGACGATAATCGAGCGTGATCCCGTCGAGGCGATCCTTCATCTTGAAGTTGATCACGCCCGCGATCGCGTCCGACCCGTAGATGGCCGAGGCCGCGCCGCTTAGGATCTCGACACGGTCGATGAGGCCGACGGGAATGTTCGAGATATCGGTGAAGTTGCTGCGACCGATATAGGGCAGTGGGAAGTCGGCAATACGCCGGCCGTTGACCAGCACGAGCGTGTGGTTGGGGCCGAGACCGCGCAGGTCCACTTGCTGCGCGCCGGGCGTGAAGTCGGCGCTGCTGCCCGATTGCGGGCTCTGCGTGGCGCCGCTGTTCTGAGTCACCGCGGCAAGCAGTTCGGGGACGTTGGTGTAGCCGTTGGCGCGGATCGTATCGGAATCGATAACGGTGACAGGGGAGGGGCCTTCGTCCCGGATGGTCGGGATGCGTGAGCCGGTGACCACGATCTCATCATCCGGAATGCTGTCGACGCCCATGCCCGTGCCGGGAAGGTCCTGTGCATGGGCCGGGGCTGCTAGTGCTGCAATGCAGCATCCGATTGCCAAATGAACCCGAAGTCCGCGTCGACGCGTGTCACCCATATTGCCCCCTGTTGTGCTGGACCCTCCGCGTTTCGCGGATTGGTCACAGGAGTTTCACATCAGTCTGACCGGTTGCGCAATCAGAATCTTTGCTTCATCAATCATTATGTCTACGCCTTGAGACATATTGCGGGGGAAACTATGCGTATTTGGGCAACGATGCTGCTGTCGGCCAGTCTGCTGGCTGCAACGGCGGCAGAAGCGAAGCCGGCCGGCTATGCGCGCTATGTCGCCGGCCAGCTTAAGGCGCCGACGCCTGCAACCGTGTCGCAGGGCTTGCTGCTACTGGGCGGGGGCGATCGCAGCGACGAGGCGATGCGCTGGTTCTTCGCCAAGGCGGGCGGCGGCCACATCGTGGTCCTGAGGGCATCCGGCAAGGGCGAGTTCGGAAAGCAGTTCGTGGAGGAGATCGGCGGCGTCGCCTCGGCCGAAACCTTCGTGTTCAGCGACCGCAAGGCCGCCGAGGATCCGAAGATCCTGGCGGCGCTGCGCCGTGCGGACGGCATCTTCATCGCGGGCGGTGATCAGTCAAATTACGTGCGCTACTGGAAGGGAACGCCGATTGCGGCCGCGATCGACGCCCATGTCGCCGCGGGCAAGCCGATCGCCGGCACCAGTGCAGGCCTCGCCATCCTGGGTGAGGCCCTCTACGGCGCCATGGATGGCGGTAGCATAACCTCGCCCGAAGCGCTTGCCGATCCGCTCGGCGCCGCCAACACGATCGAACGCGACTTCCTCCATATCGCGCAACTGAAGGGCGTCGTGACCGACACGCACTTCAAGGAGCGCGATCGGCTCGGACGCCTGTTCGCCTTCGTTGCTAAGGCACAGGTCGGGCGCGGGGCAGAGGCGGCGCCCATGATCGGCATCGGCGTGGACGAGGATGCAGCGGTCGCTGTCGAGCCCGATGGCACGTCGCGCGTCTATCCGCAGCGGGACGGCGACGGGGCCTGGATCGTCGACGGTTCCGCACTGCGTGGCACCAACAGCTATGGTCCGCTGGTGGCGAGCCGCATCAAGGTCACGGGTGCGAACGCGCAGTCCACCATTCACCTGCCCTCGGGCCGGGTCGACAATCCCTCCTTCACGCAATTCTACTCGGCGGCGGGCGGCGAGATCGCGCAGATGCCGCGCTGGTCGCTCGCCATCCATGGCGGTGCCGGCATCATCGAGCGCGCTTCGCTGACGCCGGAGAAGGAGGCTGCCTATCGCACCGGCCTTGCCGAGGCGCTGCGTGCGGGTGGCGCGGTGCTGGATCGTGGCGGCACGGCGACGGACGCCGCGGCCACGGCCGTCCGCATCCTTGAGGACAATCCGCTGTTCAATGCCGGACGGGGCGCGGTGTTCACGGCGGAAGGCCGCAACGAACTCGACGCCGCGATCATGGACGGCGCCACGCAGAAGGCCGGTGCTGTCGCTGGCGTTACCCGCACCCGTCACCCGATCGACCTCGCCCGCGCGGTCATGGACAAGAGCCCGCACGTCATGCTGGCAGGTGCCGGCGCCGACACCTTCTCGCGCGAGCAGGGGCTCGAGCAGGTCGATCCGACCTGGTTCCGAACGGAGGACAGGTGGCAGCAACTGCTCGCCTGGCGCGCGAAGAACATGGCGGCGGCGGTGGACCGCACGCACCTGTTCGGCACGGTCGGGGCGGTGGCACTGGATGCGCAGGGCAATCTCGCCGCTGCCACCTCGACCGGCGGCATGACCGGAAAGCGCTGGAACCGGATCGGCGACTCTCCGGTGATCGGCGCCGGCACCTATGCCAAGAACGGCCAGTGCGCGGTCTCCGCGACCGGATCGGGCGAATATTTCATCCGCGAAAGCGCCGCGCGGCAGGTGTGCGATCGCGTCGCATGGAAAGGCGAGACGCTCGCCGCTGCGGCACAGGCGACGATCATGGCGGTCGGATCGATCGGCGGCGACGGCGGCCTCATCGCCATGGGTTCGGACGGCAAGCCCGCCTTCGCGATCAACGACCTTGGCATGTATCGCGGGCGCATCGGCCCGGGCGAAGAGCCGCAGACGGCCATCTTTGCCGACGAACAAGTTGAGGGGCGTTAATTGCCCGGCCGGCAAAGCCTGGACGACATCGACACGCACCTGCTCACCCTGTTGCGCGACGATGCCCGAAAGCCCATCGCCCAGCTGGCGAAGGATCTCGATATCCCGCGCAGCCAGATCTACTCGCGGCTCGCGCGGTTGGAGGATGAGGGCGTCGTCGACGGCTATACGGTGCGGCTCGGCGCCTCCTTCTCCGGCAGCCGCATCCGCGCCCACATGATGATCAAGACCACCCCGCGTTTCCGACGGGAGCTGGAGGTCACCCTGTCCAACATGGTGCAAGTCAGCGCCATCCACGCGATCAGCGGCGAGTTCGACTATATCGTGGTGCTGGAGGCGGAAGGTAGCGTCGAGCTGAACGGCCTGATCGACGAGATCGGTATCATCGACGGGATCGAGGAGACGAAAAGCTCGGTGATCCTCGCCACCAAGCTGGAGCGCTGAGCGTGGCGACGCGGCGGCACGACGCCGTCATCATCGGGGGCGGGCATAATGGCCTGGTCTGCGCCTTCTACCTCGCCCGCGCGGGCCTGAACGTCCGTGTGCTCGAACGGCGGCATATCGTCGGCGGCGCGGCGGTCACCGAGGAGTTCCATCCGGGCTTCCGCAACTCGACGGCGAGCTACACGGTAAGCCTGCTCCAGCCCAAGGTCATCGCTGACATGAAGCTGGCCAACCATGGCTATCGCGTGATCGAGCGTGCCGTGTCCAATTTCCTGCCGCAGGAGGATGGCCGCTACCTGCTGCTCGGCGGCGGGCTGGCGCGAACTCAGGCCGAGTTCCGCAAGTTCTCCGATCGCGATGCCGAGATGCTGCCGGCTTATTACGAGGCGCTGGAAGGTGTTGCGGACATATTGCGCGACCTGGCGCTCAAGACACCGCCCAATGTGGGGGAGGGGCTTCGCACCCTTGTGGACGCGGCGCGGCAGGGCCGCACGCTCGCCACCATGCCGCTCAACCGGCAGCGTGACGCACTCGACCTGTTCACCAAGAGCGCACGAACCTTCCTCGACAGCTGGTTCGAGAGCGAGGCGGTGAAAGCCGCATTCGGATTCGACGCGGTCGTAGGCAATTATGCGAGTCCCGATACACCCGGCAGCGCCTATGTGCTGCTGCACCATGTGTTCGGAGAGGTGAACGGCAAGCGCGGCGCATGGGGCCATGCGGTCGGCGGCATGGGCGCCATCACTCAGGCGATGGCGCAGGCGTGCGCGCGCGCGGGCGTGGAGATCAGCCTCGAAGCGCCCGTGCGCCAGGTCCTTGTCGATGGCACCAAGACAGCCGGCGTGCTGCTGGAAAGCGGCGAGGAAATCGCGGCCGACATCGTGATCGCCAATGTCGGACCGAAGATCCTGTACGAACGCATGCTGGACCCATCGGACCTCGCGCCCGACTTCCTGCGCCGCATCCGCGCGTTCAAGGCGGGATCGGGCACGTTCCGGATGAACGTGGCGCTGTCCGAACTGCCGCGCTTCACCGCATTGCCGACGCCGGGCGAGCATCTCAATTCGGGCATCATCCTCGCGCCGACGCTCGACTATATGGACCGGGCGTTTCTCGATGCGAAGCAGCACGGCATGTCGAGTCGGCCGATCGTGGAGATGCTGATCCCCTCGATCATCGACGACAGCCTCGCGCCACCCGCGCAGCATGTGGCGAGCCTGTTCTGCCAGCAATTCGCGCCTGAACTGCCGGACGGGCGCAGCTGGGACGACGAGCGCGAGACTGCGGCGGATCTCATCATCGACACCGTCGAGGCCTGGGCGCCGGGCTTCAAGTCTTCGGTGATCGCGCGTCAGGTCCACTCGCCCCTGGACCTCGAACGCAAGTTCGGCCTGGCGGGCGGCGACATCATGCACGGCAACATGTCGCTGGACCAATTGTGGTCGGCCCGCCCGATCCTGGGTCACGGCAGCTATCGCGGACCGATCAAAGGCCTCTACATGTGCGGCGCCGGCACCCACCCCGGCGGCGGCGTTACGGGCGCGCCCGGGCACAATGCGGCACGCGAGGTGCTGGCAGACCGATCTGTGCTCGGAAGGTTCCTGCGGCGGTCGGCAACCCGGTGATCTTGCGCGCGCATCGTGATATGCGGGCCAGGCTTGCGCTCGGCCCCGCCTCTTACTTGAGCGCGTGTTGAAGCAGGAAGTCGAGCATCTCGCGATTGTTCGCCACGCTCCAATCATGTTTGCCCTGGCTGTCGACGACCGCTTCGACCCGGCCGCCATTTGCGCATGTGCCATAACGTTGCCGATAACGGGTAGGGCCGACCCAGACGGTCGGCTCGGCCACAGGGCATCCGTTGAGGGCGGCCCAGCGCTGCATGGCCGCAGCCATCGAGTATCCCCACCTTGGTCCTTCACCGCCCTCGATCGGGTTGGTCCGGTCCAGGGCGCCGGCGAAGGCGATGATCGGAACCGGTCGGCTGGGTCGGCAATGCGCCTGGTCGACTTCGGTCATGTCGTCCGGACGCGCCCGCCCCGCACGCAGGCCCACCACGGGCGCGATGGCGGCGAAGCGATTCGCCCGCGCGCAGGCAAGCCACGAACTCATCCTCCCTCCGCCGGACAGGCCGGTCGAATAGACCCGATCCTTGTCGATCCGCAGGCGCCTCGCCACGACATCCACCACTTCGACGAGATAGCCGGTGTCGTCAGGCGCATCGCGGCCGGGGATCGTGCCATCGACGGTCGGAACGCCAGGCACATTCCACAGGAAGCCATCTCCAGACGCGATGCCCCCATCCGGCGACGCGATGATGACGCCAAGCCGTTCGGCCTCCGCAGCGAGCCCGGAAAGGGCAAACTGTGCTTTGCCATTGCTGCCGCTGCCATGAAGGTTGAGGAGCAGGGGAGATGCCCGGCAGGGATCGTAGCTCTTCGGAACGTAGACCAGCACGGGGCGGCTGCGCCCCTCATATGTCAGAGCAACGACCTGCTCGCCTGCGCTGGCACGAGGGCCGCAGTCGGTGTTCTGTCCCGAAGCAGGCGCCGGCCATGCAAGCGATATTCCCGCACCCAAGATCAACGGTAACAGCATCGGCGTTCGTGCCTTTCGTGAATGCTACATCAGCTCAACAGCGACTTCAGGACAGGCGCCAGCATGTCAGCCATGCGGACGCGCAGATTCGTCCTGAAGTGCCTCGGGCTCTTGCAGCCAACGAATGTGCCTAGCACCCGAAGGAAGCAGCAGGACGCGTCCTGTTACCGGGACATGCCGACCATCGACGGTAGCCGCGCCAGGGGTTCCTGCGAGCGGCCAGGTGACGGCCATGCCGCCGGGCGGGCGAGCGTTCCCACCGATTTCCATCTCGAGCGCGTTACCCTGCAGCCTGGCCGTCATGTCGAGGCTGCCCCAGCGGGTGCGCAGGCCCTTGAGCGCCACTCCCGGTCCAGCAAGCCACTCCCGCGTCGTTCCCCCGGCGAGTAGGATGCGGCCGGCATCCGCTTCCTCGTAGGCGAACAGGTCCAGCGCCGATCGGATGAAGTCCGTTGCGACCCACGCATGCGGCATGTCGCCGATGAACCGGATCTCGCGCGGGTCACGCCCGATCACCTCGGCCCATCCGTTCCAGGCGGCCGGCCTGCGATCGGCCATGTAGGCGTCGAGCAATCGGTTCGCCTGGTCGCGCTGCCCGAGCCGTACCAGCGCGGAGACATTGCGCAGTTCGTAGGGCGTATATTCCTTCCAATCCGCGCCGGATGCGGTGCGTCCGATTACTCGCTCCACCTGACGGGCAAAGGTGTTGGAGAGGAGGCCGGGGTCGAGCCGGGCCTGCTCGCCGGCGGGGTCAAATGCCATGGTCGTCGACGTCGCGTCGAAGTCGCCGAGGCTCGTGGCGCCGGGAATGAAGTCGATGCGCCAGTAACGTGCCGCAGCGCCGATCGCCGCATGGATGTCGGCGGCAAACTCGTCGCGCTGGTGGGCGATCTCGGCGACTTCCGGCCTGCCGAGCGCGGCTGCGGCGTCGGCCGCGGCCTTGTAGCCGGCCAAGCCCCAGAAATCGTCCCACAGGCTGTACTGCGCCTTGGCCGAATAGCCTTCGTGGCTGATCGAAGGGGGAAGGAGGCCGTACAACATCCGGCGCTCGGGGACGAGGTTTGCCGACGTGCGTTCCGACAGGCGCTGCGCGTTCATGTATCGCCGTGCGGCATCCAGGCGCGGCCAGTCGCGCAACAGGGCGGCGCGGTCGCCGGTGTAGCGATACAGCTGGGTGACGAGGTGGATATATTGGCCCTGGCTGTCATTCTCGGGCACCGGATCAGGGCCGCGTGTATCGACACAGCAGGGCACCTTGCCGTTGGCGAACAGCTTTGTCCCATACCAGTCGGCGAAAGCGCGGGCGGGTTCAGGCCGTCCAAGGCGGAGCAATGTATCGCTCATCATCGCGCCATCGCGGATCCAGCTGCGATCATAGGAACGCGTGCCGGGCTTGAGCGCAGGCCCGTCGCGGCTCATCAACACGTGGGCAAGAGCAGTGCGGATCGTGTCGGCAATGGCCTGCTTTTCCGCCGGAACCGACAGTGAAACACCGCCGAGCGTGCGGCGCCAGTAGGCGGCGGTTGCCGAGACCGCTGCGTCGAACGCACCGCGGTCGGCAGGCGCGTCGCCGATCGCCATGGGCACGTCCAGCACCTGGCCCGGCGCCAGCGTCACCGTCCAGCTCATCGTCGCAGAGGCGAGGCCGGCCGGATCCGTCGTGGCCGCGCCGCCATCGTCTGCGGCCGCACGGGCAAGTGCACCATGATCGAAGGGGCGCGCGGCAACCTTGTCAGGCACAGTCAGTGGAACGATCTGGCGCGTAATGGCAGGATCGCCGGGCAGTGCGGGCACATCCGTTACCGACAGCGCGCGGCCGTTCCAGTCGATCGCTGCGATGGGGCTGACGCCGCCCTGCTGCGACAGGAACTGGGCAGGCGGATTGACCTGGAACGGCCGCACCGCCACCGCCAGCGTCAGCGTGCGCGGCTCCGCGCCGGTATTGGCGAGGCGATAGCGGGCGAGCAGGCGCGGCTGTGCCTGGTCGGCAACGAGCGCAGTGTCCAGCCGCCAGCCGGGGCCCGCCCACTCGACATGCGGCAGCGGCAGGTATCCGTCCTCCAGCCGCTGATGGGCCTGCACATCGGCCCAGCCGAATGTGCGATCCCCATCAACGATGAAGGGCTCCAGCGAGAAGCCACCCTTGGCGACCTCGATCGCGCCATCCTCGTTGATAAGGCCGGAGACGACGCCCCCGTCGCTGCCGACCAGCGTCCAGTAACTTTGTTCGGTAAAGCACCGCGGATAGGTGCCGCGCCTGGCCGTCCTCGCCAGGGCCGTGATCGTGGCGTTCGGGGTCACCGACCATTCGCGCGGCATTACGGCCACTTCGGCAAGTGCGGCAGGTCGGTCACCGCTGATCCGCAGGTAGCGTGTCTCGGTGCCCGGCAAGGGTAACAGGTCTTCGCCGCCATCGCCGTGCGTGAGCTCGCGCACTTTGCGCCAGCTTCGGCCATCCTCGGAGGCTTCGACGCGGTAGGCGGTGGCAGGCTGCTCGCCCCAGCGGAGCGTCAAACCGCCAATCTCGCGTCGTATTCCCAAGTCGATGGTGGCGGGAAGGGCTGCGGTGGTCTCCACGCGACGATCGATGAGACGCGGATCGCTTGCCACCGGCGGAGGCGGCGGCACGCCAGGCCCGAGCGGTTCGAGGCGGAGGTCATCGACCTCCAGAGTGCCTGATCCACCGTCGCGGCCGCGAACCATGACCATCTCGACCGCCGCCGTTCGGCGAAGTGCCTTGTCGGTGGTCGGACCCCAGGCGAACTCCACGTCGCGCGGGCGGATGCGAAGCGTCTGCCACTCGCCCATCGGCCGGAAATTGCGCCGCTGCACCCACCACACATTGCTGCCGTCCGGATCGGTAAACTTGATCTGGAGGTCGTTGACGCCGCCCGTCCCGCGCACACGCAGGGTCAGCAGGAAGTTCTCCGGCCAATCGATCGCAAGCATTCGTCGCGCCACTGCATAGCCGGACACTTGTGCAAAGTCGTACGACAGGCGCAGTGCGCCGGCGGTCCCTTCGACCCCGGAGGCGACACCATCCGAAGCGCTCGCCTGCCAGGCGGCGATGGTGTCGAACCGGTCGAGCAAGCGCGCTTCCGGTGCGACCTGTGCGCCGATCAGCAGCGGCACCAGCGCAGGAAGCGCCACCTTCACGTCAGCCAGCCGCCAGTGAAGCCTGCGCGCGCGAGGCCGCGGCGGATATGCGGATTCCTGGCCATGGTGTTCCACACCAGCCCGCTTCGCGCATTCTCGATCATGGCGACGATCGGACCCTGGTCGATGCCTAGATAGTCGCTGTCGACCCAGCCGATGCCCGGCACGATCCGGCCATGGCGCAACGGCTCGGGCGCTTCGGTCAGGGTCGGATTGAAGGAATCCAGGAAGCCATATTGACCCCAGATGCCGCGGCCGTAGCGGCGGTGCATCGCCTCAATCGCCGCGGTGGCGAGTTCGGGTTCGAACGCGATCGATGCGGCTGCGGCGGTGGGCGCGATGGTGCCGTCGTCGCGATCGCCGGGGCCACGGGCGGAATAGCTGAAGAACTCGCGCTCGCGGCCAGCCAGGCTCGCCTTGAAGTCGCCGGGGCCATCGCAGGCGGTGAGCCCCCACACATCTTCGTCATAGCCGGCCCAGCCGCCCGGATTGGCAACGGCATAGGCACGTTGCGCCTGTACCGCGCGGCGGCTGTTCTCGAAATAATCGATGTCACGATCGGCCATGTACCGGTCGCGAATGCCGCGAAAGTCGATCCAGCAATGGCTGTACTGGTGCACGAACAGAGGGCCGTAATGAAGATAGGGCTCGCCCCAGCGATCGGTCCATTGCGCATCGAAGCGCGCGGACACCGCGTCCCATGTTCCGGCCGGCAGCGGGTGGGTAGGGGATCCCAGCGCCAGCACGTAGAGGAGCATCGCCTCGTTGTAGATGTTCCAGTCGTGCGGGATGAAGCCGCTTTCCGGATGCCAGCCCATGCTGACGAACGGTGCACGCGGCGTGATCCAGGTCCAGTCGACGGCGGCATAGATGCGGTCGGCAAGGTCGCGGATGCGCGCCTCGTCCGGATGATCGCCGTCGAACCAGCTTTGCGCGAACAATATGCCGCCCAGCAGCAGTGCCGTATCCACCGTCGACAATTCGCAACGGGCGAAACGATGGCCGCGGGTGGTGCCGAGGAAGTGGTAGAAAAACCCGCGATATCCGCTGTGGCTACTCTGGCTGTCACCCTGCGGCGCGTCGGCGAAGAATTGCAGGGTGGTCAGGGTTCGCGCGCGCGCCTGATCCCGCGTGATCCAGCCATTCACCACGCCGATCGGATAAGCCGTAAGGGCAAAGCCGACAGCTGCGATCGAGGCGAAGGAAGGGGTGGGCCAGCGATCGGGTGCAAGGCCGGTCTTCGGGTCGGTCGTGTCCCAGAAGAATTGAAAACTCCTGCGCTGAAGTTCGGTCACCAGGCCGTCGGCTGCGGGCGGCGGCGGTGCAAGGCGCGGCCCGACCTGCGTGCAGCCGGCCGCAAGACCACCGATGGCAGCGGTGACGATGAACTGGCGGCGGTCGATCATGACTACTCCGGGCGGGACGCAGGAAAACAGGGCGACGGGCGGCCATGCGGGACCGCCCGTCGCCGGACCGGATCAGAAGCTGAAGCCGGCAGACAGCTTCACGGTTCGCGGCGGATTGCCGCCGATGCTGTACGATGAACGCTCCCCATAGATGTGCGGGGTGCCATCGGTGCGGCTGTTGTCGTTCGGGTTATTGTTGAAATCGACATAGTTGCGGTCGTTCATCACATTGATGATGTCGACGCGCAGACGAATGCTGGCGTCATCCCCGAGGAAAGGTACCGGGAAGTATTTGGTCGCCGCGAAGTCGAGCTGGCGGCGGCCCCAGCGGTCGCCATTGCCCTCGCGGAACCGGCCGACCACCGTGCGTTCGAAGGGCACGGCCGTGTCGAGGAACGCCACCTGGTAAAGCGGCGATTCAATCTGGAATTTCGCCGACAGCGATACGCCCAGCGGCACGTCCACGGTGCCCGCCATGACGAAGCGGTGCCGCGGCACGCCCGTCGAGCGCAGGAACGGGTAATCCTCGATCGACGGGAAATCGAGCGAGAAGGTCTCGCCGAACTGCCGGTTCTCCTCGGCATCCGTGAAGGTGTAGGTCGCGTCCAGGCTCCAGGGAGAACTGGCCGAATAGCCCTTGGTCAGCTTCACATATGCGCTGTCGGCATTGGTCTCGATCCCGTTGGTCCCGATGATGATCGAGCCGAACCCGTTGGGTGCGAAGCCGAACGGCGCACCGGGCGTATCGGTCGTTGACGCCGGGTTGTCGAAGAAGAAGCTGCCGTCCGGCCGCCGATTGCCGAGCAGCCAGACGAAGCCGTCGCGGCTTTCGATACGCGTGTAGCCGACCTCGAGCTGGACCGGGTTGAACCGAGTGCGCAATCCCAGGCTGAACTGGTCGGAATAAGGCGTCTTGAGGTCGTTGTTGATGAAGCGCAGCTCGCGCCCGCCGCCGAGGGCGGTGCCGAGCAGTCGCTGGCGACCCTCCGGCGTGAGATAGGCAGGATCCCACGGGATGCAGACCGACGACGGCGTGCAGGCTTCCGACGCGATGCTGTTGTTGCCCTGGAACTGGAACACGCGCTGCGGGAAGGCGCCGAAGCTCAATTCCTGCTGCAGGAAGTCGAACTGGTTGCGGTCGTAGGAACGTCCGTACCCACCGAAGACCGTGAAGCGGCCTTCCTCGTCCAGGCGGTAGCTGAAGCCGATGCGCGGCTGGAACGCGCCGGTGAACGCCTTCCGGTTGTTGCCGGTCGAGATGTAGTCGTTGATGTCATAGTCGGCGTTGGCGAGGTTCGGGTAATTGGCAGCCGACACCGCCGTCAGGTTCGAGGCCGGGGTCACGAAATCCAGATAAGCTGGCGTCCGCTCATAATCCCAGCGCAGGCCGAGGTTCAGCGTCAGCCGGTCGGTAACGTCCCAATCGTCCTGCAGGTAGACGCCGAACTGGAAGTTGTTGGACTCGACTTCCGGCGTCCCGAAATCACCCGGCGCGCCGAACTCCAGGCGGAAGGGGAGGGTGTTGTTGAAGCTGGTCTGACCGAAGAGGTTTGCGTCATACGAGAAGAGGGGGTTGAACAGGTTCTGCTCCACCGTCTGCAACTTGATCCAGCGGGCCTTTACCCCGGCCTTGATCGTGTGCCCGTCGAACCCCGTCCAGGTGAAGTCGTCCTGGACCGTCCAGCCGCGCTGGCCCTTTTCCTGGAAGTTCAAGCCTCCGCCGGTGCGGAACAGCTCGAAGCGTGAGACGGAGGTGCCATCGCGCAAGGTCGCGAAGAAACGCTGTCCGTTGTCGAAGACGGCAGGCCGCGGCGACCAAGTCACGTCTTCATAAGCAACGCGGAAATCGTTGATCCAGTCGTCGGACGTATGCTGCCACCGGGCAAGGCCGCGCCATTCCTTGACGTTGGCTTCGTTGCCGGTCGAAAGCGTGGCGACACCGCTGCCGAGCTGGAAGCCGCTCTCGTCACGATACTTGCCGGAAAATTCGACAAGGTCGCTATCGGTCGGGCTGATGTCGATCTTGGCGAAGTACAGGTCTTCCTTGAACCTGTTGTTGAAGGAGCCGAACAGGTCCTGATATTCGGACGGCAGCGACGAGATCGGCGTTCCGTTGCCCGGGAGGATGTCGATCGGGCGCTGCTGCCGCTTGCCCTCGTAGCTGGCGAAGAAATGGGCAACGTCGCGGATGATCGGGCCGCCGAGTGCCGCGCCGAACTGCTTGTCCATGGTCTCGATCTTGTCGATCGGAGTGGGGAAGATTTCGGTCGGGCGCCGGTCACGCAGGCTCTGGTCGGTATAGTCGAAGAAGCCCTCGCCATGAAATTCGTTGGTGCCGGACTTGGTCGTGGCGGTGATCGCGACCGAACTGACCTGGTCGAACTCCGCCTTGTAGTTGGACGACAGCACCTGATACTCGCCGATCGCCAGCTGCGGGAACGGGTTGCCCGGGGTTGAATCCTGGCCCGTGATGCCGCCGCGCAGCACGTAATCCTTCTGGCTGATGCCGTCGATGAACACGTTCACGCTGTTGGAACGCTGCGCGCCGCCCTGGATGCTGACCTGGCCGTCCGATCCCTGTTCGACCAGACGCACACCCGGGGCCAGATCGGCAAAGGCCAGGAAGTTGCGGTTGTTCTGCGGCAGCTGCTCGATGAGGCGCGGCGTGATGTTGATGCCGACCTGACCACCTTCCAGCGAGCGCAGGCGCGTGCCGGTCACGATGATCGCGTCTTCCTCGGCGGCGGGACCCTGCGTCTCGTCGGCAGGTGCGGGCTCTCCGGCGGCGGGCGCGCTGAGATCGATGTCCAGGCCGAAGCTCTGGCCGACGCGCAAGGTGAATTCGTCCGAGCTGCGGGTGCCGTTGCTCAGTCGAATGTCGAGCCGGTAGGTGCCGGCACGCAGCGACGCGAAATTGTAGCTGCCGTCCGCGCCGGCAGCGACGGTGCGCCGAAGACCGGTCGCGACCTCGATCGCCGTCACGTCCACGACCGGATTGTCCGGCGTCGCGGTGATCGTGCCGCGCAGCGAGGCCTGGCCGACCTGTGCGACCGCGGCCGGCGCAAGCAACGTACCGCCGGCCAGCGCCGTCATTCCCGCGAGCGCGATGCGCAAGGTCATATTCTTCATGACGTTCCCCTGTTCTCGTTGTCTTCGTTGATCGTTGATGTTCGCGTGGACTCGCGGATGGCGATGCCGGGCGTGCACAATTCGGCGCCGTGCTCGTCCTGCCCGGCAAGGATGTGCGCCAGCCGCTCGACCGCGCGTGCGCCGAAGCCCGCGATGTTGACCGAAACGGTGGTGAGCGAGGGCGCGATGAGGCGCGCGAGCGGGATGTCGTCGAAACCCGCCACCGCCACTCGGCCGGGCACGTCGATGCCCGCGCGGCGCAGCGCCATCAAGGCGCCGATCGCCATCATGTCATTGGCGGCGAAGATCGCATCGAGCGGCAATCCGTCCGCCAGCAGGCGCTCGGCGGCAGCCGCACCCGAAGCCTCGTCGAACGCGCCGGGCAGCACGACAAGATCCAGCCCGGCCCGGTCGCAGGCTTCCTGGGTTCCGCGGCGGCGTTCCTCCGCGTCGATATTGCCTTCGGGGCCCGCAATATGCACCACCCTTCGGCGGCCTTCGGCGGCGAAGTGGTTCACCATCGCTGCCGCGCCAGCCGCATTGTCGATGCCGAGACGCGGACGGTGCCGCGCATCGGGCGCACAGTTGATCAGCACTGCCGGCATGGTGGCGGGCAGGTGTGCGAGCAATGCGTCGGCCGACAATTGCGGCGCCATCACCAGCAGGCCGTCGACCCGGCCGCGCAGCGTGTTCAAAGCCTCCACCCCGCGATGCGCCTCGTCATGCACCACCATCAGGAGCATGTGCAGCCCGCGCTCGGATGCCTCGCGGTCCATGCCGCGCAGCAGTTCGGAGTAGAATTCGCCATGCAGGTCCGGGACGGCCACGCCGATCGTACCCGACCGTGCGAGGCTGAGGTTGCGGGCGCCCGCATGCGGAACATAGCCAAGCCGGTCGGCGACGGCGCGAATATGATCGCGAAGCTGGGGACGGACGTTGCTGTGACCGTTCAACGCACGGGACACGGACGCGACCGAGACCGACGCCTCGCGCGCAACGTCGCGGATCGTAGCGTGCGGCATGGCGCGCAATTTCGGCCCTCTCCTGTCCCGCAACTTGGATCGTGCGGCAATGTGTTCTTGATGTAACCGGTTACATGATCCACAAGCTCGATTCAATGGCTGAAAATGGGAGGATGCACATGATCGACCAGCCGGTCTCCAGGCGCGCGGTGCTGATGGGCGCGGGGTCTCTCGCGGCATGGACCGCAAGTCCTGCCCGCGCCTTGCTGATGCAGGCGGAGAAAGCTGCGCTTCCCGCGTCTGTCGAGGCGCTGATCGGTCGCATGACCGTGGAGGAGAAAGCGGGGCAGCTGACGCTGATGGCGGCGGCGTGGGCCGGCGGCGCGGCGACCTCGCTGAACCCGGCAGGCGCGTCCTCCAACTTCGAAGCGCAACTGGCGGAGGTGCGTGCCGGCCGGCTGGGCGGTGTGTTCAACGGCAATGGTGCCGTCATGGCGCAGCAGATGCAGCGGGCGGCGACACGCGAGTCGCGCCTGAAGGTGCCGATGCTGTTCGCGGCCGATATCATCCATGGCTTTCGCACCGTGTTTCCGGTTCCGCTAGGCGAGGCGGCCAGTTTCGATCCGGAGCTTGCCCGCCGCACGGCGCGTGCCGCCGGTGCAGAGGCGGCGGCTTCCGGCATCGACTGGACCTTCGCACCCATGGTGGACATTGCCCGCGATGCACGCTGGGGCCGAGGCGTCGAGGGCGCGGGCGAGGACATCCTGCTCAATCGCCTGATGGCCGATGCGCGCGTGCGCGGTTTTCAGGGCGCGAAGGGGCTTGCCGCGCCCGACGCGGTCGCGGCCTGTGCCAAGCATTTCGCCGCCTATGGCGCGGCGGAAGGCGGGCTCGACTACAATACCGTGGACGTGTCCGAACGCACGTTGCGCGAAGTGTATTTCCCGCCCTTCCAGTCCGCCTTCGGGGCCGGGGCACCGACGACCATGGCCTCGTTCAACGAACTGTCGGGCGTGCCCGCCACGGCCAACGAATGGCTGCTGACGCAGGTGCTTCGCCGGGAATGGGGCTTCGATGGCCTGGTCGTATCCGATTATACCGGCGACGAGGAACTGATCGCCCATGGCTTTGCCGCCGATGCGCGCGAGGCCACGAAACTGGCCTTCCTGGCCGGCGTGGACATGAGCATGCAGAGCGGGTTCTACATCAGGCATCTGCCCTCGCTCGTCGCCGATGGCGAGGTGCCGTCCGCGCGCCTTGATGAGGCCGTGCGGCGCGTGCTGGCACTTAAGGTGCAGTTGGGCCTGTTCGATGATCCGTTCCGGCGCATCGATCCGCGGCGCGAGAGGACGCAGGTGCGCACACGGGCCACCTTGGCGCTCGCGCGTGAGGCGGGCGCACGGTCGATCGTCATGCTGAAGAACGACAATGGACTGCTGCCGCTGCTTCGCAGTGGGCAGCGGATTGCGCTCATCGGCCCGTTCGCGTCGGGCGGGCACGACCTGATCGGGCCGTGGAACGTCTACGGCACCGATGCGGAGGCGGTCGATCTCGAGGCCGGGGTTCGGGCCGCAGTGGCCGATCCGGCCCTTGTCAGCGTCGTGCCCGGCTCGGGCATCGACGAGCCGCTCGCGGGCGGGATCGAAGCGGCAGTTGCGGCTGCGCGCGAAGCCGATGTGGTGGTGCTCGCCGTGGGCGAAAGCCAGCGCATGTCGGGCGAGGCTCAGTCACGTGCCGACATCGTCGTCCCGGCACCGCAGATGGCGTTGGCCGAGGCGGTGGCAGCGACGGGCAAGCCGGTGGTGGTGCTGCTGCGCACCGGCCGCGCGCTGGCGCTTTCCGGCGCGGTGCTGGACGCGCCTGCGATCCTGGTGACCTGGTTCCTGGGTTCGGAAGATGGGCCGGCCATCGCCGACGTCCTGTTCGGCCGGGTGGCGCCATCGGGAAGGCTGCCGGTATCGTTCCCGTACGACACCGGGCAGTCGCCTTACCATTATGCGCACAAGAATACGGGACGGCCCAATCCGGCCGGCGCGTTGCAGGAATACAAGACCCACTATCGCGAACATCCCAATGCTGCCCGCTTCCCGTTCGGCCATGGGCTTACCTATGGCACGATCGGCTATGCCGACCTCGATCTCGGCGGCGGTGTGCTTACGGGGGAGGGGACGCTCACGGTGCGCGCCACGCTGCACAATAGCGGGGCGCGGGCGGCGGACGAGGTCGCACAGCTCTACATCCGCGATCTTGCGGCCAGCATCACCCGTCCGGTGCGCGAGTTGAAGGCGTTCCGGCGCGTGTCGCTGGCGCCAGGCGAGCGCAAGACGGTGACCTTCACGCTCCGCCGCGAAGACCTGCTGTTCGTCGGCCAGGAGAACCGCCCGATCGTGGAGCCCGGCCGCTTCCGGCTGTGGATCGCACCGTCGGCGCAGGCAGATGGCGTGTCGGGCGAGTTCACGCTCGCCTGATATCTCGCGGGATCGCCCACACCGCCGCCAGCATCGGCAGTGCCAGCAAGGGTGGTCCCGCGACCATCAGCCAGTGGATTGCCCAGAGGCTGTCGGCATCCTGCTGAGCGCCTGCGACGAAGCCAGCCGCCGAATAGGCCGCACCGATGCCGAGTGCTGTGAAGGCGAGCGCGAGCTTCTGAACCAGTGCGAAAAGTCCGAAAGCCGTTGCCTCGGCACGGCCACGCTCATGGTCGGCGCCCCAGTCCACGGCATCGGGAAGTAGCGACCACGCGGCGACGCCGAACCCTGCAAATGCAGTCTGCATCGCCAGCAACAGCGCGGCGGCCGTGCCCGCCCCAGGATCGGGCACCAGGATGAAGCAAAGCGGGAATGCGATCGCCAGCGCGCCCGCGATCAGCCAGGTGCGCCGTGCGCCATGTCGACGCGCGATGGCGGTCCAGACCGGCACGGCGGCGAGGCTTGCCAGCGCCATGCCGGCCAGCGTCGGCGGACCACTGCCGGTGCCGAGCGCATAGCGGAAGAATATCGGCACCGACTGCCCGGCCAGGGCCGCGGATGCCCCTCCTGTTGCGGCGGCAAGGTTCAACAGGACAAAGGCGCGGTTGCCTGTAAGTGCCGCGAGCGCCGGCATCATCGCGCCGGACGTGCTCGCCACGTCCTCGCGGATTGGTTCGGGTACGCGCCACGCGATCGTCAGCAGCAGCAGGACACCGGGTGCCGCCAGCAGAGCCGCTGCCATGCCATAGCTGCCGGCCCGATCGCCGAGCCACGGGAGGCTGAGCGCGATCAGCGCCGCTGCCGCCGCACCGAACCCCATGCGCAATCCGGCCAGCAGTGCGCGGTCGGCGCTCGATGCGGCGAGCCTTGTGGTCCACGCCGCGTAAGGCACGTTGGTGAAGGCGTAGAAGGTGCGGAACAGGAGCTGACTGGCGAGCGCCATCGCAGCGCCGCCCGACGGCACCGCGAACATCGCGATGAATGCAAGCGCAAGCGGTACTGCGCCCCAGCCGACCAGCCGGCGGTAGGACAGCCGAAGCCGGTCCGACAACATCCCGGCCAGGAGATCCGCTATCCCGTCCCATGCCGCACCGATCATGAACAAGGCGCCTGCAAGCGCGGGCGGCAGGGCCAGAACGTCGATGTAGAAGAACAGGAGGTAGAACCCTACCGACTGCCAGAGAAGATTGAACGCGAAGTCGCCCGCACCGAACAGCCACAGGGTAGGGTTGGATGCGGGAGAAGCGTGGGAGCGGGCCATGGAAAGGCCTAAGACCGCAAACGCACCCGAACCGCCAGCCCTGCCGACAAGGATCGCGTTCGTGCGCCGGTCGTGTCGACACCATCGAGTATGTCGTTCCGGCACCGAACTGTTTCAACGGCGTTGATCCGTAGCGCTCGCACAATGGCTTTCGAGGGTGGATCAGCCATCGACGTTCCGCTGTCTTGCCTTGGCTCAAAGAGGCGCTGCTAAGCAGCGAAGATCCGCGTGCGCCCCCGATGTCGCCCCTGCAGATTTGCGGTTTCTACTACGTTGCGCCGGCAATTGACCTTTGGGACAGGTCGCGCGGGGGCAGTAGTGAGGTGCGGTTTGCACGAGGATCACAATGTACGTGGCCGGAAACGGTCGCGCAGTGCCGTTTCCCATCTGATCGCCCTGGAACCTCGCATGATGTTCGATGCCGCGGCCCCCGCCACGGCAGCGGCCACGCTTGGTCAGGACGCTCTGCAGGCCGATGCGAAGCATGCCGACGATATCTACTGGCAGGATGCGGAACGCCCCGCGCACCACGTCTTCGGCAATGTGGAAGGGCGCGCGCCGGGCCGCGACTGGACCGATCTGACCGCCCCCGAACTGTCGCCGCAGGCGGTGGCGGATCGCTCCCATGCGATCATCTTCATCGACACGAGCGTCGAGAACTACCAGGAACTCGCCGACGCATGGGCAGACCGCGGGCTCGTGGTCCTGATCGATGCGGATCGCGACGGCATCGACCAGATGCGCGAGGCGCTGCTTGGACTGCAGGACCTCGATGCCATTCATATCGTCAGCCATGGCGAGGCCGGTGCGCTAGAGCTGGGCACGACGCGCATCGATGCAGCTGCGATAAATGGAGATCTGCTGGCCTCCTTTGCGTCCATCGGCGGGAAGCTGAGTGCCGACGGCGACATCCTGATCTATGGTTGCGACTTCGGTGCGGGCGAGCCGGGGGAGGAGGCCATGGCCGCGCTTGCCCGCGCAACGGGCGCCGACGTGTCCGCGTCGAGCGACGATACCGGCGCCGCCGCGAAGGGCGGCGACTGGCAGCTGGAAGTCTCGCGCGGAACGATCGAGGCAGGTGTCCTGAAGGGCGAGCAATGGGACGGTCTGCTGGCGCGGACCAACACGGGCGCTTGGACGGTCGACGGAACCGGGCAGGTCGCGACGACGACCGTAGATGGGGTCACCGTCACCATCACGTTCAGCGGCGGCGGTTCGAGCACCTTTTCAGGCACCAGCAACCAGACCTTCAACAACATCGCCGCCTTCGACAACAATGCGCAGGGCCAGCCCTCGCTCGGCACCAGTTGGACGACCAACAACACGACCGACGTCGGCACCATCACGATCAGCTTCAGCCAGGCGGTGGTCAATCCGGTCATCAACCTCGACCGGCTGGGCGGTGCGACGACCGCCAACAACGTCACCACATCCAACAGCGCGCTGCTGACCCTGCTGACGTCGGGCGCCACGCTGACCAAGATCGCAGGCCCGTCGCACTTCGTGGTGGACAGCGGCGCCGGCACGATCACCCGTACGCCGGGCGTGACGGTCGCGGCCAATGGCGAATCCAGCCTCACCCCCGCATCGGGCACGGCGGCCGGCAGCGTGCGAGTGAACGGCACGTTCACGACGCTCCAGTTCAGCATCCGAATGAATCCGGGCGCCGCCGCGGGTAGTGGCGACGGGTTCGAGATCGGCACTGCGGTAGACGCGTCGCCGACCGCACGGGCCGACGCCTTCACGCAGGGCGAGGATTTCGGCACCTTCACCGGCAACCTGCTCAACAACAACGGCAACGGCGCCGACAGCGATCCGCGCGGCGACGCACTGACCGTCACCTCCGCGCGCAATTCGGCAGGCACGGTCATTCCGATCGGTACCGCAACGACACTGCCGTCGGGCGCAACCGTCACCATCGCCGCCAATGGCGCGATCACCTACGCCAATAACGGCATCCACAACAGCCTGGCCGCCGGCCAGTCGCGCGTGGAGACGATCAGCTACACGATCGCCGATCCCAACGGTGGTACCTCCACGGCGACCGCCACCATCACCATCAACGGCGTCAACGACGTGCCCGTGGCGGTCAACGACACGCTGACTACCAACGAGGATACGTCCGCGACCGTCAACGTGCTGGCGAACGACAGCGACCCGGATCGCAATCCCCTAACTGTGACCAGCGCAACTGCCGCGAACGGCAGCGTGACCATCGGCGCGAACGGTGTGCTGACCTATACGCCCAACGCGAACTTCGCCGGCGCGGACACGATCACCTATTCGATCAGCGATGGCGCGGGCGGCACCGCGACGGCAAGCGTAGCGGTGACGGTGAATGCTGTCGACGATCCGCCGGTCAACACCGTGCCGGGATCCCAGACGATTGCAGAGGACGGCGTGCTCGTCTTCTCGACCGCGAACGGCAACGCGATCAGCATCGCGGACGTCGACAGCGGCACGCAAACGGTGACGCTCAACGCGACCAACGGCGTGCTGACGCTGGGCTCGCTTGCCGGGCTCACCTTCACCCAGGGCGACGGCACCGCCGACGAGGTGATGACCTTCACCGGCACTGTCGCCGCGATCAACACGGCACTGCAGGGTGCGCGCTTCGTGCCGACCGGTGACTATGTCGGCCCGGCGCAGATCGCCTTGCGCACCATCACCAGCCCGGTCGCCGCGAACGGCTTCACCAATGGCGGCTTCGAACTCGCCAATTACCCCGACACGAACACCAGCCGCCAGGTCGATGAAGGCGCGATCCCCGGATGGGACACGGACGCCGCCGACAATCTGATCGAAGTGATAGATTCGGGCTTCAACGGGGTACCCGCCTTCGACGGTGACCAGTTCGTCGAGGTGAATGCCAACCAGGTCGCGCCGCTTTATCAGGTGTTCCAGCCGGTAGCGGGCGGCAATCTATCGGTGCAGTTCGCCCATCGCGGTCGTGACGGCGTGGACGTAGTGCGGGCGATCGCGACCGATCTCGGCGCCGATGGGGTGCTGGGCACCGCCGACGACACCGTGCTCCTCAACGAGATCTTCTCGGACGGCAATGCGGCCTGGGGCGTCTATACGCGCCAGCTCGCGGCGGCAGCGACCGGCAACCTCGTCCGGCTCGAGTTCCGCCCCGTCAGCACGGCCAGCGCCAGCCCGGCGTCCGGCAATTTCATCGATGCCGTGTCGGTGGTGCAGGGTGCCGCTGACATCGACACGATCGCGATCAACGTGACGCCGGTGGTGGACATCGCCCCCGACAGCGTGACCACCAACGAAGACACGCCAGTGCTGATCAGCCCGCTGGCCAACGACAGTTTCGAGGGCGCGACTTCGGTCATCAGCGCGATCAACGGCGCGGCGATCGTCGCCGGCGGAGCACCGGTGTCGGTCGCCAACGGCACGGTTTCGCTGAACGGATCGGGCCAGCTCACCTTCACGCCCGCCGCCAATTACAACGGCACGACCAGCTTTACCTATACCGTGTCCTCGGGCGGCAGCACGGAAACGGCGACCGTCACTGTGACGGTGGCGCCGGTCAATGACGCGCCTGTCGCAGTCGGCACCCTGCCTGCCCGTGCCAGCGCGGATGGCTCGGCCATCTCGGTTGCGACCGGCGCGGCCTTTACCGATGTCGACAATGCCACGCTGACCTATTCGGCAGTCGGGTTGCCCGCGGGGCTGACCATCGATGCGACGACCGGCATCATTTCCGGCACCATCAACCGTTCGGCGAGCCAGACCGGCGGCGGCATCTACAATGTGGTGGTAACCGCGCGCGACGCGGGCGGGCTTGCCGCTACGCAGAGCTTCACCTGGACGGTCACGAACCCCGCACCCACCGCCGCCAACGACACTGCCTCGACCAACGAGGACGTTCCGGTCACGATCACCGTGCTCGCCAACGACGCGGATCCGGACGGCGATCCGCTGACGGTAGTGTCGGCCAGCGCCGCCAATGGCACGGTGGTGATCAACGCCAACGGCCCCCTGACCTACACGCCGCGGCTCAACTTCAACGGCACGGACACGATCAGCTACACGATCTCCGACGGGCAGGGCGGCACGGCGTCAGCCACCGTCACCGTGGCGGTGGCAGCGGTGAACGACGCGCCGGTCGCTGTGGGCACGCTGCCGGCCCGCACCGATGCCGATGCGTCGGCCGTCTCGCTGGCCACCGCCGGTGCGTTCAGCGACGTGGACAATGCGACGCTGTCCTATTCGGCGACGGGGCTTCCCGCGGGCCTGACCATCAACGCGGCCACGGGTGTCATCTCCGGCACCATCGACCGTTCGGCCAGCCAGTCGAATGGCGGCGTCTACAATGTGGTGGTGACCGCGCGTGACGCAGGCGGACTGACGGCAACGCAGGCCTTTGCCTGGACCGTCACGAACCCGGCACCGATCGCGGTCAACGACAGCGTCACGACCAATGAGGACGTGCCGGTCACGATTGCCGTGCTGGCCAACGATTCCGATCCGGACGGCGATCCGCTAACGGTGGTCAGCGCCACCGCATCGCGCGGCAGCGTCGTGATCAATGCCAACGGCACGCTGACCTACACGCCGAACGCCAACATCAACGGCACCGACACGATCAGCTACGTCATCTCCGACGGACAGGGTGGCACCCGCGCGGCGACGGTCGCAGTGACGATCAACGCCGTGAACGATGCCCCGACCGCAGTCGGCAGCTTGCCCGGCCGTATCGGCCTCGATGCCGCTACCGTGTCTGTGCCGACCGCCAGCGGCTTTGCCGATGTGGACGATGCGACGCTGACCTATTCGGCGAGCGGTCTTCCGGCAGGGCTCGGCATCGACGCGGCGACGGGCGTGATCACGGGCACCATCGACCGATCGGCAAGTCAGGTGAATGGCGGCACTTACAATGTCGTCGTTACCGCACGCGATGCGGCGGGCCTGACCGCAACGCAGAACTTCACCTGGCTCGTCACCAATCCGGCACCGGTCGCCAGCAATGACAGCTTGACCGTCAACGAAGACGTGCCGGCAACCATCGCAGTCCTCGCCAACGACAGCGATCCCGACGGCGACCCGCTGACGGTGATCAGCGCCAGTGCGGGCCGCGGCACCGTGACGATCGGGGCGGGCGGGGTGCTCACCTATACGCCGAACCAGGATTATAACGGTCCGGACACGATCATCTATGTGACCTCCGATGGGCAGGGCGGCACTGCCACTGCCGCAGCGCAGGTCACGGTGGTGTCGTTCAACGACGACCCTGTGGCGGTGAACGACACGGCTTCGGTGAACGAGGATGGTGCGGTTACTATCCCAGTGCTCGCCAACGACAGCGATCCCGATGGCGGCACGCTGAGCATCGTCGGTGCGAGTGCCGGCAATGGCAGCGTCACCGTCAGTCCGGACGGCACGCTCACCTATCGCCCCAATGCCAATTACAATGGCACCGACACGATCACCTACACGATTTCGGACGGGCAGGGCGGGACCGCCACCGCGAGCGTTGCCGTGACAATCGCCCCGGTCAACGACGCGCCGGTCGCGGTCGGCACCCTGCCGCCGCGCAGCAATGCGGACGGGGCCGCCGTGTCCGTCGCGACTGCCGGCGGTTTCACCGATATCGACAGTCCGGTTCTTACCTACAGTGTCACGGGCCTGCCCGCCGGGCTCGGCATCGACGCCGCCACCGGCATCATCTCCGGGACGATCGACCGCTCCGCCAGCCAAACGGGCAGCGGTATCTACAATGTGGTCGTCACCGCCCGCGACGGATCGGGCGCCACCGCCAGCCAGAGCTTCAGCTGGCAGGTCACCAACCCGGCCCCCCTTGCTGCCAATGACACCGCCTCCACGCTGGAGGACACGCCAGTATCGATCGGCGTCCTCGCTAACGATACCGATCCGGACGGCGATCCGCTGACGGTCACTGCGGCCAGTGCCGCCAACGGCGCCGTGACGATCGCGGCCAATGGCACGCTCATCTACATGCCACGCCTCAACTTCAACGGCACCGACACGATCACCTATACGATCAGCGATGGTCAGGGCGGCACCAGCACCGCCACGGTCACCGTAACCGTCGCGGCGGTCAACGACGCCCCCGTTGCGGTCAATGACACGGCCACCACGGCGGAAGATACGCCGGTCACTATCCCGGTGCTTGCCAACGACAGCGACGTCGATGGCGGTGTGCTGACTGTCACTGCCGCCAGCGCCGGTCGCGGCAGCGTGGTCGTCAACGCCAATGGCACGCTGACCTACACGCCCGCTGCCAATTTCAACGGCAGTGACACGATTACCTACACCATCAGCGACGGGCAGGGCGGCACGGCCACCGCGACGGTCGCGGTCACCGTCACCAGCGTCAATGACGCGCCGACATCGACCCCGCTTCCGGCGCGCAGCGATGCCGATGGATCGGCCGTCAGCCTCAACGTCGCAACCAGCTTCGCCGATGTGGACGACGACGCACTGACGTTTGCCGCCACCGGCCTTCCCGCTGGTCTGTCGATCAACCCGGCAACGGGTGCGATCACCGGCACCATCGATCGTTCGGCCAGCCAGTTGAACGGCGGCGCCTATACCGTGACGATCACCGCGACCGATGCAGGCGGCCTTGCCACCGCGCAGACCTTCGCCTGGACGATCACCAACCCGGCTCCGGTTGCCGGCAACGACAGCGCGACCACGGCCGAAGACACACCGGTCACCATCGCCGTCCTGGCGAATGACAGCGACGCGGACGGCGATCCGCTCACCGTGACGACCGCCAGTGCGGGCCGCGGCACGGTCGTGGTCAATGCCGACGGCAGGCTGACCTACACGCCTGCCGCAAACTTCAACGGCACCGATACGATCAGCTACACGATCTCGGATGGTCAGGGGGGAACGAGCACGGCCAGCGTCGCCGTGACCGTCACCAGCGTCAACGATGCGCCGACATCGACCCCGCTGCCGGCGCGCAGCGATGCGGACGGATCTTCGGTCAACCTCAACGTCGGGACCAGCTTCGCCGATGTGGACGGCGACCCATTGACCTTCAGCGCCGCCGGCCTTCCTGCTGGCCTGTCGATCAATCCCGGCACAGGGGCGATCACCGGCACCATCGACCGGTCGGCCAGCCAGTCCAATGGCGGCGTCTATTCGGTGACGGTAACCGCGACCGACCCGGGCGGCCTCGCTACGACGCAGACGTTCACCTGGACGATCACCAACCCGACGCCAGTCGCCGCCAACGATGTCGCGACCACGGCCGAAGACACGCCTGTCACGATCACGGTTCTTGCCAACGACAGCGATCCCGATGCCGACCCGCTGACAGTCACTGCGGCCAGCGCCGGGCGGGGCGCGGTAACGATCAACGCCGACGGCACGCTGACCTACACGCCCGCCGCCAATTTCAACGGCAGCGATACGATCAGCTACACGATATCGGACGGGCAAGGCGGCACCAGCACCGCATCGGTTGCGGTCACCGTCACTGCCGTCAACGATGCGCCAGGTTCGACACCGCTGCCGCCGCGCAGCGACACGGACGGTTCATTGGTCGCCTTCAACGTCGGGAGAAGCTTCGCCGATGTGGACGGCGATGCATTGGCCTTTAGCGCCATTGGCCTGCCCGCCGGCTTGTCGATCGATCCCGTCACCGGTGCTATCACCGGCACCATCGACCGCTCGGCCAGTCAGGCCGATGGCGGGGTTTACACGGTTGCGATCACCGCGACCGATCCGTCCGGGCTCGCCACCGCGCAGAGCTTCACGTGGACGATCACCAACCCCCGGCCCGTCGCGGCCAACGACGCCGCCACCACGGTCGAGGATACGCCGGTCACCATCTCGGTGCTGGCGAACGACGCCGACCCTGACGGCGATCCGTTGACGGTTTCTGCCGCGTCTGCCGGTCGCGGCAGCGTCACGATCAACGCCGATGGCACGCTGACCTACACGCCCGCTGCCAATTTCAACGGCAGCGACACGATCACCTACACGATCAGCGATGGCCAGGGCGGCACCAGCACCGCATCGGTGATCGTCACCGTCGCGGCCGCTAACGACGCACCGACGCTGCTGCAGCCGCTGCCTCCGCGCAGCGATGCCGATGGTGAGGCGGT
Organism: uncultured Allosphingosinicella sp.; assembly: GCA_934539295.1. Taxonomy (GTDB): domain Bacteria; phylum Pseudomonadota; class Alphaproteobacteria; order Sphingomonadales; family Sphingomonadaceae; genus Allosphingosinicella. The sequence continues at coordinate 86,090 of CAKTCN010000002.1, forward strand.
GAACTTCAACCTCGCCACCAGCTTTGCCGACCTGGATGGCGACACGCTAACCTTCAGCGCCGTCGGCCTGCCTGCCGGCCTGTCCATCGACCCGGCGACGGGCGTGATCACCGGCACGATCGACCGCTCGGCCAGCCAGACCGGTAACGGCGCCTATTCGGTGACCATCACCGCAACGGACCCGGGCGGGCTCACGGCGTCGCAGACCTTCACCTGGACTATCACCAACCCCGCACCGATCGCGGCGAACGACATCGCCGCCACCGCGGAAGATACTCCGGTGAACATCGCGGTGCTCGCCAACGACAGCGATGCCGATGGCGATCCGCTCACGGTAACGGCGGCGTCCGCAGGTCACGGCACGGTGACGATCAACGCCGACGGGACGTTGACCTACACGCCTGCCGCCAACTTCAACGGCACGGACACGATCAGCTACACGATAGCCGACGGCCAGGGCGGCACCAGCACCGCTTCGGTCACCGTGACCGTGAGCGCGGTGAACGACGCGCCGACCACGACCGGGCTCCCCGCGCGCACCGATTCCGATGCGGAGAGTGTCACGGTGCCGGTCGCACCGGCCTTCGACGATGTGGAAGGCGGACCGCTGACTTTCAGCGCCGCCAATCTGCCCGAAGGCTTGACGATCGACCCCGCTACCGGCGTGATCTCGGGCACGATCGCGCCGACCGCGAGCCAGGTGAATAACGGCGTCTATGCGGTCACCGTCACCGCCGCCGACCCGAGCGGCGCGCAGGCCAGCACAGGTTTTACCTGGACTGTCGCCAACGTTCCGCCCTTTGCCCTCGACGATATCGCGACAACGGCCGAGGATACGCCCGTTACCATCGCAGTGCTCGCCAACGACCAGGACGACGACGTCACTGCCGTGACGATCAACGGCGCCAGCCACGGCCAGGCCGTCGTGAACGCCGACAACAGCATCACGTTCACGCCCGAAGCCGACTTCAACGGCACGGCCACGATCACCTATACGCTGACCGACACGCAGGGTGCGACATCGAGCGCCACGGTGACGGTTACGGTGACGCCGGTGAACGATGCGCCGACCAGTGTCGCGCTGCCGCCGCGCAGCGACCGAGATGGCGAGGCGGTGAACCTCAACCTCGGCACCAGTTTCAGCGACATCGACAGTGCCACGCTTGTTTTCTCTGCAACCGGTTTGCCGGGCGGGCTGATCATCGATCCCGACACGGGCGTGGTCAGCGGAACGATCGACCGAACGGCCAGCCAGACCGGCGGCGGCGCTTACACGGTGACGATTTTCGCCACCGACTCCGGTGGGCTCACCACTTCGCAGACCTTTACCTGGACGATCACGAACCCTGCACCGGTGGCCGTCAACGACGTCGCGACCACGGCTGAGGACAGGGCGGTCGACATCGCGGTCCTCACCAACGATGCCGACCCGGACGGCGATCCGCTCACCGTCACCACCGCGTCGGCCGGACATGGCACGGTTACGATCGGTGCGGGCGGTACGCTCACCTACACGCCCGACGCCGATTTCAACGGCGTCGATACGATCAGCTACACCATCTCCGACGGGCAGGGCGGCACCAGCACTGCATCCGTCAGCGTCACCGTCGGCGCAGTCAACGATGCGCCGGTCGTAGCCGCCACCTTGCCGGCACGCAGCGCCGCAGATGGCGAGGCGATCAGTCTCCCCGTCGCCGGCAACTTCTCCGACGTGGATGGGGAAGCGCTGACCTTCAGCGCGGCCGGTCTTCCTGCCGGCCTTGTGATCGAGCCGACCACCGGGCTGATCAGCGGCACCATCGAACGGTCTGCCAGCCAGGCCGGAGGAGGCCTATACACCGTAACGGTCACCGCCACCGATGCGGCGGGCCTGACGGTATCCCAGACCTTCACCTGGACGATCACCAACCCGGTTCCGGTCGCCAGCAACGACATCGCCACGACCGCAGAGGATGTTCCGGTCAACATCTCCGTGCTCGCCAACGACAGCGATGCCGATGGCGACCCGCTGACCGTTATCGCGGCGAGCGCTGGCCGGGGAACGGTCGCGATCAACGCTGACGGCACGCTGACCTATACGCCGGCTGCGAACTTCAACGGCGCCGACACAGTCAGCTACACCATCTCGGACGGGCAGGGCGGAACCAGCACTGCATCGGTCGCGGTGACCGTCACCGGCGTCAACGACGCACCGATCGCGGCCCCGCTGCCGGCCCGCAGCGATGCGGACGGCGAGGCTGTGTCGCTCAATCTTGGCACCGGCTTCAGCGATGTCGATGGCGACACGCTGACCTTCAGTGCGGCGGGGTTGCCGGCCGGGCTCACGATCGATCCGGCAAGCGGCACAGTCACCGGCACCATCGACCGATCCGCCAGTCAGGCGAATGACGGCATCTACACGGTGACGATCACCGCCACCGACACGGCCGGCCTTGCCGCATCCCAGACATTCACCTGGGCGATCACCAACCCGGGCCCAGTTGCGGCCGATGACACTGTCACGACGGCAGAAGATACGCCGGTCACCATCTCGGTGCTGACGAACGACAGCGATGTGGATGGCGACCCGCTGACTGTCACGGCGGCTTCCGCGGGCCGGGGAACCGTCGCCATCAATCCCGACGGAACGCTGAATTATACGCCGGCCGCCAATTTCAATGGCGCCGACACCATCAGCTATACGATCTTGGACGGCCAGGGCGGCACCAGCACCGCTACGGTGGTCGTGACCGTGACCGCAGCCAATGACTCGCCGACAGCGGTCGCTCCGCTGCCGCCCCGCAGCGATGCCGACGGAGAGGCCGTAAGCTTCAACGTCGCTTCCAGCTTCGCCGACCTCGATGGCGATGCCTTGACCTACAGCGCGGCCGGTCTTCCCGCCGGCCCGTCGATCGATCCCACCACGGGCGCGATCACCGGAACCATCGACCGCTCGGCCAGCCAGGCCGGCGGCGGCGCCTATTCCGTCACGGTTACCGCCACGGACCCGGGCGGCCTGGCCGTGTCGCAGGTCTTTAGCTGGACCGTTACCAACCCGGCCCCGGTCGCCAACGACGACACGGCCGGCACGGCCGAGGACAATGCCGTCAACATCGCCGTGCTGGCAAACGACACCGACGCCGATGGCGATCCCCTGTCGGTTACCGCGGCGTCCGCGGGTGCGGGCATTGTCACGATCAACGCAGATGGCACGCTGACCTACACGCCGGCTGCCAACTTCAACGGCAGCGACATGATCAGCTATACGATCAGCGACGGGCAGGGCGGCACCAGCACCGCCACCGTCGCGGTCACCGTCGCCAGCGTCAACGACACGCCGGTCGCCGCCAATGACAGCGCCTCCACGCAGGAAGACGTCGGCCTGTTCATCACCGTACTGGCCAATGACAGCGACGTGGACGGCGACCCGCTTACCGTTGTCGCCGCCACGGCGGCCAACGGCATCGTCACGATCGGCGCGGATGGGCGGTTGAGCTTTATGCCGAGCCTCGATTTCAACGGCACGGACACGATCACCTACACGATAAGCGACGGGCGCGGCGGCACCGCCACGGCCGTTGCAACGGTGCTGGTCCTGCCGGTCAACGACGCACCCGTGGCGGCCGCAGACGCCGTCACCACGGCCGAAGATACCGCGGTCGGCATATCCGTCCTGGCGAATGACAGCGACGTGGACGGCGACCCGCTGACCGTCACCGCCGCGTCGGCCGCGAACGGCAGCGTCACCATCAATGCCGACGGCACGCTGACCTACGTTCCAGCCGCCGATTTCAACGGCACCGACACGGTCAGCTACACGATCAGCGATGGCCGCGGCGGCACTGCGACCGGCACGGTCGCGGTCACGGTCATGGCCGTCAACGACGCTCCCACGCCCGCGTCCGATACGGCCAGCGTGGACGAGGAAGGCACCGTGCTCATCCCGGTGCTCGCCAACGACAGCGACGTGGACGGCAATACGCTCACCGTGACGGCCGCCTCGGCGCTGAACGGCACGGTCGTGATCAATGCCGATGGTAGCCTCAGCTACACGCCGCGCGCCGATTTCAACGGCACCGATGTCGTCACCTACACCGTCTCGGACGGGCAGGGCGGCACCGCCACGGCGCAGGTCACCGTTACCGTCCGCCCGGTCAACGACGCGCCATTCGCCGCGCCCGACAGCGTAACGGTGAACGAGGATCAGCCAATTACCGTCCCCGTGCTCGTCAATGACGGCGATGTGGATGGCGACGCTGTCAGCGTGATCGCGGCCAGCGCGCTTAACGGCAGCGTCGTGGTCAATCCCGACGGCACGATCACCTACACGCCGGCCGCCGACTATAATGGCCCGGACACGATCAGCTACACCATCTCCGACGGCAATGGCGGCACCGCCAGTTCCACGGTCGCGGTCACCGTCCTGGCGGCCGGCGACCCGCCATCGGTGATTTCGCCGCTGCCTTCGCGCATCGATCCGGATGGCGATCCAGTGCGCTTCGACGCTTCGACCGCCTTTGCCGACCCGGATGGAGAGTCGCTGCGCTTCACTGCGACGGGCCTTCCGCCGGGCCTCAGTCTCGATCCCACCAGCGGTATCATCTCCGGCATCATCGCCGCCAATACCAGCGTCACCGGCCCCTATGTGGTCACCGTCACGGCGAGCGACGACGTCGACGGAGCGGCATCGAGCACCTTTGTCTGGACCATCACCAATCCTGTTCCCGTCGCCGCCGACGACGCGGTGACGGTGGTCGAGGATGTGGCGACGATCCTCACTCCGCTCGCCAACGATGTCGACCCGGACGGCGATGCGCTGACCATCATCTCGGCCAGTGCCGTCAACGGCACGGTGACCATCAATGCGGACGGCACGCTGACCTACCTCGGCAATCCCGATTTCAACGGCACCGACACGATCAGCTACGTCATCTCGGACGGCCAGGGCGGGGCCTCTACTGCTGCGATCGCCGTCACCGTGACGCCTGCCAACGATGCGCCGACAGCCGCCTCGCTGCCCGCGCGCAGCGACAATGACGGTGCGGCCGTGCTGTTGCCGGTGGGCAATCTCTTCGCGGACCTCGACGGCGACGCGTTGCGCTTCACGGCGACCGGACTGCCGGCCGGCCTGGCGATCGATCCGGTCACCGGCAATATCTCCGGCACCATCTCCAACGCCGCCAGCGACCTGAACGGCGGCTTCTATTCGGTGACGGTCACCGCCACCGATGCCGCGGGTGCCAGCGTGTCCACCAGCTTCGGCTGGGTGGTCAACAATCCTGCCCCGAGTGCCGCCAATGACGCGGTCACCGTGGCCGAGGATGGCAGCGCGACCATCCCCGTGCTTGCCAACGACAGTGATCCGGATGGCGATGCGTTGTCTGTGATCGCCGCCTCGGCCCCGAACGGCACGGTCACTATCAATGCCGATGGCACGCTCACCTACCGGCCCGCTGCCGACTTCAATGGCGCCGATACGATCAGCTATACTATCAGCGACGGGCAGGGCGGCCTCTCCACCGCCACGGTCGCGGTCACGGTCACGCCGGTCAACGACGCGCCGGTCGCGGCGCCGCTCGCCGGCCGCGCAGACAATGAGGGCGAAAGCGTCTCGTTCAATGCGGGCGCAAGCTTCTCGGACGCCGACGATGCGGTGCTCACCTTTACCGCCACGGGGCTGCCGGCCGGGCTCAGCATCGACCCCGCCACGGGCATCATCTCCGGCACGATCGACCGCTCGGCCAGCCAGCTGAACAGCGGCAGCTACACGGTGACAGTGACCGCCACCGACGCATCGGGCGCGACGGCCTCCAGCAGCTTCGTGTGGACCTTCACCAATCCCTCCCCGATCGCGAACGACGACGTCTTCACGACCACTGAGGAGGGGCCGATCACCGTCGCTGTACTGGCGAACGACAGCGATCCCGACGGCGATCCGATCGTCATCATCGCCGCCACCGCATCGCGCGGCAGTGTGACCATCAATGCGGACGGCACGCTTACCTACACGCCCGGACCGGATTTCAACGGCACCGACGTCATTTCCTACACCATCTCCGACGGGCAGAACGGGTCGGCCACGGCTACCGGCACCGCCACCATCATCGCGATCAACGACGCGCCGGAAACCGTGGGCACTCTGCCGCAGCGCAACGATGCCGAAGGCGAGGCAGTGAGCCTTCCCGTCGCCGGTGCGTTCCGCGACGTCGACGACACGGTGCTGACCTTTGCCGCCACTGGTTTGCCACCGGGCCTCGCCATCGATCCCGTGACCGGGCTCATCTCCGGCACCATCGCGCGCGATGCGGCGGCTGCGCAGGGTAGCATATATGCTGTCACCATCACCATCACCGACCCGTCGGGCGCCACCGCCGCGCAGCAATTCACCTGGGTCATCACCAACCCCGCGCCGACCGCCGCAGCTGACGCAGTCACCACTACCGAGGACGTGGCGGTGGTCGTGCCCGTGCTCGCCAACGACAGCGATCCCGATGGCGATCCGCTGACCGTCACTGCCGCATCGGCCCTCAATGGAACCGTGCAGATCAGGGCCGATGGCAGCCTGCTCTACACGCCCGCCGCCGATTTCAACGGCACCGACACGATCAGCTATACGATCGACGATGGCCAGGGCGGCGTCAGCAGCGCGACCGTGACTGTCAACGTGACTGCTGCCAATGACACGCCCGTCACCACCGGCCTCGCCCCGCGTACCAGCGCCGAGGGCCAGGCGGTGAGCGTGGATGTGACGAGCGCATTCAGCGACGTCGATCGTGACGCCTTGTCCTTCGCCGCGACGGGCCTGCCGCCGGGCCTCGGCATCGATCCGGCGACGGGTATCATCTCCGGCACGATTGCGCCGTCGGCCAGCCTCGTCCCGGACGGACAATATGCGGTCACCGTGATCGCCACCGATCCGTCGGGCGCAGCGGTCTCCACTGCCTTCACCTGGACCGTGACAAACCCGGCACCGACCGCCGCAGCGGACAGCGCCGTCACCAGCGAAGACACGCCGGTGATCATAACCGTCCTGGCGAACGACGCCGACCCGGACGGCGATGTGCTGACGGTCATCGCGGCATCGGCCGGCGACGGGGTGGTGACGATCAACCCGGACGGGACTATCACCTACACGCCGAACGCCGACTTCAACGGCACCGACGTGATCAGTTACACGATCTCGGACGGGCAGGGCGGCGCCAGCACCGCGCTCGTCACGGTAACCGTGACTGCGGTCAACGACACGCCCGCATCGGTCAGCCTTCCCGACCTCTACGATTCCAATTCAGAGGCCGTGACGGTACCCGCAGGCACGGCCTTTTCCGACGTCGACGGCGACCCGCTGACCTTCACCGCCACCGGGCTCCCGGCGGGCCTGGGCATCGATCCGGCAACCGGCACGATCAGCGGCACCATCGACCCGGGCGCAAGCGCGGTGAATGGTGGCGTCTATGCGGTGACCGTCCGCGGGACGGATCCGTCCGGCTCCTTTGCCGAGCGGGTGTTCGCCTGGACGATCAGCAACCTGCCGCCACTGGCGCAGGACGACGCCGTGACTACGACCGAGGACATATCTGTCACTATCCCTGTACTCTCCAACGACATCGATCCCGATGGTAATCCGGCCACCCCGGTGCAGGTGTCGATCGATTCGGTGGTGAACGGCACGGCGACGGTCGACGGCAACGGCGCGATCATATTCACGCCCGCCGCGAACTTCACGGGCATGGCAACGATAAGCTACCGGATCGACGACGGCCTTGGCGGCTTTTCCACCGCGTCGGTCACGATCGATGTCACGCCGGCCAACGACACACCGATCGCCGACGGCATCGGTGCCCAGACCGGCCGCGATGGCGAGGCGGTGACGCTGCCGACCGCAGGCGCCTTCGCCGACCCCGACGGAGACGCACTGACCTTCTCCGCAACGGGCCTGCCGCCTGGCCTCAACATCGATCCGGCGAGCGGTATCATTTCGGGGACGCTTTCGCCCGGTGCCAGCGCTGCGACCTACAATGTTGTGGTGACCGCGACCGATCCGTCCGGCGCCGCCGTATCCGCCGCGTTCACCTGGACCGTCCAGAACCCGGCGCCGACCGCCGTTGACGACAGCATCACGACGGTGGAGGATATGGCAGTCACGATCCCGGTGCTCGCCAACGACAGCGATCCCGACGGCGACGCGCTCACCGTCACCGCAGCGGCCGCGGGTCGGGGCAGCGTCACGATCGGTGCGGGGGGCGTACTCACCTACACCCCGCCGGCCGATTTCGTCGGCACGGATACGATCAGCTACACGATCACCGACGCTCAAGGGGCGAGCAGCACCGCCACCGTCACCGTCACGGTTACGCCGGGCAATGACGCGCCGGTTGCGAGCCCCCTTGCCGACCGCGCGGCCGGCGACGGTACGCCGATCAGCCTTGCCACGGCCGGTGCCTTTTCCGATTCGGACGGCGACCCGCTGACATTCGCCGCCACCGGGCTCCCGGCCGGGCTCGCGATCGATTCGGCCACGGGCATCATTTCCGGCACGATCGCGCCGGGTGCGAGCCAGAACGCCAATGGCATCTACACGGTTACCGTCACTGCGACCGATCCGTCGGGCGCTGCGGCCAGCAGCAGCTTCACCTGGACGATCGACAATGTCGCGCCGGTCGCCGTCGACGACACGGCCGATGTGGCCGAAGGCGGCACGCTGGTCCTGAACGTGCTCGCCAACGATGTGGACGGCGACGGGGATGCGCTCACCGTCGTGTCGGCGCAGGCGAATAATGGCAGCGTGGTCATCAATCCCGATGGCAGCTTGTCCTACACGCCGGCCGCCACCTTCTCCGGCACGGACGTGATCAGCTACACGATCAGCGACGGGCAGGGCGGCTTCTCTACCGCCACCGCGACGATCACCGTCGCGGGCGTCAACGATGCCCCAACCAGCGTCGGCCTGCCATCGCGCATCGACCCGACCGGTCGTGCGGTCTCCCTCAACCTTGCGCCGGCCTTTGACGACATCGACGGCAATGCGTTGCGCTTCACCGCCACCGGGCTGCCGCCGGGGCTGGCGATCGATCCGGCGACCGGCATCGTCAGCGGCACCATCGCGCCCGGCGCGGCCGTGTCCGGCGCCAACGTCTACACCGTGTCGGTCACGGCCGATGACGGCAATGGCGGCACCGTCACCACCAGCTTCAGTTGGACCGTGACCAACGTCGCGCCGACGGCCGTCAACGACGATGTCACCGTGGCCGAAGATGGATCGGTCGTGATCCCGGTGCTGGCGAACGACATCAACCCGGATGGCGATCCCCTGACGATCATTCAGGCGGCGGCAGGCCGCGGCACCGTCGTCATCAATGCAGATGGCACGCTGACCTACACGCCGCCCGCCGACTTCACCGGCAGCGATACGATCAGCTACACGATCTCCGACGGGCAGGGCGGCACCTCCACCGGCACGGTGGCGGTCACCGTCACGGGGGCCAACGATGCTCCGACAGCTTCGCCCTTGCCGTCGCGCAGCGATACGGATGGCGAACTCGTCGATTTGAACATCGTCCCCGCCTTCGACGATCCGGATGGCGACGCGCTGACCTTTGCCGCGACCGGGCTGCCGCCGGGGCTCGCCATCGACCCTGCCACCGGCCGCATCACCGGCCGCATCGCCGCCGACGCCAGCGCGACGAATGGCGGCGTTTACGTCGTCGTCGTGACTGCGACCGATCCCGCGGGCGCATCGGTGTCGACGAGCTTCACCTGGACTGCACTCGACGGCAGCATCATTGCCGCTCCCGACGCGGCGACCGTGCCGGAGGATGGCAGTGTCAGCATTCCCGTCCTCGCCAACGACAGCAGCGGCGATGGCGATCCGATCAGCCTGGTGAGCGCGAGAGCCGGCAACGGTACCGTCACCGTCAACCCCGACGGTACGCTCACCTATGTCCCGGCCGCCAACTTCGTGGGCGAGGACACGATCGTCTATACGATCGGCGACGGCCAGGGCGGCTTTGCCAGCGCAGTGGTGACAGTGACCGTCACACCCGCCAACGATGCGCCCACAACCCTCATCCTCCCCGATCGCCGCGATGCGGATGGCGAGGCAGTGAACGTCGCGCTCGCTTCGGGCTTCGACGATATCGATGGGGATAAGTTGACCTTCACGGCGACGGGTCTGCCGCCGGGGCTCACGATCGACCCAGGCACGGGTTTCGTCACCGGCCGGCTTGCCGCCGATGCGAGCACGCTGAACGGCGGCGTCTACACCGTGGCCGTGACGGGAACCGACCCGTCCGGCGCGTCGGCATCCACCAGCTTCACCTGGACCATCACCAATCCGGTTCCGGTCATCGCAGGCGAAACGGTGACGGTGTCCGAGGACGGCATGGTGACAATCTCCGTGCTCGCCAACGACTTCGACCCGGACGGCGATGCATTGAGTATCCTCAGCGCCACGGCGCCGAACGGCACCGTCACCGTCAATGCGGATGGAACGCTCACGTACGCGCCGTTCGCCAACTTCAATGGCGAGGATGCGATCACCTACATCGTGTCGGACGGGCGGGGAGGAACCAACACCGCAACGGTGATCGTCACCGTCACATCGGTCAACGACGCGCCGGTCGCGGCCAACGACGCGGCCACGGCATCCGGCAATGCTCCCCTTGTCATTCCCGTGCTGGCCAACGACAGTGACGTCGATGACGATCGTTTGACTGTCATCAGCGCCAATGCGACGCGCGGCATCGTGACCATCAACCCGGACGGCACGATCACCTACCGCGCCAACGTCAACGCCGCGGGCACCGACACGATCACCTACACGATCAGCGATGGCAGCGGCGGCACGAGCACCGCAACCGTGGCCGTGACGATCGTCGAAGTGCCCAACCGCGCTCCGGTGGATGCGGGCGAGACGGTCGATACGCCGGCCAACGAGGCGGTGACGGTCGACGTTCTCGCCAATGCCAGCGACGCAGACGGCGACCCGCTACGCGTCATCGCCGCTAGTGCCGACACCGGTACGGTACAGGTCAATGCCGATGGCACAATTACCTACACGCCGGCGCTCGGCTTCGTAGGTGTCGCCACCGTCACCTATGTGGTCAGCGACGGGCGCGGCGGGGTCGCGAATTCGTCCTTCACCGTGAACGTGCTCGGCCAGGGTGTGGACGTGAGCCAGCTGCTGGAAATCGGGCGGGCGAACTTCGCACCCGCGTCGACCTTCCAGATCCTGCCCTCGACCGATCCGCAATTCATGGCGCTGGATCCGATCCTGCTCAACGCGATCAACGATATACGCCCGCTCGGCGGCATGCCGGACCTGTTGCCGGAGATCGAGGCCGAAGGGCCGATCTCGATCGCGATCAACGGCCTGTCACCGCTGAACGGGCTCGAGCCGCTCGACATCGACGGATCGCCGGTGGGGCAGGAAGTGGACCGGCTGGAACGCCGCACCGATCTGCGCTTCGGGGTCGACCGCCTGTTCGATCGCCGGTTCGGCGATTTCGGCGTGGAGGGCTTTACCGGCTTCTCCGTCCGCTTCGCCGATGGCGGCGAGATCATGGTGGAATCGGTCGTGCGCGACCGCACCATCTATGTCGAGGTGCGCGAGTCCGCGACCGCGGAGGAAGGTGAGTTCGTCGAGCATCGCCTGCGCATGGCCGATGGCCGCGCCGTGCCAGACTGGATCCGCTTCGACGCACGAGGCCTGGCGATCATCGAGACGCCGCCGGACGTGGAAACGCTGCGGATCATCATCCGCTCGGTCCGTGCGGACGGCAGCTATGTCGATACGGCCGTGGTCGTCCAGACCGCCACCGGCGAGATCCAGCTCGACACACAAGGTGAGGGCCGCACGACGGCTGCCCTTCTCGGCGACACGGCAGCACAGGGTGCGGCGATGGCCGAGCGCGAGGCGGCGTTGCTGGCGGCGGCATTCGGATGAAAGGGCGCGACGTAGTGAAAAGGGGTATGTTGATGCGCGGTAAGCTCTACCTGGGATTGTCCGTGACGAGCGCGCTTGCGCTCGGCGGTTGCACGGTCACGCCGAAGCCGCTGACGGGCGTCGAGCTGAACGACCGCGCGGTGCGCAACGTCGCCGCCGTGGCAGTGGACCAGGAGCCGGTCAGCGGACCCATCAGCCTCCACGAGGCGATGGCGCGCGCGCTCAAATACAATCTCGATTACAAGGTCGAGATGATGGAGGAGGCGCTCAAGTCGCGTGAGCTGGACCTCGCCCATTACGACATGCTGCCGCAACTGGTCGCCACCGGCGGCTATGCGGGCCGGAACAATTATGCGGGCGCAAGCTCGCTATCGCTGCTGTCGGGCCGCCAGTCGCTGGAGCCGTCGACCTCGTCCGAAACGGACATCTTCACCGGCGAGCTGGCGCTCAGCTGGGACGTGCTCGATTTCGGCCTGTCCTACGTGCGCGCGCGCCAGAAGGCGGACGAGGTGCTGGTCGCGCTCGAACGGCGGCGCAAGGTCTCGAACCGCATCATCGAGGACGTCCGCGTCTCCTACTGGCGCGCCGTCAGCGCCGAGCGGCTGATCGACAAGCTCAAGCAGCTCGAAGGCAGTGTCTCGACCACGCTGACCAATTCGGAGACGATGGCCCAGCGCCGTGTCGCCGCCCCGCTCACCGCGCTCACCTACCAGCGGGAACTGATCGACATTCAGGCCGAGATCCGCCGCCTGCAGCGCGAACTGGTGATCGCCAAGGCGCAACTCGCCGCGCTCATGAACCTGACGCCGGGCACGCCCTTCACGCTGCAATTGCCGGAGCGGACGCAGGTGCCGCCTAAATTCGCAATGGCGAGCGAGGAAATGGTGATGACGGCGCTCCGCAACCGTCCCGAGCTGCGCGAAGTGTCCTATCGCGAGCGCATCAACCAGCGCGAGCTGGACGTCGCGCTGCTCGGCTCGCTGCCCAGCTTCCGCGCGATCATCGGCGTCAACACCGATTCCAACGACTTCCTGTTCAACAACGATTGGGTGAATTACGGCGCGCGCGCCAGCTTCAACCTCTTGAACGTCTTCCGCTACCCGGCGCAGAAGCGCGCGGTGGAGGCGCAGGCCGACCTCATCCGCCAGCGGGAGCTTGCGCTCACCATGGCGGTGATGACGCAGATCCACGTCTCGCGCGCGCGCTACAATCACCTGACTGCGGAGCTCGAGACCGCCGCCAAGCAGAATGGGGTGCAAGACAAAATCCTCTACCAGATTCGCTCCGGCCACACCGCCGGCGCGATCAGCCGGCAGACCCTGCTGCGCGAGGAGATGAACAGCCTCGTCAACGAAGTGAAATACGACCTCGCCTATGCCGAGGTGCAGAATGCCTATGCCAACCTCTATTCGGCGATGGGGGTCGACCATTTCAGCCCGGACGTGACGGGCCGGGAGAATGTCGCCGAACTGACCGCCTCGCTGGCGAACCTGTGGGCCGCGCGCGAAGCCGCCCTGAAGCTGGACTAAGATCATGAACGAAGAAGAATTGCCGCAGACTGAGGCCGCTCCCCGGCTCGGCACCGGGGCCAGGGTCGGCATCGGAGTCGGGATCGTCGCCCTGCTCGGCGCCTCGATCGCGCTCGCTTATGATGGCGGCGACGCCCAATGGTCGGACGAGGCGCCCGCGCCAGTGGCGGCGCCGCAGCCCGCGCCCCGGCCGGTTGCGGCCGCGCCTGCCGAGACTGCCCCGGCCAACGACGTACGCGGCGTTATCCAGTCGAAGTTGGAGGCGGTGATCTCCTCCCGCGTCACCGCACGCATCACCGCCATGCCCTACCGGGTCGGGCAGAGCTTCGGAAAGGGCGCGCTGCTCGCCTCGTTCGACTGCTCGCAAAATCGTGCGCAGCTGCGGGCTGCCAATGCGGCCACGGCGGCGTATCGCAAGACCTACGACATGAATGTCGAACTCGACGCCTTCAAGGCGATCGGCACCAACGAGGTCGAGATCGCCAAGGCCAATCTCGACAAGGCGGCCGCCGAAGCCACGGCCATCTCTTCCACCCTCACCGACTGCGCCGTTCATGCGCCTTTCTCGGGCCGGATCGTCGAAGAGATCGCGCACCAGCATGAGGTTGCCGCCAGCGGCCAGCCGCTGATGAAGATCCAGAACAGCGCGGACCTCGAAGTGCAGCTGATCGTGCCGAGCCGCTGGCTTACCTGGCTGAAGGCCGGCACGCCCTTCACCTTCAAGGTGGACGAGACCGGCGCCACGCTGAGCGGCCGGGTCGCGCGCCTCGGTGCCGCGGTCGATCCGGTCAGCAAGACCCTGCGCGTGATCGGCAGCATCGGCCGCACAGGGGGCACCGTGCTGCCCGGCATGAGCGGAAGCGCGGACTTCCCGGGCGCGGCAGGGGCGAATGGCCAGCAAGGCTGAAGAGCAGGGGGCAGGCCGATCGCAGACGGTTCGCCTGCCGCGGGCCGCGCCTGCCGGTCAGGGGAGCCTTGCCGCGCTGCTTCAATATGAATCCGACATGCGCCGGCAGGCGAGCGAGATGGAACTCGTCTATTTTCTCGCCAACGAAAGCCGCCGCCTGTTCGATTACGGCCAGTTGTTCGTGCTCCGCCTGGGCCGGATCGGCGCGGACATGCATGTGCTTGCCGCCTCCGGCCTCGCCACGATCGACCGCAATGCGCCCCTGGTTCAGGCGATCGAGCGCGTCGTGGCGGCGGTCGCGCGGGAACATGGAACCGGCAAAGCCGGCTTCGATGCCCGCGCTTACGAGGATGACGCCGCGCTCGCCGACTTCCCGTTTCCGCACTGGCATTGGCAGCCTTTGCACGACGCGGAGGGAACGCCGTTTGCCGGCCTGCTGTTCGCGCGCGAGACGCCGCTGGACGAACGCGAACTGATCCGCATCGACCGCGCGGCCGAGACCGCCGCCCATGCCTGGCGCGCGCTGAAGGGGCCAAAGCCCGTCCGCCGACTGCCCCGGCTCGATCGCCGGCAGCGCCGCATCCTTCTCGTTGCATTGCTCGTGCTCATGCTCTTCCCGGTCCGGCTGAGCGTGCTCGCACCCGTCGAGGTTGTTCCCGATCGCCCGTTCACCCTCAGCGCGCCTTTCTCCGGCGTGGTCGAGCGGATCGAGGTCGCCCCCAACAGCGAAGTGAAAGCGGGACAGCCACTCGTGCGCTTCGACGATGTGCGGCCCAGGAACGAGCTCACCCTTGCCACCCAGCGCCTTGCTGTTGCGCGCGCACGGGCCGAGCGTGCGTCCAGTGCCGCCTTCGGCTCGGCGGAGGAGGGCGGGGAGATCGCGATCATGCAGGCCGAACGCGACCTCGCGCAGGCCGAATATGCTTATGCCCGCGACGTCATGGCGCAATCGGTGCTGGTCGCGCCGCGCGCCGGGATCGCCATCTATTCCGACCGGCGCGACTTCGAGGGGCGCGCAGTCAATGTCGGCGACCCGATCCTCCAGATCGCCGATCCCGCGCGCGTCCGCTTTCGCATCGACCTGCCCGCCAAGGAACAACTCGCGCTGAAACAAGGCGCCGGCATCAAGGTATGGCTCGATGGCCAGCCGCTGTGGGCGGTCGACGCGCGCCTCGAAAGCGCCAGCTATGCCGCGCGCAAGACAGCCGACGGCACGATGGCCTTCGCCCTCGTCGCGCGGCCGCAGGGCGACGCGCCGACCATCGGTGCGCGTGGCACGGCCAAGGTGCAGGGCCGCTGGGCGCCGCTAGTCTACGCCATGCTGCGCCGCCCGATCAGCGCGCTGCGCCAGACGATCGGCCTTTAGTCACATCATGGCGACGCAGATCGTCCAGAGCTCGCCAATGCTTCCGCCACTGCGCCAGGAATTGCGGCTGGAGCCCGGCGCCCCGCTGGTCACCGGCGCGCCAAGCTGGACCATCTTCGATCCGGTGCGCCATCTTTTCTTCCAGATTGGCCAGCTGGAGATGGCTATCCTGTCGCTGTGGCGCGGCCGCTCGCGCGATGCGGTGTGCGATGGCCTGGACGCGCAGGGTTACGACCGCCAGGATGCCGATCGTGCGATCGGCGAAATGGTGGAATTCTGCGTCGCGAATGGCCTTACCCAGGCGCCTCCGGGCGACACGGTGAACGCCCTCATGGCCCAGCGCGCGCGCAGCAAGCGGGCGTGGTGGAAATGGGCGCTCGACAATTACCTGTTCTTCCGGATCCCGCTCGTGCGGCCGGGCAGGTTCCTTCAGCGTACGCTGCCGATCGTGGCACCGCTCTGGTCGCGCGCCGCCCTGCTGCTGTTTCTCGCCGCTGCGCTGGTCGACCTGCTTGCCGTCGCCCGGCAATGGGACGCGTTCCTCGGTTCCTTTCTTTATTTCTTCAGCCTCAAGGGCGTGATCGCCTACGGCCTGTCGCTGATGCTGGTGAAGCTGGTCCACGAACTGGGCCACGCCTACACGGCCACCCGATTCGGCTGCCGCGTGCCCAGCATGGGGGTCAGCTTCCTGGTGATGATGCCGGTGCTCTACACCGATACCACCGCCGCATGGCGACTGCGCTCGCGCACGCAGCGGCTGGCGATCGACTGCGCCGGCGTCACGGCCGAACTGATGCTGGCGATCGTCGCGATTCTCGTCTGGGCGATGCTGCCCGACGGGGTGCTGCGCAGCGTTGCCTTCATCATCGGCACGACCAGCTGGATCACCACCCTGATCGTGAACCTCAACCCCTTCATGCGGTTCGACGGCTATTATCTGCTGTCTGACGCGATCGGCATGCCCAACCTGCAGCCGCGTGCCTTCGCCATGGCGCGCTGGTGGCTGCGCGAGCGCCTGTTCTCGCTTGGCGAAGCACCGCCGGAGCCATTGCCCTCGCGCATGCGCGGCTGGATCGTCGCTTATGCGTTTTCGACCTGGCTCTACCGCCTGGTCCTGTTCCTCGGCATCGCACTTCTCGTCTACCACTTCTTCTTCAAGGCGCTCGGCCTGCTGCTTTTCGCAGTGGAGATCGGCGTCTTCATCGTCCGCCCGGTGGTGAGCGAGCTACGCGCCTGGGGGGAGTGCGCCCCGGCCATCCGCGCCCGTGGACGCCATCGCCGCTGGCTGTGGCTGCTCGGCGGGCTGGCCCTGCTGCTGGTCGTGCCCCTCGACACGCGTGTCTCTGCCCCGGCGCTGCTCACCATGATCGAGGACGAGCCGGTGGTTGCTGGCGAGGCAGCCCGTCTCGACGCTGTGCATGTCGCGGAAGGGCAGGCGGTGCGGGCGGGCGCCTTGCTCCTCTCGCTCTCATCACCCGACCTCGAGCGCCGCCTCGCGCGCAGCCAGGTCGAACTGGCGCGGATCAAGCTGCAGCTCAACCGCGCCGTTGCCGCCGGCAACGACTTGTCCAACCGCGCGGTGCTGGAACGGGAGCTGCTCGCGGAGCAGGACAACCTGGCCGGCCTCAACGAGCGGCGCGAGCGGCTCAGGCTGCGCGCAGCCGCGGACGGCCGCGTCGCAGACCTCGACCGGAACCTCCATCCCGGCCGGTGGCTGAACGGCAGCGAGCTACTCGCGCGCATCGTCACGCCCGGTCGGCGCGACGTGCAAGCCTATGTGGAGGAAGGCGAGCTGCGCCGCCTGGAGATCGGCGCCGAAGGCCGGTTCGTTCCCGACGATTCCAGCCAGCCATCCTACCGCATCCGTCTGACCGATCTTGCCCGCAGCGCTGCCGAGCGGATCGACGTGGAGGAACTCGCCTCAGTCAACGGTGGTCCGATTGCTGCGGTGGAGGAGCAAGGCGGCCGCCTCACGCCCGAGCAAGCCGTCTACCGCGCCCGCTTCATTGCCGAGCGCACTACACCTGGCGACACGCTGCAGCAGGTGGTGCCCGGCCAGGCGATCATATCGGCGGAGCCAAGAAGCGCGCTGGCGACCTTGTTCAGCGCCGTCGCCAAGCTCTTCCGGTCAGAAGCATCTTTGCAAAACTGAGCTGCCGACAGGTGGCGGATCATGCCACCGGGAACCGCAAGCCTCGTCGATCTCATCACACGACATTCAGGGCTTCGTAGATCGCGAAGCCCACGGCGGCGGCACAGCCGGCGATCAGGTAACGCCAGAGCGAATTCTGTGAAGGGGGCATGTTCGAAGAACCACAAGCGATGGGTGATGTTCCCGCCGAACAGGCACCGTCCCGCCTCAGATGAAGATGTCGCGCAAGCCAAAAAAGGCAGGTAGTGGTTCGGGGGGCGCAGTGATGTTTTGCATCGGCAAGGGCGCCGCTATGAGGGGGCATGTTCACCCTTGCCTTGATCGCCCTGACTGCTGCCTTCCCTGGGGATGGTGAGGCGGTGCTGTCTCCCGACCAGGTCAGCGAGGTCGATGCGATAAACTGCCGCATCGACGTCTCGACCTATCTCCCATTCGCCATGGCGGTAGCGGAGGGTGAGATCGCGGAGCAGCGTGGCTGGCGCAGGATCGAGGGGGCCAATCCCTATCTCAGCGAATTTGAGCTGCCGGCGCCGATTACGGTCGCCGGTACCCATTCAACTCGGCGGATTGCGTTTAGCGGCCATGGCATCCTTGCGGTGCTGAATGTCGAGGATCCGGCGACCGTTGCGTCGGGCGAGCAGGTGGAAAATGAACTGAATGCCGACCTGCTGGTCGATGCGCTCGCCGGTGCGGGTGCTGTCACGAGGGCGCAGGCGGAAGCCGAGATCAAGTTTCGCAAGTTCCTGGGTGAACGCATCGTGCACGAGGTGACGGAGCAAGCAGAGGAAGGCGAGGAATTCGGCGTGCACAAGATCGTCGCGCGCAGCATCTCGAACGTCGTGACGCATCCGGGCAAGACCCTCTACGGCTGCTCATACCGGTTCAAGTTTCTGAACACGGATGGAGAGCCGCTTTGATCATCATGACCCCTTGCTCGGCGGCTGCGCGGCACGTCCGCCTGGCCGTCTTGTCTTTGTCCGCCGGCCTGGCAGTGCCATCAGCCGCAACGCCGCCGATGGCGGCTTCGCTGGCGCAGGAAGTCGCCGAGAACGCGGGGCTCGCCGACCATTATTATCTTTCCGGCGTCATGGAGACGGGATCGGAGCTCCTGCTGCGGCCGGACGGAACGTTCGATTTCTACATCAGCTATGGCGCGGTCGACCTGACGGCGCGCGGCACTTGGCGACGGGACGGCAATGGTGTGCTGCTCACTGCCGCTGCGCCTGATGCAAACAAGCCGCTCTTCGCATATGTGAATGCCGAACCTTGGGATGCACAGGTCGAACAATTCTACCGCGGCATGCTGCAGGAACGGGAGATTGCGGCGATCCGCGCGCGTTGCCCTTCGCTTGCCGTGCCCGAGGTCGTCGTCGACACCCTGGCGCCTCCGGTGGAGATCGAGGCAGCGGAGCCGGAGCCATCGGTGGCGGCGCCCCGTGACTCAGCGCCTGCCGAAGATTGCACCTTGCCGCCGACCAGGCCGGTGAGTGACTCGCCGGACAACTGGGCAAGGGGCTTGGGAATAAAGATTGCCGACCTTCGCTCAGGCTCGGGCGCGCGTGACGTTCGTGTCACCTTCCATCTCGCGGACGGGCATGAAGAAGTCCTGACTACCGACGCCGAAGGATTGGCATTCCTGATGGATCGCCCGCACGCGCCGGCCGTGGGCATCAGTATCGAGGCGCCGTTCGCGCCGGGGAGGGTCGAGCGGCTCGATCTCAAGCCCGTCGGGACAGGGTTGATCCACATTTCCGTCGATGCCGAGCAGCTGATGCGCCCGGCATTTTCGGAGCTGCGTCTACGCGTCGCGGACGAGGCGTTGCTCCCGGAGGGCTTGGAAGGCGGTCGATACGAACGCCAGCCCAACTCTGCCGATTAGGCGGAGGAAGGTGGCGCACCCGGGGTGAAAGCGATGGGCACTCAGATTGCTGGGAAATTCTGATCTCGAGAGCGGCCTGACGGCAGCTATGCGCCAAGCTAGGCCGTTCAGCGACAACATAATGGCTCCCGAGAGCGGACGATCATTCAGGTGCCGCAAACCGCTGTGGACGGTACTGCATCCTTGCAGCGGCTCCCGCTCGATCGCCGGTGACCTCGTTACCAGACGTCCTTGAATAAGGTCAGGATTGGACACGACCTTTCCGTACCCCCGTCCGCACCCCTTGGGTGGTCGCCTGACAGACGATCGCGCTTGCTCCAGTTCCTCGATCTTTACATCGAGAGAGGCTATACGCTCAACCGCCTAATGCCTGGGCCGTTGACCGGCATCGGTTACGTTAAGGGCAAGCAGTTCTGCGATCTGCTCGAGCGTAAACCCCGCTGCTTGAGCGAACAAAGCGCAGGTAGCGAACGTCTAGGTCGTCATACGGCCGAATGGCCCTCCAAAGAGATTACCAACATAGATCATGCAAGATCCCCGGAACTCCCTCTCTGATCTAGCTTTCTCAGGGTAGGGAGACTGAGATGGATACGCCCGCAGTGGATGCTCGCCGGAGAGGCTATGACGCCGCGCGCGCTGGACTACCCCAGAGCACAAACCCGTACGACCATGACGAGATGCTGTCGCTGGAATGGCGCAAAGGATTCGGCATCGGCGTAAACGAGAATTCTGTAAGGCCTTTCGAGGCTAGAAATACCTGAAGATGCGGCGCTTAGATCGGGCGTTCTGCTGTCGCTCGCACGAGGGTGAGCCTGGAGCGCGCCTGAGGACCCATGCATGGGGGCTTGTTCAGCTACGGAAGCCTCCTTCACACGGCCCATCTTGGGTCGAACGTAGCAGGTGCAAGCGTGGTCAACGATGGGGCTAGGGTCCGGCTTTCGAGTATGCCGCTCACTCTTTCATCCTCGACTTTCATGCGTGCGCAGGTGCCGCAAGGCTCGATGGAATGCGAGGGGGCTTGGGGACGCTCCGCTGTCGCCACGGCCGCCGACCGATGGACGTGGGGTCATTAAGACTAGGCTCCGCACCTAATCAGCTTGAGGTCGATCGTTTAGGCTGCTTCCAGGCTTCTGCTTTGAGAGTAGGAGCTTAGGACGTCGCGACATCCGACGTGGTTGAGCGATGCGAAAGGGCCAAGATCTAGCCGTTGCTGCTGCGGGGGCGGAGCGTGGCGCGGCGGGTCGATGATCGGACGGTAATTTCGGGCATGTGCACATGCTCAAGAGCGGTGCGCGCTGGCGTGACTGTTCGCCCGAGTACGGAGCCCTATACGGCGATCTACAATCGCTTCCACCGTGGAGCCGACAGAGGGTGTCATTTGCGGTGTTCGAGGAGCTGACCGGCTATAGCGGGTCTGGGGGATCGTGGCGATCGACTCGACCAGCATCATGGTCACCGCTCAGCAGCGGGCGCAAACGGGGGCTGCGCTTAAGGCATCGGCACTTCGCGTGGCGGCCGCACCAGCAAGATCCATGGGCTGACCGATGCCGCCGGGGGCCTGCGCGTTCTGCTGATCTCGCCCGGCAACCTGTCCAACATGACCATGGCGCCGGCGCTGATCCAGGCCGCAGGGATACTCTTTCGCGCACGCTAACCCTGAAGAGCATCGGTCAGGGCGCCGGATGCCCCCGCCGGAACTTCGCCCGCCGCCTCTTGTTGAGTTCAGAAGCGAAAGGACCGGCCATGGCATCAGCTCCGACGAAGGACATCATTGCCGTGGGCGGCTCGACCGGTAGTAATGCTGTGCTCCGGGAGATGTTGAGGCAACTCCCCACCGACCTGCCTGCGTCGATCTTCATTACCACCCACATTCCGTCCCACTCACCGAGCCTTCTTGCCGAGGTGCTGCAGGGCAATGCCGCGATTCCGGTCCGGCAGGCCGTGGACGGGCAGCCGGTTGAGCGGGGGCAAGCTTACGTTGCAGCACCTGACCGGCACCTGCTGCTGATCGATGGCACGATCAGGCTGGGGGCGGGCCCGCGAGAGAATATGGTGCGCCCTTCGATCGACCCCTTGTTCCGCTCGGCCGCGCTTTCCTACGGTCCGCGTGTAATCGGCGTTGTGCTGACTGGAATGCTGAACGACGGCGCGTCCGGACTTCATGCGATCAAGTCCATGGGGGGGACGGCCGTCGTACAGCATCCAATCGATGCTGAGGCGGACCAGATGCCCTTGGCGGCACTCGAAGCGGTTGAGGTCGACCATGTTGCCCCGGCGGCCGACCTTGGGAAACTGCTCGGCGAACTTGCGGGAAGCAAGGCGGGCTCCCCCTCTGCGCCGTCCGACGCATTGCGCTTGGAGGTGGAGATCGCGGCAGGAGCCAGGCTCGGGAGCGAGAACCTGCTGCGCTTCGCAACTCCAAGCCCGCTTTCCTGTCCCGATTGCGCGGGTGTTCTGTCGGAAGTGAACGGAGCCCGCCCGCTCCGCTTCCGGTGCCAGATCGGCCACGCCTATACGGCGGAGGCTTACGCCTCCAACAGTCAGGAGGTGGACGAGGCGATACGGGTCGCGCTGCGCGTCATGGAGGAACGGGTAACCCTCGTGCAGCGCATGGCGCTGGATGCTCGTCAAACCGGCAGGACGGCGGTTGCCGAGCTCTACGAGACACGCGCTGAAGAGTATCGGCGCTATGCCTCGACATTGCGAGAAGCGGCGATCAGCTCTCTGAGAGACGGGCGGAGTGTGGCCGACGACAATATCTGATTGAAACTGCTTCTAGAATCCGAATTGAGGCCCTATTCTTTCCTCTCTTGCATCTGGGCAGCGTGAATGTCGGACATCGAAGACAAGGTGAAGGAATCCTCGACTGGAGAGGATGGCCGAACGGATGTTTTGGGGGTAGTGGGGGTCGGCGTCTGCGCTGCCTCGCTGCGATCGCTCGAGGCGCTGTTCGCAGGCTTGGGCCCGAGCATCAACGCCGCGTACATCGTCGCCGTCCGGCAAGAGGAGGGCCTCGCTGTCGGTACGGTGATCGAGGTGCTGAAGCGCCAGTCCTCCTTGGTTGTGCGTATCGGCGAGGACGGGCAACGGTTGGAGCCCAACCACATCTACGTGGGCGCCCCCGACGATATGATCGCCCTCGAGGACGGGCACCTGCGCGTCCGCCCAGCGTCGGAGCCGGTTGGGCATCGCGGAACGATCGACACGATGCTGATGTCAGTCGCCGAGCATGCGCATGAGCGAACCGTTGCGGTGATTCTCAACGGGCTTGGCACCGATGGGGCGGCGGGCGTAACCGCGACCAAGAAGTTCGGGGGGCTATCCATCGGCGAAGCGAGGTTCGAAGAGGGCGGCGACGGGTCGATCGGCGCGGGCCCCTATGGGGCAGTCGACCTTCGTATTCCGGTCGAGCAGATGTCCACGCAGATCGCGCTTTATCTGAGCAAGCTCGCCGAGGTCGAGGATTCCGGCACCGAGCAGGTCGTTCCTGAGCAGATCGAGTCCCAGGTCGCCCAGATCACAACCATTCTCAGGAACGTCACAAGCCACGACTTCCACGGCTACAAGCGGGGTACCTTCCTGCGGCGTGTTCATCGCCGGCTGCAGGTCTTGCAGATTGACAGCGTCGACGCCTACGTCGCCCGCCTGCGATCGGACCGGGAGGAAGTTCAGCATCTCTTCCAGGACCTGCTGATAGGCGTGACGCAATTCTTCCGCGATCCGCAGGAGTTTGATGTCCTCGAGCGCGAGATACCGCGCCTCTTCGAGGGAAAGGGGCCCGAGGACCAGTTCCGCGTCTGGGTCCTGGGCTGCGCGACAGGCGAGGAAGCCTATTCCATCGCCATTCTGCTCCGGGAGCATATGGCGACGTTGGCGCAGCCGCCGCAGGTGCAGATCTTCGCGACAGATCTCGATGCGCGAGCGCTCGGCCTTGCTCGCGCAGGCCGGTATAGTGAATCCATCAGCGACCATATCCGTCCCGACCGGCTAGCCCGGTGGTTCGTGCGCGAAGGCGACACCTACTGCGTGTCAAAGGAACTGCGCGAGATGTGCATCTTCTCCCCGCACAACCTCATCAAGGACGCACCCTTCTCCCGCATCGACCTGCTCTCGTGCCGAAATCTGCTCATCTACCTCAATGCCGAGATCCAGAACCGGGTCATTCCAATCTTCCACTTCTCGCTTAACCCAGGGGGCGTGCTGTTCCTTGGATCGTCTGAAAACGTGACCCGGCATCAAAAGCTGTTCACCCCGATAGACCGGAAGAACCGCGTTTTTCGCCGCCTCGAGACTGCGACTCGGATCATCCCGGACTTCCCGCTTACCGCGCGCGCAAGAGCGGTCGATCCGATAGGCACGACCTTTTCTGAACCCGCACAGGTACCCCGCCTTTCTGGGCCGGTAAGCCGGCAGGCGGAGGCCGTCGCTGAACGATATGCGCCCGCTTATGTCGTCGTTGACAGCCAGTATGACGTGCTGCATTTCTCGGGAAGGACGGGACGCTTCCTCGAACCGATCGCCGGCGCGGCCACGCTGAACCTCCTCAACCTTGTTCACAGAGACCTCCGGATTGAGCTGCGAGCCGCGCTCCACCGCGCCGTGTCGGAAGGACAGCGCGTTGAACTGAACAGGCTGATCATCCGTACCGAGGATCGGACAAACGGGGTCAACCTGGTCGTCGAACCGATCGGCACGGGTGACGTCACGTCACTGATCGTCGTCTTCCAGGACACCGGCACCCTGCCAGACGGAACAGCAAGCGGGGATCGTCCGGATAGCGACGAGCATGTTCAGCGGCTCGAGGCAGAATTGCGGCTGACCCGAGACCGCCTGCAAGCGACGATCGAGGAGTTGGAGTCCACCAACGAGGAGCTCAAATCCTCAAACGAGGAATATCAGTCGATCAACGAGGAGCTGCAGTCCGCCAACGAGGAAATGGAAACCTCCAAGGAGGAGCTGCAGTCGGTCAATGAGGAGTTGCAGACCGTCAACGGCGAGCTGGCGCACCGCGTCTCAGAACTCGGCCGCAGCAACTCGGATCTCAAGAACTTGCTGGAAGCGACGCAGATCGCCACGGTCTTCCTCGACAATGACCTTCGCGTCCGCAGCTTTACGCCCACCGCAACGGAGATCTTCCACCTTCTCGAAACGGATGTTGGCCGACCGCTCGGTCACGTCGTATCGCGCGTCAACTATCCCGAGCTTCAGGATGATGTTCGCAGGGTCCTGAAGACGCTGGCTCCGGTGGATCGCTCCGTCGTGGATCCGGCCAGCGCGCGCCATTATGCGGCAAAAGTGCTGCCCTATCGCAGCGTAGACAACTACATCAGCGGCGCCGTCGTCACGTTCACCGACCTTACCGAGGTCCATAACGCCGAGGTGGCCTTGCGGGAAAGCGAGGAGCGCTTCCGTATCCTCGTCGGCAGCTGGGCGCAGGCCGTGTGGGAAGCTGAACCCAGTGGCGAGATCACTCAGGACTCGCCCACCTGGCGCGCCCAGACAGGGCAGACGCTGGGCGAGTGGCTCGGGCATGGCTGGGTCAACGCCATTCATCCTGACGATCGCTCGGAGGCTGGGCGCCGGTGGGACGAAGCCGTCGCGACGCGCAGCTTGCTCGAGAACGAGTTTCGCTTGCGCCGCCCGGATGGAAGCTGGAGCTGGACCAACGTGTTGGCCGCGCCCCTGCTAGGCGAGGACGGGTCAGTCCGTAAATGGGTCGGCATGAATATCGACATCACTGCCCGCCACGATGCACAGGAGGCGGTGCGTGAAAGCGAGGAGCGGCTCCACTCGCTGGTGGAGGGGCTTCCACAACTCGTGTGGCGGGCGGTCGATGCCGGTCGATGGACCTGGGCGAGCCGCCAGTGGAGCGAGTATACGGGCCAGGGCGGCGCCGACAGTCATGGCTGGGGCTGGCTCGACGTCTTGCACCCCGACGACCGGGAGATCGCTCGCGGCGCCTGGAGCCAGGCTGAGGAACAGGGTGGTTTCGTGGTCGAGTTTAGGATCAAGGGAAGGGCGTCTGGAGCATATCGATGGTTCCAGACGCGGGCGACCCCGGTGCACGATGAGCACGGCCATATTCTTGAGTGGATCGGTAGCTCGACCGACATCAATGACCTGCGCGACCTTCAGGAACGTCAGGGGGTGTTGGTCGCCGAGCTCCAGCACCGCACCCGGAACCTGATCGGCGTCGTCCGGCAGATCGCGCAGAAGACTGCGGTGGCCAGCAGCGACCTTGGCGACTTCCGCAGCAGGTTCCGCGATCGGCTTGATGCTCTCGCCCGGGTACAGGGCCTACTATCGCGCCTCAACGAGCATGACCGGGTCAGCTTCGATGAACTGCTACGGGCGGAGTTTGCCGCTCATGGCGTTGATCTCGATCATGGGGACAAAGTGGCGCTCGATGGACCACCGGGGGTGCGCCTACGCTCCACCACCGTTCAGACGCTCGCCATGGCTCTGCACGAGCTGGCAACCAATGCCGCGAAATATGGCGCGCTTGGTCAGCCAGAAGCGAGGCTCGCCGTGACCTGGCAGATCGCTCCGCCGCGGGAAGAGAATGCCGACCAACAGCCTTGGCTCCACGTCGACTGGCGGGAAAGCGGCGTCGTAATGCCGAACACGGTGGGCAGCGGTCAGGGACGCGAGTTGATCGAGCGAGCCTTGCCCTACCAACTTGCGGCTGAGACAACCTATGTGATGGAAGCGGACGGCGTCCATTGCACTATAGCGATGCCCATTTCGGCGACAAATTCCCCTGAGGATGGTGTCGGTGGCTGATCCTGGATTGAAGGGGTGTCGGATCCTCGTCGCGGAAGACGAGTATCTGCTTGCCGAAGAACTTTCGGAGGAACTGAGAGACTCGGGCGCGGTGGTGCTCGGCCCTGCTCCAACGGTTACACGTGCCTTTGCTCTGGTTGAGCAGCAGCCTGAGCTTGACGGGGCGGTGCTGGACGTCAATCTTGGCGGAGAGCCCGTCTATCCTGTCGCAGATATGCTGATCGAGCGCGGCGTGCCCGTGGTGTTTACGACGGGCTATGATCGCGCAACGCTTCCCGAGCGCTTCGCCAGCGTGACCAAGTGCGAAAAGCCGATCAGCTTGAGCCAGATCGCTGCAGCAATCAGTCGGGCAATTCGTGCATAATCACCCCGATTGATTATAAATCCTCATCTAAGACTTCCCGTTCGCCCGATGTTGAGCATAGGTTCGAACAAAGCAGCCAGCGTATCTGGGTAGAGCGGCTTCTGAAACGTCGTGGCGCCGGCGAAGCGTTCCGGGAGATGAGTGCTGTCGTAACCTGTCACAAACGCAAATGCGATTCCACGCTCGGCGAGTGCGTCCGCAACTTCGAACGCCATCTCGCCGCGAAGGTTGATGTCGAGCAACGCTCCGTCAATTTTCTGATCTTCTTCGATGCGCTGAAGTGCATCCCGCACGGTCGCGACAGGGCCCACCACTTCGGCCCCAGTCTTGATCAGCTCGGCGCGAACCTCATCGGCCAGGAAATACTCATCTTCGGCGATAAGTATACGCAGGCCGGAGAAGCTCTTGTTGGTCATGATTGTCCCTTCGCGCTGACGCTTTTCTGGCGCGAATAATCTAGCCGACCTTGCTAGCAACATCCATACCGGCATGACCGTAATTCCAATGTCGAACTCTAGTCCTTTCACCAGTAGTGGGACATTTCGGCCTAGGTCCGCGTTGATGAGGTGGTCGCGCCAAAGATCGCTGGCGTGGCGTACGATATCGATTGGACGAAATGGCGCAACAGTCCGAATTAGACGAGCTGCGTTCCGAGCTGGAGGCTGCTCGGAACGACCTTTCTACCTGCCGAGGCGACCTTGAAGAGGCTTGGCAACAGGTCCGGTCTACCGCAGCGCGGGAACAGCGTCTCCAACACGAGCTCGAGCACAGGGTGCGCAACATGCTTGCGGTGATCCGCTCCGTCTTTCGGCGCACTGCGGAGAGCGGTGATTCCCACGAGGACCTCCTGGAGCATTTCAGGGGTCGGCTGGACGTGTTCGCACGCCATCACTCTCTCCTCAGCCGCTCGCCCTTGAGGCCGACCGACCTTGAAAATATCGTGCGAGACGGGCTGCTCGCATCCGCGGCATCCGACAGCAGAGCTTACGAGGCTTCAGGCCCGGTCGTTGGGCTCCGCCACAAGTCTGCCGAGTTGCTGGCGCTCACCGTGCACGAGCTTGCCACAAACTCGATCAAGTTCGGAGCCTTGGGACGCGCCGACGGTAAATTGGCAATTGATTGGTCTGTGAGTGGTACCGGAGGGGGGCAGGCGCTCCTCTTCCGATGGCTAGAAACCGGCATTCCGATTGTCGCGGCAACTCCTTTAAGTCGCGGCTTCGGCCGGCAGTTCATAGAGGAGGCGCTGCCATACGAGCTTGGAGCGACCACCTCCCTGAACCTCAACGCAGGCCAACTTGAGTGGATCATTGAGCTTCCGCTGATGGACCTTGATGATTCAGTCGCTTGACGCTCCTCTAGTCGTTCGCTCCGAAGTGCGGACGACCTGTATCGAGGTGGAGGTAATTGTCATCGAACAGCGCGGCATTCTTCAGCGCCTGAAGGTGGGGGATGACTAGCCGCTCCTTTCGAGCTGGATCAGTCCATCTCTCCGCAGGTCCTGAAGCATGCGGTTCACGTGCACCGCCGTCAGGCCGGTCGCGTCGGCAATGTCGCTCTGCGTCATATGGAAATCGCAGGCATTTTCGTACGTCAAGCCCACGGCCTCAAGTCGGACAAAAAGCTCGGTGATTAGATGTGCAATACGCTCGTAGGCGGTGCGTTGCCCAAGGTTCAGCATCCATTCCCTCTGAGTGGCTGCGGTGACGAGTTCGTGCCACCAAAGCGCCTGCATGATCCCGGGATGCTCGGTGGTGAGCGCTTCCATATCTCGCGCACCCAGCTCGACTGCCCTGATGTCCGTTATCGCTCCGATACTGTGGTCCATGTGCTTGAGGATGAAGACATTGGAATCGCACATGTCACCCGGAACGAAGATAGCCACCACCTGCCTGCGGCCATCCGGCAGTTGCTTGTAGCGACAGGCCCAGCCTTCCACGATCAGGTGGATGTATCGCGGGGCATCCCCCTCCCGCACCAGATCCCGGCGTGCACAGACCGTGCGACCGGGGCGGTCGCAAATGCTATTCAGGCCTGTACGCTCTTCGGCCGATAGCCGGCTGAAGGCCTCTAGTCGCAATGTCAGCAGAGAATCCAATCGTCCAAAGCTCCTGAATGGCAAGAGTTGGCATCCCGAACGCTCAACTAGATCAGGATAGAACGCGGGGACGCGCGGAAAGGATGCCGACGCTGAGCACCCTAGTGTGCGACTGAGCAGAAGCTTTTGTAACGAACAAATGTTAGTCTCAGCGATCATTGGCGGACATTGAGCCCTAGCGCCCGATTGAGGCTGCATAGTTCGGTGCTTGAGGACTGATGATGTTGCGGACCCTTGTCCTTTCGGCTTTTCTGGTCCTGGGATTGGGAAGTCTGTCCGCCTGCGCCGTCAACACGCAGCTCAGCCAGACTGGCCTTCAAAGGCTGGAAGGCCGCACCTATGTCATCACCGGGGCAACCAGCGGGTTCGGGCGCGGAGTTGCCGAGATGCTCGGACGCGAGCGGGCAAACGTTGTTCTTGCCGCAAGGCGAACTGAGGTCTTGGAGCAAGTCGCCGCTCAGGTTCGTGCCTCGGGCGGGCTGGCCCCGGTCGCGACCACCGACGTATCCGATCCGGGACAGGTAGAGAGGCTTGCCCAGGCAGCCGTTGCACGTTTTGGTCGAATCGACGTGTGGATCAACAATGCCGGCGTTGGCACTTTCGGCCGCTTCGAGGATGTTCCTCTTGCCGACCATAGCCGCGTTGTGGATGTGAACTTAAAAGGAGTCATATTCGGTAGCCACGCCGCGATGCGGCAATTCAAGGCGCAAGGGCATGGCACACTGATCAACCTCGGCTCGGTCGAGAGCCAGGCGCCGCTTGCGTGCCATGGAAGTTATGCGGCGACCAAGGCGGGTATTTGGGCGCTCGGGCGCGTCCAAACTGAAGAAG
The DNA here is from genome assembly GCA_934539295.1 of uncultured Allosphingosinicella sp. Classification (GTDB taxonomy): domain Bacteria; phylum Pseudomonadota; class Alphaproteobacteria; order Sphingomonadales; family Sphingomonadaceae; genus Allosphingosinicella. Next base: position 115,916 of record CAKTCN010000002.1, read on the forward strand.
TGCGTCTCGCCGGACTCAAGAAGCAGATCAAGATCGTGACGATCATGCCGTGGGCCGCGGATGCCCCGTTCTGGCAGCATGCCGCCAATTATAGCGGACGAAGAGGCCGAATGGCTGCGATGGATAGTCCCGAGGAGGTAGTGCGCGCCATAATCTGGGCGTCCTTGCATCCACGCGAGGAACTGCCGGTGGGTTGGAAAGCGCAGGCTGTCTCCACCTTGCACACGATCGCTCCGGACCTCGTTGAGCAGGTGTCCGGGAACATCGCTCACTACGAGCAAATGCAGAAGGCCTCGCCAGATCCCCCGAACTCAGGCTCGGTCCACCAGCCCATGCAGGAAGGCGCGACGGTCGAGGGCGACGTCCGCAAGCGGATGAAGGCCGAGGACGAAGCACGAAAGCCGTATTCGTAAAGCCTGTTACAAGCGGCGGTTCAACGTTCCTGTCGAGGGACCTGATGTCTTCGGACGGAGGCGCTCAGCAGAGCTTGAGATATGGATGGAGCCGAGGCTGACAGCGTTCGCGCAGCCAAGCTCATACTTCAACCCAGTTAGTCCAAAGCAGCGCCTACTCTAACCGAGGTAATTGTCGGCACTGCCTCTCCCCGACAGGCTCGCGAAGGAAGTTGATCCGGTGCGAGACGATAATGCGGAATATCATTCAATGAGAGCGCGCGAGGAACTGAACCGTGGGCTTGCGGCCGGTTCTTTGACCGCGGCGCGAGCGCATCTCCAACTCTCGTCTCTTCATTCCGCACGGATGAAGGAGGCGGGTGGTGCGGCGAGCAAATGCAAGCCTCCTCTGATCATGCCCTGACGCATGATTTTCAGCGAGGAGATGTGGATGAAGCGGGCGTTCGTTCAGTCAGAATCAACTGCGCTTGAATGTACGTGTAGGTGGAAAGCGGACATTCGACCTTCTTTGGTGAACCTCGGCCACGTTCGGCGGTTCACCGGCTGAACCTTGTCCAAGGGAGCCGACGTGGCAATCGAGTTGATCCGCGAACCACTAGAGGCCGATACCCAGGCTGAAGCGCCTCCGCCGGCTCCCGGCATCTTGAAGCTAGTGGGGGCAGGCGTCGTTACCGGCGCTGCGGACGATGATCCGTCCGCCATCGGAACCTATGCGAGCGCCGGTGCGAAGTTTGGTCTCGGCTTCCTGTGGGTCGCCCCCATTCTGCTGCCGATGATGTATGTGGTGACGTACCTGTCGGCCAAGATTGGGCAGGTCTACGGCAAGGGGCTGTTCGCCTGTATCCGGGACCAATTCCCAAAATGGGTCCTGCTGCCGATGGTGATCCTGGCGTTCACTGGCAACATTATCGAGGCCGCGGCCGATCTTGGCGGAATCGGCGCCGCCCTTAACCTGCTCGTTCCCGCCGTCCCGGTCCCAGCGATCGTCATTGGAACCGCCGCCGTCATTTTCACCATTCAGTATTTCGGATCCTACACGCTCATCCGGCACATCTTCCGGTGGCTGGCACTCATTCTATTCGCCTATGTCGTTGCCGCAATCATGGCCAAGCCCGATCCGCTTGAAGTGCTCCGCGCCACCTTCATTCCCCGTGTGGAGCTCAGCGAGGAATTCCTCATGCTGGTGGTGGCTTGTATCGGCACCTCGCTGTCGGCCTATGTCTACACCTGGCAGTCCAATCAGGAGGTCGAGGAGCAGATTGCCATTGGTCGGCGGCGGCTCTGGCAGCGGAAAGGAGCGTCGCGAAAGGAGATGAAGCGGACCAGTCGGGATGTGCTGGTCGGGATGGTCTTCTCGAACATCATCCTCTACTTCATCATTCTATCGACGGGCCTCACGCTCCATCCCGCCGGACAGACGGAGATCGAAACGGCGGCCCAGGCCGCCGCGGCGCTGGAGCCGCTTGCCGGGGAGGGGGCCAAATATCTATTCGCAGCCGGTGTGGTCGGGGTCGGGTTCCTGGCAGTGCCGATCATGACGACCGGTGCTGCCTATGATGTCGTTCAAGGGATGGGGAAGGAAGGCAGCCTTCACGACCTCCCAAGTGAGAACAAGCTGTTCTACGCCATCATCGGGATCGTCACCTCGCTTGCTGTCGCGATGAACTTCCTCGGCTTCAATCCGATGAAGGCGTTGGTATGGTCAGGCGTGGTCCAGGGCTTCTCGGTCCCGCCGCTGCTTCTCCTGATGATGCTGCTCACGAATAGCCGGAAGGTCGTCGGCGCACGGACAAACGGACGATGGACTAATATTCTTGGCTGGATGACGACGCTTGTGACGTTCCTTTGCACAATGGCGCTCGTGATTACGTGGGTCCTCTGATGAGCCGGCGCGGACTGCTACGCCGGGACCTGATAGTATCGAGCTTCGTGCTGCTAACGGGCATTACCATGTTGGTTGCGCCGAGAATGTTCAGCTTGCCGACGCCTCAGTGGTGGGTTCCCTCTGCAGCACTGTTCACGTTTTCCGGAGCATTGGCGGAACTACTGGCCATTCACCGCTTCAATCGAGGTTGAATGTCCGCAACTGATGACGTGGACGGCTCTCCACCCCTTCCGCAGGATGATCTGCGGATGAGCCGGAAGGAGAGCCACGATGGGGACTGTCACGACGATTGGTTTGGACCGCGCGAAGAGCGTGTTC
>CAKTCN010000003.1 GCA_934539295.1 uncultured Allosphingosinicella sp.
ACCTGCTGCGCTTCATCATCGTCCTCCTTCATGAAGGACTCTAGCTCAGACTGGCGGAGTTTCAGGGGAGCACGTCAGTCCACGACCGATCGGGATTTGAAATTGTTGCCAACAGGTTACAAACCGCATCGTCCCATTTCGGCCATTTGAAATTACGCGCGGCGAGGCGCAACTCCGCATCAATTTCTGCAGATCTCAGAATTGCACGGGCCAGACCGTCCGCATCCCCTTCTTGAAAATACAGAGCCGCTTCACCGGCGATCTCCTGAAATACCGGGAGATTGGAGGCGATAACAGGCAATCCACGCCCAAGTGCTTCCACGAGCGGCAGTCCAAAACCTTCAACCGTTGAAGCTATGATCGCAGCATCGGCTTTCTCGAGAATGCTGCCCACCTCCCCATCGGAAGCGTCATGTACGAGGTGGAGTTTCCGGCCGAGTTCGGGATGAGACCTCAGATGCGCGACAAGTTCATCGACGTTCCAGCCGATTTTTCCTACGATCACGAGCGTTTCCTGGTGGCCCTCAGCCCACAGTTGTTCAAACGCACGCACGACGATGTGATGACCTTTTCGCGGCTCGATGGTGCCGAGAATAACGTAAGTTCTTCCATCCGCCCCAGAAGACCCGAGCTCGAGTTTGCCTCCCGCCGACTCTGCCGAACACGGCAAATCGGACCCTAGGTAAACATGGGCGATGCGCGCTTTGAGGCCAAACGATCGGCAGTAATGACTGACGATGTCCTTGTTCGCCTTCGCGCTGACAAGGATCATGTGAGAAAGCGACAAGGCCTTTCGGAAGTTCGACGAAAAAGCGCGGCGCAACGTCACGCTCATGAACTCGGGATGCGTGAGCGGAATGATGTCTTGGATCATCGTCACGACGCGGACATCCTGCGCTCTCGCGCGGCGGGCTGCAGTGAGTGCCGAGCTCCCGCCCCAGAACGTGTCGATGAGAAGTACGCAATCGGCGGCAGACCAGCGAACCGGTTCCGCTCGATATTGCGACGCCTTGCTCTTCAGTATGCGCGAAAGCTCGGCCCGTTGAAGCATGCGATATATGAGGAAAGCATGCTCTACTAAGCGCTTGGCAATCAACCTTAGTCGACCATCGGGCGTGAGGTGATCACCGGAGTGGATCGGCGCGAAAAGGGCTTCATAACCGCTTTCGTCAAGAGCATGGAATCGCCCGTTCACTGCCACCACCGGCACGATTTCATAATCTGCCTTGTCACCGATCCGCAACGCGCCACCAATCATCTGACGCACCACGCGCTGGATCCCGGTATTTAGCGGCTTTGCCAAAGTTTCGGTACAATCGATGAGAAGCCTGGTCATGTGATGTCAGTCTTCTTCAGCCGCGCCGGCACTCTCTGCCGTCACTACGTCGATCGCATGATGAAGCTGCTGCGCCGACTGGGCCCAACTAAGCCATGTGAAACGACGAGCCCTTTCGCGATACTCATCAGCGTAACTTTCCAAATACACGATCCTTTCGGCAAGATCACCCGGGTCGTCCAGCCTAAAGTAAAGCGCCGCATCACCCGCCAATTCATGAAAAACTGCTATGTCGGACGCAATTACCGGCAATTCACGATCAAGAGCCTCAATAAGCGGCAAACCGAAGCCCTCTATGGATGAAGCCATGATCGATGCCTGAGCCCGGGCGAACGCAATCCGCAGCATCTCGTCATCCCCATCATGAACCAGGAAAAGCCGGCGGCCAAGCTGCGGGTGAGAGGCGAAGCGCGCCATCAGCTTTTCCACTTGCCAGCCGATCTTGCCGATGATCAGCAGCTTGTCGGGTCTACCCTGCCGCCAGAGCAGATCGAAGGCGTCCAGCACCGTCGCGTGACCTTTGCGCGGTTCGATGGTCCCGACCATGAGGTGAACGCGCCCATTTCCCTGCCATAGCTCTGCTGGAAAGCGGTCGGGAGAAGGTTCGCGTTGCTGGTCGGCACCACCAAGGTCCGCCCCCAGGTAGAAGTGCGCGGCCGGCACGTCGTGCCCCTTCGACCGGGCGAATATCGTGGCATCGCCTGCCGCTTCCTTCGAAATGGCTACAATTCCGACCGACACACTCAAGACAGCTGTCATGCTCCGCCGGAACTCGCGCACGAGATACTCGTCGCAGAATTGCGGATGAGTGACGGGAATCATGTCGTAGACGGCAATCACTAATTTCGCGCGGTCCTCCGAGGCACGACGGGCTGCGGTAACGGCGCTGCTGCCTCCCCAGAACGAGTCGAGCAATATCACCCGCTCGCCCGGCCTGAACGCAACAGCGTCGGGCTCGGCAAGGGGGCGCAGCGCGTTCGCAGTGCGGCGCCGGAGGTATGCACGTTGAGCGCTGCGGTATAGCGGCGGGATGGTCCTGAGCGCCAACCTGGCAATTCGCATCGGCAAGGATGCATTGCCTAACGTGGCATCACCGCGTGCTGCAGACGAGGAAAGCCGCCGTTGCCCTTGCGCGCTCAAGGCATGGAAGCGTCCGTTAACAGCTACGACCGGAATGGTTTCGCGATCCGGAAATAGCACGGGATCAAGAGAGTGTCGTAACAGCTCCCGAACTACACGTTGAATGCCGGTGCCGAGCGAGTGCGCCAACAGCTCGCTGACATCCACATAGATCCTCTGCAAGCATCGCCCCTTACGATTTCGCCAACCGCTGGCTAGCAAGCATCCATTGCAATGTCTCTTCGAGCGGAAAAGGCGCGTGGAGCGGCACAAGCGACCGCAACTTTGCGTCGGAGCCGATGAGGACCCTCACTTCGTCCTTACGGACGAAGGCAGGGTTGACCACGACTGACGGAGTGTGATCCGTCAATTTGCCACACGCGTTCAGGATCCAGCGGAGCGAGTGCCCTTCTCCCGAGCAGATGTTGACCACTGCCGAATGCGCATCCGACAACAGCAACCTGGCATATGCCTCGGCAACCATCCGAACGTCGGAGAAATCCCGCACAACGTCGAGGTTACCAAGTTCGATCTCGGGTGCGCGTTGAGCGAAATGGCGCACGATCTTCGGGATCAGGAAGTTCGGCGCCTGCCCGACCCCCGTGTAGTTGAACGGTCTCGTAATCAGCACCGGAAGGCGATCGAAATATTGCGCGGCTATCTTTTCCATCGACAGCTTGCTGCAGCCATAATGGTTGGCAGGCTGAGGCTCGACGCTTTCGTCGATCTTCCCTTCACGAACATTCCCGTAAATGTTCGCACTACTCGCGAGGATGACCTTACGAGGCTTTTGCGCAAGTGCCGAGAGAGCCTCAAGCAGGTGCCCGGTACCTACCGTGTTGACCTGGTAGAAGCCAACTTGATCCGCATGAGCGACGAAGCTGATGGCAGCCAGGTGGATGACGTAGTCCGGCTGCACAGCCGAGATGGTCGACGCGATCTCGTCGGGGTTCGCGAGATCGAAGCGCGGATTCGCTTCGCTTGCCCCCACCGGCTGAAGCCCGATGGCGCGAAGGCTCTCCGCGACGTAGCGCCCCGTGAACCCCGTTTGACCAGTGATCAGGACCCTGCCGGCCGTATTAGAATGAAGCGCCACGTTCCACTCGCTTCAGATCCGCTTCCACCATCAAGCTGCAAAGATCCTCAAGCCTGGTTCTGGGCTCCCAACCGAGCTTTTCGCGCGCCTTGCCCGGGTCGCCAACCAGAAGGTCGACTTCGGCAGGTCGATAAAAGCGGGGATTGACCCTGACCACGGTCTTCCCCGTCGCCTGATCAATGCCGAACTCATTGTCAGCCTCACCCGAGAAGTCCACTTCGATGCCGGCGCTGCGAAATGCCATTCGCACGAAGTCGCGAACGGTCTCTGTGCGATTGGTGGCCAAGACATAATCGTCCGGCTCGTCCGCATCGAGCATCAAGATCATGCCCTGTACGTAATCGCGAGCGAAACCCCAGTCGCGCTTGGCATCCATGTTGCCGAGTTCGAGCGTGTCGAGCTGGCCCAATTTTATACGCGCAACCGCGTCGGTAATCTTGCGAGTCACAAATTCCTTGCCGCGCAGAGGAGACTCATGGTTGAAGAGGATGCCGCTCGCCCCGAATATACCATAGGACTCACGATAGTTAACCGTCATCCAATGTGCATACAGCTTAGCGACACCATAAGGACTGCGCGGATAGAAGGGAGTAGTTTCCGTCTGCGGAATCGCTTGGACCTTGCCGAACATCTCGGACGTTGACGCCTGGTAGAAGCGGATGCTCCGATCCACCAGACGGATCGCTTCGAGCAAATTCAGCGCACCGACGCCAGTGATTTGCGCCGTGGTGGTAGGCTGATCGAACGACACACCGACGAAGCTTTGTGCAGCCAGGTTGAATATCCGATCGGGACGGTGCTTCTCCACCAGAGAGATGGCGGACCCAAGGTCAGTGAGATCGAATTCCGCCAGCTCCAGTCCAGGATGGGAAGCAATTCCCAGTTCTTCGATCCGCCAGAAGTTTGTCGAGCTGGTGCGCCGATGGGTGCCGACGACCTTGACGCCGCGCTCAAGAAGCTGCTGGGCGAGATACGCACCATCTTGGCCCGTTATACCCGTCACAATTGCAGTCGGCATCATTACTCCTTCTGGATTCTGCGAACTATCGGCGACCTTGCCGTTCCGGATTCCGGATCTGCTAAGCGCAAGCGCGTTGATCCTGGCAGATACGGGCTCCTAAGACATCGTGGCGTGGGGAGCAAGCGAGTGGCCACGCCTATGGCCCTGCTACGCAAGCGCGCTGGATAGATGCCGATCCCTGCGCTATCGAGCGCCATTATCTCGGTGAGGCGCCGTGTTCGGCCGTCCTCAAAGACGTATCTCCTACTCTACCTGGCCGGACAAAATGAAATCGCCCTTGAAGCTTCTCCAGATCGGCAAGCATTATCATCCCGACACGGGCGGGATCGAAACGGTCACGAGAGACCTAAGCGAGGCCTTGCCGCGACACGGTGTAGATGCCGACATTCTTTGCCTCGGCTACAAGGGCAAGACCTATCCTCCACTTCTCATGACGGAGTATGAAGTCGCGCGGGCTGCTCCACTAGCCCAGTTCGGGAATAAAGTGCTCTCGCTGGACTATATTCGCCGCTTGCGAGCCTTGCAGCCTCGTTACGATGCAGCGCTGCTGCACGTGCCCAACCCTCTGGGCGTACTCGGCGCCCTCACCTACTGGCGGAAGCCGCTTTTTCTCCTGTGGCACGCGGATATCCCGCAGCCAAGACTGGCCGCCCTGTCGAGCCCGTTCGACGAGATGCTGATAAAGCGAGCCGCGGCGGTTATTGCTCCCACGCCAGCGCATGCTCACGGCTCGCGCCACGCCGCAGCTATCCTGCCCAAACATCACGTCGCGCCCTATGCATTTTCCACAGATCGCCTTGCCGCGGCATGGCACGATGCACCCCCGGTTAAAGCGCTGGCACAGTTCGCAGCAGGGAAGCGGATCGTGCTGAGCGTAGGACGGCTGGTACCTTACAAAGGGTTCGACATCCTGATCGAGGCGGCTCAGATGCTCGTACCAGACGCATGCGTCGTTATAGTGGGCGGCGGAGAGCTCGAGAACCAGTTGCGGGGCATGATTGAGGCCCGTGGATTGGCCAAACGGGTCATGCTACTCGGTGAGGTTGAGGATGCGGCGCTCAGTGCCTGCTACGAACGAGCCCACATCGTTTGCATGCCTTCGGTTACCGCTGCCGAAATGTACGGAATGGTGCAGGTCGAGGCCATGGCCCACGGCAAGCCCGTCGTTTCGACGAATATTCCCAAGTCGGGCGTGCCTTACGTGAATCGGCATGGTGAAACAGGGCTTGTAGTTGAACCCGGCAATGCCACTGCTCTCGCGTCAGCCCTCAACAGCATCCTGTCGAGTCCGGCAGTTCATGCACAATTGTCGCAGGGCGCAGCGGCAAGGTTCCGCGATGATCATGATTTTGAAAAAAGCGGATTCCGATACGCCTCAATCATCCGCGAAGCGTTGATGAGTTCTCGCGCTGCCCAGAGCAAGGGAGGATTGAGCGGCGACCATAAGGATGGCATGGACGTTCTTCACCGCGCAGGTACGACCGATCGATGAATTGACGTGTCCGATCTCAGCCCTGTTAGACTTCGATTTAGGTGCCTTCTAGCACGCCAGGAAAGAGGCTTTCGCTCGCACATGGTAGACACAATGAGTTTGGAGCGCGGCTCCCTGGGCAGTGCGGCCGACTATGTTAGAAGGCTGGTTCGGAACAGTTTCGCCGGACGTTTGAAAGCTAAGCGCATGATCGGCAGGATTGCGCAGCAGGAGCTTCGTGCCGGGGAAGTGGAAACACGCATTGTTCCTGCTCTCTGTCAGCCGGGCAAGGGCATGGTCGACGTGGGCGCCAATCATGGTGTCTACACCTATCTCGCTCAACCTCATGCCGAATGGGTAATCGCCGCAGAGGCCAACCCGAAGTTGGCGGATTTCGTTAATCGTTGGGCCGGAGGCAAGGTCCGCGTGGTGTCGTCGGCCATTTCCGATGAACGTGGATCGGCCACCCTTCACGTCCCACTCGTGAATCAGGTTGAGTGGGACGGTTTTGGTTCTTTGATCGCGCATGAACGCACAGACGTTCCGATGAGTCAGATCAGGGTGTCGAAGGTCCGCCTGGACGATCTTCAGCTGGATAGTGTCGGCTTCGTCAAGGTTGATGTGGAGGGGCACGAGGTAGAGGTTGTAAGGGGCGCCAAAGCGCTCATTGTCCGGGACAGACCAAATCTGCTAATTGAAGCAGAGGAGAGACACCGGGCGGGATCGCTGGACCATCTGCGCGCCTTCTTCTCGTCGCTGAATTATCGCGTCTTCTTCTTACTCGATGGTCGCCTTGCGCCGATCGAGGAGTTCGCGGTCGCGACGCACCAAGATCCTGCTTCTCTCGTCGACGGGGCCGGACGAAAAGGGCTCTATGTAAACAACTTTATCTTCGTTCCGGAAGAGCGCGAGGCCGACATCAGACATCAAGTCAGCCTTTTGCTTTGATCGGCCATCGCATGAAGGTGGCCATGGTCTCCGGCAGCTGGCCCCCGCAGCTTTGTGGCGTCGGTGATAATTCGGAAGTTCTAGCAAGAACCCTGCAGCAGCAGGATGTTCACGTGGAAAGGATCGCTGCGCCTAGCTGGGATTGGAGTGCGCGCATGTCTATCGCGGATGCGATCGATGCTACGGGATCCGACATCCTGCACATTCAGTTCCCCACCAACGGCTACAAGGACATTCGGCTGCTGACTTGGCTACTCAGCACCTTTCGCAAGATGCCGAAGGTAGTCACCCTTCATGAATTCTCAGCACTCTTCGGACCTCGCCGCCTTGGCCTAATCCCAGCCGGTCTTCCGCAACTGTTGAAGTTAACGCGCGCAGACGCGTTGATCTTCTCCAACGAAGCTGAGCGCGCCGTTACACGACGTTGGGCGCCTTGGTCCGCCAAGTCTGCCTACGTGATACCGATCGGATCGAGCATCGAATATGGAGGAGGCATAGTTACGCGGCGCCGTAGGCTCGTCCATTTCGGCCAGGCCGCGCCGGGTAAAGGGATCGAGGATTTCAACAGGGTGGCGGCACTGATCGCACGATCGTCGGTAGACTTGCCCACATGCTTCGTAGGAGGCGTACCGCCGTCCTCAACGAAATATGCGGACGCCATCTTGGAAAAATTGAGGAAGAACGGAACCGACGTCATCTTGAACGCGCCCGTAGACAAAGTTTCGAATGAGCTTGCATCGTCCGAGTTCGCGTATCTCCCGTTCCCCGATGGTGCGACGGAAAAGCGGAGTTCTCTTGTCGCTGCACTCGGCCACGGCATGATTGTCGTGACCCGCCACTCGGACGCTACGCCTGCATGGTTGAAAGACTGCACGATCGGTGCAGACAATGCCGATGGATGCCTAACGCTGGTGAAGGCACTGCTCGAGAATGATAAGGCTCGCGAGGCACTGCGCGAGAAAGCCTTTGCGTCTTCCAGGCGCTTCGACTGGAGTGAGATAGCGCGCAGGCATGCGGGCGTATATACAGCCGTCTTGAAGAGGCGTCACAACGGCGATCACCCGTGACTGCCCGCTCACGCCTGAGATCAATCCGACTCAACGTCTTCGTTAATGTAGCGGCACGCCTGTGGTCGGCAGGACTCATGTTCCTGCTCATGCCTGTTTATGTCGCCTTCCTAGGTGTCGACAGCTTTGCGATTATCGGGGTGTATGCCTCTGTCTCGGCGTTGCTCGGCATACTCGATGGCGGCCTGTCGGTATCGTTGACCAGGATCATCGCACAGAGTCGCGGCGGTGATCCGGCGAACGCTCAGGATGCCCTTGATATGAAACGGTCCATGGAATGGATGTTCGGCACGGTGTCGACGATTGTCGTGCTAGCTGCGCTCCTTATGGCATCACAGCCGGATCTCAGGACCATCCTGCCAAATACTCTGCCCGATGACTTGTCGGCGCCCAGCATCGTTGCCATCGGCTTTGCGCTTGCTTTCCAATTCATATGTCTCGTCTACAATGCCTCTCTCATTGGACTTGACCGACAGGTTGAGTACAGTTGGATAACCGCGCTTGGCGCGACCATCCGGAACCTGGGGGTGATCGCCGCGATGTCGATCCTGGGCAAAACCCTCCTGGTCTTTTATGCGTGGAATGCCGCCTGCTATCTTATCCAGGCGGTTGCGCAAGGGATCGTGTCCTATAGCTGCATGCCGTCTGGCACACGGCGGTCGCAATTAAACCTTCACCTTATAAGGCGTGAATGGGGTTTCATCGGCTCCATGGCCATGATCCACGTCATCGGTGTACTCATCCTCTATTCGGATCGCCTTGTGCTGGCATGGCTTGTGCCCTTGCCGCAACTTTCATCTTATCATCTCGCAGGGGCCACAGCGCTCGTCATCAGCATGCTGTCCGCATCCGTATTCTCGGCAGTGTTCCCACGCTTCTCCAGCGTCACGTCTGAGATAGAGCCCTTGTACCTCCGCGTCTCACAATGGCTGGTCGTCGGAGTCGCTCCGCCCCTGCTTATCCTGATCGCGTTCCCAGACACATTCTTGCAAGCGTGGCTCAAGAACCCACAACTGGTGGAAACGGTTCGCCCATTGCTTCTTCCACTGAACCTCGCCGCTTTCATCAACGTTTTGGCCGTGCCGTCCTTTGCAATGCAGTTGTCGCGAGGTAAGTCGAACTACGCGTTGCTTGCGACCGGGATGCAAGCGCTCATCTTCTTTCCCGTACTGTTTATTTTAGGGAGCCAGATCGGGATGATGGGGGCTGCAGTGGCCCAACTGACGGGTCAATGTGTTATGCTAACTGTAAGCCTGCGACGAACGCATGGCGACCTTTTGCAAATATCGGTAATCACTTGGCTTGCTGCAGTCGCTCCACACGCCGCCGCAGGATGCATCTGCGCCTACCTGTTGAGCCTTCTTCCGCGGCCTGCTGCCACCGGCGGCATGATTATCTTCCTCGGCGCTGCGACTATTGTTCTATATCTTGCGGTCGTTGCTGCATCGGGCTCGACACGCGCAGAGGTTTTGCGGCAGTTAAAGGCGAGACTGAGGCCAGCTTGAAGTCGAACATTCCTGCCGCTTAGACATGGCGGATACGATGTGGCGTGAGATTTAGCTAACAGCAACCGGGCAGGTCGCGCGAACAGCCTTAGATGAAGCGCTCCAACTGAACCAACACCCTTGAGGCGACGTCATCCCATCTGTACTCCCCGGCACGCGCCCAGCCTTTTTGCCGAAGCTGTTCCCGCAACTCTGGGCTTTCGGCAACGTCGTCGATCGCGCGCGCAATGGCTGACTCATCAAAGGGATCGAAGTAGAGAGGTGCGTCGCCGCCCACCTCGGGGATCGAAGCCGCACGCGCTGCTATCACCGGACTGCCGCATGCCATCGCCTCCAGCGCAGGAAAGCCGAACCCTTCGTAGATGGATGGGAAGATGAAGGCTTGCGCATGCTGGTAGAGCGTCTTCAGCTCCTCGTCGGAAACAGGACCTGCGACGATTACATGATAGGAGAGCCCGCTAAGACTTCCGACCTCGGAAAACACGGATTCATTCACGCCGCCTACGATAACCAAGCGCATTTTTTCTCGCGACTGCGCTCTGTTAAACGCCTCTAGCAGACGCGCAAAATTCTTAGTGGGATTGGCGCTGCCGACCGCTAGAAGGTAGGGTTCGGTCTCGAGCACTAAGCGCTTGAGGATGCTAAGATCCTCACCCATTCGGCCGATATGATCCACGCCCGCTCCGACCCATGTGAACGGTGCGTCAGAGCCGAAAATCGCCTCAAAACGTTTCATGGAATATCGTGAAGAAACCAGTATTGTGCAAGCCGTCCTGCTCAGGGTGCGGAAGGCGAAACGATACCAGCGTCGGAACCTAGCGGTGTAGGCTTCGGGATGATCGAAGATCGCTGCATCATGGATGGTGGCGATCTGGTGCCGGTGAAGCAGCGGTGCAGTTCCTCCTATGTTGAGAAGCAGACCGCAGCGCGCTCGCCAAGGCAGGAGAGTTTGTTCCCACAGATGAAGATTGCGTGTGCCGGGAAGCTCCACCACGTCGATGTTTGCCATCTGCGCTACCGGCGTGCCGGCAGGAACCAGCAGCACCGGACGCCCTATCCTGCGTCCGGTTGGCAGCAGCCGATCCATAGCATTCAGTAGTTCGCGTCCGAAGCGCTGAACGCCGGTAATCCGCTGCGCAAGGAACTTTCCGTTGATGTAGACGAGCCGCTGGGAGGTGCCGCTTTCAGGCTCAGGCATCGATCAGCACCTGCGACTTCTTTCGGTCGCTGAAGATGAACCAGAATGACGCGGTCAGCAACACCGTTGTGCCAGTGAAGTAGTTTGTACCGCGTGCAAATATCTCAATGATACTGCCGTAGATAGATGAGTAGGCAAGAACGTAGCTAGGCGACAATGTGATTTGGCCCGCCGCCGATTGGCGTAAGCGCCATGCCGCCTTGACTGCATAGAACGTAACTGCTGCGATGATGGTAGCGCCGATCACGCCTAGCTCACTCGTGATCTTGGCAAAGAGGAAACCGCCATCCAGAATGTTCACGTCGAACCCCATAAGGCGGAAAATCTGATAGGAAGCTGGCACGTTGGTATAAGCAACACCTAATTGCTGGTACCCGATTCCCCAGCCGAACGAGTTCCTCATCGACTCTTCGATCAACTGCCATCCCTGAACGTAGACAAGTGCTGTGAGATTGTCTGACGAGGCCGAAAGCTCTAGTCGCTCCTGAAAGTAGCTAATATCGACCAGGGTGAATGCGGCCCCGGCTACGAAGAGCGCTACGATAAGCCGTAGGGTGCGAAGGCTGACCGCAGCGGCCATCAGACAGACAGCAAGCATTGTGAGGTTGCTGACGATGAGGGACGCGGCAAGCATTGATGCCAACCATATGATCCGCATGGTGTTGCCTGCACGAACGCAGGTGTAGATCAAGATCGGAGCAGCAGTGAATGCCAGGAAAGACGGCTCCGTGAACGGAAAGGTGGGCTTGGGCGTAAACTGAGCGGAGGGTGGCTGTATGCTCAGGGCGCTGAAGATCAACGAAATTGCCATGACCCATCGCCCGATGGCAATGGCCCGGTCCATAGATGCCGCGTTAGTGAAGAAGTACAAATTCCGGACAAGAGGCGATATCGCGAACGCCAGACCAAGGATGACCAGGGACAAGGCTGCTCGCGGTATATCCAGCGGTCTGAAGAAGTAGACGGTGAACAAATGAAGGCCGATGGCAACGGTCACTACGACACCGAGGAATATACCGTGACCGTCGTCGGGTCTGCTTTCGACGAACCCAAGGAAGTAAGCGGCCGCTACCAGCACCAGGGCAATCGACGTTCCGATGGCGAAGGACGACGCCCCGGCCAAATAAGTCAAGCTCGGCGGAAGAAAAAGAAACAGGCAGAATAGAAAGGGAAGGGTCCACATCGAGTGCGCGGACGCCACGGTGCGTCCGGTATTGTTACCCGTATGCAGCGATGCGGCTTCAGCGGTCATTGGCGATGGGCCTAATTTCGACTGAATGCACCCAAGCGGACGTTGTGTCACCGCCAGAAGACGGAACCATTTCGATCGTGAGCCTTTGGAATTCGCAATTGCCCTGCGGTATCGCAAACGCGACGCTAGCTCGGTCTTCGCGGCCGGCAGTGAGCGACGCCTTATAGCGCATTACCAGCGCTGCTGGTTCAGCCGAACAGTTGATGGCGAACACCAACTCGCCGTCTACAAGATCTTCGGCGCCCGTTAGCACTGCCGAAAACGTATACCGGCCCGCGCTCAGCTTAAGGCTCTGGCGCGCCACACGCCCCCCCGCTCCTGCGGAACTCGAGACGTACAATGCCATCGCGTTTGTCCTGGAACTGATCTCCCGAACAGCCGAGAGGTCACCCTCTTCTAGCAGCGCCCACTCGAATTCCGGCATGTCCCCAGGGGCGTAGAAGCGTCCATCTCTCACCAGATTGCGTGCTCGCTCGAGACCTACGGCATGTTCGTAAAGCTGCCAAGCCGCTGCGTATTGGCGACGTTCAACCAACCGCGTGATGAAGTGAGCGAGTAGATCTCGGTCGCGCCTGAGATTGAGCGCTGAAGCTGCCAGCTTTGCCTTGGAGGGCGCATGATTACCCTCGTCCGCGAGCCTGCTCATAAAAGTCCTTCTCCATGGCGGATCTGCCGAAAGCAACGCCTGCAGCGCCATAGTTACTTCCGGTTCCGACGATGCCGCGATCAGGATCGGATAGAGTAAGTGCCCGGAGGACGCGGAGGTGCGAAGGGCATGATCGTAGTGGCGCAAGGCTCCATTCACGCGCCCAGCTGCTGCCTCATGCTCGATCAACCATAATTCAGTCGGCACATTGCGGCGCGACAGCCGCTCAGCGGCTACCATATTCGCCAACGCATCTCGCTCGCGCCCGGCATAGTCGGCGATCAGCGCCAGCGTTGTAAGTGCTGTGACGTTCACAACCTCGCGCTTATATGCTCTTTGTGACAGATCTTGCGCGAAGCGAATGTCCTGTTCGTGCTTACTCGTAAGTACACGACTATATGCCAATTGCGCCTGGGCACCTGCATGCCATGGCGCGAAGCGCAACGCCAATTCGGGTCGCCGGGCGGCGGCGATCTCCGCCAGCGTGACGCTGAGCGACAGCCAAAGGGCAAAGATGGCGGCAGCGAAGCCAAGGACGATACGTATAGGTGCGACCCGCTTCACTAGTCCCCGCGATCTTGGATCATGCTTTCCAGTCTCTTCGGCTAGCGGTTTAACTCACCGATGACCGCCTTCTTCCCAAAAGGCCAGAAAACCAGGCAAACCGCCATTTAGCTCTAGTCATCTCTCCAGAGACGATCAGCGCCTAAGTTGCGGCATTTTGCGCCAACCCATAGCCATAACCATACTCATAGCCATACTGTGATTTCTTGGCCTCGAATTTCGTTACGATCGTACCCACCAGTTGAGTGTTGGTGGTACGAAGCCGGGCGAGAGCCACCTGCGCTGTGCGGATCTTCGTACCATGCGACTCAATAACGAAAACCGTAGCTTCTACCCGGCTGGCGATCAGCGGAGCGTCCGCCAATCCCATGATCGGCGGTGCGTCTATAACAACGTGATCGTAGAGCTTCAGAAGCTCCGCGAGCAGCTTCTCGACACGCGGGCTGGATAGAAGCTCGGCAGCGCTCGGCGGCTGGGGCCCAGCGACCATTACATGCAAGCTATCAAGTGAGGTCGCCTGGATGAGCGATAAGATATCATCGGTTCCAGACAGGTAATTGCTAACGCCGCGATCATTGCTCAGGCCCATCAGATGATGAGCAGAAGGCGACCTAAGGTCCACGTCCACCAACAGCACCTTGCGGCCGGCACGCGCAAGCGAGTGAGCAATCGCATAGGTACTGGTGCTCTTGCCTTCAGCCGGGCGCGTGCTGGTTACCGCTATCGATTGCGGGAACCCGTGGTCGGTGGTGAACGCAAGATTGGTCTGAACAGAGAAGTATGCCTCAGCCAGCGCCGACTTGCGGTCATTAAGCGAAGCCACTGGGTCACCGCTCCGCACCTTTGGCACAACGCCGAGTAATGGAATCCCGAGGGCGCCCTCCACCTCTGACGGATCCGCGATTCCTTCGTCGATCTGGTCGAGCATCAGCGCAAGTCCTACGCCGATTGCCAAACCGCCGATCAGTGCCACCAGCATATTGACGATGAGGTTAGGGCTGGACGGGATCCGCGATGCCGCGGGCGGGTCGACGATCGAGATGTTGTTGACCCCGATGCCTCCTGCGATGCCTACTTCCTTGTAACGCTGCAAAAGGGCGTCGTAGAGTTGGCGATTGGTGTCAGCATCACGCTGCAGCATGCCATAGCGGATGCTCCGCGTGCGAAGGTCGAGCAAGCTATTCTTTAACCCGCTTACCTGGCTTCTCAGTTGCGCCTCGCGCGCCGCAGCCGCCTCGAACGCAGACCTCAGCGAGGAACCCACACGCGCTTCCTCGCGCGAGATCGAGCGGTCCAATTGCTCGATCTGGACGGCAAGTTGCCTGGCAAGAGGATATCCTGGCTCAAACTGCGACTGTAAGCGCGCATAATCCGACGCAAGCTCCGCGCGTCGTTGCCGTAGCGCTGTTATGGCCGAATTCTCAAGCGCCTCGGTGACGGATCCGCTATTCTCGCCAAGACGACTTTGTGCGCGGACGCGATCGGCCGTGGCCTGACTCAGCTCGCGGTTGAGCACGGCTAGATCTTCCGCTACGAGCGAACGCTCCCCGGAAAGCCCCCCCGGGGACGAGGGCGTTCCCGAGGGAAGGCTGACGATGCCCTGACTGCCCGCATACTGTACGACCTGCCGCTCCGACTGGTCGAGACGGGTTCGAAGCTGCTGCAGCCGCTGTTCCAAGAACCGCCGAGCATACGTAGTCGCGTCAAACCTGCGCTCTAAAGTCTCTGCGATGAAGTCTCGAGTCCAAAGATCCACCACCTTACGCGAAAATTCCGCATCTGGGCTGGTGAAGCTGATCTCCACCAGCCGAGAGAGACGCTCCGGCGTGATATCGATATTCTCGAGAAGAATACTGCCTGCCTTGCGCACTCGCTCATCTCGGGTAGCGACGCTTGCATTCGGACGATTCTGCGAGAACCACAGCTCGGCTTCCGGCGCGCCGAACATTTCATAGAACGCTTGACTGTCCTGCAGCTTAAGATCCGCGGCCACTCGCTCGGCAAGCGACTGCGCCTTGAGCAGACCGTATTGAGTTTGATAAAACTCAAGATCTGTCGGGTTAGACTCCTGCTTCACGCTCTGCACGTTCACGATACGATCGTTCTCGCGCTGAATCTCGATGGTCGCCGTGGACGTGTATTTCGGCGTCATCAGCATCGTTATGATAAGCCCAGCCACCAAGGCCAGCACAGTGGCGCCAATGATCACCCACTTCCGCCGTCGCACGATGGCGAAATAATGCACCAGCAGCGTGGGCGCGGCCGCCCCAGAGCCGAGTCCATTCGAATCGATCGGGAGCGGCGAAATCAGAGCTCCGCTCCGCCTGAAGGCCATTTTGTTCATCAGACTACCGTTGAATTAGAGCAATGATCGGGCCGGTTAACAGGGCACCTGCAGATACCAAACTTTGGAACGTCCGGCGAGCGCTGTCCTCACCCACTAGGACGACGTCATTGGCAAAGACTTCAGGATCTGCGTACACGCCGCGCCGGATTGATTGCAAATCATAGAGCGCAGCCATCCGCTGCTCTCCGACAGTTCGGAAAATCACGACATGTCGGGTTTTTGCAAACTCGGTAGTTCCCTTGGCCGTGGCAATTGCGCGCATCAGCGTCATCTGCCCCACCACAGGATAGAGCCCAGGCTCCTCAACTTCCCCGTCTACCGTCACGACCTGACTGCGTCCAGCGACCAGGTTAACGGCCACCCGAGGATCGCGAACGTAGTTAGCCCTCAACCGGTCGCGCACGATCGCCTCAAGATCCTCCGGCGTCGTACCTGACGCCTGCACCGCGCCGATAAGCGGCAAGGCAATGCGGCCAGTCGAGTCAACGGACAAGGTGCCGCCGAGCTCCTCCGCGCCGAACACCTGGATCGAGAGGTTGTCGCCGGGCCCAATCAGATAGGCACGGTTCGGCTTGAGCGCGTCCACTTCCGCGGGTGGCGGCAGCGATGCGGCATCGAGCACCCGCACGTTATCACTTCCGACCAGTGGTGCTGGTGTAGAGCACGCCGGCAACGCCATTATCAGAGCTGCCAGCAAAGCATGATCTCGCATCAAGATTAAGCCTTTGAAAACGTTTAAGCGCGTGTGGCTGAGGCGCTGGCTTAGCGCTCGCCGGCAAAGATGCCAAGTCGCCTACGCTCCGGCGCTTCGGCCGTTCGATCGCCAACTGCCATGCATAGCCAGCCTACTGCGATGCCGAGCGTAGCGGAAAGAAGCGGCGTACGTAGCGGATAGTCGAGCAAGCTGGCGACCAGCAGGATAACGATAACTACAGCGCCGGCCGCTCCATAAGCCTTAACCGCTCCCCTCTCACCAGTCCGAGCCAACGATATAATCCCGGCCGCCAGCCATCCGAGAAACACAAGCAACAAGATCAAGGCAGGCAGCCCCCCTGTTGACAGCAATTCCAGCAGATCGTTGTGGGCATGATTGAAAAAGGTCTGGCGAAGATTGCCGTCGAGTTCAAAGCTTCGAAAGACTGGGTCAAACGTGCCAAAGCCCGTACCCCAAGGGAAGAAGGTCTTCACGATCTCCCAGACCACCGGTATGTTGGACAAGCGCCGCTCGTCCTCCAAGCCCGTGCCAAGAAGCCTGTTCACCGACTCCGCTCGCGCGAGAATGACTGCCGCCACGACGATCGCGAGAGCGACCAATCCGGCCGCAATCCCTATTAGCACCGATCCGCGCGAAGCTCCTTCATGGACACGAGACTGCGCGCGAACGATTGCCCAGGAGAGCAGCATCGCCAGCCCGCCCAAGATTATACCACCACGCGAACCTGTGACCAGAATTGCGGGCAGAAGTAGAAGCACCGCTCCAACGGCCAGCCACTGCCGCACACGATTGTTCTCACCAAGCACCCCTCGCGCCATGCCGGTGCGGGCCGACAATATCCAAAGCACGAGCAGAGGGAACGCGATGACAAGGAACACAGCCTGATGGTTCCGATTGGCAAAGAGTCCCACTGCCGAGGCTTCGTTGGTTACGCGATAGAAACGTAGAGCGCTGCCTGGGCCCGACGTAAGCTGGGCGATGCCAAGGACGGCGCTCAGGACAATGACGGCGATAAGGATAGGCAGCAGAGCATATGCGCGCTTACGACCGATCGCCGCCATGCCGATAAGCGTCGCGCTCGGCACCAGCAGCGCCTGCAAGCTGTTCAGCGTGAGGTCTGGACTAAGGCTGATTGGACGCCATGTCGCACCGACATCGACACCCGCAGCCGTAAATCGACCATGGCCGGGCAGGCTGCTCCAAACAGAAGGGGGTAGCGGCACCAATTGAACGAGCATGAGCCCCGCTAGGAAGAGCAGCATAAGCAAGGGCGCACGAACCAGTCTCCAGTCGACATGCCCCGGAAGGATGAGCATCGCAGTGATACACAGGATCGCCGCTGGACGGACGTAGAGCAAGGACGTGATATCGGCTCTCGCCCCTCCCCCTCCGAGCAGACAGAGAAGCGAAAAGGCTAGGAAGACGCCCCATCTCGCTGAGTTGCGGTCGTTTGCCCTACTTTTCATTAGACGCATTTACGCTCACTCCCGCCACGTAATCGGCGACGCATCTTGATGAACAATCTTCAGCCGCTCACGTCGCCTAGTCGCCGCACGAGATCAAGGACGAATTGCCCCAGCTACGTAACGACCCGCCTCGTCGACCTTGTTGATCCCGGTCAACGAGCCTAATGGACCGCAACAGGCCATCTTCGGTCATAATCACGAAAGCACGGACAAGAACGTGATCAGCTACGTGGAAGCAGGCAAGCAAGGCCGTCGGAACCTTCCCGCGCGACCGCGCCTATGGGCACGCACTAGGGTGCAATTGGGCGTCGCCTTGCTCCTGGCGAGCGTTCTGCCGGCAGCTCTTTGGATATACTTCATTCCGTTTGAAGTTGATACTTTGGTAGTCCAAATCACAACCGTTGGCACCTTTGCGGCCATTATGCTCACGCACTATCTGTTGAAGAACATGAGCGCCTTTCCAGGTGTGAATGCGAGTTCGTTTATTTTCCCTTCCACGTTGCTCGGCTTCGGGTTGGCAGTTCTAATCTATTTCTTTCTACGCCTTGAGTATAGCCGAAGTCTATTTCTTGTAAGCGCATGCGCGACTCTAGCTTGGTTTTACGCAGCACATGCGCTGACGAGCCGTGTCGGTCGTCTGAATATCGGGATTGTGCCGTTCGGCAACGTGGGCGGCATCTCCGCAATCAACAGAGTTTCATGGACAGAACTCAGAAGCCCGCTGTCCGTTAGCGGGTCGTATGATGCTTTGGTCGCAGACTTCCGCGCCCACCTTCCTGATGAATGGGAAGTGTTTCTGGCCGATTGTGCACTGAATGGGCTCCCAGTATTCCATGTTAAGCAGTTGCGCGAGTCGCTCACCGGGCGCGTCGAAATCGAACATCTTTCGGAGAACAGCTTCGGCTCGCTTGTCCCTTTCGCGGCTTATCTGAAGGCCAAGCGCGTGATCGACTTTGCTGCTGCTCTGCTGATGGGTCTGCTGACCGCCCCATTTCTCATGCTGATCGCAGTAGCAGTGAAATTGGATTCCCCTGGTCCAGCGTTATTCCGGCAGCGACGCATAGGCTATCGCGGAAGACCGTTCATGGTCACCAAGTTTAGAACGATGACTCAGGTGATACACTGCGCCGGCGAACGGGAAAACGCGATCACTGGCGAAAATGATATGCGGATCACGCGGTTCG
Organism: uncultured Allosphingosinicella sp.; assembly: GCA_934539295.1. Lineage (GTDB taxonomy): Bacteria > Pseudomonadota > Alphaproteobacteria > Sphingomonadales > Sphingomonadaceae > Allosphingosinicella. The sequence continues at coordinate 18,936 of CAKTCN010000003.1, forward strand.
GCCGATGGTTGCGCCGCACGCGGATCGACGAGTTTCCGCAAATTTGGAACATCCTATGCGGCGAGATGAGCTGGATCGGCCCACGTCCGGAAGCTGAGGTGCTCTCCAAGTGGTATGAAGCGGAGCTTCCCTTCTACCGCTACCGACATATCGTTCCACCTGGCATCACAGGGTGGGCCCAGGTTAATCAGGGACACGTCGCCGACTTGGAGAACGTGAAGTTCAAGCTTCATTACGACTTTTACTACATCAAGAACTTCTCCGCTTGGCTTGATGCCTTGATTGTCTTCAAGACGATCAAGACGATGTGGACGGGTTTTGGTGCGCGTTGAAAATCCCGCTTCGTGTGTTCGCACGCATTCGACCGTCGATCGTAGGTACGTTCGCTCTGAATGGACAGGTTGGGCGTTAGCTTGACCCAGACGGGAGCTGTATATTCGCGCCGCGAGGCTTTGCGCCGGGGCTGCACGATTGCTGCAATTAGTACACCGGTGATCGGTGCATCCTGCGAAGCCAGCGGCGAAAACAAGCCAGTGGCCTCACTCACCGACGCACTTTCGGCTCGGCAGTTCGGCGCTCGCTTTGACGGCCGCACTGATGATAGTGCCGCATTGCAGGCCGGCATCGACGAAGCAGCGAGAACAGGGCGTGCCTTGAGCCTGCCGGCTGGAACGGCGGCTTTATCCAAGACGCTGAATCTTCTCGGACGCAACGTCACGATGGTTGGAAGAGGTTTCACCAAGACGTCGTTGAAGGCTGTCGCACGACTGAAGAAGCTGATTGATGCGGAAGAGAGTACGGATGTTATGCTCTCTCCCTTCCATCTTCAGGATCTGGCGCTTGATGGAAGCAATCTCACCGACACGAACCTCGCCATCCGTTTTCGGCATCATAGCATTCTTGCCGGCATTCTCTCCATGCATGCCGACACAGCGATTCGAGAACGCGACACTTGGCTGTCACGGCGATTTAATTGCCGGGTGCAAGCGAGTCGCATCGGATGGCACCTGGTCGGATCCAACCACAGCAGCATATGGGAAGGGTGCAGCTTCATCGGAAGCACAGATGTTCACCTTCTCATCCAGGGCAAAGGATCTGCTGCTGATGGGAACCGGTCGTTGCTATTCAGAAACTGCGACATTGAATTCGGCAGGGGCACTGGGCTGCAAATGGATGCCGACTGCGCCGCCACCCTCGATACCTGCTATATCGGGGAGGAGATTGCCGGAGGCGTGATTCGGAACAGCGGTCACCTGCTTGTTCGAGGCGGGACCCTTTTCTTTGGACATTCGCCCGAGGCTAAGTGCGTTACTCTGCTTGGCGGCAATGTCACTGTTGAGAATGCCTCGGTACTGGGCCAGCGATACGGTAATCTCGCTACGCTTGCGGGTGTGGAAACTGCTGCTACTGCGAATGCTGGAACCGTTGCTTTCAAGGCGATCAATGCGCAATTTTCTTTGGGCGGCGATCCTATAGCGAAAGGCGACTTGCTTGCGCGTGGTCCTCAGGCGCAAGTTTTCGCGCCGCGCCTTGGTCGACTTTGGAAGGCGACCAGCTTCATGGCGGATGCTCAAGATGCCGTTTTGCCTGATGACCCCAACGGCAGACGGGTGCGATGTCGGGTCGCGCACGGCGACAAGGCGCTTATCGGACTTTCATCCCCTCTCGATAGTCGCGAATGGCGCAACGGGCGGCCGCTTTACCTGGTCCTTGTCTATGCCGCCTCCGCGCCCGTCCAGGTTCGTCTATCGGCAAGTCCACTTGGAGGCGCGCCCACGCGAGTCATAGGACTGCCCCCCGCTACACCGATCTATTCAACCTACATGAAAATGGATGCACTCGCCTCCTCGGAACCCGTTGAGTGCATCGAACTCCTGATGCCGGCTACACCAGGCGCGTGGCTCTCACTGCGTGAAGCCTTTCTTGCGGACGCCGCCATGATCGAACTCGGCGCAAGTGTGTTGGGTAATCTCTACAAATGCTGATACTGGATCTCGATCAACGCGCGGGGTTGCCTCAGATGTATGCGTCAGCCATAGATTGAGGATGGAGTTCATTATTATTCTCGCAGCGGCGGTGATCATTCCTATCGTCGGACTGTATCTCTGGTATGGAGTACTTCGTCCGCTTGTACGTCGCCGTTACGAACGGCAGCATCATCGTCGCAAGCTGCAGTCCCGGCCTGCGCCCTCAAGTTTTGACAGTCCGCAGTCGAGCAACTGACTTCGAATGAAGCTCATGCCCTGAATTGCAGACTTAGGTCGCATGACGCTCGTCGCCTCCCTCAAATCCGCTCCGCCGTCGACACCGCCTCCGTCGCCCTCAGCGCCGCCACGATGCGCATCAGGTGCTGGACGTCGTGCACTTCCAGGTCGAAGTGGAAGGTGTGGAAGCTGCCGTCGCGGCCGGTGAGGTCCATGCCGACGATGTTTGCGCCGTGATTGCCGAGCACGCCCGCCACCGTGGCGAGGGCGCCGGGTTCGTTCTTCACCACTACGCATAGCCGCGCCGCGCCCCCGTCGGTTTCGTTGCCCCAGGCAAGATCGACCCAGTCGGCATCCGCCTCCGCCTCGGCAAGCCGGTCGCAGCCGATGGCGTGGACCTGGATGCCTTCACCCTCGCGGCGAAGGCCCACGATGCGGTCGCCGGGTATCGGGTGGCAGCATTCGGCGAGCTGGAACGCCACGCCCGGCGTCAGCCCGCGGATGGAGATGGCGGTGCGCTGGGGCGGGGGCTTGATGCCCTCGCCTGCCGAACCCGGCATGAGCGCCTCCATCACCTGCGCATCCTCGATCTTGCGGAGCGCGATCGCCTCCATCAGCGCGTCGTCGTCGCTGAGGTTGAGGCGGCGCAGCCCTTCCGCGATCGCTTCCCACCCGAGCGGCGCGGGCAGCCGCTCGACAATCCCGTCGAACAATTTGCGCCCCAACGCGATCGTCTCCTCACGCTCCTTGGACTTCACGAATCGCCGGATCTTGGCCCGCGCCTTGCCCGTCACGATGAAGTTCAGCCAGGCGGGCTGCGGCTGCTGCGCCTTGGAGGTCAGGATCTCGACCTGGTCACCATTCTGCAAAGGCGTGCGCAGCGGCATCATCCGCCCGTTGATCTTGGCGCCCACCGTCTGGTCGCCAAGGTCGGTGTGCACGGCGTAGGCGAAATCGACCGGCGACGCGCCTTTGGGCAGCTGGATCAGCTCGCCCTTCGGCGTGAAGGCGAAGATCCGGTCCTGGTACATCGCCATGCGCGTATGTTCGAGCAGCTCCTCCGCGCTGCCGGCATGTTCCAATATCTCGACCAGATCGTTGATCCAGGGGTGGTGGGAGTTCGCCTCGCCCGGGCGCCCTTCCTTGTAGGCCCAGTGCGCGGCCAGGCCATGCTCGGCCTGGGCATGCATGTCGATGCTGCGAATCTGTATCTCGATCCGCTTGTTCTCGTCATGGATCACTGTCGTGTGGAGCGAGCGGTATCCGTTGCGCTTGGGCGTCGAGATGAAGTCCTTGAATCGCCCGGGCACCATCGGCCAGCGCTGGTGGATAAGGCCGAGCGTTCGGTAGCATTCGTCCACGCTGCCCACCACGCAGCGAAATGCCATCACGTCCGACAATTGCTCGAAGCTGATGTGCCGCTCGCCCATCTTGCGCCAGATGGAATAAGGGTGCTTCTGGCGCCCCTGCACCTCGGCCTCGATGCCGTGGGCCTCCAGATGCGCCTTCAGGCCACGCTTGACGCGGTCGATCACGCCCGTGTCGCCCTCGTGCAATTGCTCGAGCCGCTTGGAGATGGAGGCGTAAGCGTCCGGCTCCAGCTGCTGGAAGGCGAGCGTCTGCATCTCCGTCATGAACTCGTACATGCCGATCCGCTCGGCAAGCGGAGCATAGATGTCCATCGTCTCGCGGGCGATGCGGCGGCGCTTCTCCTCATTCTTGATGAAGTGCAGCGTGCGCATGTTGTGCAGCCGGTCGGCAAGCTTGACCAGCAGCACGCGAATGTCGTCCGACATGGCGAGCAGGAACTTGCGCAGGTTCTCGGCCGCGCGCTGGCTCTCGCTTTGTGCCTCGATTTTGGACAGCTTGGTAACGCCGTCGACCAGGCGGGCGACACTGCCGCCGAACAGACGCTCGATCTCCTCCGGCGTCGCCACCGTATCCTCGATCGTGTCGTGCAGGATCGCCGTGACGATCGTCTCGTCGTCCAGTCTCAGGTCGGTGAGGATGCCCGCCACTTCGATCGGATGGCTGTAATATGGGTCGCCCGATGCTCTCTTCTGCCCGCCATGCGCCTTCATGGAGAAAACGTAGGCGCGGTTGATCATCGCCTCGTCGGCATCCGGATCATAGGCCCGGATCTTGTCGAGCAGTTCATATTGTCTCAGCACCCGGGCAACATGGGGGTGCGGGGCAGGACGTTGCAACTCGAAACGCGCGCCGTTCCATGCGCAGCGCGCACTTTTCTGCCGCGATGCGAGCGATTCGCATCTTCGCTCATGACAAGCCCGTAAAAATGCGTAGGCTGACATCGATGAAAGTAGATCTGACCAAATTACTGTCGGATTGTCCGCTTCCGGCAGCGCTCGAAGCCATGGGGGAACGCTGGTCGTTTCTGATCCTGCGCGGTGCCTTTAACGGGCTTCATCATTTCGAGGAGTTCCAGCAGCACCTCGGTATTGCGCGAAACATCCTGTCCAACCGCCTGCAACGCATGGTCGAGCATGGCATATTGGAGCGCGAGCCCGATCCGACCGACCGTCGCAAGATCGCCTATCGCCTGACGGTCAAGGGCCGGGAGTTGTTCCCCGTGCTGATCGCGCTGCGTCAATGGGGCGAGCGCTGGATCGCCGAAATGCCCAGCAATCCGGTGCTGGTCGATACCTTGAGCCGCCAGCCCGTCGCCCCCGTACAGGTCCACGCAGCCGATGGCCGTCCGCTCGCCATGAACGAGCTTGAGTGGGTGGATCGCAGCGAATTGTAGTACCGCATTTTACCCATAGGCGGTCGCTCGTCGACGAACGCCGACCGCTGCCGGCATCCTATTCCTTCATTCGCCAGGGCAGATGCTCGAACAGCATCGGCGCCGAACCGCGCCCCGCACCTTCGATCTCGAGAATGCGCATCTTGGTCGATGCGCCGCCCGGTGCCGAGAAGCCCCCGCTGCGGCCCGCTGCCGCCACCACACGATGGCACGGGATGAGGATCGGAATGGGATTGGCGCCCAGCGCGCGCCCGACCGCACGGGCCGCGCCCGGCGTTCCGATCTGCGCCGCGATCTCGCCATAGGTGCGCGTCTCGCCATGCGGGATGGCGCGGGCATGTTCCAGCACCTGCGCCTCGAACGGGCCCACGTCGGGTGCGCAGGCAATGCTGCGCAGGTCCACCTTCTCGCCGGCGAGCAGCCGCACGAGCATGGCTATCACCTCGGCGATCGGCGCAGGCGGGATCAGCTCGACCGCGCCGGGGAAGCGGCGTGCCACGCTCGCCCGCAGCGCCCTGTCGCTCGCTTCGGGCAGGCTCGCACCTACGACAAGGCCGCCGCGCCAAATGAGGGCGCAGCGGCCTAGGTTCGTGTCGAACAGGGTGAAGGCGGTAACCACCGCCTCCGCGCCCTTATTATTCGTAGTCGCCGCCGGCATTGTTGTTGCGCGGCGGGGCAGCGGCGGTGAGGCGCAGCGCCTCGGCCGATGCGGCCAGGCTGCCGACTTCGTCCGGCGCATCGTCATCGTCCATCTGGACGCGCTGCAGGCTGCCGACCAGAGCTTCGTGGAGATGGTTGGGGCGCACGGTCTGCTCGGCGATCTCGCGCAGGGCCACCACCGGATTCTTGTCGCGGTCGCGGTCGAGGGTCAGGTCGGCACCACCCGAAATCTGGCGCGCGCGCTGGGCGGCGAGCAGGACGAGGTCGAAACGGTTCGGGATCTTGTCGACGCAATCTTCGACGGTAACGCGTGCCATGCAGCAGCTCCGCTATAAAACAGGCTTACGGGAAAGCCGGTGCGGCTACCAGCAAGGGCGCAGTTTGTCAATGTTCGCGCGCGGGCGGCAGGGGTTGCGCTCAGCCGCCAAGCCCATACATGCGGGTGCCATGGCGGACGCAAGCCCCTCCAAAGCGCCACGCCTTTCGCCTGTCGAGGTGGAGGGGCACCGGCTCACCGTTCTTGCCGAGGGGCAGGAGCGCCTTGCCGAACTCATCCGGCTGATCGATGGCGCGAAGCAAAGCCTGCGCCTCCTTTACTACATGTTCCTCGACGATGAATCGGGTCGCCGGGTCCGCGACGCATTGATCGCCGCCGCCGGGCGCGGCGTGGATGTCACCTTGCTGGTCGACGGCTTCGGCAGCGATGGCGCCAAGTCGGACTTCTTCGAGGCGCTGGCGCGGACAAAAGCCCGCTTCTGCCGCTTCACGCCGCGCCTGGGTCGTCGCTATCTGCTGCGCAATCACCAGAAACTCGCCATGGCGGACGGCGACATCGTCCTGGTCGGCGGTTTCAACGTCGCCGATGATTATTTCGGCAGCGTGGGCGAAGGTGCCTGGCGCGACCTCGGTCTCAAGGTGGAGGGACCGGGCCTCGCCTGCCTCGCCGATTATTTCGACAATCTGTTCAAGTGGGCGCAGGACCCGAAGGCCAAGATCCGCACCCTGCGCCGCATGCTGTCCAGCCACAGCCACAGCCATGGCCGGCTTCACTGGCTGTTCGGCGGCCCAACCCGGCGGCTCAGCCCCTGGGCACGCGCCGTCAAGAACGACATGATGCGGGCGAGGCGCCTCGACATGATCGCCGCCTATTTCGCACCCAGCCTCGGCATGCTGCGCCGGATCGGCGGCGTCGCCGCCCGCGGCGGCAAGGCCCGCGTCATCACGGCCGCCAGATCGGACAACAGCGCCACCATCATGGCCGCGCGCCACAATTACTGGCGCCTGCTGAAGCGCGGAGTCGAGATCTACGAATATCAGCCGACCAAGCTGCACACCAAATTGTTCGTGGTGGACGATGTGGTCCATATCGGCTCGGCCAATTTCGACATGCGCAGTCTTTATCTCAACCTCGAGATGATGCTGCGCGTCGAGGATGCGACCTTCGCAGCGCAGATGCGCACCCTGGTCGACCGCGAGGTCGCCGACAGCCAGCCGATCACGCGCGCCGGCTATGTCGCCTGGCGCACCCCCTTCAACCGCATCAAGTGGGGTATCGCCCACTTCCTGGTCGCGATCCTAGACTATAACGTCACCCGCCGCCTCAACTTCGGCCTCGACGGAAGATAAGGGTTCGCGCAGAGCCGCAGAGAGCTCGGTGCGAGCGAAGCCCGCCTTCAATCGCGTCAAGCCACAAACCACGCCACCTGGCTCGACCCCTCCGCGCCTCCGCGCAAACAAAATCTCACGCGAAGGCGCTAAGGCGCGAAGAAGAGATAGATGCGCTTCGCGCCTTCGCGCCTTTGCGTGAAATCAGTCCTTCCACGCCCAGAAGAGCGTCGCCGGCGGCACGTTCCACCATTCGAAGCCCTTGTCGATGCGCGTGAAATGCGGCGCGATGAAGTCGCGCACCTTGGGCGAGAATTGGTAGACCAGGAACGCCCCGCCCGGCCGGATCGCGGCTGCCGTCTCCTCGGCAATCTTCGGCCCCACGCCCGGCGGCAGGGTGGAGAATGGCAGGCCGGACAGGATATAGTCGGCTTTCTCGAACCCCATCTCGGCGATGATCTCGTTCACGTCGGCCGCCGAAGCGGTCACCGCGCGCAGCCGCGAATCCGCGAACTTGCGCGTCAGGAATTCGGTAAAGTCGGCATTGGTATCGATCGTGACCAGAGTCGCGTCCGGCGCCATCCGGTCCAGGATGTGCTGGGTGAAGGTGCCGACACCCGGCCCATATTCCACGAACAGCTTGGTATTGGCCCAGTCGACGGGTGCCAGCATCTTCTCGATCAGCTTGACCGACGAGGGGATGATCGACCCGACCATCACCGGATGCTTGATGAAGCCGACCAGGAACTGCCACGACGGCCCACGCGATACAGGTTTGAAGGCGTTGGTCGGTCGCGCTTGTTCGCCTGAAAATGACATGATTGTTCCTGGGTTCGTGAAGGCAGCGGTTGCGTTGGCAAAACAGAAGGGCGAAGGCAAGGCCGCAGCATGAAACCCGCCGGTCGGCTTGCGGTTTCATCACGAACCGACGGGACGCCCGAACGCCGCCATGAACACCGACGATCGATCCGCCCCGGCCAAGAACCCAGGCCTTCCGCGCGGGCGCTTTGCCCTGCTGTTCACGATCATGCTGGTGACCGCGTCGGGCAATACCGCGCTGCAATCGCTGATGCCCGCCATCGGCCGCGGGATCGGCATATCGGACTTCCTGATCACCGTCGCCTTCAGCCTGTCCGCGATCATCTGGGTGCTGACCGCCCCGTTCTGGGCCCGGCGTGCCGACCATCGCGGACGCCGCGCCATGATGCGGCTCGGCATCATCGGCTTCGTCATCTCCATGCTTCTGTGCGGCCTCGTGCTCGCCGCCGGACTGCGCGGCACCATCTCGGCGAGCGCGGCCTTCATCCTCTTCATCTTCGGCCGATCCTTCTACGGCGGCTGGGGTTCGGCCGCCCCGCCCGCCGTCCAGGCCTATGTCGCCGCCCGGACAGACGGGGAGCAGCGCACCAACGCGCTTGCCGCCATCGCTTCCTCCTTCGGGCTCGGCACCATCATCGGCCCGGCCATTGCGCCGCTGTTCATCGTCGCGCCGCTCGGCCTTTCCGGTCCGCTCGTGGCCTTTGCCGCGATCGGCGTGGCCGTGCTCGCCGCCATCATCCTGCTCATCCCCGACGACGCTCCCGCCCATGCCGCGCGCGGCCGCATCATCTCCTTCCCTGCTTTGGGCCTTGACGACGGCGCGGGCGCAGCGGACGAGGACGTGCCGGCGAAGCTCGCCTGGCGCGACCCGCGCGTGCTGCGCTGGAACCTCATCGGCCTGGTCGGCGGGCACGGCCATGCCGCCATGCTCGGCACGATCGGCTTCCTCGTCATCGACCGCCTGTCGCTGCCGCTGGGCGAGGCGCAGCACGCCATTGCCATCGTGCTGATGGCCGGTGCGGCGGCGACGCTGCTTGCCCAATGGTGGCTGATCCCGCTCTTGCGTCTTGCGCCGCGCGAACTGGTGATCGTCGGCTGCCTCCTGTCCGCAAGCGGCGCGATGCTGGCCGGCCTGTCGACCGGCATGTACGGCATCACGCTGGGCTTCGCAGTGTCCTCGATCGGCTTCGGCTTCTTCCGCCCCGGCTACACCAGCGGAGCGTCGCTGGCGGTGGAGCCGCACGAGCAGAATGAGATCGCCGGCATGACGACGTCGGTGAACGGCGCGGCCTTCGTCGCCGCGCCGGCGGCGGGCGTGGCGCTCTACAGCCTTGGCCTAGCCGTTCCCTTTGTCACCGTCGCCGCCCTGATGCTCGCCTTGACCCTGTGGATGCTGCTGCGCTTCAACCCTTCGGTCCGCGCGGCGTAAGCATACCCGGCGCGATGAAGCCGATGCCGGCATTGCTCGACATCGCATCCTGCTTGATGCTCGCCTGGATGCGCTCGTAATCGGCTTCCATCTCGGGCGTCACCGACGCCCGCGTTTCCTCCAGCGCCTTGTCGAAATGCGCCATGGTGACGGTGTTCGCCCCGATATTCTCGCGCAATGCGAACAGGCCTGCCCGGCGGACGAGATCCTCCAGGTCCGCACCCGTGAAGCGGTCGCTTCGCCGCGCCAGCGCATCCAGGTCGACGTCGGCGGCCAGCGGCATTTCCTCCGTATGAATTTGCAGGATGCGCAGCCGCCCCGCCGCGTCAGGCACCGATACATAGATCAGCTCGTCGAAGCGGCCAGGCCGCAGCAAGGCGGGATCGATCAGGTTCGGCCGATTGGTCGCGCCGATCACCACCACGGACTGAAGTTCCTCCAGCCCGTCCATCTCGGCCAGGATGGTGTTCACCACCCGCTCGGTCACCTGCGGCTCGCCCATGCCGCCGCCACGCGCCGGCACCAGACTGTCCAGTTCGTCGATGAAGATCACCGTCGGCGCCACCTGCCGCGCCCGCGCAAACAGCTTGGCGATCTGCTGCTCGCTCTCGCCATACCATTTGGACAGCAGGTCACTCGACTTGGTGGCGATGAAGTTCGCCTGCGCCTCGCGCGCCGCCGCCTTGGCGAGCAGGGTCTTGCCCGTGCCCGGCGGCCCGTAGAGCAGGAAGCCCTTGGCCGGCCGGATGCCCAGGCGCCTGAACGCCTCGGGATCCTTCAGCGGCAATTCGACGCCCTCGCGCAAACGCGTCTGCGCATCGTCCAGCCCGCCGACATCGTCCCAGCCGATATTCGGCACCTGCACCATCACCTCGCGCATCGCGCTCGGCTGCACGCGCTTCAGCGCCTGTTCGAAATCGTTGCGGCACACCGACAGCGCATCCAGCACCTCGGGCGGGATAGTGCCATCCTCCAGGTTAATCTTGGGCATGATCCGGCGCACCGCCTCGATCGCCGCCTCGCGCGTCAACGCCGCCAAGTCCGCACCGACGAAGCCATAGGTCTGCCGTGCCAGTTCCTGCAGCTCGACATCCTCGCCCAGCGGCATGCCGCGCGTGTGGATGCCCAATATCTCGCGCCGGCCATTCTCGTCCGGTACGCCGACCACGATCTCGCGGTCGAAACGACCCGGCCGCCTGAGTGCCTCGTCGATCGCCTCCGGCCGGTTGGTCGCCGCAATCACCACCAGATTCTGGCGCGGCTCCAGCCCGTCCATCAGGGTCAGCAGCTGCGCGACCAGGCGTTTCTCGGTCTCGCCGCTCACCTGGCCCCGCTTGGGCGCGATCGAATCGATCTCGTCGATGAAGACGATGGCCGGCGAAGACTTGGCCGCTTCCTCGAAAATCTCGCGCAAGTGCTTCTCGCTCTCGCCATAGGCCGATCCCATGATCTCCGGCCCGGCAATGTGGAAGAAACTGGCATCGCTCTCGTTCGCCACCGCACGCGCCAGCCGCGTCTTGCCGGTGCCGGGAGGGCCATAGAGGAGCACGCCCTTGGGCGGATCCACGCCCAGCCGCTCGAATATCTCGGGATAGCGGAGCGGCAGCTCCACCATCTCGCGAAGCTGGTCGATCGTAGAACCCATGCCGCCGATATCGTCATAGGTGACGTCGGCCCGGCGCGCGTCCGCGGCTTCGGTATATTCGGACCTGAGCTCGATTTCGGTATTGCCGTCGATATGCACCACGCCCTTGGGCGCGGTGGACACCACCGTCAGGCGAACTTCCTGAAGCGCATAGGCGGGCGCATTGAACAATTGGCGAAGCTCGGGCGGGATGTCGCCGCGCTGGACCTGCTGCTGCCCGGTGGTGGCGACCACGTCGCCCGCCGTCATCGGCCGCATGCCGAAGCTGCGCTTCAGCGCCTGGCCCGACCCTTCCAGCCGCAGGTTCTTTTGTGCGGGCGCCAGCACGACGCGGGTGGCGGGCTTGGACTCGGCCTTGCGGATGGTCACGAAATCGCCCGATCCGATCTCGGCATTGGCCCTCTGCAGGCCGTCCAGCCGGATGATGTCCAGCCCCTCATCCTCTGCGTAGGACGATACCGCGCGCGCCGGCGTGGCGCGCTTCCCGGTCAGCTCGATCACGTCGCCCTCGTTGAGGGCAAGCGCCGCCATGATCGTGCGCGGCAGCCTGGCGAGGCCTCGCCCGCTATCCTCCGGCCGCATGTTCGCGACCTGGAGCCTGCGCGGCTGCTTTTCCTCGTCGGGCATCACATTCTCCTATCTCGCCGCCCCCGCCGGGCGTTCGCGTCAGATAGGGATGAACAACCGCTCTGCCAGTGCTTGGCTCCGCCTTACTTGACCCGCGTGCGGAAAGAGATGCCGAAGCTGGGGGTGGTCGAACCCGTCTTGCCCGCCATCACGCCCTTGGGATTGATGCAGATATACTTGACGTTGGTGTCGAGCTGGCTGGTCGGCGTGTAGGTGCATTGCGCCAGGCTGGTCGGCGTCGTGCTGCCGTTGGAGAAGCGCACGTCCGTGCCGTAGTTCCAGGTCAGGCCAGACCCTGAATTGGCGAAGTTCACGGCCTGCGTGCCCGGCCCGTTCCCATCCGCATCGCCGAAGAAGAAGGTGGTCTGCGGCGGCAGCGGATCGACCAGGAACAGGCTGTTGCCGGTCAGCGCCGCCGGTCCGTTATTGGCGACGGTGATCGTGTAGATCACGTCGGTGCCCGGGACGTTGTAGGCGAGCGCCGCATCGCCCGCGATCGCCGACGACTTGGACACAGCCAAGTCGGCGCCTGGTGCGCACATCAGGATGTCGTGGAGCGCGATCGCCTGCTGCCCCGGATCGGACGGCGCGTCCGACCAGTTGCCATATTCGACCGTGATCTTGTCGATCGCGCTGGTGAAGGTCACCACCACGTTGGCGCCGCTGCGATTGTCGTCGGTGACGACATCGCCGAACGCCTCGTTGCCGATCACATAATTGGACGTGCCGTTGGTCAGCGTCGGCATCACCGGCACGCCGCCCAGGCTGCCCACCACCCGAACGCGGTCGGCGAACTGGTTCTCGTTGTAATCGACGTCGAAAATGCGGAATTGCGCGCCGCTTACCGCTGCCGGCAGGGTGATGACGGTGCTCGCCACCTGGCTGCGGTTCGCCATGTTGACCGCCTGGATCAGAACGTTCTGCGCCGGGCTGTAGCCGCCGGTGATGGCATTGCCGGTGCGCGGCGTCTGCCCGCCCAATTGGTCGAGGTTCAGCCACTGCCCCTGGTTGCTCAGCGCGAAGTTGACCGTGCCGAGCCCCGTCAGGTTGTAATTGCCACTTGTCGACCCGCCGCTCCAGCTGCGCCCGTCCCAGTCGAACAGCAGGCTGCCCGCAGGGCAGGTGAGGTTGGGCGACGTGCCCGCCGTGCGCGTGCCCGACACGGTGAAGGTGGCGCTCGCGCGGTCGTCCTCGTTCGCCCCGTTGCCCGGCGTGGAATCCGGATCGAACAGCGACGAGGACGCCACCTCCGCCACGTTGGTGATCGGCGCGCCCTGCGTGGCCGTCACCCTGGCGATGATGCGAAGCTGGTGCGTGCTGCCGCCGGCCACCTGGGCCAGCGTCCAGATGCCCGTCTCGGAATCGTAACTTCCATTGCCACTCGACGACACGAAGCTGGTCCCGGCCGGCAGCACATCCTCCACCGTCACGTTCGCAGCCGTGGACGACCCAGCCGAATTGTTGAGGTTCAGCGTATAGGTGACGTTGGCGCCGCTCGCCGGGCTGCTGCTGCTCACCGACATGCTGAGCGACAGGTCGGCGCGCTGGCTCGACGTGATGGTCAGCTCGGCGCTGCGGAACGTCCCGCCATACCAGTCGCCCCAGCTGCTGTTGGTGGACGCGGTATCGCAGATTTCCAGCGTCCAGGTGCCCGCCGCCGCCTGCCCGTCGAACCCGCTCAGCGTTTGTGCCGGCCGGTAGGTCCGCTGGTAGGGCGCGTTGCTGATGCTGTCGTTCGACGCACCGGCATAGTTGGACACCGACTGCGACGCCGCATCGTCGAAGCGGACGTTGAGGTTGGCGGCCGTGCTGTCGCTGGTATTGAGCAGGGTCCGGCTCGTGCCCGCGGGCGAGATCAGCCTGATGCTCACCTCCCCGCGCCGGCTATGCTCGACGACCGTGCCGAGCTTCACGTCATTGACGAAGCCGGTGGAGGTGGATTCGAAGGTTCGCGACACGCATCGCGAGCCCCACAACATGCCGAACGTCTCGGACTCGCTGGTGTTCGAATAGGTGGTGGTGGTCGCGCCCGTCTGCGCCGCGCCGGTGCCGGGCACCAGCAGCATCGCCGCGGCGACCAGGCCTGCGGCCTCGCGCCACAAACCCGTACGCTCGCGCGCCGTCTTCAGAATATGAGAAGGGGCATCCGCCGCGGCATCACGCCGCCGGCAGCCCATCACGCCTGCATTCACCCCACTAACCCCGCCCGAACTCCACAGATACGCAACTGACTACAAGCGAGGTGCCTAATCCCGCCGGCGGTGCCCCTGCCATATAACCAATGGCGAAAAAAGACTGACTGATGGTGGGGTCCGCAACGCTTCCTCACAAACGCTTTGCCGCTTCCTCCCGCCCGCACTTGCCCCTATGCTGCCGTCATTCCCCGGGGGACCGCTGTTGCAGCGGTTGAGAGGAGGGCCGCAGCTCTCGACCCGTAGAACCTGATCCGGCTGACACCGGCGTAGGGAGCGGAGTTCGGGCACAACCTCCCGCACTCCCTCCAATGGAGAGGAGTTACACACATGGCCGACATTCCCGCCCGCACCGAACTCAAAGTCACCACCGGCCCGATCCGTGGCAGCCGCAAGATCCACGTCGGCCCCCACCGCGTCGCCATGCGCGAGATCACGCTGGAGCCCTCCTCCGGCGAGGCCCCGGTCCGCGTCTACGACTGCTCCGGCCCCTATACCGACCCGAACGCCACCATCGACATCATGACCGGCCTGCCGGAACTGCGCCGCGACTGGATCCGCGCCCGCGGCGATGTCGAGGAAGTCCTCCAGCGCGAGGTCCGCCCAGAGGATAACGGCCAGCTCGGCCCCGACCGGTCCGGCGGCGTCCAGCCCTTCCCCAACGTCCGCCGCCACGTCCTGCGCGCCCGTCCCGGCGCCAACGTGACGCAGATGCATTATGCCCGCAAAGGCATCATCACCCCCGAGATGGAATATGTCGCCGAGCGCGAGAACCTGGGCCGCGCCCGCCTCGCCGAATACCACCGCGACGGCCAGGATTTCGGCGCCTCCATCCCCGACTACGTCACCCCCGAATTCGTCCGTGACGAGGTCGCCCGCGGCCGGGCCATCATCCCCAACAACATCAACCATCCCGAAACCGAGCCGATGGCGATCGGCCGCAATTTCCTGACAAAGATCAACGCCAATATCGGCAACAGCGCCGTCGCCTCCGATGTCGCGTCAGAGGTCGACAAGATGGTGTGGGCGATCCGCTGGGGCGCCGACACGGTGATGGACCTGTCGACGGGCCGCAACATCCACGACACCCGCGAATGGATCATGCGCAACAGCCCCGTCCCCATCGGCACCGTCCCCATCTACCAGGCGCTGGAGAAAGTCGGCGGCATTGCCGAGGACCTCAATTGGGAGATCTACCGCGACACGCTGATCGAGCAGGCCGAACAGGGCGTGGACTATTTCACCATCCACGCGGGCGTCCGCCTCCCCTACATCCCGATAACGGCCAAGCGCGTCACCGGCATCGTCTCCCGCGGCGGCTCGATCATGGCCAAATGGTGCCTCGCCCACCATCAGGAGAGCTTCCTCTACACCCGCTTCGAGGAAATCTGCGAGATCATGAAGGCATACGACATCGCCTTCTCGCTCGGCGATGGCCTGCGCCCCGGCTCCATCGCCGACGCAAACGACGAAGCCCAGTTCGCCGAGCTTGCCACCCTTGGCGAGCTCACCCAGATCGCCTGGAAGCATGACTGCCAGGTGATGATCGAAGGCCCCGGCCACGTGCCGATGCACAAGATCAAGGCCAATATGGACAAGCAGCTCGAAGCCTGCGGCGAGGCGCCCTTCTACACCCTCGGGCCGCTCACCACCGACATCGCGCCGGGCTACGACCACATCACCAGCGCGATCGGCGCCGCCATGATCGGCTGGTTCGGCACGGCGATGCTCTGCTACGTCACCCCCAAGGAGCATCTCGGCCTCCCCGACCGCGACGACGTCAAGGTCGGCGTCGTCACCTACAAACTAGCCGCCCACGCCGCCGACCTCGCCAAGGGCCACCCCGCCGCGAAGGTGAGGGACGACGCCCTAAGCCGCGCCCGCTTCGAATTCCGCTGGCGCGACCAGTTCAACCTGTCGCTCGACCCGGATACGGCCGAACAGTATCACGACCAAACCCTCCCCGCGGAGGGTGCCAAGTCCGCCCACTTTTGCTCCATGTGCGGCCCAAAATTCTGCAGCATGAAGATTACCCAAGAAGTGCGCGACTTCGCCGCCAAGCAGAACGCCCCCGCCGACACCTTTCTGGCCGCTACTGGCCCCTCTCCCCTTGCGGGAGAGGGCGACTCAGCGAAGCTGAGCGGGGTGAGGGGAATGGCGCAGGACGAAGCCGAAGCCGGCATGGCCGCCATGAGCCAGGTCTTCAAGCAAACCGGTAGCCAACTCTACATGGGCGCAGGCGACCGGGAGCATGATTGAGGCACCGGCACCCGATCACTATTCTTGTCGAAGCAGAGTAAGGATCGTGGGTAAGGTCGATATGGCTCACACGGGCACGCCATCGAAGAACCGATGCTACTTGCTGACAGGCATAATTCTGTCTTACTAGCTTTGGCTTGATGGAATGCTTCGGGGGGAGCGAAGATGTATAGTAGCGTGTGCCGAATTTCGCGTCACGTTGTGGCGGTAGCTACAACGTTGGGCCTGGGAGCTACTGCTGCTATCGCGCAGGTATGGATTGGCCCCGTTATCGGCGAATTAACAGCTAACGCTAAAGAGCGGGAATGTCTGTCCGGCGCGGCATTGCCTCCTTCGGAAATTGCCGAAGCGCGTATACCCTCCAATCAAACGATGCAACTTTATTGGAAGTTGGCGTCTGCGGCTGACACTGCAGATGTTAGGCCCGCTTACCAAGCTCGCGGAAAAGGTGAGTGGATATCGCTAGGGCGTTCGAGGCGCGACAATGGTTTGGCGGGAGTGAACGACTCAGTGGCCCGTCGAAGCGGAGCTCAGATTGCGTCAGAGCCTATCGCCTTTGTTCGTGCACGGGACGGGAAAACTGCTCGCGGTTACTGGAGAACTGCTAATTTCATCGACGAAGGAGATGATAAATTCCTGAAGAATTCTAATGGATTTTACTTGGCGGATTTTAGAAGAAGTGCAGGCGCCTGGAAGCTAACTCGGCTAGAGCTTCTATTTGACGCCTCGGAAGCGCCGAAGATTTCTCAGTATTGCCATACTCCTGGTGACGTTGAAATATACAAGGCTAAGCAAGAAGAGGTGAGATCTCGCAAGATTGCCAAGGATGCGGCGCGGGCAAGATCCCAGTGACGCAGTATTTATCCAATGAGTGACAGCTTACAATCACAGTTTAGAAGTAAGGGCATGCGTTCTTGAAGTGCATCATGCAAGTGAAGCCTAGATATAACTTTTTAGTTCCCGGACAGCTATTGATCTTGCAACTTACCGCTCAATAACAATACCGACACTGCGCCACTGCCAGCGCCTCTGCCTCACCCTTGCCGCTCACCCGATAGACCAGCCGATGCTCCTGGTTGATCCGCCGCGACCACCAGCCGCTTAAGGCTCCACCTAGCGGCTCCGGCTTGCCGGTGCCGCGAAACGGATCGCGTGAGGCTTCCTTTAGAAGCGCGTTGACCCGCGCCAGCACCTTGGCGTCTTCCGCCTGCCAATAGAGATAATCTTCCCAGGCCGTCGGCCAGAAGACGATCTTCACGGCTCGATCAGTTCATGCTCTTCGCCTTGCCCGGCCTTGAGCCCGCGCACCGCCTCCAGCAACCGCTCCGCATTCTTTGGCGACCGCAACAGGTAGAGCGTCTCCTCGATCGACGCCCACTCGCTGGCCGAGATCATCACCACGCCCTCGCCCCGCTGCCGCGTGATAGCGAGCGGCGCCTTGTCGGCGACGACCTTGTCCACAACCGCCTTCATGTTGGCGCGCGCTTCGGAGATGCTGATGGCTTCCATGTTTCGTAACGTACAACTTCTTGTACGCTTTTCAACTAAGAGGTGACTAGCTCACCCCACTTGGCTCACCTCCAACCGCCCCGCCACCAGCGCCCCCAGCACCTCGCCCGCCGGCACCGCATCGTCCAGCCATCGCGCCCAATCGCTCCGCTCCAGCACGCAGATCTGGCGGCTGTGATATGGCGCCACGTCCGGCCCCGGCTCGGTGGTGAGCAATGTAAACGCCTCCCCCACCGCGGCGTCGCGCCGCCACAGGCCGGCGATGCAGAAGAATGGCTCTCCAGCCTTGGTGAACAGCCACTTGTGCTTGCGCTTCGACTTGGGGTCCGAATGCGCGGTGAACTCGTAGAAGCCGTCTGCGATCACCAGGCACCGCCCGCCGCTCTCGCCGTTCCGGAAGCTCCGCCCTTCCGACCGATAATTATAGACCGGCTTGCCCGACGGCCCCGGCCAGCTCCACCGCCGCATCACCAGCTCGGGCCCATCCACCCCGCTGCGCACGATCGCGTTGGTGTCGGTGATGCGAATGCTCTCCAGCGGCTGGAAATTGGGCAGGCCTTCGGGGAAGCGTGGCACGATCCGCACCTCGCTGAAATCGTCCCGCACCTGACCCAGCGCGACCATGCGCCTGACTTCGTTGCACATCGCGCCCTCTCCGCATCAGCCTTGCGCCCGCAATATCTTGTCCATCTTCCGGCCCTTGGCGAGTTCGTCGATCAATTTGTCGAGGTAGCGTATCTCGCGCATGAGCGGCTCCTCCACGTCTTCCACGCGCACGCCGCACACGCTGCCGGTGATCGATGCACGCGCCGGGTTCATGGCCGGCGCCTGCGCAAAGAATGTCTCGAAATCGGTACGATCGGCGATCACGCGCTCCAGGCCCTCGGCCGAATAGCCGGTCAGCCAGGTGATGATCGCGTCCACCTCGGCCTTGGTCCGCCCCTTGCGCTCGGCCTTGTTCACATAATGCGGGTACACGCTCGCGAAGCTGGTCGTGTAGATGCGGTGCGTCGCCATGGCTGCTCCATCCTCCTGCCGCGGCCACCGTGCCCGCAGCGGACGGGCGGCTCAACCCGCCGGTGCCGTTTCAGGGCGCGGTCCCGCCTTTTTGCATTTTCCTACAGGGCCCGGGCCGTGGCATGGATGTTCCCGGCTCCTTCTCATTCCCGCACTTATCGACTGGCTCGATCAAAATGCCGCCTATTGATTGAGCGGATTTTCCCCGCGGCGTGGCTTTCGTGACCTTTGGCGTCGCAGGCCGCCTCCCGTCCACAATGCAAGCCAGACCAGCACCGGCTGCAACAGCATGCGCGGTCCGTGATAGGTCCAGCCGAGCGCAGGCGTGGCCGATCCCATGTCGATCAGCATGTGGTTGATGTTGGCGGGAAACACACCGACCGCATAGAGCGCCAGCCCAATCCCACCTGCGCGCCGCAACCCGGGGTGCCACGGCTGCAACAGCGCCAGCGCGCCGGCAATCTCCGCCACGCCGGTCAGCGCGACCGTCAACTCGGGCTCGGGCACCCATCCCGGCATGATCGACAGAAACGGCCGCGGCAAAACGAGGTGCAGCACCCCCGCCAGAAGGTAGATGATCCCCAGCGCGGTCCGGACCAGGCGCCTCAGCGTGCGGCGGGCCTCAGATAGGGCGCGATCTCCGGTGCTTCCTCGATCGAGGGCAGGAAGCGCGGCTCCACCCGCTTCATCGACGCCTGCTCATAGGCGTAACCGAGCGACAGGATCAGCGCGTCGGACCATTTCGGCCCGATGAAGCTCAGTCCCACCGGCAGTCCCTTCACCTGTCCCATCGGCACGGTGAGGTGCGGATAACCCGCCACCGCCGCCAGGTTGCCCGCGCCGCCGCCTGCTATCTGGTCGCCATTGACCGCGTCGATCGGCCAGGCCGGCGCCATGGTCGGCCCGACCAGC
Source organism: uncultured Allosphingosinicella sp. (assembly GCA_934539295.1). Taxonomy (GTDB): domain Bacteria; phylum Pseudomonadota; class Alphaproteobacteria; order Sphingomonadales; family Sphingomonadaceae; genus Allosphingosinicella. The sequence goes on from CAKTCN010000003.1 coordinate 38,578, forward strand.
GCAATGACCTGGTTGTCCTTCAGCAGCTTGTCGATGCCCTCGACACCCGCCTTGCGCAGGCTGGTCGCGCGCGCGGCCCTATATTCGGGGTCATCGAGGCCCTTGGTCGCCTCGGCCTCCTCGAACGTCTCCTGTCCAAATAGCGGCATCTCGGTCTCGGCATTGGCCTTGTTGAAGGCGATGAGGTCGGCCAGCGTGCGCGTGGTGACGCTTGCCGGCGTGGTCGCGAGATAGGCGTTCATGTCCGCCTTCAGCTCGGTCAGCAGGACCTTATACTCGGCCTGTCCGATGCCGCTGCGTTCAAACGCCTTGATCTCGACCAGGATCGCGCCCTGCGCCTGCAGCGTCCGCAGCGCCTCCTCGAACGCCGGGTCGGTGCCGAACCCGCTGGCGAAGCGCATCACGCCGATCCGCGCACCGCGCAGCGACTGCGCCGACAGGCTGCCGGCATAATCGACGCGGTGCCGGTCTGCCTCCGCCGTCGCCGGATCGGCCGGGTCGCTGCCCGCCATCGCGGCCAGCACCAACGCCGCGTCGCGGACCGTCCGCGTCATCGGTCCGGCCGTGTCCTGGCTGTGGCTGATCGGCACGATATGCGTGCGGCTGACCAGGCCGACCGTGGGCTTGAACCCAACGATGCCGTTGATCGCCGCCGGGCAGGTGATCGACCCGTCCGTCTCGCTGCCGATCGCGGCCGGCACCATGCCTGCCGCCACCGCCGATCCGCTGCCCGAGCTCGACCCGCACGTGTTGCGGTTCGTGGCATGCGGGTTCCGCGTCTGCCCGCCCACCGCGCTCCAGCCGGAAATCGAGGCGTTCGACCGGATGTTGGCCCACTCGCTGAGGTTCGCCTTGCCGACGATCACCGCGCCCGCAGCCCTCAAGCCCGCCACCAGAGGCGCATCGCGGCCGGTGACATTGTCCTTCAGCGCCAGGCTGCCCGCCGTCGTCGGCAACGGACCCGCGGTCTCCACATTGTCCTTCACCAGGATTGGCCAGCCGAACAACGGCCCGCGCGCGTTGCGCTGCACGTCCAGGCTGCGCGCCTGTTCGCGTGCGGTCGGATCGACGGCGATGACCGCGTTGAGGCGCGGGTTCAGCGCCTCGATCCGATCCAGCGCCGCCTCCGTCTTCGCGGACGCGCTTGGCAGGGCAGCCCAGTCCGGCGCGGCGGGCACGGCCTGCTGCTGAGCGGTAGCGCAACCGGCGAGCGCAATCGTGCCGGCAAGAAGGAGCGATCGGATCATCATGGCCTCAGGTCAGAGCGGTGCGAGCAGGGCGTCGAGAGACGAAGGGCCGGTCCCGACCTTCTCCAGATCGGGGTATCGCAGCCCGTCATGGTAATCGAGCGCGACCTCGCGGTAGAGGTCGCCCTTCTTGATCAGCAGCTTGACCGGCTCCTTGCTCCCCTTCGCGGCCGTGATCGCCCCCTTGAAGTCTTCATCGGAATAGGCGCGGCCGTTGATCGCGACGATCGTCGACCCGCCGGTAATCCCCTCATTGAACAGGGGCGAATCCCACGCGACGCTGTCGATCGATCCACCGGCACCGACCGTCACGCCGATCGTATAGGTGAGGTCCAGCATCTTGCGCGCCTTCTCGCGTGCCGAGAAGTAAGCGGGCGGCGTGTCGCGATAGACCAGGCGATACCCGCCGCGCTCGATCCACTCCAGCGGCGCCTTGCCTGGCGTGTTGACCCGGGTCGTAAGGTAACCGGCCCAATCGTAGGGCGCGATCGCGTTCAGCGTCGTCACCACATCCTCGAACGTGTAGGTGCGCTGCCCCTCCTCGCCCGGGTTGATGCCGAAGAAGGCGCGGGCGAAATCGTCGATCGAGCGCTGCCCGCCGGTCATCTCCCGGATGCGACTGTCGACGTCGAGCCAGACCAGCATGCCTTCCGAGTAGTAATCCTCCGACCGCTGCCAGCTGCTCCACGGCGTCGGCCGGCGCGCGTTGATGATGGGATCGTTGGTGGTATCGACCAGCGGCCGCCACGACCGGCCCGGCAAGGTGTCGTAATAAGCCGCGGTGCGGGCCAGTTCCGCGCGCACGTCCTCGGCCGGCATCATGCCCGACCGCGCCGACAGGATGTTGCCCCAGAATTGAGTCTGGCCTTCATAGACCCACAACAGGCTGTTGCGCATCGGTGTGCGGTAATCGGGCGTCCACAGGTCGGCGCCGCGGCGATATTTGCCGTCCCAGCTGTGGTTCATCTCGTGCGCCAGCAGGTCGCGGCCGGCCGAGCCCTTGTCCCATCCCGTGAAATAATCGCGCGGGCGGCTGTTCTCCGAGCTCCTCAGATGCTCGAGCCCGATTCCGCCCAGCTGCTCGGTCAGCGCCAGCAGAAACTCATATTCGTCGAAATGGACCGCGCCGTAGAGCTTCAGCGCCTGGTCGACCAGGCGGCGATGCGCCTCGATCTGCTCGGGCTTGGCGGCGAGGTCGGCCGGACGATCGGCGAAGATGTTGAGGTTGACGTTGTCGGCCAGTTCCTCGCGCCGATGATAGCGGCCGGCGAATACAGGCGAGTCCACGAACGTCTCGTATGACACCGGCTTGTAGCTGATCGTGTCGCCGCGCTTCGACACCACGTCGAGCGAGGTCGCCGCGCTCCATCCCTTCGGCAGGGTGATGTTCGCCTGGACGGGAATGTTGCGGACGAAATAGCCGGCCGGATAGAGCGACATCTTCTCCCATTGCGCATTCAGCATGTCGGGGGTCATCGTGATGCGGCCCTGATTGCCTTGCGTCGGCGACAGGTGCTGGAACTCGGCCACGATCTCGCGCACGCCCGCCGGCACGTCGACATGGAAGGCGTAGACATCGGCGGGGTCGCGGCTCCAGGTCAAGGTCCTGCCGCCACCGCTGAACTTGAATCCCGCCACCAGGTTGATCGGCCCGCGCGGGGCGTGATTGCCCGGCAGCCATTCGGGGTAGAGCAAGGTGAAGCGCCCGGCCTGCGGCACCGGGATGATCTGTTTGACCCGGTAGATGGCGCGCGCCGTGTCGCTGGCATCCACATCAATCCGCATCGTGCCAGGAAAGGCGATGTCGCGGGCGGCGGGGATAGTGTCGGCGAACGGAAGAGGCTGGGGCGCACCGGCGGGCGGCTGGGCAGTTGCGGCCGTGGCAAGAAGAAGGGCGGGAACAAGGAAGGTCTTGCGCAATCTGATCTCCGGGACTCGGGCGATGTCGTGCCAGGATGCTTGAAGGCTCGCGCCGCCCTCGTCCAGCCTTCTCGCCCGTCAGGCGGCTTGCACGGTATCGAGGCGCCGCATCGGCTCGGCCCGATCATCTCCATGCCCGTGCCTGGCCGGCCCGCGTTCGGCCGCACGGGGGAGAGTACGGGGCGGCAGCATCGCCACGCTGAGCACATAGCCGATCACGGCACTGCCGCCATATCCGACTATCGGCGTCGGATAGTTGCCCAAGGCTGCCGCGCAGATCGCCGCAAGCCAGACGCAGCCGAACACGGCATGCAGGTGCCGTTGCCCACCGTGGCTGAACCAGCCGAGGATCGCCGGCACGACCAGCAGCGCCGATCCCGCCAGCACTGCGATGCCGGCGACAGGGTGGACGTCGAATGCCGAGTAGAGGATCTGGTCTACGAAGGGCACGGCCGGCAAGGTGTCGGGCCGGCCGAGCGTCACGGCAAGGCCGAGTGTCGCCACGATCCAGGCAGTCAGGGTGTAGCGATCCGGAAGAAGCGTAGCGAGCAGGGCCATGCCGGCGAACAGCATGGCCATCATCGCGCGGTCCGGCTGCAACGCCATGGCCAAGGCGGCGATGATCATGGCGGCGGTCGATGCCGCGTCGCGCCTTCGCACGAATGCGACGATCATCATTGGCAGGAGGATGAGGCTTGGCTGGATGAACAACGATCCGACCGCCACCCACCTCGCCGCACCGTCCACGCGGTTGCCGAACACGGCAGTGGCGAGCAAGGCGGCGGCGGCCGTCAGCAGCAGTGTCGCCGAGCCGAGCCGCAGCATGCCGGCGAGTGGAACAGCGACTGCCAGAATGGTCAATCCTATCGCTAAAGCCGCAACGTTGATGAGCATGTAATGAGCAGGCGCGCCCGCCAGCACCATGTGAAGAAGACCGAGCGTCACCGCTCCGCCCGCGCACATGAATCCGATAAGCCGCGGGCGCGCCATTGCCTCTTCCATGTTCATCACGAAATCCCCCGATGCAAGTGCGCCCCATGCGCGAAAAAGCCGAAACGCGAAGGCACGCGGCGCCAGGCCGCCGAGGCTTGCGAACGCAAACAGCAGCGCCTCCCCATCATTCTCGATGGCGTCCGTCTCGCACCGGATCGCATGCGCCCAGGCGCGCAGGTCAGCAGGCAATATGTGCTGCAAGAGGCTGCAGGCCAGGACGGCCAGCCGGCGCCTCAAGCCCTCAGCCCCCTGGCGCATGTCTCGCACGCCACAGCGAGCGGCGGATTATCCTTTGCCAATTGCATCCCGCTTGCGGTCAGCCGATAGGCGTGGCGAGGCGGGCGCCCGCCCTCGACCGGTTGCTGCCATTGTGCTTCCAGATGCCCCTGCGCCTCCAGCCGGATCAGCAGCGGATAGAGCGTGCCCGACTTGATCCCCGTCAGCCGCGCGAGATCATAGCCATGCCGCCACGTGCCCTGCGCCTCCAACAGAGTCGCAAGCAGGGAACGGGCATGATTCGAAAGTGCGCGGGTTCGTGTCACGCGCCAAAACTCTACCTATATAGATTTATAGTCAAGCCTTGCCTGGCCAGGAAACTCCCTGCCACAATGGGGAACGGACATGCGCGGGCACGAACATCAGGGCCGCGCGTTGATCCGGTGGAGAGAGGAGCCTCAAAAATGGCCACAGCGGCAGACGCCAAAAAATTGCATTACGATCTCGTCAATGTCGGGCTGCGGGCGCAGGCGACTGCCGCCGGGCTGGTGCAGCTATGCCGAGAATTGCAGCGCGTAGGCGTGATCGACGAAGCCGCGGTGGATCGGGTGAAGACCGCGATTACCAGCGAGATCTGTCACGCGGCCCCACGTCACCAGCGCGGCACAGACTATCGCAGCCAGGTTCGCACGCGGCTGGACAGCATCTTCGTCGGCGAACAGGCTGTGGGCGATGCGGCCGAGCTCAGGGCTTCGGTCGACGGGTAGGCGCCGTCAGTCGGAGCTGGGCTTCACCGGATAGGCGATGATCAGCACGAGCGGCTCCGCGCCCAACTGGCGAATACCCACCTTCGCGCCGTCGTACAGATAAGCGGCCATACCGGCGGTCAGCCGTGCCACCTGGCCGTCCGAGGTCACTTCCCCCTCGCCCGAGAGGACGTAATAGACCTCGTCATGCGCGATCGGATGCACACCGATTGCCGCACCCGGGTGCAACGCGCGCTTGCGGAACTCCATCCCCTTGGGCGCGGGCACGGCATCGCTGATGCGGTAGGCCGTGCTCATCCCGATATTGCCGTGCGGCGGCGGCTCGTCGCGGGTGACTGCCTTCTCATCCACGATCACCATCTGCGGGGCCGCCGCAGCCGCAGAAAGTGCAATGATGGATGTCAGAAGGGCGATCACGTGCCTGCCTCCGATCAGTGGACGAAACGTGCCACCACGTCCCGGTAGGAACGGCTGACTTTCACCTGGCTGCCCGAATCCAGCACCAGGAAGCATTCGCCGTTGGTGTGGGGCTTGACCTGGCGAACCTGGTCCAGGTTGACGATGGTGGACCGGTGGACGCGCTGGAAGCGGCGCGGGTCGAGGCGCTTTTCCAGGTCCTTCATGGTTTCGCGCAGGATCAAGGTATTCTCGGCGGTCTTGATGACCATGTAATCGCCGGCGGCCTCGACCGTCTCGATCGTGTCGACGTCGACGCGGTAGATCTGGCCGCGATCCTTGACGTTGATCAGCTTTTCGTAGCGGCTGGACGCATGGCCGTCATCGCCGCCATCGGCATTCTCGACCGCGTCGGGCGCGACCTCGGCCAGCACTTCCTTGAGCTTGCCCGCTTCCTCAACGCTGCGCTTTTCGCTGAGGCGCTGGCGCACGCGGTCGAGCGTGTCGGCCAGCCGCTCGTCCTCGACCGGCTTCATCAGATAGTCGACGGCGCCTGCCTCGAACCCGCGCAGGGCATGGTCGGAATAGGCCGTCACGAACACGAACAAGGGCGGCTCCACCTCCATCAGGCCCTGCACCACCGAGAAGCCGTCGAAGCCGGGCATCTGGATATCGAGGAAGACGAGATCGGGCTTGTGGGTCTTGATGGCACGAATGGCCTCGCGCCCGTTGGAGCAGGTTTCCACGATTTCCACGTCCTCATGGCGCGCCAGGCGAAGCTGCAGGCCCTGAATGGCAAGCGGCTCGTCATCGACCAGGATGGTACGGATCGTCATTGGTTCTCCTCAGGGGATTCAAGCTGGAATGGGATTTCTACGGTAACGCTGAACCCCCCGTTTATGTTCGTTTGAGTCTCAAAACGATGCCGGTCGCCATAGGCTTGCGCCAGACGGTCCCGAATATTCGCCAGACCGACGCCGGTCGACTGTTCGGCCCGCACCGGATAGAGCGCGTCCGCCCCCGGACCCGTGTCCACGACCTTGATGACGACGCGATCTCCGACATGGCGTGCCTCGACCGAGATGTCGGCACCATCTTCCTGCGGGGAGACGGCATATTTGATGGCATTCTCGATCAAGGGCTGCAGCAGCAGCGACGGCAGCCTTGCCTTGGCGGCGAACGGATCGATGTCGAAATGGGTGCGCAGTCGATCCTCGAAGCGCATCTTCTCGATCTCGAGATAGAGCTTCAGCGTCTCCACTTCCTGCTCCACCGTCACCTGGCCGGTCGGCTCGTTGACCAGAGTATAGCGCAAAAAGGATGACAGGCGTGAAAGCATGATGTTGGCGCGCTCGGTCTGTTTCAGCAGCACCAGAGTGGAGATGGAATTGAGCGTGTTGAACAGGAAATGCGGATTAAGCTGATAGCGTAGCATCGCCAGCTGCGCCGAACTCGCCTGGCTCTCAAGCCGAGCCAGCTGGTCCGACTGTTCTTCCAGCAGCAGGTAATAGTTGATGCTGTAGTAAAGCGCCGACCAGGCAGCCAGCAGCGAGACGTCCAGCACGATTGCGCCCAGCAATTGAAGCCCCGCCGGCCGTATGTCCGGATTGACGAACGCGGCCGAACTCCAGGTCTCGATCGCGGAAAAACCCGCCGCGGCAATGACCACGATGGCGATGGTGGTGGGCCAGGTGACGATCGCACGCAGCTTGATCAGCCGACGATAGACGGAGGCCATCAGCAGGGTGAGCGAATAGCCGGCAGCCGTCAGCAACAGGGTATGAAAGACGTAGCTGAAGCCGAGCCCGTTCGCGATACCCCCCAGCGTGCGGAGCATGAAATAGCCCGTCCAGCCCGCAGAATGAAGGATCCAGAAGGCCCGGTTCTTGTCGTCGAAAAAGGGCTGCCGCTTGAGCGACGGCGGACCGTCCCTCTGCGCCCAGGATATCGCCTTGCGGCTTTCCTTGCTGATTGCTCCGCTCTGCACTGCTCATCCATAGGGTCTGATCGGCCGGGGTGGAAGCGATCAAGGCTGTTCGGGAAGAACCACCATCGACCAGTCGCCACCGTCCGCAACATAGGTCGCGACGGCGGCGCGTACATCCTCCGCAGTAAGGCGCTGATAGTCGCTGAGATAAGTCCGGGTCGCCTCCACATAGACAGGCTCGGCAGTCCAGTCCTCCAGCGCACCCAGCCAATAGGCATTGGTGCGCACGCGCCGTTCGATGCCGCTCACCACCGGATTGATCGCGCGCTCGAACTCGGCAGCCGATGCGGGCCGGGCGGCGAGGTCGGCCACGATCTCGCGTGCGATGCGGTAGAAGGTGTCGACGCTTTCGGGCCGCAGCTCGGACGCTGCGTAGAATACACCCCAATCCTTGAACCGGTCGGACGAGGATGACGAGGCGCCCGGCGAATAGGATGCGCCTTCGACCTGGCGAAGCCGCTCGAACAGGCGCACCTGCAGCATGTTGGCCGCGACGGCGAGTGCGCGGCGTTCGCGGCGATGCTCCAGTCCACCGAACGTGTTCCAGCCGATGGCGGCATAGGCCTGGTTCTTGTCGCCGCGATGCGTGAAGCGCACGGGCGCTGGAGAAGGCGTTGGCGGACGCACGTCCGTATTGGGCGTCGGCGCCGCCGGACGCGCCGGCAGGGCAGCAATCGTGCCCTTCATCGCGTTGACCGCGGTTTCCAGATCGACATCGCCGACCACGATTGCTTGCACGGGGCCGGAGGCGAGCATCGGCCCGAACAGGTCCTTGAAGCCCTGCGGCGTCGCCTGCCCGATGGTTGCAGTCTCCAGCGGTTCCCACCTCTTGTCCCCGCCCATCAGCAGCGACGGCAACTCGCGGCTGGCACGCGCGGAGGCGGAGGCGAAGCTCAGTTCGTTCGAATCGCGAAAGCTCGCCTGGTATCGCGCGAACAGCGCGTCGTCCCAACGCGGGTAAGCGAGCTTGGTCGCGAACAGCCGCAACTGGTCGGCAAGGTCGGTGCCGTTGGTGGTGGACGCCAGCACCAGCGCATCCTGCCCCAGGCTGAAGTTCAGCCCGATGCGGCGCCCGGTCAGCAACCGTTCCAGCCCATCAAGGTCGAGATCGGCCAGTCCGGACGGTGCCACCAGCCCCGAAAGCCACGACAGGCTCGGCTGGTCGGCGGGCAGCCCCGCCATCCCGCTGCCGAAGCGAAGCTGAACCGCCACCGAGCCCTTCTCGAAATCGGTCTGCTTGAAGGTCAGACTGGATCCGTTGGCAAAGCGGACGATCGTCACGTCCATGTCCTCGATCCGCTCGCGCGAGACTTCCTGCCCCGGGGAGCCGAGGGCGGGCAATGCATCCATGCTGACGCTACGATCCGCGAGCCGCGCGGCGGGGGCTGCAGCGCGCGCGGCTGACAGCGCTTCGGCGACCGCGGCGGCGCCGCCTTCGACTGCGGTGGGTGTCAGCAACGCCATGCGCGGGCCCGCACCTTCGAACATGCCCTTCATCGCGCGGTGCACCAGCTCTGGGCTCATCTCGGTCCCGAGCCTTTCCATCAGGTCGTGGATATAGGCGGCGGTCGCAACGACATTGTCGGTATCCATGGCGGAGACGAGCTGGTCGGCGCGCGCGTTGGATCGGACAGTCGCATCGCCCTGCACGGCCGCCGTGGTGCTGAGCCTGACATTCTGGAGCTCACGGTCGATCTCCGCCTTGCTGGGCGGCGCGGCGGTTGCATCGGCCAGCGTGGCGAATGCGGCGACCACGCCGTCCCGCCACTTGCCGTCGCGGGCCGTCACCTGAAGCTGGGTCATGTCCGCAACGTTGCGGGTGGTGCCGGTGCCCAGACTGGCCGCGATGAACGGCGCCTCGGCGCCGCGTGCCCGCGCCTCCAGCCGGCGGTTGATGATGCGCACCGCCAGCGTGTCGGCCAGATCCTCGCGCTCACGCGCCACCGTGTTGGCCTCATCCGCATAGGGCCGCAGCCACACGGCCGATGCCACTGCAGGCGCGCCTGGATAGGCCAGCGCAGCCGTGCTTTGCTGAGGGTCGGCAATGGCGCCGTAATCGGGATCGGCAGGCGCCGGCCCGCTGCCCTGCCAGCTGCCGAAGCGGGCGACGATCAATTCTTCCATCAGCTTGGGATCGGCATCGCCCACCATCACGATCGTGGTGCGCTCCGGCCGGTACCAGCGCTCGTAAAATGCGCGCAGCCCGTCCGCCGTGGCTCCGCCCAGCGTCGCATCGGTGCCGATGATGTCGCGGTCGGCGAATTTCAGGCCGGCGTAGAAAAGCGGCTTGGATATTTCGTTGAGGCGCACGTTGAGCTCGGGACGGCGGCCCTTCTCGGCCAGCACGACCTTGCGCTCCGCCTCTACGATGGCCGGGTCGAAGCGAGCGGTGTCGGCCATTTCGGCCAGCAGGCGAAGGCTGGTGTCTAGGCTCGCCTTGTCGGCATGAGGCAGGTCGAGCTGATAAACGGTCTGGGTCGCGCTGGTCGACGCATTGGTGTCGCTGCCGAAGCTCGCGCCCAGTTTCTGCCAGGTTTCGCGCGCCTCGCCATCCTTGAAGCTGGCCGTGCCGCGAAATGCCATATGCTCGATGAAATGGGCCCAGCCCTGCTGGTGATCTTCCTCGTTGAGCGCACCCGCATCGACCCGCAGTCGGATCGAGACCTGGCCGGCCGGCAGCGCGTTGCGCCGCACCGCATAGCGAAGGCCATTGGGCAGCGTGCCGAACGTCCAGGCCGGGTCGGGTGTGATGTCGCTGTCCCGATAGAACCACCGGGCATCGCCGTTCTGGGCGGTTGCGGGTGCAGCGACGAGGAGGGAGAAGGCGAGAAGCAGACGGGATTGGAAACGCATGGATGAAGCCTAGCGGGAAGAAATCCGGTTTGAAATGACCTTGGTGGAAATCCTTTGTTTTTCAACGGCTTTCATGGTCAGCGCAGGTGAGTGAACGCCATTTTGTCCACAGATTGAATGCGCAGGCGCCGTTGACTCAAGCAGCCGAAGATTGGAACATAAAGCGAACAAACGAGTCGTCTGTACTGCCATGTCACAACTTTCACTCAGCCGCAGCCACCGCCTGGCTGCCTTGCGCGCCGAGGTCCATGCCATTGAGGCGGCCGGCCGTCCCCCCGATGCACCGTCCCTCCCTTTCGGCGTGGAGGAGATGGACCGACGAATAGCAGGCGGCGGGCTGGCACGTGGATCGCTCCACGAAATTGCAGGCGCCAGCCCGGCTCTTAGCGACGATGCCGCCGCCAGCCTGTTTATCGCGGGTATCGCAGCGCGATTGTGCGAGGGAACGGGCATCGTCCTGTGGGCGCTCGCGCGGCGCGACCTGTTCGCTCCCGGCCTCGCGCAGGCGGGCGTTCGCCCCAACAACCTCATCCAGGCCGAATGCGGCGGGGACGAGGAAGTGCTGGCGGTGATGGAGGATGCGCTGCGTCACGGAGGGCTTGCCGCCGTAGTGGGCGAGACGACCCGCGTCGGCATGGCCGCCACCCGCCGGCTCCAGCTTGCGGCCGAGGAAGGCGGCACCACCGCTCTGATGCTGCGCCGCTGGCGCCGCGGCGGGGAGGAGCCGCTCAATGCGCCCTCATCGGCCATGACCCGCTGGCGGATCGGCTGTGTACCGTCGGAGGAATTGCTGGTCGAGGACGCCATCGGGCGGCCCCGGTGGAATGTCGAACTCGCCCGCCAGCGCGGGGGCGAGCCTTTCAGCCTCATCATGGAGGGATCGGATGCGCAGGGTCGCCTCGCTCTACCTGCCGTTTCTCCCAACCGACCTTATCAGGCATCGCGAGCAGCCCCGGCCCGCCGCACGGCCTGAAGGCAGGCTGCGCCACAAGGTCGCGCCGCTCACCCCCGCAGAGGAAGGGATCGGAGCGGCCGACTGCTCCTGCCCACGCGGCGGCGGCTGGCGCCCCGGCGCGCGCTGGGCGCAGGAGGATATCGACGCCTTCCCCCTCCACCAGCGCCCGCCCATGCGCGAGCTTGGCCGGAGGACCGAGGCGGCGAAGGTTGTGTTCAGCAACACCTCTCCCACAGGGAGAGGGAGGGGCCCGCGCGAAGCGTGGGAGGGTGAGGGTGACTTTAAATCAGCCCCCAAGGACCCTCACCCCAACCCTCTCCCGGGGGGAGAGGGAGCGCCCCTCCTAACCCTGCACAAGGTCGGCGCCCGCATGGAGATCGCCGCCGCCTGCCCCGCCGCGCAGGCGCTCGGCCTCACACCCGGCATGGCCGCGACGCAGGCGCGCATCCTCGTCACCGGTCTCGACATGCGCGATGCTGACCCAGAGGGCGACCACGCGTTCCTGACCCGCCTGGCCTTGTTCGCCGCCCGCCGCTGGACCCCGCGCGCCTGCCTGTCGGACACGAACGGCCTGTTCCTCGACATAGGCGGCACCGCCCACCTGTTCGGCGGCGAGGAGCGGATGTGCCGGCGCATTCTCACCTTCTGCCGCCGCCTCGGCGTCACCGCCCGCATCGCGGTGGCGGGTACGGCCGGCGCCGCCCACGCGCTCGCCCGCCACGGCCGCACGCCGCTCATCCTCTGCCCGCAGGGGCGCGAGGCCGACGCGATCGCGCCCTTCGCGCTGTCCGCCTTGCGGCTCGACGAAGACGCGCTCGCCGCCGCACGCCGGCTTGGCGTCGATACGGTGGGCGAACTGATCGCCATGCCGCGTGCGCCGTTGAACCGCCGCTTCGGCAAGGCTCTGCTCACGCGCCTCGACCAGGCGCTCGGCCGCGTCGGCGAGCCGATGGACCCGATCGTGCCGGAGGAAGCGCCGTCGGCAACGCTGCGCCTGCTGGAGCCGATCGCCACGGCGCAAGCGATCGAGCAGGTTATGCGCGACCTCATGGCCATGCTGGTCGAGCAGCTCCAGCAGGAAGGCTTGGGCCTGCGCCTTCTCGAATTCGCCGGTGATCGCGTCGACGGTGATGTCCAGCGCATCACCGTCGGCACCGCCCGCGCGACCCGCGAAGGCGCACACCTTGCCCGCTTGCTCGCCATGAAGATCGACCGGATCGAACCCGGCTTCGGCATCGAGGCGATGCGCCTCACTGCCTTGCGGTGCGAACTGCTCGCGCCCCAGCCGATCGATGGCGAGATGACCGGCGCCCGCCCCGCGCCCGACATCGCCGAACTGGTCGACCGCCTCGCCGGCCGGATCGGCGCCAAGCGCCTCCACCGCCCGAGCGCGCTGGAAAGCGACGTGCCCGAACGCAGCGTCCAGCGCATCCACCCGCTGAGTGAGGCCGCCGAATGGCCATCCTGGCCGCGCCCGGTCCGGCTGCTGGCGCGCCCCGAGCAGGTCGAGAGCATCATGGCCCTCCTCCCCGACGGCGTGCCGCGGCAGTTCATCTGGCGCGGCCGCCCCTACCAGGTCCGCCGCACCGACGGCCCCGAGCGCATCTACGGCGAATGGTGGCGCCGCACGGCCGAGGCCGAGGCGGTCCGCGATTATTTCCAGGTGGAGGACGAGCACGGCGCGCGTTTCTGGCTGTTCCGCAAGGGCGACGGCCTCGACCCCCGCACCGGCGATCTGAGCTGGTGGCTCCAGGGCATGTTCGCATGACCTATGTCGAACTCCAGGTCACCTCCCACTTCAGCTTCCTCAAGGGGGCCTCCAGCCCTGCCGAACTGTTCGCCGCCGCCAAGCTGCTCGGCTATCCGGCGCTCGGCATCACCGACCGCAACAGCGTCACGGGATTGGTCCGCGCGCTGGTAGCGGCGGACGAGACCGAGATGCGGCTGGTCGCTGGCTGCCGGCTCGACCTGATGGACGGCCATTCGCTGCTCGTCTGGCCGCAGGATCGGCGGGGTTGGTCCAACCTCACACGCCTGCTGACCGAAGGGAACAAGCGCGCCGATCCAAAGCGTGGGGAAAAAGGGCAGTGCTTCCTGATGTGGGAGGATGTCGAGGCCTGGAGCGAGGGGTTGGTGGCCGCGCTCCTGCCGCAGGAAGCCGATGCGCGCACCGCCATGGCGCTGGCGCAGGTCTCCGGCATCTTCCGGGATCGCAGCCACCTCGCGCTCACCCATCATCGCCGGCCCGGCGATGTGTTGCGCCTGCGCGACTTGGACCGAATGGCCGAGCGTTACCATGTCCGCAGCGTCGCGACTGGGGACATACTCTACGATTCTCCCGACAAGCGCATGTTGCAGGACGTGGTCACCGCCATCCGTAACAAGTGCACGATCGACGAACTCGGCTTCCGGCGCGAGCGCTACGCCGACCGCCACCTCAAGAGCCCCGCGGAGATGGAACGCCGCTTCCGTCGCTACCCAGACGCCATCCAGGCCAGCGCCGACATTGCCGAGCGCTGCACCTTCTCGTTACGCGAGCTCAGCTACCAATATCCTGACGAGATCGTGATGACGGCGCAGACGCCGCAACGGGCGCTTGAGAAGCTGACTCACAAGGCGCTGCGTGACAAGTTCAAGGGCTCAGCGCCCAGCCACTATAAGCGCCTGCTGAAGCACGAATTGAGGCTGGTGAGGAAGCAGCGCTACGCGCCTTATTTCCTAACGGTGAACTCGATCGTCTCCTATGCACGCAGCCAAGATATCCTTTGCCAAGGACGCGGATCTGCCGCCAATTCGCTCGTCTGCTACGTCCTCGGGATCACCTCCATCGATCCCATCAAGCACACCCTCCTGTTCGAACGCTTCATCTCCGGCGAGCGCGACGAGCCGCCCGACATCGATGTCGATTTCGAACATGAACGCCGCGAGGAAGTGATCCAATGGATCTATAACACCTACAAGCGCGAGCATGCCGCATTGACCGCCGTGGTGAGCTGCTACCGGACGCGCGGCGCCGTGCGCGAAGTCGGCAAGGCACTGGGCCTGTCTGAGGACGTAACCGGAGCCCTGGCGGGACAAATTTGGGGTTGGTCGAGTGAGGGTGTGGAAGAGCGGCATGTGCAGGATCTCAACCTTGATGCCAGCGACCCGCGCCTCGCTCTAACGATCACGCTTGCCAAGCAATTGATCGGCACGCCCCGTCACCTTTCGCAGCATCCGGGCGGCTTCGTGCTGACGCGCGACCGGCTCGACAATCTGGTGCCAATCGAGCCGGCGGCGATGGAGGATCGCTGGGTCATCTGCTGGGAAAAGGCCGATATCGAAGAATTGGGTTTCATGAAGGTCGATATCCTCGGCCTCGGCATGCTGGGGTGCATGCGCCGCGCCTTCGAATTGTTGGACGACCATAAGGGGCAGCGCCTCGAACTCGCCTCGCCCGAGATGCAGCATGACGATCCGGTGGTGTTCGACATGATCTGCGACGCTGACACGCTGGGCACCTTCCAGATCGAGAGCCGCGCGCAGATGAGCATGTTGCCGCGCCTCAAGCCGCGCAAATTCTACGATATCGCCATTCAGGTCGCGATCGTCCGGCCGGGTCCGATCCAGGGCAATATGGTCCACCCCTATCTGCGCCGACGCGAAGCGACCGAAGAGGTGACCTATCCTTCCAAAGAACTCGAGGAGGTGCTCGGCAAGACGTTGGGCGTTCCCCTGTTTCAGGAGCAGGCGATGCGGGTTGCGATCGTGGGAGCGGGCTTCACGGCGGCGGAGGCCGATGCGCTGCGCCGATCGATGGCGACCTTCAAGTTCACGGGCGGCGTGGGCAAGTTCTACGACAAGATGGTCGGCGGCATGCTCGCGCGCGGCTACGACCGCGAATTCGCAAAACGCACGTTCAAGCAGATCGAAGGGTTCGGGAGCTATGGCTTTCCGGAAAGCCACGCCGCGTCCTTCGCCAAGATCGCCTACGCCTCGTCATGGATGAAGTGCCACCATCCGGACATCTTCTGCGCGGCCCTGCTTAATGCCCAGCCGATGGGTTTCTACGCGCCGGCGCAGATCGTGCGCGATGCGGTGGAACATGGGGTGGAGGTGCGGCCGGTGTGCATCAATGCCAGCCGGTGGGATTGCACCCTGGAAGAGCCGGCTGATCAACGCAGCAGCTATCTTCCTCTCCGCCTTGGCATGCGCATGACGAAGGGGCTGTCCAACGCACATGCCGCCCGCATTCTTGCGGCGCGGGAGGAGCGGGCGTTCGAGTCCATAGAGGATGTCTGGGCGCGCTCGGGGGTGCCGGTGGCGGCGCTGGAGAAGCTCGCCGATGCCGATGCGTTTCACAGCCTCGGGCTGGATCGGCGGCAGGCTTTGTGGCGCATCCGGGGTCTTGGTTCTGCGCCACTGCCCCTGTTCGCAGCCGCGGATGCGCGCGAAGCCGGAGAGGAGCCGGGCGTGGCGCTCACCCCGCTGACCGAGGGGCGTGAGGTGGTCGAGGATTATCGCTCCACCCAATTGTCCCTGCGTGCGCATCCGGTGAGCTTCCTACGCGCCGATCTCGAACGCCGCGGCTTCGTCACCTGCGCCGACCTTGCCCACATCAAGGAAGGGCGCAAGGTCGAGGTGGCCGGCATCATCCTGATGCGGCAGCGGCCCGGTTCCACCAACGTCACCTTTGTCACGATCGAGGACGAGACCGGCATCGCCAACGCCATCCTTTGGCAGCGCGTGTTCCAGGAGCATCGCCGCGTGGTGCTCGCCTCCGCCATGGTCGGCATCAAGGGCGTGGTGCAGCGTGAGGGCCAGGTGATCCACCTCATATCCGAGCGGATCGAGGACCTGACGCCCATGCTCCATTCGGTCGGCCAGCGCGCCTTCCCCCACCGCCCCGGCCCCGGCGATGCGGCCACCCATGGCGGCGGCCCCGACCGCGGCGAGGACAAGTGGAAGAGCCGCGACATCTTCATCAAGCCGTACACGCCCAAGGCCTGCGCCGATGGCGAGGTCATCAAGGTCAAGTCGCGCGACTTCCACTAGCCTGTCCACATGATCGTCGGCGCGTTCAGATGCGTCATGGCGTCGGGCAGGCCGTTGCGGCCCAAGGCCGGTCGCACTCCCATAGGCGCCCGAACTCTTCCAAAGGTCAGGAAAGTCATGGCGCAGGGAAAATCCGCTCGATCAATAAGGCAGTCTTTGATCGATCCAGTCGATAAGTGCCGTGATGAGAAGGAGCCGTGAGCCGTTATGTATGGCAGATTCGCCCTGTGTAGGAAAATCGCGAAGGTTCAGGCTTTGATCAGGCTGTGCCTTCGACACAAACAGGGTGGGCGTCCGACATATCGGCGCGGCTGCTCTTGAAGCGCCGCCTGCACGCAGAACGCTGCGACCGCTACCCGCGCCATGAAGCAGGTCAGAACAGGTCGGCAAGCTGCTCCAGCCAGCCGCGCCAGGCCATCTTGACCGCTTCCTTGGCATCGTCGTCCATGGCCTCGCCCTGCCAGCCGTCGAGCAGGCGCACCAACGTCTGCGCAGGGCCCAGCGGCACCAAAGTGATCTCCAGGAACTCGTTGGTGTAGGGCATGCCGTCGGGCAGCGCCTCGATCGCGCCGGCGCGGAAGGTCTGGACGATGCGCCGCCCTTCCTCCAGCGCGCGATACTCGCCCGAATGGACGAAGACCTCGCCATTGGGGCCCGGCGCCTCGATCCGATAGCTGCCGCCGACCCGCACGTCGGCCTCCACCCTGGCGCCCATCCACTCCGCCATAAGCTCCGGATCGGTCCAGGCGGCGTAGAGGTGGTCGGACGGCGCATCGATGATCCGTTCCACCGTGACCCAGTCGTCAGGCTTCATGCCAAATCTCCCAGCTTCCGCCTCGACAACGCCGGACCCGCCAATCGGTCGCAATCCTGTCGTGGCGTCAGGGCGCGGGCAGGCCTAAGATCGGTCGAGGCAAAGGGAATCACATGAAAACGCTTGCGGCACTCGCTTCCATTCTGACGATCGTGGCGACGCCCGCAGCAGCGCAGCAGCTCGGCGCACGCACCGCCTCACCCGAACAGGTGCTGGCGCAGATGGAGGAAAGCCAGGTCGATCCGGCTGCCGACCCGCTGGTGCTGGCCGCCGCGCAGCATCCGCTGGGCTCCGCGCGCAATCCGGTGCGGGTCGGTGGACCGGAGGGCGAGCGGTCCTACCTGGTCCGTTTACGCTGCGCCGATGGCGCAGCACCGCGCATCGGCAACCGCAACAGTGCCGGCACCGGCGCCTTCGGGTCGATCGTCGATGTCTATCCGCTCGACTGCGGCGCCGCTGCGCCCGGCAAGACCGAGATCGTCATGGACAAATACCATGAGGAGCATCGCGAGACGAACGCACCTGCCGGCTTCACCCTGGCCGACTGAGCGGCTTTGCGATCCGTTACACCGGCGCTATGACGCCGCGCCATGCGCAAATATCTGAAGCGTCTCGGCACCTTCCTCCTCTTCCTGGTCGTGGCGCTCTGCTTCGCAGCCAGCCTGGTGCCGCCATTCTTGGACCGCATCTATTATGAGGGTCCTGTCAGCGACCATTATGACGGCGCCCGCTTCTACAACCCCGACGGGGACGACACGGCCGCACCGCCGAGCGGGGGCAGCAGGACAGGCTTTCTCGCGCGCCGGCTGACCGGTGCCGGCGAGCGCGCGGCATGGCCGGAAAATGTGGCGGTCACGCCCGCCAGGCCGGCGCCGCGTGTGGACGGCAGCGAGATGGTGGCGACCTGGGTCGGGCATGCCACGATGCTGGTACAGACGCAGGGGCTGAACATCCTCACCGACCCGATCTGGTCTGATCATGCGGGGCCGTTCGGCCTGGGCCCGCGCCGCGTGGCAGAGCCCGGCATCCGCTTCGAGGACCTGCCGAAGATCGACCTGATCCTGGTCAGCCACAATCATTACGACCACATGGACCTGGATACGCTGAAGCGCCTTTGGGATCGCGACCGGCCCACAATCGTCACCAGCCTCGGCAACGACACGCTGCTGAACAAGCAGGGCATCGAAGCGCGCGCGGTGGATTGGGGAGCCCGCATGGCGCTGCGCCCCGGCATCGAGGTCGCCGTTACGCGCAACCACCATTGGGGCAGCCGGTGGTTCGTGGACCGGAACCGCGCCTTGTGGTCCAGCTTCACGGTTCGGCTGCCCGGCGGCAACATCTTCTTCGCAGGCGACACCGGCATGGGGGACGGCAGGTGGCCGGGCGAGGCGGCGGCGCTCGGCCCCGTGCGCCTCGCCATCCTGCCGATCGGCGCCTTCCGCTTCGCGCGGGGACAGATGGGGACCGGCAGCCATATCGGCCCGATAGATGCCGCCCGCGTGTTCAGCCGGCTCGGCGCGGCAGAGGGGATTGCAATTCATTGGGGCACGTTCCGCCTGTCGGACGAAGGCTATGACACGCCGCCAAAGATGCTGGCGGAGGTCATGCGGTGCGCCCGCGCTCCGGCGGATCGCTTCAGGGCCGTTCGGATCGCCGAGGCCGTTTCGGTCGCGCCGCTCGGCGCACCGAGGACGCGCGAACCGGATGCGGCATGCCTCACGCGCGATGCGGTGACGCGCTGGCCCTGACGGGTCAGCAATCCCCCGTACGACGTCCAACCGAGCGCGTCCGGATCTGCACGGCGCCCTCTTCGCCCGACCCGGTGGTGCGCATGTCGAGCAGGAGATCGTAACCCGCGCTCGTGTAGCTGCCGCTCATCTGCGTTTGCATGCGCGCCGGCAGGTTGCCGCCGGTGCAGGTCATTTCGGCGGTGAGGCGACCGTCGGCGACGTCGAAGGCGTGATAGGCGCAATCGGCACCCTGCTGCGCCTGGAGGAAGGTGCCGTTCGGCCGCTCCGCCTGTTCGGGCGTGATGCAGGCGCTGCCGCTCGTCTGGCGCCCGACCAGCCGGTCGATCACGCCCTGCGGCAACGGTCCGCCGGCCGATACGATCTGCGTCCGCATCTCCCAACGACCGGGTTCCAGTGCAACGGAAGCAAGCTCCTCCGCCACATCCTCCTCCGTCAGGTCGGCCGGCGTCTCCGCCTGCCCGCAGGCGCAAAGCAGGGCGAGGCAGGCAAGGGCGACGAAGCGGTTGGTGACCATGGCTCTCCTCGGGCTTACTGGCCCGCAGCGGCACTCCCCGGCTTGAGAAGGTCGAGCACGGCCACGGTCATGGCTTCAGTGCCGGTGCGCACCGAAGGTTCCGGATCGATCTTGAACAAGGGCGAATGGTGCGACGGCACTGCCGGTCCGCCCGCTTTTTCCGCATCGAACGCTTCCTGCGGCGTGCCGCCGACGGCGAAATAGTAGCCGGGGATGCCGTGCTTCTGTTCGACCAGATAGGCGAAGTCCTCCGCACCCATGCCGTTTTGAACGAACGGTACTACGGCATCGGCGCCGAGTTCGCGCTGCATGACCGCGTTCAGGCGGCGTGCCAGTGCCGTGTCGTTGATGGTGGTGGGCGTACCTTCGATCACCTTCACCTGCGGCAGCTTGTCGTCGGGCAGGCCGTTCAGGCGGCCGACGCCCTCGGCCACGCGCTTGATGCCGGCGATCAGCTGCGCGCGCGTCGCCTCGTCATTGGCGCGCACCGTCACCTGCAGGTCGGCGCGGTCGGAGATGATGTTGTGCTTCAGCCCCGAATGGAATGCGCCGACCGTGATGACGCCGGGCTTGAGCGGCTCGCGCTCACGGCTGATCAGGCCTTGGAGCGCGATCACGATCTGCGAGGCGATGTAGACCGGGTCCTTGCCCGCGTGCGGCGATGCGCCATGCGCGCCGATGCCGTGCACGGTGATGTCGACGCTGTCCGACGAGCTGTACTGGATGGTCTCGCTGGCGCTGACCTTGCCGGTGGCGAGCGCCGAGGCGACGTGGAAGGCGAGCGCGTAATCGGGCTTGGGAAAGCGCGTGTAAAGGCCGTCATCGACCATCGCCCGCGCGCCGCCGACGCGCTCCTCCGCCGGCTGGACGATGAACACGACCGTGCCCTTCCACTGGTCCTTCATCGCGGCCAGGCGGCGTGCGGTGCCGATCATGGAGGTGATGTGCACGTCATGGCCGCAGGCATGCATGACCGGCGCCTCGACGCCGTCCACCCCGACCTGCCGCGCCCTGGATGCGTAAGCGAGGCCGCTCTTCTCCTCGACCGGCAGGCCGTCCATGTCGGCGCGGACCAGCACCACCGGACCGGCGCCATTCTTCATCACGCCGACGACGCCGGTGCCGCCGACCTTTTCGGTCACGTCGATCCCGCCGACTGCGCGCAGCTCGCGCGCCATGGCGGCGGCGGTGCGGCCTTCCTTGAACGAGAGTTCGGGATTCTTGTGGAAATCGACGAACAGGGCGCCGAGGCGGCTGTCGTAATCGCCCTTGATCGCATCGGAGAGCGGGCTTGCCGTCGCCGCGGTTGACGACAAGGCTGCGGCAATGAGGAAGGCGATGTTGCGCATGTGAAGAACCCCCGATGATGTGCGGCGATGCTAGCGCAGCATCGCCGCCGGGCAAGCCTATTTGCGCGGGTCAGCCCGCCGCGGGCGCAGCCGCCGCGCAATCGCCGGTGCGGCGCCCGGTCAGCCTGGCGATGACGACGCTGTCGCCCGCCCCGGACAGAGTGGTATGCACGGTCGTATTGCCCTCGAAGCTGTCCGCCTTGAACGTGCCCTCGGTCACCACGCCCAAAGTGCCATCGAGACCGGGCTTGCGGCAGGTCATGCCGACATTGACCCGGCCATTGCGGATATAGCTGTTATCATACTCGCAGGTCGCGCCATCGAGGCCGGCAAGTATGATGGCGGGCGGCGTGGTCGCCTGACCTTCCGCCACGCAGCTGGTGGTGGTCACCTTGTCGCCCGCGGCGAGCTTCAGCGCGGGCGTGGTCTTGTCGACTTCATCGACGCGGGTGACGTCCATCACCGTCTCCCACTGGCCCGGTGCGAAGCCGGTCGCCGCCGCCGCGGTCACGTTCTTCTGCTCCGCCTCCCCGCTCGAACAGGCGCCCAGAACGGCCGTCGCAAGCAACAGGAACTTTCGCATATTCATCCTCCCCTTTTGTTTATGGGGAGCACGCTAGCGTTCGGTTTCACCAATATCCATATTGCCGTCATGGCCATTGCGATCAGGACCGGACTGGAAGAGCCGGAGACCGGACAGGATTTCGTCCCCCACCGCCCGCAGCGCCCCGACAAGGGCGAAGGCGGGAAGGCGTTCAAGCTGGTGTCGGAATATCAGCCTGCGGGCGACCAGCCGACGGCGATCGCCGAACTGGTCGACCAGGCGAGGGGCGGCGAAAAGGACCAGGTGCTGCTCGGCGTGACGGGCTCGGGCAAGACGTTTACGATGGCCAGCGTCATCAACGAATTGCAGCGTCCTGCGCTGATCCTCGCGCCCAACAAGATCCTGGCGGCGCAGCTCTATGGCGAGTTCAAGAGCTTCTTCCCGGACAATGCCGTCGAATATTTCGTCAGCTATTACGATTACTACCAGCCAGAGGCCTATGTGCCGCGGTCAGACACCTACATCGAAAAGGAAAGCTCGGTGAACGAGGCCATCGACCGCATGCGCCACTCGGCGACGCGGTCGCTGCTGGAGCGGGACGATGTCATCATCGTGGCGTCGGTGTCGTGCCTCTACGGGATCGGATCGGTCGAGACCTATTCGGCCATGATCTTCAGCATGAAGAAGGGCCAGACGGTCGACCAGCGCGAGATCATCAGGAAGCTGGTGGCGCTCCAGTACAAGCGCAACGACCAGGCGTTCGCGCGCGGCAATTTCCGTGTGCGCGGCGACAACCTGGAGATTTTCCCGAGCCATTATGAGGATTCGGCGTGGCGCATCAACTTCTTCGGCGACGAGATCGAGGAGATCGTCGAGTTCGATCCGCTGACCGGCAAGAAAGTCGCGAGCCTCGATCATGTGAAGGTCTATGCCAACAGCCACTATGTGACGCCCGGCCCGACGCTGAGGCAGGCGTCGGAGGCGATCCGGCACGAACTGTCCGAGCGGCTCAAGGAACTGACGGCGGAGGGCAAGCTGCTGGAAGCGCAGCGGCTGGAGCAGCGCACCAATTTCGACCTGGAGATGATCGCGGCCACGGGTTCGTGCGCGGGCATCGAGAATTACTCGCGCTTCCTCACCGGGCGGCTGCCCGGCGAGCCGCCGCCGACCCTGTTCGAATATCTGCCCGAGAACGCGCTTCTGTTCGTGGACGAGAGCCACCAGACGGTGCCGCAGATCGGCGCGATGGCGCGGGGCGATCACCGCCGCAAGATCACCCTCGCCGAATACGGCTTCCGCCTGCCGAGCTGCATCGACAACCGCCCGCTGCGCTTCAACGAATGGGATGCGATGCGCCCGCAGACGGTGTCGGTATCCGCCACTCCCGGCGGGTGGGAGATGGAGCAGACCGGCGGCGTATTTTCCGAACAGGTGATCCGCCCCACCGGCCTGATCGACCCGCCGGTCGAGATCAAGCCGGTCGAGGACCAGGTCGACGACCTCATCCACGAGGCGAAGGAGGTGGCGAAGAAGGGTTATCGCACGCTCGTCACCACGCTGACCAAGCGCATGGCCGAGGATCTGACCGAGTTCCTGCACGAGGCGGGCCTGAGGGTGCGCTACATGCACTCCGACGTGGAGACGCTGGAACGTATCGAACTGATCCGCGACCTGCGGCTGGGGGTCTATGACGTGCTGGTGGGCATCAACCTGCTGCGCGAGGGTCTCGACATTCCCGAATGCGGGCTGGTGGCGATCCTCGACGCCGACAAGGAAGGGTTCCTGCGCTCCGAGACTTCGCTGATCCAGACGATCGGCCGCGCCGCGCGCAATGTCGAGGGGCGCGTGATCCTCTATGCCGATCGCATGACCGGATCGATGGAACGCGCGCTCAACGAAACCAGCCGCCGCCGCGAGAAGCAGGAGGCCTACAATCTCGAGCACGGCATCACGCCGATGACGATCAAGCGCAACATTTCGGACGTGCTCGCCGACGTGTCGAACCGCGACAGTGTGACCATCGACACCGGCGACGAGGATACGCCGCACCTCGTCGGCCACAATCTGCGTGCTTATATCGAGGAGCTGGAAGGCCGGATGCGCAAGGCCGCGGCCGACCTCGAGTTCGAGGAAGCGGGGCGCCTGCGCGACGAAATCCGCCGTCTGGAATCGGACGAGCTCGGCATTCCCGACCACGAGAAGAAGGCGCCGATCATGGGCCGTTCCAACGAGGGCAAGCCCGGCACCCGCAAGACGCGCTACGGCAAGCAACAGCAGGTCCGCATGGGCAAGCGCGCCAAGCGCTAACGGCGGCGCGCGAACCAGATGACGTGGCGGGGGCCCTTGCCGTTGCTGCGTGCGCGCACGGCGACCTCCTCGACCGCAAAGCCTGCGACCTTCAGCCGGCGGG
The DNA here is from genome assembly GCA_934539295.1 of uncultured Allosphingosinicella sp. Classification (GTDB taxonomy): domain Bacteria; phylum Pseudomonadota; class Alphaproteobacteria; order Sphingomonadales; family Sphingomonadaceae; genus Allosphingosinicella. The sequence goes on from CAKTCN010000003.1 coordinate 62,328, forward strand.
TGAAGGCAGGATCGTCGCCTGCGGACCACACGGCCAGGATGCCGCCCGGCCTCAGCGCGGACCGCGCTTCCTCAAGCCCGCGCGCCGAATAGAGCCGGTCATTCTCGTCGCGGGTTAGCCCGTCGGGTCCATTGTCGACGTCGAGCAGGATGGCATCATACTGGGCCTGCCCCTCGGCGATCAGCTCCGCCACATCACGCTCGGCAAGGGCGACCCTGCCGTCGTTCAGGCAGCCCGCCGTCAGCTCCGCCATCGGACCGCGTGCCCAGGCGATGATCTCAGGCACGATCTCGGCAACGGTGACACGCGCCTTGCGATCGAGAGCCGCAAGAGCCGCGCGGAGGGTGAAGCCCATGCCATAGCCGCCGATCAGCAGGTGCAGGGCCGGTCGCGAGCCCAGTCTGTCGATCGTCATGACCGCCAGTGCCTCTTCCGAGCCGCTCATGCGGCTGTTCATCAATTCGTTGCGATCGAGCACGATCATGAAATCGCGCCCGCGCCGGAACAGCCGAAGCTCCTCCCCTCCCGGGACGATCGCGGTTCCGAGAAGTTCACGCGCCAGCATATCATTCGCTCCCTTGTGAGCCGGTCAGCCGGTGCCCTTACGCCGCGCGCGCAGGGAAAGCCTAGTCAAACCAGCGTCTTCAACGGGACGGACGCGTCGGCAAGGCTAGCCATGTCGGGCGAGGCACCCTGCACCACCAGCGCCCGGCCCTGGACATAGTCCTTAACGGCGTTGATGCAGTCGAGCGCGACGACCCGCCCATCCCGCAGATACACGACCGAGAAGCTTCGGTCCGCCGGATCCCCGCGTAGCACGGCCGCGTCGTAACCGGCGGACAAACCCACCGTCTGAAGCCGAAGATCATATTGGTTCGACCAGAACCACGGCACCGCATCATAGGAGGCCGGCTGCCCCGCAATGGTCCTGGCCGCCACGATCGCCATGTCGGTAGCATTCTGGACGGACTCGAGGCGGATCTGCGCTCCTTCCGCGAAGCGGTTGGCGTGGAGCGCACAATCCCCCACAGCGTGGACATGGGGCAGGCTCGTGCGGCATTGCGTGTCCACCAGCACGCCGTTTCCGCCGACAGCGCCGGCAGCAAGCAGGGGCTGCACCGCGGGCTCTATGCCGATGCCGACGATGACCATGTCGGCCGGAATCGTCTCCCCGCCGACCAGGCTCAGCCCGGACGCCCGGCCCTCCGCTTCCTCTATGCACGCCACCTGCCTACCCAGCAGGATCTCGACACGGCGGGCATGATGCTCGGCCTTGAGGAAGCGAGACAGGTCGGTGCCTGCCACGCGCGCCAGGACGCGATCCTCCGCTTCCACCACGGTCACGCGCTTGCCGAGCCTGGTGAGCACGGCAGCCGCCTCCAGCCCGATATAGCCGGCCCCGATCACCGCCACGCGGTCAGTGGCGCCGAGTTCCTGGATCATGCGATCGACATCCGCGCGGCTTCGCACGCTGTGCACGCCGGCAAGATCGTGGCCCCGGCAGGTCAGTTGCCGGGGCGCGCCGCCCGTCGCCCAGACGAGGTGACCATAACCGATCTCGGCGCCGCCTGCGTCCCGAACCAACCGCAGTTCCGGGTCCACTTGCGCCACCGGCCGGCCGAGCAGCATTTCCACTGCGCGCTCATGCCAGAAGGCCGCCGGCCGGATGAGAAGGCGCTCGAAACCTTTCTCCCCGGCCAGATACTCCTTGGACAGGGGCGGACGCTCATAGGGAAGTTCCGGCTCCGCGCCGATGATCGCCACCGTTCCTTCGAACCCCGCCTGGCGCAGTGCGATCGCGGTCTGCGCACCGCCGTGGCCGCCTCCTACTATGACGACGTCATACCCGCTCCGGTCAGCCATTCGATCTCCCGCCTTCTGACGGCGCTCATGCATTCTTGCCGGCACCGATGCGAGCAATCCTTTCATTCTCGTGCCAGATTTCGATCGAATGCTGGTGGTTGCGGGATGCTGCGATCTTGACGGCCTCGAACGCGTTCTCCGCGTCGATCAATTCCCAACCGATCACCATCGCGTAGCGGAAGAATATGAGGCGATATTGCATCGGGGCGGAGCATGATTGCTCACCCGGCACATCGCTAGGGTATGAGCGCGGCTCTTCCGCGGTAGTCCGGGAACCGAACCGTCCGCAGTTGAATGCACCTAGAAACGATAGTTCAGCCGCACGCCGATATTGTCGATGCCGGGGTTCTGCTCGCTGAACAACTGAGCATGGCTCAGGTGCACCCAAGACGCTTCGACCGATACGCGCTCGCTCACCTGCGCGCCGATGCCGATTTCCGGAGCGAACAGGATCCGCGATCCGAATTCGATCCGGTCGTCCCGTTGATCGATCGTGCCGGGACCGTCGTGGATGGCCAACCCGACGCCCGGGCGGAAATAGACCTGGCGCCCGAACTTCCACGACAGGCCGGCCACCGCATAATGAGTCTGTCCCGCGCTGTTCACCGAGGCAAAGACATGCGGGGCCGGGACAAACCAGCGGCCGGATTCATCGAGCGGGTCGAAGCGGTAGCCGAGCTGGAAATCGACGCCGCGCTCGTACCCGCTTGCGGTGATGCCCGTTGGCACATCATGCGCATACAGCCCTCCGAACAACTCGCCGGCCTGAGCCGAAGTGCTGCACGCGGTGATTGCGGCCAGCGTCAGGACAATGCGTGCGGACATGGGAACGACCTCGCGATGCTGGAACCCGAACGAGGGTCTGCGCACCACGTTCCCCGCCTCCGGCGCGCGCGTGTCTCGGCGACGAAGCGCTAAAGGGGTGCGAAAGCCGCTCCGCCTGCCGGCCTAAGCCATCGTGGCGCAACGATTGCGCGGCGAAACCGCTAGGATGAGGTCAACCGCCTCCCGCCATTCTGAGGTGGCCAGGGTCGGGACGCTTGCCCCCCAGGCCTCCCGACCCGCCCCGCTTTCCCGGCTATCCAGCTGGTGCTTGCCTGCTCTCGATCAGGTGAGCGGGTCGGCCGCAACCCAGCGCCCTTCGCGTTTGACGAGCGGGCGGGCGCAGCTTTCGCACAGACTCGTCTGGATACCGCGACGCGAGATGATCGCGGAAAGCGAGCGCCGGTGGAGGCCGAGAAAGCAGAGCAGGTTCATCCCGACATCTTAGCATTTCGACTTGCCGGCGCGTTAACCCAAATCGCAGAAAGGACGGCATTTTCCATCGCGCTGTGGCACTTGCGTATCGCCTGTACCACCGGCCTAGCTCAAGCGAGGCATGTCGCGTGCCATGATCCTGCAGGCGCCCGCGCGGATGCGGCAAAGGTCCTCGCTGCTCCACATCGTCGTGGGGTGGACGTGGGAGCAGCGAGGGTGACCCGCGCAACGCACCGGAGGACAAGGTCTCTGGGGTGACCTTCCGGGTGGGGTTTCCGGGGCGAGTGCCAGGCTTGCGAGTCGCCCTCGATCTTAAAGGAGCCTCCCGCCCGCTTCCCCGGTGCATCCGGATTAGTCGTGTCGGCCAGGGTTCGAAAACCGCACCGCATCAGGAAGTCAGGATCTGCCCATGCGCCTCGGCAATGGCCGGCAGGGAATATTGATTAACACCTCGTGGCGCCTACGCGCCCACGATCGAACGGGTAAGCAAGTCACTTCTTCAGCAACCGCAAGGTGCGGCCACCCGACGGACGGGCGCTGCATCATCCAACCGGCTGCTTCCTACCCATGCGAGAGGCCAAGCACATGATCTTCGACAGTGTGACGGTGTACGATCTCGTGCCCTTCATAGCGGTGGGCTTTGCCGCGCAACTGGTCGACGGCGCGCTCGGCATGGCATTCGGCGTCATCTCCTCGACCCTGCTGCTCAGCCTCGGCGTACCTCCGGCAGCGGCCTCGGCGGGGGTGCATACGGTAGAATCCTTCACCACCGGCGTGTCGGGCCTGAGCCACATCGCGCACCGCAACGTGGAATGGCGGCTGCTTGCACGGCTGGCGATACCCGGCGTGATCGGCGGGTGCCTTGGCGCCTATGTGCTCACCAACATCGATGCCGGAACCTCCACCCCGTTCGTGCTCGCCTACCTGGCAACGATCGGCATCTACCTCATCTGGCGCAGCACCAGGCGGCAGTTGGAACATCGCCAGGCCCGCGTGGTCGAGCCGCTCGGCCTCGCCGGCGGCTTCCTGGACGCGGTCGGTGGCGGCGGCTGGGGACCGGTGGTGACCAGCAACCTGCTCGTCCAGGGACATGAGCCGCGCATGACCATCGGCACGGTGAGCGCATCGGAATTCGTGCTGTCGGTGACCATCTCGATCACCTTCATCATGGCGCTGGGCATCGAGGCATTCACCGTTTCCACCGTCGGCCTGCTCATCGGGGGCGTGCTGGCCGCGCCGCTCGGGGCCTTCATCGTCAAGAAAGTGCATGCCAGCCGGCTGCTGCTGCTCGTCGGCGCATTGCTCACCATCACCAGCCTATGCGGAGCCTATAATGCGCTGACATGAACTCAGCGGCGGCAGAGCAGCTCCGCCGCATGGTGCAGGGCACTACCGCGCACGATCGGCCGTCCCTCCACGCCCACCTGCTCCAACGCCACATCCTCCACTGCGTCGCCGATGCCGAGCGCGCGCGTGTGCAGCGCCGCACAATCGATCCGGTGTAATGCAAAGCTGCGTCCACTCGTCGCATCGCGCCGGATCAGTGCGTCCCATTGCCGCTCGTCGATGCGGCGCGACCCGATGAGCCGATACCTGCCCTGCAGGTCGAAACTGTCCTCCAGCAAAGCATCTTCGGCTGCCGTCCTCGCCAGATCCGCCTGCATATCTGTGGGCCCGGCCGGATGGATGATGCTGCACGTGGCAGCCGCCGCAATCCCGCAGCCGCCGAGCATGACCGCCGCGCGGTGCCGCCAGCTTGAAGCTGATCCGGCAGTCTCCTTCATGCCGCATCGGCAACGGCGCGCGCTTTCGGGGATCAGGGCGCCGCAGCCATCGCAGCGCCTGAGATGGGTCACCGGTTCGGCGTTCCGGCCAGGCTGGGTTCGTGCGGGCGCGGGGCCCAGGTTACGCCCGATCCGGCCGGGCAATCTCGCCAGCCACGCCGCCCCCGCTTTCAGGCTCGCACGCGTCGAAGCTGCCCTCATGGGACGGAAGACTAGCAACCGCCTTCCGCCGCGGCGACCTGCATAAAGGTTTACCTCCCAGGCGCTTGGACCTTCTCGACGGGTTGAATCGAGCACCCCGCATGCCGCGCCGCAGATCGATGCCGCGCCGAAGTATAACATCTTCGTTAATAATAGTAATTCCAAAGTTCAGGTGCGGACATAACCCTATTGAACGGCCGGATACCCCCAATTAGCAAACGGCTGGCCTGAACAGGATTCGGGCTTCATTCTAGCGGGGGTAGTCCTTTCTTACCTCGCAACTCAACCACCAGGCACATTCGTGCCATTGCCCATATAGAAGTTGTGACATCTAAATGAAAACCTCCAACAACAAGTTCGCTTTGGTTGCCACTGTCTGCGCCTTGGCACTTTCCACTGGGGCATGCCGCGACAAGGGCAAGAGGCAGACTCAGCCCACCCCACCCACGCAGCCGGCGCCCGCTCCGACCCCGCCTCCCGCCCCACCCACCACCCCGTCGCCGACACCGACCGGGACGTTCGATCCGGCGAAGCTTCCCACAGGTGAGCAGCGCGCCTTCCCGACGGCCGAGGGCTTTGGCGCGGGTGCAACCGGCGGCCGCGGGGGCAAGGTCATTCCTGTCACCACCTTGGCCGATTCGGGCACGGGATCGCTGCGCGCCTGCATGATGGACACCGGCCCGCGCACCTGCGTCTTCCGGGTTGCAGGCACCATCGAACTGGAGTCCCAGATCAAGCCCAAGTCGGGGCAGCTCACCGTAGCGGGCCAGACTGCGCCGGGCGGCGGCATCGCGATCCGCAACGCGCCGTCGAACCTCACCGGCTCCCCCATTTTCCTGAACGCCCCCGACAACATCATCCGGCACGTCCGCATCCGTCCGGGACCTACATCGGGTACGCGTCAGGACACCACCGATTCCATCACGGTGGATGCCGGTGCCAAGAACACGATCCTCGACCACGTGTCGCTGTCATGGGCCACGGACGAGCCGTTCAATTCGACCAAGGCCTCGTCGAACATCACAGTGCAATGGTCGCTCGTGTACGAAGGTCTCAGCCGTTCCACGCACGAGCAGCTCGAACATGCCAAGGGCATGTTCATCGAGGGCAGCAACATCACGGTGCACCACACCTTCATCGGCCATGCCACCGATCGCATGCCCAATGCCGGCGTAGGTGGACGCGTCGATGTCGCGAACGTCGTGTCCTACAACATGCGCGAGATGGCGCATCAATATTTCTCGATGCTCCAGGTGGCGCGTGAGCCCAATTCCGGCGTTGTGCGGCAGGCCAACATCATCGGCAACTGGGTGTCGCGCGGACCGGATTCGGCGGCGTGGCTGCCGCTCTACGGCGCCGATTATCAGGAGGAATATTCCACCTTCCCCGGCCACGCCGCCTTCTACCTCAAGGGCAATATCGATGGCCGCCGCACCAGCGATGCGATGGACGAGCGGCTGTTCCTTGCACCGGACGACTGGAAGTATTTCACCACGACGCCCTTCCCACTCTCCCTCCACTTCACCACCGACGCGGCGCAGGCCGTGCGCGATGTGTCCGTCTACGCCGGCGCCTTCCCGCGCGATGCCGCGGACACCCGCGTTATGCGCGAGTTCCTGGCCTGCGGCGGGCGGATCATCGACAATCCGTCGCAGGTGGGCGGCTGGCCCACTCTCGCCGGCGGAGCGCCTTACGCCGACGGCGACGCCGACGGCATGGACGACCAGTGGGAGAAGGCCCACGGTATCCAGGATCCCAACCAGGATGCGGATCGCGACGGCTACACGAACTTGGAAGAGTTCCTGAACGAACTTGCCGGCGACCAGGACAGCGCGGGCAAGACGATCATCCGGACAGGAACCGGCACCGGCAATGTTCCCTCCGTAAATTGCGGGAAGTCGGTAGCATGATCAGACTTAAACCATAGCAACATAGAAGCGACTAGGCCCGAGGTACTATGATAGGATCACTATTATGGTCACTTCGGGCCGATTTCACATCATTCTGCAGGACTTGGACTGCCGGCCGCTTGCTGCCTCAACGCGGCCGTAATAAGTTCCCGGGTGAGAGGGAACTTGCCGAAGTGTCGGGAAGCGGTGCCCTATGGCACGCGGGGCACCTGCACGACGTCATTCGCGGGGGAATTGGAACACCGTCCTACGGGCGGCTTCATCATCCCTGCGGCCACCGATCCATGGCACACGACAACGATGACCTGGAAAGATGAGCACCGAAATCCTTGTGGTGGAAGACGACCCAGCTCTGCGCAACCTGCTCCGGCATACGGCCGAACTGGGCGGCTTCGCCACGCGTGAGGCGGGCAGCGGCAACGACGCCATCGCCCTGGCAGCCGAAGGCATAGGCGACGTCGTTCTCCTGGATCTCGGCCTGCCCGATTATGACGGCCGCGAGCTCCTGATCGTGCTGCGGCAGATTACAGACAACCCGATCCTGGTCGTTTCAGGGCAAGGCACCGACCGTGACCGCGTCGAGACGCTGGACCTCGGTGCCGACGATTATATCATGAAGCCGTTCCTGCCGGCCGAACTCCTGGCACGGATCCGTGCGGCGCTGAGGCGAGTGACGCCGCGTCAGCAGATGGAACAAACGCTGTCGCAGGCGCCGCTGCAGGACCGCTTGCCCGTCACCTCGGGGCCTTACAAGCTCGACCCGTTCGATCGCAGCCTGTGGCTGGGCGACAAGTTCGTCACGCTCAGGGAAGGCGAATATCGTATCGTGAGTGCGCTTGCCCTGCCGCTCGACCGGGTAGTGAGCCGGCAGGAACTCCTCGAAATCCTCTACGGACACGATCCGCCCGGAGAAACCCGCGTGGTGGAAGTCTATATATCGCGTATCCGGACGAAGCTGCGCTACCTGACCGGCGGCAAAGACGTATTGCTCACCGTGCGCGGTGAAGGATGGCAGATGATCTCGCCCCCGGCAACGCTCCGCCCCTGATCGTCAGCAAAGCCGGTTCTGCACCTGGACGTTGGAGAGGTCTTCCTTGAACAAGGCGGCGATGTCGCTGGCCTGCTCGCTGCAATCGGTATGGAAGCTGTGGACGTTTCCGTCCTCGTCCTCGCCGCTTACTTCATAAGCCCTGCGGTAATCCGCAGGCCCATCCGATCGCTTCATCGAGAATTCGGACGGTCGCGCAAAGCTGCGCGGGTGAAAATAGCCGATAACGTCGGTTGCCAGCCTTGTAGCCATGATGCGCTTTCTGCACAGGGTCGCACCGCGGCCCGAACCGCAGCGAGATGTGAATCTTGAATAACGAAGCACGCTGCCCAGAGCGTCCGCATGGTTAGTGGAAGCAAGCGTGCGCCACCCCCGGGTGTCGTCCAACAATCATCCTTACGCAATTCACTGTCAATGTTGTAATATTACGGGGGTCCATAACAATTGGTTAACAAGCCGAAGTTGATCGATGCGATTACTACGGCCTTCGCATCATAGCTTAGGTATGGTTTCCCTATGCTGAACGACGATGTCCTGATCGTTCTTTTACCGACGGGATCATACCGGCATCGGTTCAGGCGGGACGACGTCCCCCGACCCGGTAAATGCGCTGGCGGAAGAACCATTCATAAGGGTGCCGTTCCAGGACGCGGTACACGATGTGCGAAGCCGCAAAGGAGAGCGCGGTTACCAGCACGAAGAACAGGCCAACGCTCGGCGCGACATTTTCCGTAAAGAGCCCGGCCCGCACAAAGGCCTGCCGCAGCGGGAAATAGATATAGGGGTGAGTGAGGTAGAGGCTGAAGCTGATGGTTCCCGCATAAGCGACGACCCGCGCCGAAAGCCATGACGCGCTGAGGCTGCCTGGCACCGTTGCCAGGTAGAAATATGCGGCGGTCAGTGTCAGCGTCGCGAACAGCCCCGGATCGAGGATGGTATCCCACTCCAATTCGCGCCTGCCCGATGCGACGGCGACGATCAGGCAGCCCATGCACAGCAGCTCCAGCAATCGCGATCCCCGATCGGCTTCGCGCGGCCGCATGCGGTGAAGCATTCGGATGGCGATGCCGATCACGAAATAGATCGAAAGCGGCTCGACCACGAGGAACGCAGCGGCCACGCCGAAGGCGAGGAGCCGGATGCTGGTGCGGGATTGGCGCAGCGCCGCGAACACGCAGGCGCATGTCAGCACGTAGAAGATCACCTCGTAGGTGAGGCTCCAGGCGTTTGGAGTCAGCTGCTCGGTGGCGGTGAACAGGTCCAGGAACAGGAATCCGGCGATCACCGCCTCCACGCTGTTCTGCTTGGGATAAGCATTGGTCAGCGCGTTCAGCAGCACGAACAACAGCGAAAAGGCGAAGAATAGCGGATAAACGCGCAGCCAGCGGCGCAGCGCAAATTCACCCGGCGGATACCTGATCGCACTCGGCAGCACGACATAGCCCGATATGACGAAGAACAGGTACACCCCGAACGTGCCGAAATAGGAAGGCACCTGAACCAGCGACACATAATCGCGATGCCCGGGATAAACGTGCTCGGCTACGCCCACCAATATGTGAGCAACCAGCACGAACAGGCAGGCCACCCCCCTCAGGCCATGGGCTGCGACGTTGAATTCGCTCACCCGTTCCTTTGTCTGCGCCGCTGGCTCCATCACGCCCTTTTCCCAAACCGCAAGCAATGTTCGGCCGTGACCGTGCCTGATCCATGTTGGGTTCTAGCAGCCGGCCCACTCACCGGCACCGGCGCGGGGGGGTTAGGCGGATCGTCCACATGGACGAGGACAGCTTTCGCCCGGGAGTAAGCCACAATCGCCCCGCACATGCCCGATCCCCATTTGCAGACGGGTTGCGGCGGCGGGACAATCCGGCGGAACGGACGGGTAGATCGATGGCGTCGAGGAAATCGGAACGGGTGGCGACTGGCGGGATCTTCGCCGACCCAGAACTCAAAATATGGTCACGTGAAGGCGATCATCACCATGGCGACGGGATGCGCCTGGCTCCTCCGGTCGAGCCGGCCAGCGACATATGGCTGCGGATCGGCCGCTACCTCCTTTACGCCTGCGCCTTCGTAGGCGGGTGGCACCTGCTGCGAGTTGGTGGACAGAACATCACGCTTTCGGACGTGGCCTTCCTCGCCTGCTTCGCGGTGATGCTCGGCAACGGGCGGCTCAGCGTCTCGCCTTTCGGAGGCGCCTCGTCCTTATGGTATCTGGCGGTCGGCACCATGTTGCTCGGCCTTTTCGCAAGCACCGCGCTGAACGGCGACCTGTCGCGCTGGCTGGTGGTGGCGGTGCAATATACGCTGGCCCTGTGCCTTATACCCATGCTGCTCAACAGCTACCCGCGGGACATCACGGCACGGCTGCCGCTCATCTTCTGCCTGGGCGTCGTGGTGTCGCAACTGATCGGGATCGTATCGATCAATCTCTTCTCCTATGCCCAGACGAGCATTCTACTCGGCACCAAGTTCATCAGCGGCAGCGGGCGCCTGGGCGCCCTGGCGGGGGAAGCGAACTGGAACGGCGCCTCGATCGCAAGCGCGATGCCGATGCTGATCTATTCGCTTGTACGGGGCCATATCCGTGTCGTGCCGGCGGTCCTTTGCGCGATCATCCTCGCCTGGGGCCTGCTGCTCAGCGCGTCCTTCACCGGATTTTGCGCTACCTTGCTTTCCACCCTGATCGCCCTGTTCCTGCTCGGCCCCAAATATGTGGCGAGGCTCGCGCTGGTCGTCGCCGTGGGCGGGGGGTTGTTCGTGGCGGCGGGTGCCCCGTTGCCCGAAACGTTCCAGAAAAGGGTAGCGGGCGCGATCACGTCCGGCGACCTCGACCAGGCAGGAACCTTCACCGGCCGGGCGGAGCTCATCAAGGAAGCCTGGATCATGGCGGAGGATACGACCCTCATCGGTCTTGGCGTCGACAGGTTCCGCGAGGAAAGCATGCACGGCGCGCCGGTTCACCAGTTGTACCTGCTCGTCTGGACGGAAGGCGGGTTCATCGCCTTCGTCGGGCTGCTCTCCATCCTGGGTCTCCTGATCGCGCTCGGCATCAACGCCGTGCGGATCGATCGGGTGGGGGGCGCGATGGCGACGGGCGTGATCGCGGTGCTGCTGGTCTACACCTTCACCAGCGCGCATATGTATGCACGTTTGTGGATGATGCCGGTGATGGTCGCGCTGAGCGCCGTCTATGCCCGCCGAAGTGAAGCGGATGACGCCGAGACGCTGAGTCCCGTCCGGCGCTGACGCGCCTCGACCAGCGCCGCATAGAGTTCGAGATGCTGCTCGGCACAGGCACCTATGGTGAAGCGCGATGCCGCGCCGATCGCGCCAGCCGACAGACTTGCATACAGTGCGTCATCCTCGATCACCTGCATCAGCCTGTCCGCAAGCGCCTGCGGATCGGACGGCGGGACAAGGAGGCCGTTGGCTCCGTCCCGGATCAGGTCGCCATTGCCTGGCACGTCCGTGGCAACGATGGGGAGCCCGGAGGATAGAGCCTCGAGCACCGCAATCGGCAGCCCTTCATAGTGGGAGGAGTTCGCAAAGACGTCCGCCCGGCTCATCAGTTCGGAAACGTCGCTTCGGGGTCCAAGAAGCTCAACGACGTCGTCCACACCTTCTTCCGCGATCCTTGTTCGCAGCGCGTCCATCAGCGGCCCGCCGCCTGCGACCCGCACCCGGACGCGCCGACCGCGATGGCGTGCGGCCCGGTCCAGGATTGAGGCCGCACGGATGAGCGTAGGATAGTCCTTCTGGGCGGTGAGCGCGCCGACGCTCAGCACCGTGAAATCCTGCGCGGCCGCTCGGCGCGGGGCGGCAACGCGGAAATCCTCGGACGCCGCATTGATGATGTCGGCCACGTGACGCCGTGCATGCCTACGGATCAGGGCAGCGCAAGCCGGTCCGATCGCCACATAGGCGTCCACTTTCCTGTCGAGCAGCCGAAACAGCCAGGGCGGAAAGTTGAAACGGCTGTTGTGGTGGGTCAGCACCACCGGCACCCGCACGCCTGCAAGCCACAGCATCGGAATGGCCCGCGCGGTATGGGCATGAACGACGTCGGGCTGAAGCCGTGCGATCTCGCGCCGCAAGGAAACCGCACCCGCCCACGGCTTGCGACGATTGACGATGCCGAGCGATCGGACGGGCACGCCGTCCGCCGCAGCGCGCGACATGATGCTGTCCTGTGCGCTCGCCGAATTGCCGACGCTGGCTGCGTCGCAAAGCGCAACCACGTTCGCGTCGTGCCCGGACGCGCGAAACTGCCGGGAAAGATTCAGGACGAGCGTCTCCGCGCCGCCATAGGTGAAGCTGGTGAGGATCGAACAGATGCGCACGGAGGGCCCCTTTGCGGCGCAGGTTCCGGCCCGGGCCGTCGACGATCAACTGCCCTTTCGGGCTAGACTGTTTGATCCTTCGAAGCGGGCGTGCCGCCTGTGGCACAGAGCCGTCATGGATGCCGATATCGCCAGTCCGGCCGCTGAAGCCCTGCCCCGCGACGCAGCGGGCGTGCATGCGCCGCTGCTGCTGCATATCGGATTTCACAAGACGGCCTCGACCTGGCTGCAGGCCAACCTGTTCGACGACGGGGCGCTAGGCTTCACCGCGCGCTTCGGCGGCCCGCGCCACCAGCTGGTCGCCGACATCGTCCGGCCCGACCCCCTGTTCTTCGACCCTGCCTGCGTGCGCACACGTTATGCCCCCTTCCTCGACGATGCCGGCGCGGCGGGGCGCACGCTCGTGCTCAGCCACGAGCGTTTTTCCGGCTACCCGTCTTCAGGCGGCCGTGATCGCCAGATGATCGCGGAGCGGCTCGCCGCCACTTTCCCGCAAGCACGAATCCTGATCGTCATTCGTGAGCAACATGCCGTGATCCGGTCCATGTACAGCCAGCATGTGACCGATGGCGGCGTGGAAGGCATCGCGCGGTTCCTTGCACCCGCCGAACCCTATCTCCTGCGCCGGCCAGGCTTTCGCCGTGAATTCTACGCCTATAACCGGTTGATCGACCTCTACGCCCGGCTGTTCGGACGGGATCGGGTGCTGGTGCTGCCGTTCGAGCTGCTTGCCCGCGAACCATCCTGCTTCGCCGGCGCGATCGCGCGTCATTGCGGCCAGCCGGCGACCCCGGTGCTGGCGAACGGGCGGGTCAACGTGGCGCGGCCCTTGCTGATGCAATGGGTGCAGCGCCCGCTCAACATGCTCTTCTACCATAATGAACTGAGCCCGGGAGCGCTGTTCCACATCAGCCGCTTCCACAAGCGCTATGCCCGCCTTGCGCCCTTGTTCCGCGCCATCTCGCCAGGCGCGGTCGAGCGTCGGCTCGACCGAGGTCTGCGGCAGGCGATCGCTGCGCATGTCGGCGGCTATTACGCGCACAGCAATGCGCTGACGCAGGCCCATGTGGAGCACGACCTGCGATCGCTCGGCTACCAAGTGGGCGAGTGATGGACTCGCACCTGCGCGGCAGGCACGTGGCGATGGTCCTTTCGGCCCTCGGGGCCGGCGGCGCGGAGCGGGTGGTGGCCGACCTGTCGCGCCGCTGGGTCGCCGAAGGCGCGCGCGTGACGATATTCGCCTTCGATCGCCCGGACGACCCGGTCTATCATGCCTTCGATCCCGCGGTGGAACTCGTCCGCCTCGCGATCCCCTCATCGGGCATCCATTCCGTGCCGATCCGCCTGCTCGCCCTGCGGCGCGCAATCCGGCAGGCGCGGCCGGACGTCCTCATCAGCTTCCTCACCAAGATCAACGTCACGGCCTTGCTGGCGATGACCGGCATCGACGCGCCGGTGATCGTGTCCGAACGCAACAATCCCGACCAACAGCGCAAGTCGATCCTCTGGCGCCTGTTCTCGCAACTTGCGCATCTTCGCGCAGACGCCGTCGTGTGCCAGACGGCGCGCAGCAAGCGATGCGTGCCCGTGGCCGCGCGGCGCCGTGCAGTGGTCATACCCAATTCCATCGCACCCGCCAGCGTCCAGCCGGTGCCGTCGGGGCGCAAGCGCCTGGTCGCGGTCGGCCGCCTGACCGAGCAGAAAGGCTTCGAACTGCTCATCCAGGCGTTCGGGCGCGTGGCGGGCAACAATCCCGGATGGGACCTTCACATCTGGGGCGACGGGCCGGACCGACCCGTGCTGGAAGCTGCCATCCGCGACCTGGGACTGGGCAGCCGCATCTACCTGCGCGGGCTGAGCACGACGCCGGGGGGCTGGCGGACCGAGGCGGACGCCTTCGTCCTCTCCTCCCGCTACGAAGGCTTTCCCAACGTGCTGGGGGAAGCCATGGCGGCGGGCCTGCCGGTCATCTCCGTCGATTGCGACTTTGGGCCGGCCGACATGATCATCCCGTGGGAGAACGGACTACTTGTTCCGCCCGGCCAGGTAGCCCTTCTCGCCGACGGCATCGAAAGGCTGCTGTCCGACCGTCCCCTTCAACATGCGCTGAGGCAGGCTGCGCCAGCGATTGCGCGCCGGTTCGCGCCGGAACAGGTCGAGGCCGCGTGGCGCGACCTCCTTCAGGCCGTGCTCGCGACGCGCGCCTCTCCGCGGCCATCCCTGCGCGCGAGCAGGGTGTAGAGTTCCGCCACCCGCCCGGCGTGACGTTCGGTACCGAACCGGGACAGCGCGCTTTCGCGTGCCATGGCCGTCAGGTCGGCAGCACGCGCGGGACGTTGCGCAAGCGCGGTGGCCGCTTCCGCCATCTCGCGGGCATTGTCGGGCTCCACCAGGATGCCGATCCGGCCGTCCTCCAGCGCCTCCACATTGCCGCCGGACCGTGCGGCAATCACCGGCGTGCCGACCAGCATGGCCTCGATCAGCGTGCGGCCGAACGGTTCGCCGACCGCCGGCACAAGCAACTGGTCGCAGGCCGCGATCCAGTCATGCCCAGGCGTTCGGTAGCCCATGAGCCGCACATCGCCGCGGTCCGCGTGGCGGCGCAGTCGCTCGTCGGTCCGAGAATCCTCCGCCTCGCCGAACATCACGCCCACGACCGGACGGTCCAGCCCTGCCCGTACCAGGCTCACCACGTCGACGAAGCCGAACGGCCGCTTGCGATGGATGAAGCTTCCGAAATAGCCGAGCACCAACGTGTCGGGGGGCAGATCGAGCTCTCGCAGCAGGGCCGCCCGCGCTGCGGTCCGATCGACCTGGATGCGCGTTTCGAATGGGCTGTGCAGCACCTCCGCCCGCCTTGCGGCCGACCACAAGCCAGGCGGTGGCAGCGAGAAGGTGGAGACGGCCAAGACATGATCCGCGACCAGCGGCGCGAGCAGGCGCAGCCCACGTGCGCCGGGATCGCCCCGGTGATGCCAGATCAGGCGGGTGCCGGCCATGCGTGCGGCGATGCCCCAGCTGGCATGCGTTCGCCCGTCATTGGTGTGCACGATGTCGACTTCGTAGCGCTTCAGGAACGCCGCTTTCTTCATCAGACCGCGTGTCGTGCGGGCCATCTGTGCGGGCCCGAAAGGCGCGCCAGGGCGAAAGGTCGGGCCGTTCCGTTCCGGGCTCCGTATGATCTCATGACCCTCGAAAAGTCGTGCCACATTGCCGCCCGCGACCTGCGGCACGACAAGGATGCGGAACTGCGAGGGGTCGAGGCCATCCACGAGTCCGCGAACCGAAATGTGGCTTCCGCCCACCACATCGCCGGTGAAGGGGAAGCAGATCGTGACGCGGCCCGGCAAGGCGGCCTACTCCGCCGCCTGCAGCCGGTCCGCAGCCGCGGAGTCCGGCACCTTGCGCGACGATCGCGTGCCAAGGCCGGTATAGGCGAGTCCCGCCGCCTCCGCCTGGCCGGCCGAATAGATGTTGCGCAGGTCCACTAACTCGCGCCCCCGCATCGATGCGGCGAGCCGGTTCAGGTCCAGCGCGCGGAAATCGTCCCATTCGGTAACAATGGCGACCACATCCGCACCTTGCGCCGCCGCATAGGCATCTGCTGCCATCTCCACCCCCGGCAGCATGGCGCGCGCCGCGTCCATTCCTTCCGGATCGAACGCCGTCACCGTCACGTTGGCGTCCTGCAGCGTGCGGATGATCGACAATGACGGGGCATCGCGCATGTCGTCCGTGTTCGGCTTGAACGTCAGACCCAGCACCGCGACCTTGCGTCCCCGCGTACCGCCGCCAAGTGCCCTGAGGATCTTTCGCCCCATCGCCCGCTTGCGCCCCTCGTTCACGGCGACCACCGCCTCGATGATCCTGAGCGGCGCGTCATGGTCCTGCGCGGTCTTGAGCAAGGCCAGCGTATCCTTGGGGAAGCACGACCCTCCATAGCCGGGCCCGGCGTGCAGGAACTTGGGGCCGATCCTCTTGTCGAGGCCGATGCCGTGGGCAACGCTCTGCACGTCGGCGCCGGTCGCCTCGCACAGGTCGGCGAGTTCGTTGATGAAGGTGATCTTGGTGGCAAGAAACGCATTGGCCGCATATTTGGTGAGCTCGGCGCAGCGGCGCGTCATCGTTACCAGCGGCGCGCGGTTCAGGAACAACGGGCGATAGACCTGCTCCATCACGTCGGTGGCCATGGGCGAATTGGACCCGATCACGATCCGGTCGGGGCGCTTGAAATCGGCAATGGCAGCGCCTTCGCGCAGGAATTCCGGATTGGACACGACGTCGAACGTGCCGGCGGGCGCCACTTCCTCCAGGATCGCCTCGACCTCGTCGCCCGTGCCGACCGGCACCGTCGACTTGGTGACGACCACCGTGTAGCCGTCAAGATGCGCGCCGATCTGCCGCGCGGCCTGGTAGACATGGCTGAGGTCGGCATGACCGTCGCCGCGCCGTGAGGGCGTTCCGACCGCTATGAACACCACGTCGGCCCCGCGCACCGCCGGACCGATCTCGCATGCGAAGTTCAGCCGTCCCGCCGCCACATTGCGGCTGACAAGCTTGGCAAGCCCGGGCTCGTAGATCGGCATGACGCCGCGTTTCAGTTGGGCGATACGATCGGCATCCACGTCGATGCAGGAAAGGTCATGGCCGAAATCGGCAAGACAGGCCGCGGAAACGAGGCCGACATATCCCGCGCCGATGATGGTGATCCGCATGATTGGGTCTCCTGAAGGAACATGTTACGATCCGCCTGCCGCGACGAGTTCACGGTGGCGGTGGTCGAGGAATTGATCGAGATTGAGGAGGCCGTCCGCATCGGCATCGGCCCAGGGGTCGCTACGCGTGGGATCGGATCCGTGTCGCCGTTCCCAGCCATCGTCCATTCCGTCCCGGTCGGCATCGACATAAGGGGCGGCAGGCAGCTGCGCCTCGATCCGCCCCGGCTGCCTGACGATGCGGCCGCGGCGGGTGCGCACGTCCTCCACGATCCGCCCGTCGATCCGATCGCGCGGAAACGCGCCCGCCCCGGCCAGCACCTTGCGATACGCCTGCTCGGCCGACGCCGCGCGTACGGTGGCGGGACAGGGCGGCTCCGCCACCAGGGCGGGCTGCAACTGCGGCGACACATGGACGAACCGTCCGTCGAACTTGTTGCCCCACACGAAAATGCGCGACATCCCCTTGGACCCGATCAACTCACGCTCGATCCCCGTCGCACGCTCCGCAGTGTTCGGCCCGCTCTTGAAGAAGTTGCCGAGCAGCGAGACGGGTGACCCGCCATAGCTTTCCCAGATCTCCGCAAATTGGGAATTGGCATTGTAGAACAGGTTGTTGATCACCTCGACGCAGGATCCGGGCTTGAAGTTGATGTCCGGGTTCCGGTCTCCGCTGTGCGCGCACAGGTTGAATATGAAGCTTACATTCTGAGGTCCCTTGGGATCGCTGCCCAGGAGGGCGCATTTGTCGTGCGGCGGGATCGCCTCTGCGAACAGTGACCAGCTGATGGTGATGCGGTCGTTCTCACCATAAGGATTGACCAGCTCGTCGCGCGCCCAGCTGCCGCTGACATGGTCCAGGATGACGTTGCGGCTGTTTTCAATCGTGAAGGCATCCTCGCCGGACGGATCGGCACCGATCGCGTCCAGCCGCACCCGCAGGTGCCGGATGACGACATCGTGCGTATCCTTGACGATGATCGGCGTACGGCCCTGCCCGTCGTCCGTGTTTGCGACGATGATGCCGCTGCCTGGCGCGGTGTGGCCTGCGATGGTGAGGTACGGATGCCGGATCGCGGGCGATCGGCCGGCGAAACGGATGACGCCGTTGACCCGAAAGATGCAGGTTCGCCGCCCTTGCGCTTCCATGCAGGCGCGCAGCGTGCCCGGACCCTGGTCGGCAAGCGTGTCGACATAGATGATCCGTCCACCCCTGCCTCCGCGGCTGGCTGCGCCGTGGCCGATCGCGCCGGGAAAGGCGAGCTCGCCCGGCACCGCCCGCGGCGCCGGCGGCTCGGCAGCCTCGCTCGACTGCGAGCAGCCCGACATGCCCCAGAAAGGGGTTGCGACGACTGCCGCGGCGAGCAGCGACAGTTTGAGCGAGGTCAGCGGCATCGTCCTCACCTGTCCATGCCTAGAATTGGAAGCGCAGCTCGACCGCGCCGCGCAGGCGTTCGAAGCTTTCGGCCGGATTGCTGCTCTTGCGATCGGCAAATCGCGTGGTGGCGGCGATCGCGAAGCGGCGGTTCACGATATACTCCGCCTCGGCATAGCCGCCCCAGGTCTCTTCCTCGGTCGTCGTTCCGAGATAGGCAGAGCGGCGGTAGACGGCGCCGATCTGCGCGCGCATGTTGCGGCGGATCTCGTGCTGGTATCCGAGGCGCACGCGCGTATCCTCACGTGCATAGGCGCCCGATCGCACGGTCGCCGCGTCGCCGTTGAAGACATCGAGCGTGAAGGCGAGCTGCGGGCGCGGCTGGTAGATCAGCGCCGCCTGCGCCGACACGCCGGTGCGGGATTTGAGCGTCGGATCCTCAGGATTGAACCTGAAGAGTCCGACGCCCGCCTCGCCCCGCAAGACACCGCCCGGATTGATGTCGATACCCGCCCTGAAGCCGGTTGTGCTGGAATCGCGATTGACGCCGCTTCGGTCGGCCGCCAGCCGGAAATTGCGATCGTTGACGAAGATCTCGCCGAACGCGCTGCTGAGTTCGGAAAAGGCGTACTTTACCCGGGCGCTCAGCGACAGGCTGTCATGGTCGCGTTCCTCGTCGACCTGGCTGACATGGTTGAACCGTGCGGCAGTGCCACGGATGCGCGCCCCGATGCGGGTGCCGATCCGTGAATAGGTCGCCTCGCCTCGCGTCACGTCGATCAGCCTTGGACCGGTCACAGGATCGTTCCGCGCCTCCGGATCGCCGCGCGATTCGACGATGCGTTCCCAGCCGGCGACGGCGTTCACCGAATCCCGGCCCGAAAGATCGGCCTCCGCCGTCGCGATCGCGTTTGCCGCCGTCGAATCCTCGGTGGTTCGATCAAGAAAGCGTTCGAACCGGGCGCCTGTCGATGCGGTCAGGCGATAGCTGTCCTTCTCGATCGCCGCGAACACCGTCGGCGCCGCCACCAGCTTCAGATCGTCGACCTTGTTGATGTCGGACGCGTAGATGTTGCTGTCATATTCCGCCCCCGCCTCCCCGTAGACGAAGATCCGGGCGTCGCCGAGGACCACCGGCGTGCGAGGGTAATCCCGATCGACATTGCCGATGACCGGCGTTGCGCGGCTGAGATCCTGCGCCCCGCCGTGCGACGCGGGAAGGAGAACGGACAGTAAGGATGCGGATGCCAGGAGAAACCGGTTCGTGCTGCGCATCGGCTCAGAACCACTTCTCGAACACGCGGATCGTGTCGCCCGGCTGCACCCATGCCCCTTCATCCGCGCGTGCGGTGACGAGCTTTCCGTCCACCATCCGGGTGATCGCAACTTCCTTCTGCACCGCGCGATAGGTGTAGCCGCCGGCTGCCGAGACGGCGGCCATCACCGCCATGCCCGGGCGATACTGATATTCCCCCGGATTGCGCACCTCGCCAGTGACATAGACGGGGCGCAGCTTCACCGGCTGCACGCTGACGCTGGGTGCATTGAGCAATTGCCCCTGCACCAGCCGGCCCGCAATCGCGCCTTCGAGTTCGCTGGCGGTCAGCCCGTCCGCCCTCACGGCCCCGACCATTGGCAGGGAGACTTCGCCCCGGTCATTGACCGCATAGGCGGTGGTGGCGGACGCGTCTGCGCCGGCCAGGCCGGGCACCACGATTCGCACCTCGTCGCCGATGCCCAGCCTGAACTCGGGCGCCTGCGTCACCGGCGCCTGCGGCAGGCCCGAAAGCCCGCTGGAACAGGCCGGCGTCACCACCAGCAGCGCAAGACAGACGTGAAGACAGGGTCGCTTTGCCATGAAGACCTCCACCAGATGCGGGGATGATATTCGGGAGCGCGTGGAAGCCGCCTTGCGATTAAGACTATCCGACGACGCCTAAGGGATGCGGGCTACCCATTCTGGGTGACGAGCTCGCTTGCCACCTGCGGGCGTCGCGCGGCGCTGGGGAGCCAGTTGCCGAGGTCCCGGCCGATCAGTCGCTCGAGCGCCTCGATGTCGGTTGCATAATGGTCCTGCAGGCGGGCGCGCAGGTCCGGGGCAAGTGGCGGGTAGCGGATCTCGCGGGCCAGCAGGGATCGCGCGACCTCGAACGCGGCATGGCCGCGCAACGGTTGCACGGCGTCCTTGATCGGGGCCAATGCGCGCCTGATGGACAGCGGGAGGAATTGTTCCGCGCCATCGTTGAAGCGCTGTGCGCCGACATCCTCCCGGTAGTGACGCGTCACGCCGATATGGTCGCACACGCGGTTCACGGTCCCTTGCGGGTCCTGCTTCACATCCTCGTACAGCAGCACAAGCAACTGGCCGGGCGCAAAATGGTCGAACCAGCGTTCGAGGTGCCTGGCGTAAAGGCCATCATCCAGGAAGCGCGGCTGCTCGCTCCTTCCCGGCGTCAGGTAGCGCTCCGGGTCTCCGGTCACTGTGCCGCGGCGATAGAGCATCTTGTAATCGGAATAGGCGCGGTCAACCGGATTGCGCAGCTGCACGACCAGGGGCGCCCGCCGCAGGCTTGCGGCCACGCGTGCAGGCGCCAGTGGGTGGGCAAGATAGTCGGCGGACTTCTCTCCCACGACTTGGTGCGGCTCTGCGTCCGCGAAAAAGGTGCGGTAGAAATCCAATCCGCGATCATATTCCCGGCTGAAGAAATGCGGTTCCGGATCGGGCAGGTATATTTCCGGATGCGCCTGCAACTGGCCGTGGAGCCACGTCGTGGCGGCTTTCACCGCACCGATGACCAGGAAGGAGGGGAGCGGGGCGGCCGCAGTCACTGCACACGCTCCATGAGGCGGGGCGATCGCAGCAGGCAGTCGCGCACCTGTGCACCCATGCGCTGCATCTCTTCGGTGCTCAGTGTGTGATCGACCGGCAGGGTCACGTTCCGCGCGCCGACCATGGCAGCCGCCGGCAGGGGCGCCGGATTGACGAAGCCCGCACCGGCAAAGGCATGCTCCTGCGACATGTCGGGGCAGGTCCCCGCGGCAGCCGGCACCCCGGCTTCGCCCAGGGCGCGGAGGATCTGGGCGCGGTTCAATCCGGTGCCCGGGATCAGAAAGTTGAACTTGTAGAAGGCATGTTCGACATGCTCCGGCGCCTTCGGAAGGACAATGCCCGGCACGTCGCCGAGTGCCTCCAGGAGGATCGCCGCATTCGCCCGCCGCTGCGCAAGCCACGCCGGGAGCTTGCCGAGCTGCCTGCGCCCGATTGCGGACTGCAATTCGGTCAGCCGGAAGTTCGAACCGAAGCTGTCATGAACGTAGCGGAACATGCCCGGCTGGCTCGGCTGTCGCAGCTTTTCCAGGCTCTTGCCATGGTCCTTGTAGGCCCAGGCCCGATCATGATGCGCCTCATCCTGCAGCAACAGCATGCCCCCTTCACCTGCCGTGGACATGATCTTGTCGGTGCAGAAGGAAAATGCCGCCGCGTCGCCGAACGAACCCGCACGGCGACCATGATAAGTCGCGCCATGCGCCTGCGCGCAGTCCTCGATCAGGAACAGTCCGTGCTCCCGCGTGATTTCCCGAAGCGTTTCCATGTCGCACGGCCACCCGCCGAGGTGGACGCAGATCAGCGCCTTCGTCCTGCGCGTGATCAGGCGATGCGCCGACCGCGGGTCGATATTCTGGCTCACCGGATCGATGTCGGCGAAGACCGCAGCCGCGCCTACCGCCGCGACGCAGGAGACGGTGGCGAAGAAGCTTCGCGCGGGCACGATCACCTCGTCGCCTGGCCCGACGCCCAAGGCGCGCAGCGCGAGCTCCAGCGCCAGCGTCCCGTTGCCGACGGCGATGGCGAAGGGCGCGCCGCAATAGGCCGCGAACTCCTCCTCGAACGCCTTGGTCTGTTCGCCGTGAACCAGGGAGTTCACTCGTCCGGTCGAGAGCACGCCGACCGCCGCCTCGATCTCGTCGGGCTCATAGCGCGGCCATCTCGACGCGATGGGCGGGTGATCGAGGGGAAAGGTAGCGGGCGGCGTCGCGGGTGCGGTGGCCAGTGCAGTCATCATCTGCTCCTCATACAAGGTATCAGAGCGCGCAGGCGGCGGGCGGATCTGCCTGCGGCTGCGCGAAGGATCCGTCCGCCATCTCCTGGATGGTACGTAGCAAGGCAGGATCCCAGCCGAGCTGCTTCGGTGCCTCGATCAAGCGGCGCGCAACGGCGCACACGCCCTCGTCGTCGCCGGCCTGTATGCGTGCATGCAGCTGTGCGAAGCCTGCGACCAACTGGTCCAGCGGCAAGGGGCAGGGCCGCGCCTCGAACACGCCGGGTATGTTGGACGGCACGCGCTCTTCCGACGCGTCGAACAGCTCCTCGTACAGCTTCTCCCCGGGGCGCAGGCCGACGAACTTGATCACGTCGTCGTCACTTGGGAGTCCCGCCAGGCGCAGCATGCGTTTGGCGACGTCCACGATCTTCACCGGCGAACCCATGTCGAGCACGAAGATTGCCCCGCGGCTGCCGCGGCTCTCCATGGTACGCGCGCTGCTCTGCAGGATCAGTTGCACCGCCTCGTGCACCGTCATGAAGAAGCGCTCGATATCGGGATGCGTGACGGTGAGCGGCTTGCCGGCGGCGATCTGCTTCTTGAACAGGGGGATGAGCGATCCGCTTGATCCCAGCACGTTGCCGAACCGCACCGTCATGAACCGCGGACTGTCCGGATCGGTCGCGCCGATGAGGTCGAGCGCCTGGCAATAAAGCTCGCCCAGCCGCTTGGTGGTGCCCATCATGCCGACCGGATTGACGGCCTTGTCCGTCGACACCTGGATCATCGCGCGCGCGCCGAATTCGCAAACGGCATTGGCGACATTCTGCGTGCCGATCACGTTGGTGTGGATGCCGTCGCACGGATTGCGCTCCACGATGGGCACGTGCTTCAGCGCCGCGGCGTGGAAGACGAGCTCCGGCCGACGGCGCGCGAACACCTCGCGCAAGGCTGCCGCCTGGCGGATGGAGCAGAGCTCCGCTTGGAACCGCACGGCCGGGAACAGCTCCCGCACTTCCATGTCGATTGCGTAGAGATTGTATTCGGCATGATCGAGCAGGATGATCTCGACGGGACCGAAGCTCGCGATCTGGCGGACCAGCTCGCCCCCGATCGTGCCGCCGGCACCGGTCACCAGCACACGCCGGCCCGCGATGCTGCGCTCGATCGGCGCCTTGTCCAGCTCGATCGGCGCGCGGCCGAGCAGGTCGGAAAGCGGCAACTGCTCCAGCTGCAGGGCGCCGCGCTCTTCGTCGCGCCGTTCCCACACGTTGCGGATGCGGTTGATGGTGAGGCCAAGGTCGTTGGCGGCCGGCAGCAGGCGGCTCAGCTCGCCCTGCGCGCTTTCGAAATTGTCGCGCACGATCACCGCCTGGAGGCGGGTTCCGCCCCGTTCGAGCAGCCTGGCGACAGTCTTCAGGCGTCCGGGCGTTCCCATCACCGGCACGCCGGCGATGTTGAGACGGCCGATATGCGGCGTCTCGGTCAGGATCGCCGCGACCTCGAATGCGCAGGCCGGGTCGGCGCGGGCAAGCTCGATGATGGCCCGCGCCCAGTCGAGCTCGCCGACGAGGATCGCCGTCTGGCGAGCCTGCAGGGCACCGGCCGACGCCTTGCGCCGCTTGCGCAACTCCTCGCGAACGGCCCGGCGAAGGATGCGCATGAAGGCCATGCCGCTTCCCACCAGCAGGATATGTGACAGCATCGTGGGGAGCAGCAATTCCGCGTCGTTGAACGTGGCCGGCGATGCGAACAACCGCGTCAGCCAGGCAATCGACACCCCGGCGAGCACGGTGGCGACCAGCGACACGCAATCCTCGAACGCCAGGTAGCGCCAGCTGCGTTGGTAGAGCCGCAGCAGCAGGAAGACGAGGACGGCCACCGACGTGAACCCCGCAACGGCCATGATGCCGTGGGGGAAGGCGGTCACACGCCCCGCCAGCTGGCTCCCGCCCACCAGCCAAAGCGTGGCCGCGATCACACTTGCATCGAGCCCGACCACGACAAGGAGGCGCGCGGTGGCCGGCATGGCGCGAAGCCGCAACAGCAGTCGGCTGATGAACGAGCCGTGTTCGGGCATGTCGTCGCCGTCGGCTTCAGGCGCCAATTCGGGTTCGCTGTCGCGGCTGCCGGACATGATCCGCATCTCCTCGGTCACTCATCTTGTCGTGATAAAAGACGAAGGGTGCCGACGGTGGCCGCCCTTTTGGTTCAGGCGGTACAATGGCAGACTGGGGCGAAAAACCGTCTCACCAAACAGACACTGTCCGTTATTTCGGCAGTGGTAACGAAGGTGGTAGTCGCGTTTCCCAACTACGTTACTTAGTCGAAAGCACTTGATCCAAGTACGTGCAACGATCCCCATTCGTATTACTTGGAATTAGTCCCGAACCAGCCATCGCGTTGCCGCCTCCTGTCCATAGGAGTGATGTCCGCAAGTGCCAGCCCAGGCTCCCGCATCGCAGATATATATGCGCCCGGCATCGAGGCCGTCGCTCTGCGCACCGGCTGAATCATCGCAGGACCTGCAGCCTGGCATGGTCCGGAAGGGTCGGAATGAAGATCGTCGTGCTTGCCAGCCTTGCCATGTCGCTCACGCGCTTCCGCGGCAGGCTGATCGCGCAATTGATCGCCGAAGGGCATGAGGTATTGGCCTGTGCGCCCGACCGGGACGAGGCGGTGGTGGCCGAACTCGCCGCAATGGGCGCCCGTTTCGCTGTCACGCCGATGGCACGGGCCGGGCTCAATCCGCTGCAGGATGCGGCGACCCTCCTGCGCTACGTGCGCCTGTTTCTGCGCGAGCGGCCCGACGTCGTCATCGCCTATACGCAAAAGCCGATCATCTATGGCGGCCTTGCTGCCCGTCTGTTCCCCGGCATCCGCTACCATGTGATCATGAGCGGGCTCGGCTACGTCTACAGCTCCGCTGCCGACTCCCGCAGGGTGCTGCGCAGGCTGGTGAGCCACCTCTACCGCGCGGGCGTGAAGCAGGCTCGGACCATCTTCGTCTTCAACGGGGATGACCGTCGACTGATGCTGCAACAGGGGATCATCGATCCCAGCCAGAACGTGGTCCAGGTCCCCGGGTCGGGAATCGACACCGACCATTATGCCTACCAGCCACTGCCCATGGGACCGCCGACCTTCCTGATGACTGCGCGGCTCATGCAGGACAAGGGAGTGGGTGAGTATATCGAGGCGGCGAGAGCCGTGCGGCGCATCATTCCCGATGCGCGCTTCCTGCTGCTCGGCCGGCCCGAAAATGAGAACCCCACCGGCTATTCGGCGGCCCAGGTCGAGGCATGGGGAAAGGCCGGCCTGATCGAGCATATCGATGAGACGCGTGACGTCCGGCCATATCTCGCCATGTCGCACGCGTTCGTTCTGCCGTCTTACTATCGCGAAGGACTTCCGCGCACGATCCTGGAGGCATTGTCGGTCGGGCGGCCCGTAATCACCTGCGATCTTCCGGGCTGCCGGGACGCGGTAACGCCCGGCGAGAATGGCTGGCTGGTGCTGCCCCGCTCGCCCGGCGCTCTGACCGACGCGATGATGCAGGCAGCCACGGATCGCTGCGGGCTCGATCGGATGAGCCGCAACGCGCGCGCCCTCGCCTGCGATCGCTACGACGTGCGCAAGGTCAATGCGCAGCTGATCGACGCGATGGCGCTTGATGCAGAACCCGTGGCTCCGCCGACAGGATCACCGCAGGCCGTGACCATGGAGCCCGCGGCATGAGCCGTTCGGCAAACATCCTGCTGGTCATGATCGTGCTGCTTCCGGCGCTCGTGGTCGGGTGCCTGATCGCCATTCTGGTCCTTGTCGCGGTCGGCCGGCCGATCCTGTTCACGCAGGAACGGTCAGGCCGGAACGGACGGACGTTCAGGATCATCAAGTTCCGGACCATGACCGATGCACGCGATCGCCATGGAGCACTGCTGCCCGACAGCCGGCGCACGCCTCGCCTTGGCAAGTTGCTGCGCCGCACCCGCGTGGACGAGTTGCCCGAACTCCTCAACATCCTGCGCGGCGAGATGGCCTGGGTTGGGCCGCGCCCCCTGCTCCCCGCGACGGTCGAGAGCTTCGGAGATGCGGGCTTGCGCCGCGGATCGGTCGCGCCGGGCCTCACCGGCTGGGCGCAGGTCAACGGCAACACCCTGCTGACCCCACAAGAGAAGCTGCAGCTCGACCTCTGGTACGTGCAGCGGCGCAGCGCGGGGCTCGACCTGCGAATCCTGCTGGGCACACTGCTGGTGGTCCTGTTCGGCGAACGACGTAACCCTCGAAGCCTGGAGAAAGCCGTTGCGGGCCATCCTGATCGGCGCGGTTGAAAGCACCCGGATCGCTGCCGAGGCTATGCTTGCCGTCCGGGGGTGCAACCTGGCGGCGATCGTCACCCTCGATGCCGAACTGTCCGGCAGGCACTCGGATTTTGCCGATCTTGCCCGAACGGCTGAGGCCGGCGGCACGCAATTGATCCGGCTGCGCAACATCAATGATGCGGATTCCCTTGCGGCACTGGGCAGCCTCGGCGCAGACATCGTCTTCGTCATCGGCTGGTCCCAGATCTGCGGCGCCGGCTTCATGCGCCTTTTCGGCGATCGTGTGGTCGGTTACCACCCGGCCGCTCTCCCGCGCCTTCGCGGCCGTGCGGCGATCCCCTGGACCATCCTGCAGGCGGAGCCGATCACCGCCGGCACCTTGTTCTGGATCGACGAAGGCGTGGATTCGGGCCCGATCATCGACCAGCACTTCTTCCATGTCGCCGCCGATGAGACCGCCGCCTCCCTTTATGCCAAGCACATGGCGGCCTTGCAGGTCATGCTGGGTCGATCGCTGCCCCGGCTCGCGGCCGGGGAGAGGCCCCGGCAGGTGCAGGACGAGCGCCATGCCACCTGGGCGGCGGCCAGAACCCCGCGACAGGGCCTGATCGACTGGCGCAAGCCGGCCTGCGAGATCCAGCGACTCGTGCGTGCCGTGGGTCGGCCCTATCCGGGCGCGCACAGCCTCCATGCCGGCGCCGCACTGACCATATGGTCGGCACAGGTGTCGCCGGATGGGAGCCGGCACGCTGCCACGCCTGGTCAGGTGGTCGCCATGACCAAGGCGGGCTTCACCGTCGCATGCGGGAACGGCGAGGCGATCGACGTGCTGGAATGGGCGTCCGCGGCCACCCGGCCGATGCGCGTTCACGCTTTCCTGGGAGACTGAAATGGCCGATCGCCTGCCGTGGAACCGCGTCGCCGTTCTGGCGCCACATGCCGACGACGAGGTGCTGGGTTGCGGCGGAACACTGGCCCGCCTGGCCGACCAGGGCGCCGACACGGCCGTGATCATCGTGACGAGCGGTACGGAACCGCGCTTCAGCAGGGATTATGTCGCTGGCGTGAAGGCGGAAACCGCGGCGGCGCATGCTTTCCTTCAGGTCGGGCGCACCATTCACCTGGACCTGCCCGCCGCCGCGCTCGAGACCGTTCCACAAGGCCGACTCAACGAAGCAGTCGGTGCGGCCCTGACGGACTTCGCGCCCGACACTTTGCTGGTGCCGTTCGTCGGCGACATTCATGTCGACCATCAGCTTGTGTTCAACGCAGCCCTGGTCTGGGCGAGGCCGCGCAGCCATGCCGCGCCGACAAAGATCCTCGCCTACGAGACCTTGTCGGAAACGAATTGGTGGGCGCCGGGCATCACGCCCGCCTTTGCGCCCAATTGCTACGTGGACATCGCCGACCAGCTGGAGCGCAAGCTCCAGGCGTTCGGCATGTTCCGGTCTCAGGTGAAATCCTTCCCGGACGAGCGCTCGCTTGAAACGATCCGCGCGCTGGCGCGCGTGCGCGGCTCCACCGTTTACCGCGATGCGGCGGAGGCGTTCGCAGTGGTGCGGCTGATCCTCTAACCATCCGCCGTCGACCGTTCCTCCAGCACGTTCGTGATACCAAAGTTAACCTATGTCTATCTATTTGGTCGGGTTTGAATGGCATTCGAATACCGGTCGGCATTGCGCGCGACTCGAACAATTACGACGTTGAATGCTTTTGTAATTACATCATGTTTTAGAGGGGCAATAAGCCTTTCGGCTAAAACAATTTGCGCATCATCCATTTTGAACTGAACGGCACAGCAAGGAGCAAATCGACTGTTTTTGCCGACAACCGCGTTACTCCGAATGAGTAGTTAATCGGAAGTTGGACAGCAAGTCAGTCCGTGGTAAATTCCACGTTACAGAGGCGGTTGTAGTCGCTGAATGCGTAGACCGATTCCATGATGGAACTACCAAAATCGCAGGTACGCCCATCATGACATTGGTCACTAGGCTATGCAGTGAAGGTTACCAACACGCTAACAGGGGGAAGATATGACGCTGATCAACGTGGCCCTGGTGGGACGCAATTCGATCGTTCGCGAAGGGTTGTGCCGGATTCTCGGTGAAGAAGGTTTCGAGGTGGCGGCGTCGGTGCCGTCGGTCGAGGCGCTGCAGTCCGCCATCGAACCCGGCCCGCGCGGTCATAAGCTGCTGGTGATTGCCGACGTCGGCGGGGACGACGTGCTCGAAGGCAGCGTGGCGACGATCCACGCTTACTATCCCGATGCGCGCGTGGTCCTGCTTGCCGACCAGTTCGATTTCGACGCCATGCTCTGCGTCTTCCAGGAAGGCGCCCACGGGTACATCGTGAAGGAAATATCGTGCGAAAGGCTGATCGCCTCGCTCCACCTTGCCGCCACCGGTGAGAAGGTGCTCCCGTCCCAGCTTGCCGATCGCCTCCCGGCGCAGGCACCCGCATATGTCGGCGGCGCGCTCCAGAACACGATCGAGAGCGCGCAGCTTTCCGATCGCGAAACGGAAATCCTGCGCTGCCTCATCATGGGCTGCCCCAACAAGGTCATCTCGCGCCAGCTCAACATCAGCGAGGCGACGGTCAAGGTCCATGTGAAGGCGATCCTGCGCAAGATCCGGGTCCACAACCGCACCCAGGCCGCTATCTGGGCGGTCAATCGCGGGCTGGAGGGCATTTCCAGCGCGAGTGATGGCAGGGCTCCGGCATCGGCCGAGGTAGCGAAACTGCGACTCGCTCACTCAGCCGTTCCGGCGCACAGCGAAGCGGTTGCCAGTGGCCACGCCATGGCGGGCTACTGATCCCAGCACCACCCACCCGGGAGGGGTGCCCGTGACCATGCAGGAACAGCTGGGCAGCAACAACGAGGCCGTGCCGATCCAGACGCTGAAGATGCGTCTGGTCAGCATCTTCCACCTTCTGTCCGGCAGCTTCGGCAACGCCGCGATCATGCTGGTAAGTGTCGCCATTGCGGCGCGCGCGCTGGGACCAGAAGCTTATGGCATCATGGTCCTGATCCTCGCCTACGGTCGAACGGTCGAACGCCTGCTGAGGTT
This sequence comes from uncultured Allosphingosinicella sp., assembly GCA_934539295.1. Lineage (GTDB taxonomy): Bacteria > Pseudomonadota > Alphaproteobacteria > Sphingomonadales > Sphingomonadaceae > Allosphingosinicella. Next base: position 92,260 of record CAKTCN010000003.1, read on the forward strand.
TGAATCCTGGCAGCCTTTGATTCGCTTCACCGCAGCCGAGGAGGCTCGGGCCGATCCGGTGACGATCGGCCGCCTCTACGCATTCGGCCTCCTGCTCGACATGGCCAGCGCACTCGCCTCCGCCTTCGTGGCAATGGGATTGGTAGTGTTGCTCGGTCCCTTGTTCGGGCTCCAAACGGTGCACCTGGAGCTGGTAGGCATTTACTGCCTCGCGCTCGTGATCAACATAACGGGAGTGCCCACGGCCGCGCTTCGCATGGCCGGGCGATTCAGGACGCTTGCCTACAGCCAGCTTGCCGCCAACCTGCTGCGAATAGGGTTGGCCGCGGCCTGTGCGGCATTCTCACCCACCCTGATCTCCTTCATCTGGGCCTGGACGCTCGCGCAGGGGGCCGGCTCGATCCTGTTCATCTGGCTCGGCTTTCGCGCCCTCCGCGTGCGCGGCGTGGCCGACCCGCTACGCGTCCGCTGGACGGGCCTGCGCGACCAATTCCCGGGGTTCCTGTCCTTCGCCTGGTCCACAAACCTGTCCATGACGCTGCGGACGCTGACCCAGGATGCCGATTCGCTGCTGGTCGGCGCGTTGGCGGGTCCATCGGCAGCCAGCTTCTACCATATCGCCAAGCGTATCGGCAAAGTCGCGCAGCAGGTCGGCGCCCAGGTACAAGCCGTCATCTATCCCGACGTCGCCCGCATCTGGACGCACGGCCAGGTGGAACGGTTCAGGTCGACCATTCTCCACACCCAGGCCGCGCTCGGCGCCGTCGGCCTGCTGGCACTCGCGTCGGCCTGGCTGATCGGACCCTGGCTGATCGCCATCGGCCCCGGTGCAGACTATCTGGCCGCCTATCCACTATTGATGACGCAATTGGTGGCGGTGCTGCTCACCATGCACGCCGCGCCGTCCCGGTCGGCACTGCTGGCGATGGGAAGGCCAGGGCTGGTGCTGAAAGTGGCGGTGCTCGGCGTCGCCGGCTTCTTCATCACGGCCTTCGCCGCCATCCCCGTTAATGGCGCGATTGGCGCCAACATCGCCCACATCGTGCTGGCCGCCATAACTGCCCTGCTGCTCGACATTGCCTGGCTGCGCGGATCGCGGCAGGTCGATGTCCGTCCCGCCGCAGCCTGAGCCTCGGAACACTTACTGGTGGCCCCGCCGCGGCGACGGGGCCTACACACAGAGCCCGGCCGGAGTCCGTCGGCCTGTCCTCAGGCTGGTGACCGCTGCGTGCGAGGCCTCACCTAGATCCTGCGGAGGCTCCTGCGCATGGGAAAGGCGATCTAGGCCGAGCGGCCGGTTCCTTGCATGAACGTTCAGGCCTCAGCCATGCGGACGTGCGCCAGGATCGTCTCGGCAAGCTCGGGTCGGCAAATCAGCAGGTCCGGCAACTCCGGCGATTCCTTGTTATAGTGCATCGCCGATCCGTCGAGCCGCGACACGTGCAGTCCGGCGGCGATCGCGACCGCCGCCGGCGCACAATTGTCCCATTCATATTGCCCGCCGCTGTGAAGATAGATTTCCGCCTCGCCGCGCAGCACGGCCATCGCCTTGGCGCCGGCCGATCCCATCGGCACCAGTTCGGCATCAAGCAGCCGGGCGACGTCCACGGCCTCCTTCGCCGGCCGCGTTCGGCTGACGAGCATGCGAAGTCCCTGACGATCCCCGCAGAGCTGAGGCGGCGCACCGCTGTCGAGAGTGACGCCGAGGCTCGGCAGCGCCACCGCCCCTACCTGCGGCTTGCCGTCGATGGCGAGGCCCACATGGACCGCCCAATCGGCGCGACCTTCGCTATATTCGCGCGTGCCGTCGAGCGGGTCGATGATCCAGCAGCGGCGGTTGCCGAGGCGCTCGGGCGTGCTCCTGGTCTCCTCGGACAGCACGGCGTCGTCCGGGCGGTGCACGGCCAGTTGGCGAAGAAGGAATTCATTGGCGCAGCGATCGCCTTCCTGGCCGAGCGCCTTGCCCGTGAGACCGCTGGTTTCCCGAAGCTTCAGCAGGACCTCGCCCGCGCCGGTTGCGAGCCATCTCGCCAGCTCCGCATCGTTCATCATCCGATCCTTCTATTTGCCGCCGCCGCTCTCAAGCGCGAGCAAGTATGCAACCACCCGTTCTGCTGCCTCTTCGGCCGAAGTCGACACCGTGTCGATGTGCAGTTCCGGCTGCGCCGGCGGTTCGTAGGGTGAATCGATGCCGGTGAAGTTCCTGAGCTGCCCGGACCGCGCCTTGCGGTACAGGCCCTTAACATCGCGCGCCTCCGCAACCTGCAATGGCGTGTCCACGAAGATCTCGACGAAATCCTCCGCGTCGAACATCGACCGCACCATCGCCCTATCCTCGCGGAACGGCGAGATGAAGGCGGTGAGCACGATCAGCCCCGCATCCGTCATCAGCCGGCCGACCTCCGCCACGCGCCGAATATTCTCCACCCGGTCAGCGTCGGTGAAGCCCAGGTCCTTGCACAGGCCATGGCGCACATTGTCGCCGTCCAGCAGGAAGCTGTGCTTGTCGAGGGCGAGCAGGCGTTTCTCCACGAGATTGGCGATGGTCGACTTGCCCGATCCGGACAGGCCGGTGAACCACACGATCCGCGGCTTCTGGCGCTTCTGCAGGCAATGCGCCTCGCGTCCGACCTCCAGCGCCTGCCACTGGATGTTGTGCGCGCGGCGTAGCGCGAAATGGATCATGCCGGCACCGACCGTCTGGTTGGTCATCCGGTCGATGACGATGAAGCCGCCGAGGTCGGGATTGTCCGCATAAGCCGCAAAGGGCAACGGCTTGTCCGTGGCGAGGTTCACCACCCCGATGCCATTCAGCGGCAGCGACTTGCACGCCTCATGTGCCAGTGACGTGAGGTCCACCTGGTGCTTGAGTTCGGTGATCCGCGCGGGAATGGTCGTGGCGCCCATCTTGATGATGTACGGCCGCTGCGGAAGCATCGGCTCGTCGGAGAACCATATCAGGGTGGCCTCGAACTGGTCGGCCACTTCCAAGGGATCGCCCGCGGCACAGATCACGCTGCCGCGCGAACAATCGATCTCATCGGCGAGGGCGATCGTCACGGACTGACCGGGCACCGCGATCGCCATGTCCCCGTCATAGGAGATGATGCGCTCGACGATGCTGCACTGCCCGCCGGGAAGCACCCGCACCTTGTCGCCCGGCGCGATCACGCCGCCGGTGACGAGTCCCGAGTAGCCCCGGAAGCTCGAATTCGGGCGATTGACCCATTGGACGACCATGCTGAACGGCTGTTCCAGCATCCGTGCGCTCTCGACCGGCACCTCTTCCAGATGCTTCAGCAGGCAGGGCCCGCGGTACCAAGGCATGGCAGCACTGGGCCGCACGACATTGTCCCCCGTCAGCCCGGACAGCGGAATCGCGACCACCTCGGCTATTCCAATCGAGGCCGCGAAAGCCGAATATTCCTCCACGACCTCCCGGAACCGCGCCTCGCTGAAATCGACCAGGTCCATCTTGTTGACGGCGAGCACGACTTTCCGAATGCCGACCAGGTGGACCAGGTAGCTGTGCCGCCGGGTCTGCACCAACATCCCCTTGCGCGCATCGACCAGGATGATGGCGGCATCCGCCGTGGACGCGCCGGTCACCATGTTGCGCGTATATTGCTCATGCCCCGGCGTATCGGCGACGATGAAGCGCCGATCGTCGGATTCGAACATTCGGTAGGCGACGTCGATCGTGATCCCCTGCTCACGCTCGGCGGACAGTCCGTCGACCAGCAATGCGAAGTCGAGCCGCTGCCCCGTGGTACCGAATGCCCGGCTGTCCGCCTCCAGGGCCTGCACCTGATCGTCAAGCAACGATCGGGAATCGTGGAGCATGCGGCCGATCAGGGTCGATTTCCCATCGTCCACCGATCCGCAGGTGATGAAGCGTAGCAGCGACTTTTCCCGATGGAGCGGGAACACGTCCGCCTGGGTGAATGAGGGGGCGACGTTCATCAGAAATATCCCTCCAGCTTCTTCTTCTCCATGCTCGCGGACTGGTCGGAATCGATCGCCCGCCCCTGCCGCTCGGACGTGGTGGAGAAGATCGTCTCCTCGATGATGTCGGATACGCTGGCCGCACGGCTTTCGATCGCGCCGCTGAGCGGGTAGCAGCCGAGCGTCCGGAAACGGATGGTGCGGGTGACCGGGACCTCGCCAGGCAGCAGCGGAAAACGGTCGTCATCGACCATCAGGATCAGCCCGTCGCGCACCACGGTCGGGCGCGGCTTGGCGATGTAGAGGGGCACGATCTCGATCCGCTCCCGCTCGATATACCGCCACACGTCGAGCTCCGTCCAATTGGACAGGGGAAACACCCTGATCGACTCACCAGGCCGCTTGCGGGCATTGTAGAGACGCCAAAGCTCGGGACGCTGGCTCTTGGGGTCCCAGCGGTGGCTTTCGGATCGGAAGGAGAAGACCCGCTCCTTGGCGCGGGACTTTTCCTCATCCCGGCGTGCACCGCCGAACGCGACGTCGAACCCGTGCAGGTCCAATGCCTGCTTCAACCCTTCCGTCTTCCAAAGGTCGGTATGGATCGGCCCGTGAAAGGGCGTGATGCCCCGCGCCATCGCCTCGGGATTCTTGTGAACCAGCAACCTGATACCGGGCTCTGCCGCGACCTTGTCGCGAAGCGCATACATGTCCCGGAATTTCCAGGTGGTGTCGACATGCAGAAGCGGGAAAGGCAGCGGCGACGGATAGAAGGCCTTGCGCGCGAGGTGCAGCATCACCGCCGAGTCCTTGCCGATGCTGTACAGCATCACCGGCCGCTCCGCCTCGGCCGCGACCTCGCGCATGATGTGGATGCTTTCCGCCTCCAGTCGATCGAGATGGGTGAGGCAGGGCACTTCCCGCCGCGCCGTCCGGGCGTTCGATGAAGCGGCGAGATAGGCGACGTCGCCTTGCCGCAGATGTTCGGCCGAATGATTTTCGGACAAGGCCTGGCTCCTCATGGATGGGGCTTGTTGCCCATATACTGGGCGACGACTTGGGTTCGGTTGGTAACGCCGGTCTGGGCCATGATCGCGCGGACATGGACCTTGACCGTACTGACGCTGATCCGAAGCATGCTGGCGATCTTCCGGTTCGACAGGCCCTGCGCGAGGAGTTGCAGTACCTCGTGCTGACGCGGGGTCAGTTCGCTGAAGCTGCTCGGTTCGGCCCGCGCGGTTGCGGTCGTGTCGGCCAGATGCTCGGTTTCGGTGAGCGCGCTGCGCACGATCTCCGCCGCGCGCCGCGGATAAATGACCAGCCCGCCGACGATCAGCCGGATCGACGATATCCAGAATTGCAGATTGACCTCGGGCGTCAGGATACCCGCCACACCGCTCAGCAAACCGCTGATCAGCCGGTCGATGTCGCTTTCATGCGCCACCACCACGACCAGCGACTTGGGCCACAATTGCTTAACGGCGGCGAACTGTTCGCGAATGGGCGTTCGCGCGCCCTCGCCCGGATCTTCCTGCAATAGCACCACGTCGGGCGGCTGTGCCTCGCCGGCAGGCTCGAGGCTTTCGAACGCCTCCACCGTGAATTCGGGCGCGGCGACCAGCCCGGCCAGGGTGCAGGCGCGGCTGAACGGCTTGGGATCGATCAGCACCACGTGGATGCTCTTGCTGGTTCGCTCGACGGGGCGGAAGCTGCCGCCGCTGATGGTTTCGGCGCGTCCCATCAGGCTGCCTCCCGCTCATGCCGGCGCCAGAGGCGGTGGAACCAGCCGCCAGCGGATTGCTCGGCCCGCGGACTGCTCTGTGTGTAGAATTGCAGCGGGTCTCCGTAGGAACGCCTGGCATGTTCGGCATAATCGACCCGGTTGATTACCGCGCCATCCACCTGGTTCTGCAGGATCTGCATGGCGGCACGCATCTGCTCGATGGTGGTCTTCCCCCAGCGCACGACCATCAGGGTCGCGTCGGCCAGGCCCACCATCGTGCGGGCATCGCGCACCGACAGGACGGACGGTGCATTGATCACGACCAGGTCGAACTCGCTGCGCAGGTCATTGAGGACGCGCCGGACCTGCGTCAGGCGGATGAACGGCACGGTGCCCGGCGCATGAGAGCGCGGCGCCAACACCACCGGCTTGTAGGTCTGCTCCTCGCGCGTGTCCTGCGCCGGGTCGGGGGACGGGAGCAATCGGGCTGCCCCTCCTGGCCCAGACAGATAGTCCATCAGGTCCGGGCCGTTCTCCGCGTCGCGGGACAGCCTCAGCGCGCTGTGCTGCGCCCGGAAATCGAGGTCCACGATCACGGCCCGCCAGCCCGCGGCCGCAGCCGCCGCGACCAGTGACAGTGCCACGATCGACTTGCCGTCACCCGGCAACGGCGAGGTGATCAGGATGCGCGAAGGCGCGTCCTCAGGCCCCAGCAGCTCGATCTCGGCAAAGAGGTTGCGTGCGACCTCCGCGTAGACCGACTGGGGCTGCTGCATCACCAGCTCATGCTGCGCGGCATGGGCACCGGTCACTTCAGGGAACATCGCGAAGGTGCGCAGCCCGAACAGGTCGCGTATCTGCTCGCTCGTCCAGATGCGATTGTCGAACATCTCGATCGCCAGGATCAGCATCAGCGCCAGCAGCAGCGAGCCCGAGAAAGCGGCAGCGGCCGCCTTCTTCGGCGCCGGCGCGACCGGTTCGTCCGGGACGGTCGCGTGGGACACGATGGACGAATTGACGCCCGTGGTCTTCAATTCGGCACGGACGTCCTGCGCGCGTTGAGCAGTGACGAGATAGCCCTGCCGCAGCACCTCCGCCCTGCGTTCCAGCACCGAAAGCTGGGCAAGGTTCTCGCTGTTGCTGAACGCCTTGGCGCGGATCGCACCGGCGCGGCTTTCCAGCACTGCCGCGCGTGCCGCCGCTGCAGCCGCCTCGCTCGCCGCGAGCTGACGGTCCCGCGCTGCGGTCGCAGTTGCCCGGTCGCGCTCGGCCCGCGCGGATGCCGCCTGCTCCCGCTGGAGCGCGCCTTCGACTTCCGCGATCTGCGCGTCCACGCGCCGAATCTCCGGATGCATGGCACCATAGACGACGCTCAGTTCCGACCGTTGCCGCTTCAGGTCCTCGAACTGGCGCAACTGCTGGTCCAGCAGGCCGGACCGCGATGCCGTTGCACGATAGACCGTGTCGCCTGCCGGCATGCCCGCCGTGCGCGCCGCCATCGCAGCCCGTGCCGCACTGGCGGACGCCGCCTCGACCGCGATCCGGTTGAGCTGCTGGTAATCCTCCGGGCCGCCAGCACCTGCCAACATGCCGTGCTCGCGCCGGAATGCGGCCACAGCATCCTCGGCCGCCTCGGTCTCGGCGGCGAGCCGGTCCCGCTCGGCCGCCAGCGCGATGGCGGTGCGTTCGCGCCGCACATTGCGACGGCCGAACTTGAGTTCCTGCAGGCTGTCCACGAACTGGTTGGCGATGCGCGCCGCCAGTTCGGGCGATTGCGACCGCACCACGATATCGATGAGGTCCGAATCCCCCGTGCTCTCGATCTTGGTCATCCGTTCCAGCTTCGCGCTGGCCCGAAGAATGGCCCGATCCGGATCGGCGAGGTCGCCGCCGAGCAGGAAGCGCGGGTCATGGATCAGGTCCATGTCGCGCACCACCTTCTCGGCAAGTGCGCGTGAGCGGTAGAGCCTCGCCTCGTTCGCCACACGCTGCTGGTTACGCGCGGCGACGTCGGCCTGGTTGGCGCCGGTTGCGTCATTGAGTTCCACCTGGGTGGTCGCCACTGCCTCGTAGAGCCGCGGCTTCATCAATTGGCTCACCGTCACGACCGAAGTGATGCTGAGCACGACGAACAGCAGCAGGAACTTGCGACGACGGATGATGCTGAGCATCTGCCGCACGGACAGGAGCTGGCCAGCCTGCGCCGAACCCGGCGCCCTGCGCGCTTCCCAGCCTGCGCCATCATCGCTGCCGGCATGGCTCAGCAACCTTGTCTCGACGTTCATTGAGGTCCTCCGCCGTTTGCCGGCAACGCAGTCGCGGACATCGGCCCGGTTCGCGTGTTGCAACGATCCTGCAATCGGGCGGCGCAGGAGGCAAAAGCCCTTGGGGATAAAGGCGGTTCTTATTGATTAGGCTCAACGGCTCGCCGCCAACGCCGGTGTAACCGCGACGCTCCGGCGGCGGCCCACACACGTCTCAACCGCTACCGATGCTGGAGCCCTCTCTCTCCCCATTGGAGTTAGCGCCGGCGAAAATGGATCATAGGCTTCTGCCGAGGACAGCTTCGTCCATCCGTATAGTATTCGGCTGCTCGAAGCCGGTGCATGGGGCCGGCGCAACAGGGCGCATCAGGTTGAGGCTGGCAGTCATCAGCGACATACATTCGGATGCCGACGCCTTTGCCGCGGCACTTGACGGCGCGCGCGACCAGGGGTTCGACCAGCTGCTGATCCTCGGCGATCTTCTCACCTACGGAATGCAGCCGGTGCGCACGCTGGAGCTGGTGGCGGAAGCGGAAAGCTGCGACCGGGCCGTGCTTATCCGCGGCAATCACGACCAGATGTACTTGGACGGCGCAAATGGTCGATCGGATTACGCCGACAGCCTGCCCGAGTGGATCCGCGAGTCCGTGGACTGGACGTCGCGGCAGCTCGCGCGTTCCCGCGCCTCGCTCGATCTTGGCTGGGTGGACAGCTGGTGTTCGGGCGGTGTCTATGCCGCCCACGCCAATCCCTTCGGCCGGCGCGACTGGACCTATCTGCGCACGGCCGAGATGCTGGAACGGGCGCGGCAGGTGATCGCCGCCGCCTGCCTCCGGCTCGGCATTTTCGGCCATACTCATCGTTTCCGTCACGTTGAGGATGAAGGGGTGAACGTCGTCACCGTCGGCTCGATCGGTCAGCCACGCAGCGAGGCGCCGGTCAGCGAATGGACGCAGATCGACATGACGCGCGCCGCATGCACGGTGACCCGCCATCCCGTTGCGGTCGACTGGCACGCACGCGCACGCGCGGTGCGCGCCTCCACGCTCTCACCGGCCACTCAGGACCGGCTCTGCAGCTTCTTCGCACAGGAACACACCACATGATCAAGGCGCTCGTAACCGGGGCAGGCGCGGTGCTCGGCCAAGGGATCATCAGGTCGCTCCAGCAATCCGAACTGGATCTGCGGATCGTCGCCGCCGACCCGAACCCACTATCGGCAGGCCTCTTCTGGGTGGATGCTGGACGCCGTATCCCGCTGGCGAGCGATCCCGCTTACGTGGGTGCGATCCGTGGCCTGCTTGCAGACGAGCGACCCGACGTGGTGCTCGTCGGCACGGATGTCGAGCTCGCCATCTTCGCAGAGCATCGCGCGGCCTGGGAGGAGGAATTCGGCACGAGCATCATCGTCAGTTCGCCGCACGTCGTGCGGATCGCCGACGACAAGTACCTCACCTACCAGTTCCTGCGTGCCCATGGCTTCAACCCGCCCGAAACGGCGCTCGCCGACGACCCGGAGGGCTGCGCACGCCTGATCCGCGAAGTAGGCTTTCCGCTAATCGTAAAGCCGCGGATCGGCGCCCGTTCGGTCGGCGTATCGGAGGTGCGCACGGTCGAAGCGCTCAAGGCCGCGGTCGCCGGACGTGCAGGGCTGGTCATCCAGGAATGCGTCGGCGACGCGGAATGCGAATATACGGCCAGTGCCGTCGTATTCGACGGCAAGGCAGCGGCCACCATCGTGATGCGGCGCGACCTTCGCGACGGCAACACCTACCGCGCCTATGCCGAAGCCTTCCCCGCCCTCAACGCCGAGGTCGCTGCGCTGGGCGAAGCCCTGAAGCCCTACGGTCCCGCCAATTTCCAGTTCCGAACCGACCGGGAGGGGAAGGCGCGCGTGTTCGAGATCAATGCCCGCTTTTCGGGCGCCACACCGCTCAGGGCGCTGGTCGGCTTCAACGAAGTCGAGATGTGCATACGTCACGTTCTCCACGGTCATCAGGTGGCGCAGCCGGCCGTCGCGCCAGCCATCTTGCTGCGCTTCCTGTCCGAGACATTGGTGCGTCCGGAGGAACTGGAAGGAATCGGCTGATGGCGCGGCACGTCGGCACGGTCGCGCTCACCGGCGCCACCGGCTTCATCGGCAATCGTGTGACCCAATCGCTCAAGGCGCATGGCATTTCCATCCGGCCGCTGGCCCGCGGCCATGACCGTTCCGCGGGGGCTGCCGACGCGATCCGCTTCGATCTCGAAGATCCGTTTCCGCCGGATCCCCGCCGCCTGGTGGGCTGCGACGCGGTGGTTCATCTGGCCGCACGCATTCCCGCCCATCATGCCGATCCACGGGAGGCTGAACGGTGCATGCAGGCGAACGCGCTCGGCACCCTGCGGCTCATCGAATCGATGAAGATCGCCGGCGTTCCTGTGCTTGTGCAGACGACCAGCGCTAATGCCTATGCGGCATGGGAGAATCATCCTGATGAACGAGCATCACTCTTCCCGGCCAGCCGCGCTTATTATCTGGGTTCAAAGGTTGCGCAGGAGATATTGGCGGGCGAGGCGTGCCGCGCAGCCGGCATCGACATGATCACTCTGCGGATCAGTTCGGTGTACGGGCCCGGCCAAGCCGCCGGAGCTGTTCCCACCATCCTGCGCAACGTTCTGGCAGGCGAGCCAGTGTCGCTCACCAACAAAGGTCTGTTCGGGGCGGATTTCGTGCTTGTAAGCGATGTCGTGGCCGCGCTCATGCTCGCGTTGGTGGAGGGGACGACCGGGGCCTACAATGTCGGTTCGGGGATGCGATCCACCTTGCGGGACATCGCGACATGTGCGGCGGGCATCGCCGAGCACGACGTACCGATCACATTTGCGCCCGACACGCCTACGCTCGACCTCGGCTTCCCCGCTCTTGACATCGCCAGGCTGCGCAGTCTTGGCTACGCGCCGATCGACCTTCCGGAAGGCCTGCTGCGTACCCTCGCCTGGATGAAGGCAGGCGAATGTCGCCCCGCCACCCCCAAGGGGTAGCGCCGCTTGCCCATAATACCTTCCATGTCATAGACTTACGGCCGATTTGCTGGCCGCGCAGCCATGCTAGCGATCCAATCCTCTTTTGCGAGGAGAGGATCGGTGGAACGCGTAGCCAGCACGAGACACCCGGCCCGGAGCGAAGGCGATGCCCGCCCTGCGATGCCTCGAGGCGGATCGATGGGGCCAGCCGAGCATCAGGCGCCGGAGCCTGCCCGTTACTTCCGGTCAAGCCTCACCGGCATCGTCTATGACGAGCGCGGACAACCCGTCCTCTGACCACCTCCGTTCGCGGCATTCCATTCAACCTTGGGCTTAGTGCAGAAGAGCCTTGGACGGACCCGCTTGCTCACTCCCCTGATCAGCAGCCGTGGCGCATTCATGGGCGACCAGATCCTCGGGAGGCGGCAATGAATGGTGCTATCGCATTCGGTCCGGCAATGGCCGGCACTTCCGAACGTCCGCGCGCCGATCAAGTGACGGGCCTCGGGCCAGGGCAGCGGGGAGACAAGGCGGCGCGAGCGGGCAAGTGACGCCCCCGTCCCGGTCCCGCTGACAGGCGGGTCGCAGCGCAGGTCATTGTCCAATGCTGAGGCGTAATCCCATACCGGTCCCGAACAGCGCATCCATCGAGCCCAAAGCCGCTTCCTTTGCGGAGGGGCGAACGGTTTACGAGGAGGGCGAGCCCAGCACCTGCTGGTACGAGGTCGCGTCCGGCATCGCGCGCACGTGCCGCTACTTTCCCGACGGGGAGCGCCATGTCCTGGGCTTCCACTTTGCCGGCGACGTGTTCGGGCTGGCCCGCGACCTTCGCGACGAGGCAGCCGAGGCCGTGACCGAACTTCACCTTTGGAAGCATGCACATCGCTCGGTCCTCGACGATGCGCATGAGGTCAACCAGGTGCTGGAGGCTGCGCTGCAACGCACCCGCAACTGCCTCTACATGCTGGGGCAGAGAACCGCCGAGCAGCGGCTGGCGACCTTCCTGGTCGATCTGGCCGACCGCCCGCGCGACGGGATCGACGTGCGTATCCCCATGACCCGGGCGGACATCGCCGATCATCTGCGGCTGACCGTTCACACCGTCAGCCGGACGCTATCGAGCCTCAGCCGCCGACGGCTGATCTTGCTCAGCGGGCCACAGACATTTCGCATGATCGACGAGCCGGCACTGCGCAGCCTCGCCGATCGCGGCGCGGCCCGCGAACGCGCAAACGGCGCCCATCAGGATTGAAGAGGTGAATTGAATGCGCATCGAATGCATGCTGCCGGCGGCCGCCTCCCTCCTCTGTGCCGCGCGGGTAGCGGCGCAGGCCCCCGCTCCTGTCGACGAGCAACTCGCCGCGCTTCGTGCGGAGCTTGCGGCCCAGCGTGCCGTTATCGAACGCCAGGCCGCGCGGATCGAGCAACAGCAAAGCGCCATCGATGCGCTTCAGGCGCGTCGCCTCGACTCGGCCGGTTTGCAGGCGGCGCGCGGGACCGGGCTGGCGTTGCAACAGGCTCAGCCAGTTCCACCCGTGCAGCCACAGCGTCCGCCCTCACCTTCTGCCGAGCCGCCGCCGTCCGCGCCAGTGGGGGAGGCGCCGAACATTCCCACAATCGAGAAGGAACTGGAGGCGGTGCCGCAGGGGCAAGGTGTGCTGACGCCGCCCGGACGCCTCGTGATCGAGCCCAGCGTCGAATATACCAATTCTTCAAACAACCGGCTCGTCTTCCGCGGGATCGAACTCATTCCCGGTATTCAGATCGGCGTCATCGAGGCGAGCGATGCCGACCGCAACACCTTCGCTCCATCCGTCAGCCTGCGCTACGGTCTTACCGATCGGCTGGAGTTCGAATTCCGCGCGCCCTATCTCATCCGCTCAGACCGGATCGAGGTGGTGCAGCAGCGCGACGGCACCATCGTCCGCCAGATCGACCTCAGCGAACGGTCGATCGGCGATGTCGAATTCGCCGCGCGCTACCAGCTGAACCGGCCGGTCGGGCAGAAACCCATCTACGTGGCCAGCCTGCGCGTGAAGAGCGACACGGGGAGGAGCCCGTTCGAAATCCCCTATGACGATTTCGGCATTGCTACCGGTCTTGCGACCGGATCGGGCTTCTGGGCGGTTCAGCCCGGGGTGAACATCCTGCTTCCTTCCGATCCCGGAGTGCTGTTCGGCGGCGCGGCCTATCTCTACCACCTGCCCAAGAACATCGACCAGGAAATAGGCGGCGTGCTCGTCGGGCGGGTCGATCCGGGTGATGCGGTCACCGCCAATATCGGCTTCGGCTTCGCGCTCAATCCGCGCTTTTCCTATTCGCTCGGCTATCGCCACGCCTACATCTTCCCCACCACCACGGAGCTCGGCCAGACCACGCAGCGGTCCAACGGCCTGCAGGTCGGGTCGCTCAGCCTCGGCCTTTCCTATCGCGTGACGATGCGGCACACGGTCAACCTCAGCTTCGATTTCGGCATCACCGAAGATGCGCCGGACCTCGGCCTCACCTTGCGCGTGCCGTTCAGCTGGGAAACGCGCTAGACAGCTCAGGGCCGCGTAGCGGACAGCAACGAGGCGTCGGCGATCTGCTGCAACCCCGCAGCCAATCGGTCGCCGCTCAGGTTGGTCTGGAACTCGGCGAAATTGGCAAGATCGAGCACAATGTCCATTTCCTGCCGGACGTCTGCGCCGCTGGCGGTGTTGAGGACAATGTTCTGGAAGGCACCGTCGACCCGGTGGATGAAGGCGGTGCGCTGATCATTGGCATAATAAGCGTTCGCCCCGCCTGCACCGACATCGATGCTGCTCTCGCCGATCAGGCTCTGCTGCAATCCTTGCGCGGCCACAGGACTCAGATCCCCCGACACGAAGCGGGTGGTCGCCATGCCTGCCTCGGTCAATTGAACGTTGGTCTGCATCACAAGTCGGCCGTCCAGGAACGACCGGATCTCGGCGCCGAGCTGGATGTCCAGACCGTTCCACCTGAAGCCGCCGCGCAAGGTCGCGAGTTCCTCGTCGCTGACGATCTCCGGTTCGGCAGCGGCCAACGGGGAGGCGAATAGCAGCGCCAAGCAGGTGAGATATGCGCGGGCGGCCTTCATTGGCTGATCGTCCCTGTCCGCATGTCCAGCAGCAGGGACAGGCTCACCTGGTAATCGGGCGGCAGGTTGCTGGTGACAGCGCCAGCCGCGACCTTCATGCCCGTATCCTCCAGCGGCGCGCGCGCCCATGGTCCCCAATCCCCTGCCAGGTTGAACTTGGGCTGCGGCCGGTCGGCGGAAGGCGTGACTGCCAGCGCGATGCCGTTCCAGATGCTGCCGAAATCCTTTAGTGAATAGTCGCCAAGGCCGATCATGGGATCGCCGACCAGCACCCGCCCGCCGCGCACGCCCTTCACCACCACGAAATGCTTGTAGCCCTTGAGGTTGAGAAGCACGATGCTGGGCGTGTTGACGGTCTTGAGCTGTTCAACGGTAAGCCGGTATCCTTGGGTCGGCAGACCCTGGCTGTCCAGGTAGTTCTTCATGTCGAGCATGGAAAAGCCGGACTTGCGGATCACGGCCTGGTCACCGCCGTCCCACATGCTCGCGAAGATCGCTCGCTCGGGTGTCGGGCGGCCATAATGATAGGTCAGCAGCGTCGCCACTGCCGCCGATCCGCAGCTGAAATCGAATTGCTGGCGCACCACGGATCGGAACGGGATCTCCCACCAGCTTTTGACCCCGACGCGGAAATTACCGCCCGCGTCGGGCAGCAGCCGCACCTCGGCACCTGCCGGCAAAGCCAACAGGACCAGCGCCATCGCGGCGCACCACCGGCGAAGCGTCGCCATCCTAGTCACGAACGTTGATCACCACGTTCATCCCGGCTTGCAGGCTCACCTGGGCGCCCGTGTTGATGGCGAGGTTGCCCAGTCCGTTGAAGTTGGCCAGCGCATTGTCGCCGAGGCTGACTGCCCCTGCCGCATAGTCACCGTTGATGACGTTGCCGGACGTCAGCGCCGACAGGGTCTGGTTGCCTATCACAATAGACTGTCCACCGCGCAGGGTCGCTAGTTCCTCGATCTGCACCGGCTCAGATGCGGAGGGCTCGGCCGTGTCCGGCACGGATGCTCCGTGAGCATCGGCAGGGACGGCCGATTGCAGAGGCGGAGAGACATCCGCCGCGTTTGCGGGCGCTTGCGCCGCAATCATGATCATGAGTGAAGCAATGTACATCGCAGCTTCTCCCTCAATGGGAAAATGGGCCGGGCGATCCGCCCGGCCCAAGTCGCGGTCTTATTCTTCCGGACCGAAGCTGATCGTCGCATGCGCGGCGATGTTCGTGCCTGCCTGCGCACTCGACGAGGAACCGCTGTTCCACGCATTGTTCGCGATGCCGGCAAATGCGGCGAAGGCCCCGCCATCGGCGGTATTCGCGCCGCTGGCATAATCGGCGGCGCCACCATCGCCGTCGCCGTCGCCGTCCCCGCTGGGTGCCGTGCCGGTGTTGACCGACGACAGGGTCTGGGTGGCGGTCAGGGTGTTGGTCGTGGTGACGGAATTATCGACCGAGTTGTCGAGAACGCCGTTGCTGGTCGCGGTGGCCGACGCCGTGTTGTTGTTGGTGTTGGCGTTGGAATTCGCGTTCTGGTTGTTCGACGCATTAGCGTTCGTGTTGTCGTTCGCATTGTCGTTCAGGCTGTCGCTCGAAACGTCGGTGGTGCTGTCGTTCGAGAAGGTGCCGGTGATCGCAACATCCGCCGAACCGCTGCTTTCGCTGGCATTGGTGGTGTTGCTGGAAGCGCTCGAGGCCGAGTCCGATCCATTGGTCGCGGTCAGGTCGGACGTGGCACTGCCGACGCCGGTGGACCCACTGGTATTGCCCACCGTGGTGGTGTTGGTGGTGTCGTTCGTCGCGCCGCTGGTGCTGTCGCTGCCGGCGGTGTTGGCGATCGTGGAATCGTTGGTGGTGGTGTTGGAAGCGCCGCTGCCGCTGGTCGAGCTCGCGCCGTTACCTACAGTGGTCTCATTGGTGGTGTTGTTCGAGGAGCCCGAACCGCTGGTGCTGCCGGCCGTGTTGCCGACTGCCGTATCGTTGGTCGTGGTGCTCGTGTTGCCGCTGGTGCTTCCCGCGGTGTTGCCGACGGCCGTGTCGTTGGTCGTCGCGCTGGTATTGCCGCTGGTGCTGCCGCTCGTGCTGCCAGTGTTGCTGTTGTTGGTCGTGGTGCTGTCGTTAGTGGTCGCCGAGCCGCTGTTGCTGGTGGCGGCGCCTGCGCCGGTGCTGCCGCTGGTCGAATTGCCATTGCCGGTGCTGGTGCTGTCGCTTCCGCTTGCGGCATTGCCGTTGCCGGTCCCGGTACCCGTCCCAGCACTCGTGCTGTCGCTGGTCGACGCGCTGGTCGAGTCTTGAGCGAGTGCAGGGGCGGCGAAGCCGATCGCAATCGCAGTGACCGAAGTGGCCATCAAGTGCTTCATTTTCATGATAGGTCCTCTCAGCTCATACTGCGCCGAGGCGGCTCAACCGCGTCGGCTCTTCTCGCAATGATGCGAGCCGACTCGAGATAAACGTCGTGAAATCGGCCCGCGTTGCCAAAAGGCAATCGCACCAGAAGCTGGAAGCGAATGGCCGCCTGATTACTCAACAAGCGCTGGCACGTTCGTCCACATGGCCGAGTAACGCAGACACGCCTGTCTCCTTCAGGCATGCCTTGCATGGTTGCTATCCGGCGGGTTCGTACGCCCTCCGGCTGAAGGCTGAACTTCCGCCCCGGTCAGAAGGCGGGAATCACGGCGCCTTCGTACTTGCGCGCGATGAAGGCCTTGACCTCCGGGGTGCGCAAGGCCGCCACCAGCTTCTGGACGCGCGGATCCCGCCGGGCGTTTTCCGGACCCACGACAAAGTTGACGTAGGGGCTGTCCTTGTCCTCGATGGTCAGGGCATCGCGCGAGGGATTGAGACCCGCATCGAGTGCGTAATTGGTGTTGATAAGGGCAAGGTCGACTTCGCCGAGCACGCGCGGCAGGGTCGCCGCCTCCAGTTCGCGGAACTGCAGCCCCTTGGGATTGGCGACGATGTCGCGCGGCGTAGCCGTGGCGTTTGCCGGGTCCTTGAGCGTGATAAGCCCCGCCTTTGCAAGCAGCTGGAGTGCGCGGCCGCTATTGCTCGGTTCGTTGGGGATGACGACGCTGGCGCCTTGCGGGATCTGGTCAAGGCGCTTCCACTTGCGGGAATATGCGCCGAACGGCTCGACATGGATCCCGGCAATCGTGACGAGGCTGGTGCCGTTGGCGCGGTTGAACTCAGCCAGATAGGGTTCGGTCTGGAAGTAATTGACTGCGATCCGGCCCTCCGCGACCTGCGTGTTGGGCTGGACATAGTCGTTGAACACCTTGACGTCCAAGGCAAGGCCCTGGCTCGCAAGCGCCGGCTTCACGAACTCCAATATCTCCGCATGCGGCACCGCCGTCGCCGCAACGGTCAGCGTGTTCGGATCGGCGGCCCTGTCGGATCCGCCGCATCCGGCAAGCGCAAGTGCAACGATCGAGGCGAGCAGAAAGCGGCGGTTCATGGCGTGAACTCCTAAGGAAACTAGCGACGACTGAAGTGGCGGACCAGGCGATCGCCCGCCACCTGGATGAACTGCACGAGCAGAAGCAACAGGATGACGGTCACGACCATCACGTCGGTCTGGAAGCGCTGATAGCCGAAGCGGATGGCAAGGTCGCCGAGCCCGCCCGCCCCCACGGCGCCGGCCATGGCGGTGAAGGAGACGAGCGCGATGGCGGTCACCGTCGCGCCCGCGATGATGCCGGGAAGAGCCTCCGGCAGCAGGGCCTTGAGGACCAGGTCGCGAGTGGTCGCCCCCATGGCCTGCACCGCCTCTATCGTGTTGCGATCGACTTCGCGGAGGGCGGTTTCGACCAGACGCGCGAAGAACGGCGCGGCGCCGAACACCAGCGGCGGGATCGCTCCGGTGACGCCGAGCGACGTGCCGACCAGCAGCACCGTCGCCGGGATCATGACGATCAGCAGGATGATGAACGGTACGGATCGAAGAAGGTTTACGATCAGCGCCAGAGCACCGTTGCCGATGCGGTTCTGCCAGACCTGGCCCGGCCCGGTGAGGAACAAGGCGATACCGAGCGGCAGGCCGAGGAGGATCGTCATCACCAGCGAACCGCCGAGCATGGCAAGCGTGTCGAGGCAGGCCTGCCCGATCTCGTCCCAATAGACGTTGGCGAACCAGCCGCTCATGCCGACACCTCGCCATGCCGGGCGAGCGCGGCGAGCGCCGCGTCCGTGTCCCCGCCGCTGAGTCCGAGCGTGAGCTGGCCGAAGCTGGTGTCCTTGAGGCGCCCGATGCGGCCGTCGAGGATGGCGAAGTCCGTTCCGGTATCGCGCGCGATGCGGGTCAGCACCGGCTCCCACACCGACCGGCCGTGCAGCGTCAGGCGAACGACCCGTCCTTCATAGCCGTCCGGCACGATCGCCTCGCCACTCTCCGCAAGCAACGCTCGTGTCTCGGAAGCTACCGGGCGCAGGAAGACCTGCTCGACGGGCCCGCTTTCGACCACGTGGCCCGCGTGCAGCACCGCGACGCGATCACAAACCTCGCGAACCACCTCCATCTCATGCGTGATGAGGACGATGGTGAGGCCAAGCTCGCGGTTGAGGTCCGCGATGAGGGCAAGAATGCTGCGCGTCGTCTCCGGGTCGAGCGCACTCGTCGCCTCGTCGCACAGCAGGATGTCGGGGCGAGTGGCGAGCGCACGGGCAATGCCGACGCGCTGCTTCTGACCGCCGGAAAGCTGGGCCGGATATTTGCGCCCTTGGTCGGACAGGCCAACCCGCGCCAGCAATTCGTCGACCCGCCTGTCGATCTCGGCGCCCGGCATGCCGGCGATACGGAGCGGGAGTGCGACATTGTCGTGAACGGTGCGGGAGAAGAGCAGGCCGAAATTCTGGAAGATCATGCCGACGCGTCGACGCAAGTCGCGCAGCGGCGCGCCGGACAGTCCCGCCACATCGATGCCGTCAATCTCTACCGTGCCGACGCTCGGCCGTTCTAGGCCGTTGAGCAGGCGGATCAGAGTCGATTTGCCTGCGCCGGAACGCCCGATGACGCCGAACACCTCGCCGCGTGCAATTTCCAGGTCGACATCGTTCAGTGCTGCATGTCCGCCACCGAACGTCTTGCCGACGCCGCTGAGCCGGATCACGGGGCGATCACCTGTGCGGCGAAGCGTTCCATCTCCTCCAGCTGCGGGCTCATCTGCAGCAGGAGCAGGTCGAGGCCGGCCGCTTCATATTCGGCTATGCGCTCTTTCAGCTGTTCCGGCGTGCCGACCAGATTGGGTCTGAGGCCGCGGTTGGACACCGAATATTCCTGGATCTTGAGCTCGCGCTCCAGCTTGGTGCCCGACAGCCACTGGTCGAAATTACCGTAGCCGGCGGGCAGCTCCTTCACGTCGGTGATGCGGGCAAGCTCGCGCTGCGCCTCGGCCTCGCTGTCGCGGACGATCGCGTAGGCTGCCATGCCGAAGGTCATCGGCTTGCCGCCCGCCGCTTCGCGACGCGCCTTCATGTCGGCGATCTTTGGCGCGATCGCCGAAACGGGATCGCCGTGCATGACATAGGCGTCGCACTGGGTAGCGATCATCGTCTTGGCCGCTTCGCTTTCGCCGCCAGCATAGATGACAGGCTTGTTGGCGGGCTTGGGCGCGCAGATCGCGTCCTCGGTGCGGTAGAAGCGGCCTTCGAAGCTGAACCGTTCCTCGCTCCACAAGCCGTTCACGACCTCTAGCCATTCCGACGTGCGTGCATAGCGATCGTCATGTTGGTCGAACTGCAGGCCATATTGCCGCGCCTCGTCCGCCCACCAGGATGAGACGACGTTGAGGCTCAGGCGCCCGCCCGAGATGCGGTCGATATTGGCCGCGGCCTTCGCGAACAAGGCGGGCTGGTGGAAGTTCGGCCGCACGGCGACCATCAATTCCTGCTTGCTCGTGACGGCAGCAAGGGCGGCCGCCGTCGACCAGGCGTCCAGCGCAGGTTCGGTCACGCCCTTGATGTCGTTGAGGTTCAATTCGGCGATGAGCGTCAGGTCGAAACCGATCTGTTCAGCCCGAACGGCAAGGTTGCGGACATAGTCCCAGCTCGCCTCCATGCCCTCGTCCGCGACGTTGCGCAGCCACCCGCCGAATACGGGCATCCAATAGCCATATCTCACGCTCTTGCCTCCTCGATCACCGTCTCGAGCCAATCGACGAGCCGCTCATGCGGATCCCAGCCGAGCACGTCGAGCGGGCTGGCGACGAAATTGGACAGGGCGTTAATGTCGTAGAAGCGGGCGGTTCCGTCGCGGTCGTCGATCATCACCTCGACACCGCCGACATCCAGCTTCGCCGCCGCCGCGATCCGCTCGGCCGCTTCGATCAGCGCCGGTGCGGGCTCCACCTGCTTGATCGAAATGCTGGGCTTGCCCGACGCCGTCAGGCACACGTCGGCGGGGCACAGGTCGAAGCTGCCGCCGCCATCCACCTCGATCGCGTAGAGGAACTTGCCGCCGAGCGTCTCGATGCGGGTGATCGCGCCGCCGCGTGCGGGCACATAGTCCTGCAGCAGGAGCACCTTGTCGATGCTGTCCGGCACCGTGCCGTCGGCGATCGACGCTGCCAGTTCCTCGCGGCTGTCATAGCGCACGATGCCTGCGCCCGATCCGCCGATATTCGCCTTCACGACAAGCGGGAAGGCAAAGCCGTCGCTGGCGGCGAGCAGGTCGGCCGCGCGATGCACCACGCGGCTCTGGGGTATGGGGAGGCCCAATGCGCCGAGCAGCGCAAGCTGCCGCGCCTTGGACGCATCCACCGCAATCGTGTCGGCGCCGTTGATCACGCGGGCGCCGGCCGCGGCCCAATGGGCGGTCAGCGCCTGCGCGTAGAAGATCGGATGCTCCGGCTCGCGCAGGAAGCTCGACATGGCGATCCGGTTGAAAATCACGCGCGCCGGCGGCGCAGCGTCGGCCGGGTCGAAGCTGTGCCCGTCCGCCGGAAAGGCCGCATAATCGATCCCGCGCCGGTCGAGGGCCTTGAACAGGGGTTCGAACCAAGCCGGATGTTCGTAGAGAATCGCGATGTCGTGCAGTGTCATGCGGGATCCTTGAAGGCGAAACGCACCGGCAATCAACCGCTCGCTTGGCCGTGGGGCACGAACAATGTCAAGCAACGTGGTTGACATTGTTCGTGCCTGTTCCAAATTGTGCGTCGCCGAGTGCCCGTGCCGATCGCGCCTCTGCCCGACACGCCAACCAGTCCACTGGAGGTTCCGACACCAACTTCCCCTGCGAGAGTGCGCGTGAGCCAACCCAATCCGTTCGCAAATGAGGTCGAGGAAGCCGCCCGAGCCCTGCAGCTCGCGCGACTCGAAGCCCGTCAGAGAGCACCCGCACGGGGCGCGCCATTCCCCTCGCGCATGGCCGTCGTAAGCGCGGCCACCAAATTGTCGGCCGCGCTTTATCCCCGTCGCTTGGGCGGCGTTATCGGGACGGTCGAGGAAGAGGACGATTATGTCGCGCGCAAGCTGGGCGAGGCGCTGCTCCTGCTCCGCGACGCGATCGCCGACGAGCTTGCATATGGGCAGGCGGAAAGCGGCGCACCGATCGAAGACGGACGAGCAGCAACGATCGTTCGCCGCTTTGCGCTGTCGCTGGGAGAGATACGCGGGCTTATCGATACCGATCTGGAAGCCGCCTTCTCCAGTGACCCGGCGGCTCGAAGTATCGACGAGGTGCTGGTCTGCTATCCCGGCGCGTCTGCCATCATGCACCACCGAATGGCGCATGCCCTGTTTCGACACGGCGCACCGATCGTCGCTCGCATGATCTCCGAATATGCCAACGAGAAGACCGGCATCGACATTCATCCCGGCGCAGCCATCGGCCCCAGCTTTTTTATCGACCATGGCACGGGGGTGGTAGTGGGCGAGACAGCAATCATCGGCGCTCGTGTGAAGATCTACCAGCATGTGACCCTTGGTGCCCCCAGCCCATTTGGTGCAGTGGGCGGTTCGATGCGCCGGCGTGGCCCCCGGCATCCGATCGTCGAGGACGATGTCGTCATCTACGCGGGCGCGACGATCCTCGGGCGGGTCACGATCGGGCGCGGCTCCGAGATCGGCGGCAATGTCTGGCTGCTTCGCGATGTGCCGGAAGGGAGCGTGGTGCTCCAGCCGGGGGCAGATGTGATAGCCGAGGATATTGCATCGCGGATGCGCGAGGCTCTGGCATGAGTGCGGCGCGTCCGCTGATCGGCGTTCTGTGCTGCAACGAGTTCTTCGATCGCCCGATCCAGTCCGTGGCGAGCCGCTTCATCGACCCGCTGGTACGCATGTCGGGCGCCGCCGTTCTGCTCGTTCCGGCGCTCGCGGACACCTTTGGCGCCCGTGCGGTCGGCGCTCGCCTGGACGGCTTGTTGTTGACCGGTTCGCGCTCGAACGTGTCACCGACACGCTATGGTGGCGGGTCCTCCGACGGTGATCTGGTGGATGAGCAGAGGGATGAAGTAGCCTTGTCCCTGGCCGCCTACATGATTGAAGCGGGCAAGCCGGTGTTCGGCATCTGCCGCGGCCTTCAGGAACTCAACGTCCTATTCGGGGGCACCTTGCGCGATGCTGGCGACCCGCACCACCTCGTCGATGATGGCGGGCGAGCCAGCTTCGACCACCTCTTTTCACACGGGCACGACGTCCTTCTTCCGGCAGGGAGCCGGCTCGGCGGCGCTGAGGACGTCACGGTATGCGTGAACTCCGTCCATCGCCAGGGCATAGATCGCCTTGGCACCGGCCTGTCGGTGGAGGCGACTTGCACCCATGATGGCCTGGTCGAGGCGTTCTCCAGTCGCCCTAATGGCGCCGACGTGCTGGCCGTCCAATGGCATCCCGAGTGGGAGAGTGACCGCTGTGGGACGAGCCGCAACTTCTTCCGGTTCGTAGGTACGGCACTCGCCTCTTCTGCGCGCTAGACCATAACTGCCTCAGCCATTGGAGGATCGTCTTGGAGACCCTCGCGCTTCGCGACGATCGCGGGGACCAGAACCTGTCCGGCGACGTTCACCGCGGTGCGACCCATGTCGAGAATGGGGTCGATCGCCAGCAGCAGCCCCACGCCTTCCAGCGGAAGGCCAAGTGTCGACAAGGTCAGGGTGAGCATCACCGTGGCGCCCGTCACCCCCGCAGTCGCGGCAGAGCCGAGGATCGAGACAAGCGCGATCAGCGCATAGTCTCCGGCGTCGAGGGTGAGGCCGTAGAATTGCGCAATGAAGATCGCCGATATCGCCGGGTAGATCGAGGCACATCCGTCCATCTTCGTGGTCGCGCCAAGCGGGACGGCAAAGGCGGCATAGCTGCGGGGGATCTTCAGCCCTTCGATTGCGACAGTCTCGGTCACCGGGAGCGTTCCGACCGACGAACGCGACACGAAGGCGAGCTGGATCGCCGGCCACGCAGCCGCGAAGAAGCGGCGGACGGACAATCCATTCACCCGCAAGAGCAGGGGATAGATGACGAACAGGACAATCCCCGGCCCGAGGTAGATCGCAAGAGCGAACCAGCCGAGTTGCGCCAGCGCATCCCAGCCATGCCGCGCTACGGCTGTTCCAAGAAGGCCGACCGTGCCGATCGGCGTGAGCCTGATGATCCAGCCCAATATGCGCCGGACCACGACCAGCGTCGTTTGTGCAAAGGACAGGAAGGCGCTGCCCTGCTCTCCGCTGCGCAGTGCAGCCACGCCGACCGCGATGGAGATGACGATGAGCTGCAAGGTATTGAAGCCGATGGTCGTCGTCGCCGTTTCGTCCTGCAGCTTCGTGCTCGCCTGCAATCCCGCAACGTTGCCGGGTACGAGTCCCTTCAGGAAGTCGAGCCACCCGCCTAGGGCGATAGGTGCCTTTGCAGCGTCCGGCGTTACGCCCGAATGCAGGCCTGGCTGCATGATGAGGCCGAGCGCAATTCCAACAAGGACCGCGATGGCAGCCGTGAGCGCGAACCATAGCAAAGTCTGACGGACCAACCGCGCGGCATTACTGAGGGATGCGAGGTTGGCGATGCTCGCGACGATGGCCGTGAAGATGAGAGGGGGAACGATCGCCTTCAACAATTGCGCGAATATGGCACCGGTTGTCGCCAGTGCTTCATCAAGCCAGAGAAGATCTTGGCCACCAGCGCGCACGATGATCCCCAACATCAGGCCGACGAACATGGCTATCAGCACCTGCGCGCCAAAGCTTGGCAGCCTTGAGCCCGACGAATTGGAGGTTTGCTGCGGTTCTGCCAAGCTCGCCATATGCACGGTCGCCATTCTTACGGTGAACCGCTTTGCTATTGGCAACCGAACAGGTTGGAAATCATGACAGTGCAGAAAGCGAAGATCATGCCGCAGCGCAGCTGCATGAAGCAGATTGTTTCATTTGTAGCGCGCTGAAGAGCAACTCCGTTCTGGCCGTTCAGCATCATTCCCAGGCTAGTTGATCGGATCTTTGCAGATGACTCGATCGGCTTGCATCACCCGCTAGATCCCGCTGGTCTGGTCATGCGTCATCCATCCCGCGCGGCGCAGCACATAAGCAGAGTGGCAGGGTTGTCCGGTCGAAGCAGCAGACGTCGCCGCACCAACAATCCCGTTGAGGGTGGTTCACGGGCAGAGAGCGCCGCTTGAT
This sequence comes from uncultured Allosphingosinicella sp., assembly GCA_934539295.1. Classification (GTDB taxonomy): domain Bacteria; phylum Pseudomonadota; class Alphaproteobacteria; order Sphingomonadales; family Sphingomonadaceae; genus Allosphingosinicella. Next base: position 116,885 of record CAKTCN010000003.1, read on the forward strand.
GGAGCGACAGGCACCCTTCCCGAGGTCGACCTGACATCCTGGTCCTGGCTGCTTGGCGCTTTGTCTGCCGCGGGCTGCGGACGCACGAAAGCGCCGGATTGTGGTTTGGGGCATATGT
>CAKTCN010000004.1 GCA_934539295.1 uncultured Allosphingosinicella sp.
GGTCCGTTCATTGTCTTCTTCGATTGGGACAAGTCGGACATCACCCCGCAGGCTGCTGCGATCCTGGACAATGCCGCTGCTGCCTACCAGCAGACCGGTCAGGCCCAGGTGGTTCTCGCCGGTCACGCCGACCGTTCGGGTTCCGCGGACTACAACGTGGGTCTGTCGCAGCGTCGTGCCGATGCGGTCCGTTCGTACCTCGCCGGTCGCGGCGTGCCGAACGGTGGCATCTCGACGGAAGCGTTCGGCGAAAGCCGTCCGCTGGTGGAAACCGCCGACGGTGTGCGCGAGCCGCAGAACCGCCGCGTGGAAATCACCTTCGGTCCGGGCGCCGGCCAGTAAGGTGCATCCCGCCGCTAACGCGGCGGGAGCCACAAAGCAGATTGGGGTCGGTCCTTCGGGACCGGCCCTTTTCTTTTGTGCCTTGAGCATGGCGGCTTGTGCTTCGAGTGCTGCCCGCGTCAGGTACCGTGATGTGCAGTGAGGCCTGGGACGAGACCGCGCTCAAGATCGAAGGCGCCTGGCGGCTGCCCGGTGCGGGCGCCGGAGCGTTGCCCGAATTGCAGTGCCTGTCGGAAAAGCTGCCGCAGGAACGCGCAGGCATTCGGCTATCCGGCGAGGAATCGCTGCGACCGCTATTAGCTGCCGATGGACCGATCGGGGGGGTAGCCGCCCGCGCCTTGGGTGCAAGCTGCCAGCCGGTGCGCGCCATCATGTTCGACAAGACGCGCGATGCCAATTGGTCGCTGGGCTGGCATCAGGATCGCACCATCTGTGTCCGCGAGCGCATCGATGTGCAGGGCTTCGGACCGTGGACGGTCAAGCAGGGACTGGTTCATGTGGCGCCGCCCTTCGAACTGATCGCGCGAATGGTGACCTTGCGTGTTCACCTTGACGACGTGCCCGACGACAACGCGCCTCTGCTCATCGCACCCGGATCGCACCTGTTCGGTCACGTGCCCGAGCCAATGATCAGCGAGATCGTCGGCCGGTGCGGAGTTCGCACATGTACGGCCGTGAAGGGGGACATCTGGATCTACGCAACGCCGATCCTGCATGCATCGGGCGCTGCCATGGCATCCGACCATCGCCGCCGCGTGCTGCAGGTGGACTATTCGCGTGACGCGCTGCCCGGGGCGCTACAATGGCTCGGTATCTGACGCGCCGCGCACCAGGCCAATGATGTGTCGGCAGGTTTTCGTCGGCACAGGAGCGGCATATATTGCGGTTCGGTAGGTGTGGCTTCATTCCAACGATATCGAGGGGGAAGATCATGAAGACCTGTGCAATCGCGGCCGCCATTCTGCTCGGCATCGCCGTGCCTGCGAAATCCGAAGTTCTTCCGCAATGGAGCGATATGCTCCAGCATGACAACCGACGTGCCGTCACACGCCTTCAAAGCATTATCGCGAGGCGTTCATCAAGCAAGGACGGGCTCGCCGAACTCGATAGGCTGCTTGCCACGGTGCCCGATCGGACGCGCGTCCGCGGCCTTGTTCAATTCTTCCGTGCTGGGTGCCTGATGATTTTGGACCGCCATCCGGAGGCTGTCGAGGCAATCGATGAAGCCATCATGCTCATGCCCGGCTACAGCCTTCCACATGTGCTGGCGTCGCAGCTCCACGCCTATTCTGACCGACCCGACCGGGCTGCGGACCATCTGCTGACCGCAACGGCGATCGATCGTGAAATCGTCGAGCATATCGAAGATTACGACATCGCCGGCCTGCTTTCCCGTCTGGACGAGCAAGGCAACAGGCAGAAGCTGCTGGCAGTCAGCGAGCGGCTTATCGAGACAGAGTGGAGCAAGGGCAAGTCCGCTACCCGGTCGCGGATGGCCATGGCAGTGATCGAGCAGCGTCTGGCCCGGGATGCGGATCGAGCCGGTGCTATGCTTCAGCACGTCAGCCGGCCATCGGACGTCTACAAGATTCTGACCGAGGAACGATTCACGCCTTTGCGATCTGCGGCAATCGCGCTGGCGGGAGAGCGGCTCGATCGTTTGTGGGTCGCGCACCTCGATGAAGAACGTGGGCGGTGGGAGCGAAGCGGCGACGGCGAGGATGGGATTTCCTATGCGCGAGCGTTGCTGCGCGCGGGGCAGGAAAGGAAGCTCGTCGCCACGTTCTTGCCGGTGATCGCCGACGACGTGGAGGCGCCCGACGCCGCATTCCTGATTACTTTCGTAGGCGATGGGCTCGCGCGGCTCGGCAGATGGGACGAGGTGGACGCGCTCTATGCCAAAGCCACCACCGCATGGCCGCTTGGAAAGCAGGCCAATGCCATCAACGTCGCTGCCAACCGTGGGCGCCTGCTGGTGATGCGGGGCAAGCACGCCGAAGGGCTGGCGCAGATCGACGCCGCGCTTGCCGATGCATCGGCATGGGGTGGGGAGGTGAATAGCGGCGCGGTTGGCGCACTTCACTTCTACCGCGCCTGTGCTTTGGGGCAGCTTGGACGAAAAGGCGAGGCCGCCGGATCACTCGCCTACGTGGCGAATCGGCGGCGGGTGGACGTGCGCGACTATGTCGACCTCTTGCTGTGCATGGATGATCCGGAAACTGCCCGCGCTGCCTTGCTCGAGGGCTTGGATCAGGAGCCGGCGCGCGCGCAAGTCGTGGCCTGGATGCAGCCTGCCGACTTCGTCTTCGACAGTGACTTCGCACGTTCAGTTACAGGTCGAGCTGACCAGCTACGGCAGGATCCCAAGCTGCGCCGCGCCGTGTCGCGCCATGGCAGGCTGCTGGACTGGTCGGTCAGCGCAGGTGCACCGGCCGACGCCGATTAGCAAAGCCAGCTGCCTCATTCCTCCCGGAAACTGGTGGCGAAGGCGTCGCCCAATGGGGAGAGCAGATAGTCGAGCAGGCTGCGGTCCGCGGTCTTGATGTTGACGGTCGCAGGCACGCCCGGCTGGAGCACCATGTTCTCGCGGGCGAGCTCGGCCGGATTGTCGAGCGCGATTTGCGCCTGGTAATAGCTCTGGCCGCCCTGTCCCTCGATCCGTGCGGGCGACAGAGTGACCACGCGGCCGGTGAAGCTTGAGCGGCCATGCGGGTTGACGCTGGTGAAGCGCACGGTTGCCTCGCTGCCGACACGAACGTCGTCGATGTCTTCCGGCTTGATGCGTGCTTCGACCAGGTAGGCACGACCGGTCGGCACCAGTTCCATCAGCGTGCGACCGCCACTCACTACGCTTCCGGGACCGACATCCGCCACGCCAGAAACGCGACCGGCTGCCGGCGCGCGGATCATGTCCTGGTCGGCCATGTAGCGCGTGACGTCGAGTTGCGGGCGCAGCTGGGCGAGCTGCTGCTGCACGGAGGCGAGTTGCGAGACGGTCTGCATGACCTGGCTGTCGCGGGTGCGCTGCCGGGTCAGGTCGGCCTGCGCGATCTGGGCGCTGCCGGTGGCGCTCTGCGTTTCAAGCTGCACCACGCTTCGTTCAAGAGCGCGGAGCGTCGACTTGCGCGCAAACCCCTTGGCATAGAGTTCGCGAATGCCTGCAAGCTCATCCCTGACCAGGGCCAGCTGACGCTGGGCGCCTTCGCGGTCAGCCTGGGCGGCGGCCAGTTCGGCATCGTTGATGCGCCGTTCGGCGGCCTGGACCGCCTGGTGGCGCTGGAACACGGCAGCCTCGGACCGCATCGCATTGGCGGCGATCGGATCGGCCGCGCGGGCGGCAAGATCGGCAGGGAAGACCAGGCGTTCGACGCCGTCGCGTTCGGCGATCAGGCGCGCCTCGGTCGCGCGAAGCGTGTCGTAGCGTGCAAGCGCCTGGCGAAGCTGAGCACCGCTGCGAATGTTGTTGAAGCGGACGAGCGGCTGGCCCGGACGTACCGCCTGACCCTCCCGCACCAGGAATTCGGTGACCACGCCGGATTGGACGGGCTGGATGACGAGCTTGCTTCCGGCAACGGTGACCTCGCCGGATGCTACTGCCGCGCCTGAGATGGGCGCGAGGAAGGCGAGGACGAGCAGGAAGGCGAGCAGCAGGCCACCGCCGACCAAGCCGATCCGCATGGTGCGGCGCGCATCGTCCAACGGACGCTGTTCGAGCTCCTTGCCGAAGTATTTTTCCAGGATGTTCGGCGGAATGGGGGTGCCGCCGCTAGCGCCCGGGAAGTCGACCTTCATCTTAAACCTCCGCCGGCTCGCGCGAGATGGTGCGCACGATCTCGGTCTTGACCTTCTGGAACACTTCGGGCCGCGGGCCGTCGAGCTGCAGCTCGCCGCCCGACAGCACGACCACGCGGTCGACATGGGCGATCGGGTTCAGGCGATGGGCGATCAGGACGATCGTCGATCCCTCCCGCTTGAGCGTCGCCAGCGCGCCGGCGAGCGCGCGCTCGCCATCGGCGTCGAGATTGGCATTCGGCTCGTCCAGCACCAGCAGGCGCGGCGACCCGAACATGGCGCGGGCAAGGCCGATGCGCTGACGCTGGCCGCCGGACAGGCCCGACCCGCCTTCATCCACCTGCGTTTCATAGCCGTCGGGCAGGTCCAGGATCATGTCGTGCACGTTGGCGCGCATGGCGGCCTTCACCACCTCGTCATCGTCGGCATCGGTGAAGCGGGCGATGTTGTCGCGGATCGTGCCGGGGAACAGGCCGACATTCTGCGGCAGGTAGCCGACATAGCGCGCCAGGTTCTCGCGCGACCAGTGGCGCCCGTCGATGCCGCCGATCGCCACCTTGCCAGCGCCGGGTTCCGTAACGGCGACCAAAAGGCGCGCAAGGCAGCTCTTGCCCGCGCCGCTCGGCCCCACGATCCCGATCGCTTCGCCTGCCGCGATCGAAAGGTCGATATTCTTGAGCGCAGCACGCTTGGCGCCCGGGGGCGTGTAGCTCATGCCGGTAACTTCGATCTCGACGTCGCGGTCAGGCAACTTGACCTTGGAATCACGCGGAGGGGCGAGATGGAGCGCCTGCTGCACGCGTCGGCCCGCCGCGACACCCTGTGCGATCTGCCGCCAGCCACCCACCGCCGTTTCGAGCGGAGCGAGCGCACGGCCCAGGAGCATGTTGGCGGCGAAGATGCTGGCCGGAAGGATCGACCCGCGGATCACGAGATAGCCGCCAATGCCGATCATCGCGCTCTGCAAGGCCATGCGCAGGAAACGGATCACGGCCGAGAAGTTGGCGTTGCGGTCGCTTCCCTCCGCCTGGCGGCGCATCATGTTGTCGCGATCAACGTGCCAGTGGACGGAGAGCGCATCGTCCATGCCCATGGCGCGGACGGGGCCGGCATAGCGAGCCACGCTGTCCGTGAAGTGGTAGCTGCGATTGGCGGCTTCCCCGGCCACCTTGCCGGCTTCCTTGGTGAGGCGGTCGTTGAGGAAGGCGAGGCCGAGCAGGATGGCGGCGCCGACCGCACCGACGATGCCGAAGACCGGGTGGATCAGGAACAACACGACCAGGAAGATGGGCATCCATGGCACGTCGAAGAAGAATTGCGCGCCTTGTCCGGCGAGTGCCGTGCGAAACTGGTCGAGATCGCGAAGCGGCTGTGCGTTGCGCGCCTGCGCACCGAATTTCGGTGCCAGGTCGATGATCGCCTGGAACACGCGGTGGGCGAGAATGCGGTCCAGCCGCGCGGCCGCACGGATCAGCAGCTTCTGGCGAACGGAATCGAACAACGCCATGGCGCCGAGCACGATCAGCAGGATTGCGCTGAGGCTGACCAGGGTAGCCATGCTGCCGCTCGGTATGACGCGGTTGTAGATCTGGATCAGGTAGATGGGAGAGGCGAGGAACAGGATGTTGACGATGCCGCTGAACGCCGCGGCGGCCCAGAGCAGGCCCTTGCATTGGCGCAGTGCCTGGGCGAACTCGTCACCTCGGGTGAGCGTGGCCGCGCGTGCGGCGCTGTCGATCGCTGCGGCTTCGGCGGCAGCTTCGGCCGCTGCCTCATGCGCCTTGCGAACATCGTCGGGGGTGAGATGGTCCTTCATAAGCCTCCCAGGCCCAGCGGATTGTCGTCGTCGTCGGTCGAGCTGTCGCCTTCACTGCCGAGGCCAAGCAGATTGTCTTCCGGATCCGGGCTGGCCAGCGTGTCGACGATCCCTTCAAGGCCCGTCGCTGGTTCGCCGCTCGGCTCCGCGCCGGATGGCGGAGGCAGGATCATGTCGGATGCCTGCACCAGGTCGACCAGGGTCGCGATGCCGGCGTCCACGGCGCTGCCGGTGATCGGCGCGGTCGCGTCGGTCGAAGACGCGTCCAGCGCGGCGGTGAGGGGCTCGACCGCGCTTGCGAGCGCGTCGGTGACGGGTGCGAGCGCCTCGGCCACCGGTTCGACAAGGGGAGCCACGGCCTTGCCTGCTGCCGTGACAAGGGGAGCAGTGACTTCGCCCGCGGTTTCGACCGCAGGTGCGAGAGCCTGCGCCACGCCGGAAACGGCTGGCGCGACTGCTTCGCCTGCACTCGACAATACGGGTTCGAGGGGCGCGGCAATGCCCGATATGACCGAACCCGCGGTCTCGGTCACCGGCGCGGCAAGGTCGGCCACCGGGTCCACCAGTTGCGTCGCAAGGTCGCCGACGGGTTCGAGCGTGGGCGCGACGACATTGCTGACGACCGGTTCGACCAACGTATCTGCAAGCGGTGCGACTACGCCGTTGAGCACGGGGCTGAGCAGGGCTTCATCGACGTTGGCGAGCAGCTGGGATGTGGGTGCCTGTATGGCCGCCACGCCGCTCAACACCTGGTCGAGCACCGGGACGGCCGATCCCGGCTGCGCCGCGTCCAGCGAAACGGGAGCAAGGGCTGCGGCAAGCGGACTGGGCGATGCGTCGGAGCCCGAGGTCGCCTGAAACTGCGTGGGGGTCAGCGATCCGCCACCGGCGAGCTGTGACGGTGCGGCATCGACCGGGCCTGCGGGTGCGGCGCGTGCAGGCTGTGCATCGATGTCGAAGCGGCTGACCGGCGCGCTCGTGCCGAGTTCGGACGCAGTATCGGGAGCCGGAGCGAGATAGGCGAGGCTGGTGTCGAGTGAGACAGGCCGCTCTTCAGTGTCCGTCTGAGCCGCGGAACTGCCTGCGGGGCGCGCGGTGCCGAGAGGGTCAATGGCCTGAGCGTCGGAGCCGGCAGGAGCGAAGGAAACTATCGGGTCAGGCTGCGCGCCATAATGGGCGAAGTCAGCGCTGCTCGAACCATTGAGCAACCGGCTGTCTGAATTGAGCAGAATGCTGTCAGCCATGGTTCCTCAAGGAAAAGAGAAGTGGTGGGCCAGCATAAGCCGGCCCACCCTAGAGTGTTTACTCCGAATAGCTGTCGCTGTCGGACGACGATGCATCCGAGGAGCTGCCCGAGGTGCCGAGCAGGTCGCCGACGTCAAGGTCGGTGCCGAAGCTGTTGTCGCTCGAGCTCGACTCGACGTTGCCATCCTCGTCCTGGCTGTAGGATTCGTTGCTCGACGAAGCGTCGATGCCGAGGGTGGCCGTCAGGTCATTGGTCAGATCGCCAGTCGCATCGCTCATGCTGGAGTTCGAGTTCGAGTTGGCGTTCTCCGAGTCATCACCGCCAAAAACGTTCGAAAGGATCGGGGGCATTTCCATTCTCCTGTGTGGTGATCTTGTTGATCGGAGTGCATAACCGCCGTGAAATACTTGTAGTTCCGAGGGAGTAGACGTTGTTTCCCTTCCGGAACATGATTTCACGTCTTTATTCGGCAACTGCACGCGCGAATACTGATCTGGAGCAATATTATTGCTCCAGATCACTCGGCTGGACAGAAGATCAATAGTCTTTGGAGTAACGTACTTCGACGTTGGTTCCGCCGGCGGATCCCATTTGCGACAGAACGCTAAGCGCCCGCGTCAGGGCAATCTCGATCTGCGTGGCGGTGAAGCCGCGTGTATCGGTGATCAGCTCCAGATAGATGTCGTTGCTGAGATAGAAGCCGGCCGAGATGGCGGTGCCACGTCCGGTCGCTTCGTCGGCGCCCAGAACGCGCAGGCGGCTGAGGCCGGTTGCCGAACGTAGCTTGCCGAGCGGGTTCAGCCCTCCACCGCCACCGCCGCGCAGCGAGTTCAGCGAAGCGCCGAGCTGGACCACCTGGATCGCCGACAATTCGTTGATCGGGCCGCCGAACAGAAGGCGTGCCATGATCTCGTCCTGCGGCAAGGCGGGCGAGGAGGTGAAGCTGATCTGCGGGTCGAAGGCACGGCCGGTGACGTTGATCGTGATCTCGACATCATCGGCCTCGCCCACGGCGCGGATGTTGATGGTGGGGTCGAGCTCACGCCCGCCGGTGAAGGCGATCTCGCCCGTTTCTAGGTCGAAGCGGTTGCCGGCGAAGCTGAAGTCGCCGCGAACCACCTCTGCATTGCCCTCGATCACCGGTGCATTGGACGTGCCGGTGATACGCAGGTCCGCGCCCCATTCGGATTCCAGCCCCATGCCAGACACGAACACACTGTTGTCCGCACGCACGCGCAAATCGAGGTTCCAGATGCTCGGAGCGGCGGATGGTTCGCGATTGACCTGGTCTGCGCGTTCCAGCGGCTCACCGCGGCGGCGCACGCCTTCCAGCTCGACCACGTCCTCCGATCCCTGGCGAACTATCTGGTACCGCACCTCGGGCAGGGTCAGGTCGCCGCTGATCCGGGCGCCGGCCTGTGGGCTGTTGGTCACGGCAACATTGCCGCTCACCGTCGCGCCGATCGCGTCGGAGCGGGCGAGCTGCGCATTGTTGAGCGCCACGCGGATGTCCATCGGGAAGCCGGCGTCGGAGGCGAGGCCTACCCGACCCTGGCCGGTGATGGTGCCTTCGCCGGCCCGGCCGGAAAGTTGCGAAATCTCCAGCACATTGCTGTTGAAGCGGCCCTGAAGTGCGATGTTGGTGATGCGCGTGCCTAGCGTCTCGTCGTCGAAGCGCAGCGCGTTGGCGCGGACCACCCCGGTGAATTGCGGATCCTGGACGCGGCCCGAAAAGTCGGCGGCGATGCCGACCGGCCCGGACAGTTGCTGGTCGGTGATGCCGGCCAGCGACCAGAGCACTTCGGCCGGACCATTATAACGGATGCCGCCGCCAAGCGGCGAGGCGAGCAAACGCGTGGTCCAGCTGCCGGCGGCTGGCGAAAGCGGCTGCAGGCGAACCTGCGCGCGGCCGATCACGGCACCGCCGCGGCGGATCACGGCCGCCGCACTTCCGCCTTCAGGGCGGAGCGCGCCGACCATGGCGATCGTAACGGGCGTTGAGCGCACGGCGATGCCGGTGCGGGTGAAATCCTGGATCGTGAGGCGTGCGTCGGCCTGCGGGAAGCTGCTGCCCGTCGGCTGCGCGAAATCGAGGCTGCCGGTCACGCGTCCGCCGATGCCGAGACCTGGCATGAAGGCGTTGACGATCGACAGGTCGAGCCGGTCGAAACGCGACTGGATCACCGTGCCGCCGCCGAAGCGGCCGGCGAGCCGCACATTGCCCTGCGGGAACACCACAGTGGTGGGCGTGAGCTGCCATCCGCCGGGAACCTTGCGGATGTCGGCAGGCTGGGCGAGGCGGAAGGCGAGGCGGTTGACCGTTCCTTGCGCGGCGGCGCGGATCCGCTCGGGCGTCAAGGCGGCATTCAGGGCGACGCGGAACGGCACGCCGCTGGAGCCCTGCGCCAGCACCTGCGCCTGGCCGCGGCCGCCCTGATAGTTCACGCGTGCTCGACCAGCCTCGAGGAAGAGCGACCCGCTGCGTACACCGGCAAGCTGCGCATCGGCAACGATCGAGGGCGCGTTGGGGTAGAGGATCGCAGTGGCTTCAATGATCCCGCGCTGGATCAGAATCGGCGTATCGCCGGGGATGGTGGCCCCGTTGGCACGCGCGCTGACCTGCGCCCGCTGGTAGCGACCCTCGGCACCGAGCACGGCCGTGCCCGAGAGACCCGAGCCGGCGAAGGTGAGGGTGCCCGCAAACGGCCCGGCGGCGGTCTGCTGGATGCGGCCGCGGAAGTCGATGCCGGCGAAGCGGACGAGGTTGACCTGCACGGTCAGGGGGCCGCGACCCGACAGCACGACGACATCGGCGGAGAAGGGGCCGTAATTGGATTCGCCGGTGGCGGTGATCGCATAGCCGGCGGCGGTCGAGCGGACGTTGGCGACGACGTTGCGCAGCCCGACGCCGAAGCCGGGATTGGCGGCGCGCAGCGACACTTGCGGCTGGGTCGCGGTGCCGGTGACGCGGATGTCGAAGGCGCCATATTGCTGCGAAAGGCCGCGTGCCTGGACGTTCAATCCGCCGTTTGGATTATAGGTGCCTTGGCCGTCGGTGACGGTGAGCTGCGGCGAAGACAGGCGCAGGCGGCTGAAGCGGATGGTGCCGTCCGGACCCATGGCGATATTCGCCGAACCCACGGCATTGCCGCCCAGGAAGTTGCGCGCGCTCTCGTTATCGATGCGGCGGGTGCGGACAGCGACGCGGCCTTGGATGCCGAAGCCGCTGCCCATCGACACGACGTCGAGGTTGCTGGTGATGTCGAGTATGCCGATGCCGCGCACCTCGTAACCGTTGATCGTGCCCTGCAGGCCCGCACGATATTCGCCGCGCTCCAGATTGGCGGCGATCACGGCCGTGGCGTTGAGCTTGTCGGAACGAATGCGCAGGTTGTCGGACAGGATGGAGGAACCCGCCATGGCAAGCGTGCCATCGACCCGCACATTGGTGAGCAGGCCGCCGACGGCTTCGTTGAGGCCGGTGACGCGGCGCGCGGTGGCGGAAATCGGCACGACGATGCGGTCGGCGTCGACGGTAGCAGCGCCGCGCGCACGCAGGTTCTCGACGGTGGTTTCGTCGAACGAGATGGACGCGGCGCGTACGTCGTAAGCCACGCGCGGCGTCGCAAAGGCGCCGTTCAGGACCGCCGCGACCTGGATGTCGCGGCCGGCGAGGTTGGGCAGGATCGCCCGCGGTTCGAGCAGGCGGCCGGCGACGCGGAAATCGCGAAACTGGTTCTGGCCGAGGTCGACCAGACCCTCCATGCCGATGGCGAGCGCACGCGAACGCAACCGCAGGCGCAGGTCGGCCCGGCGCTCCTCGAGCGCGGCGGTGCCGTTGATTTGCACATAAGGGCCGGTCAGCGCCGCCGCCGGGCCGGTCACGATCAGGTTCGGGCGTACGGGACCATCGATGCTGAACGTGCCATCGCGGCCGGTCACGACCAGATTGGCGAGCGCCTGCCCGCCGAGCGAGGCCTGCGCCTTGCCACGCCAGTTCGCCCAGGTGCCGTTGCCCGACACGACGGCGTTCAGCGGCTTGGCGATGCCCGACATGCTCGCGACCATGCCGTTGCCGGGGGCAACGAGGCGCGCGCCGATGTCGAAGCGGTTGGCATCGGGCACGGCGTCAAGCCGCAGCGTCAAACGGTCTCCGCCCGGCAGCCCCAAGGCTGCCACCGTTCCCGCATCGGCCGCAATCTGTGCGCGGCCGTCGTCGATCCGCGCATAGCCGGACAGCGACATGATGTGCGGCCGCCCCGTGACGGCGCGGTCGATATAGAGGCGCTGCACGCGCAGGCCGCCCACGTCGATGTCGATGTCGGGCAGCAAGGGCGCGTTCGGGTCTTCCTGCTCCGACGCGATCAGCTCCGGCGTGCGGTAGAGGCGCGCAGCCGGGATATCGAGATTGCGGATATCGATATGGTTCTGGAAGTAGGAGAAGGGCCGCCAGTCGAGCTTTGCGACCGGCGCGACGAAGAACGTGCCCTTGGGATCCTTCAGCGTGAGGCCGCGCAGGGTCAGCTCGCCGTAGATAGAGCCTTCGATGCTCTGGATGTCGATGTCGAGGCCGGAGGCAAGCTCCAGATTGTTGATCTGCTTGACGACATAGCGGCGGCCGAATTCGGTGTTGAGGCCGTAATAGACTGTGAGCAGCAGCAGCAGGATCACGCCGATGGCAATGCCGATCCACTTGGCGATCCGGGCAAGCCATGAACGGCGCTGCTTCACCACCACCACTTCGTCGGCCGCTGTCACGGTGCCGTTATCGTCTTCGATCGCCATTAGAATGCCTGCCCGATCGAGATGTAGACCGCGAACTTGTTCTCGCCCTCACGTCGGCCGAGCGGCATGGCGACGTCCACGCGCAGCGGTCCGAAATTGGTGTACATGCGCCCGCCGATGCCGACACCGAAGCGCATGTCGGACAGCGTCGGATAGTCGCTTTCATAGACGTTGCCGGCGTCGATGAACGGCACGATGCCGAAATTGCCAAAACGGTAGCGTGCCTCCAGTGAGAACTCGACCTGGCTGCGCCCGCCCAGCGGTACGTTGTTGATGTCGCGGGGGCCGAGCTCCTGATAGCCGAAGCCGCGCACCGACCCGCCGCCGCCGCCATAGAGCCGCCGCGAAGGTGCAAGCTGGTCGCGCTCGATGCCGTAGATCGATGCCACCCGTGCACGTCCGGCGATGGTCAGCGCGTCGCTGGCCGGCACATAGACGCTGCCGTCGAGCTGGTTGCGGATGTATGGAATGGTGCCGTTGCCGAGCGAGAGTTCGGGGTTCACGCGGCCGGTGATCCGGAAACCCCTTGTGGGATCGAGCAGGCTGTTCGACGTGTCGTAGCCGAGCTGTCCCGACAGGCCGCCGATGAAATAAGCGTCGCCGAGGCTCAGGCGCGGCTCGCCCTCGCGCGTCTCGTTGGTGGCGATCAGTTCGGCGCCGAAGGCATAGGTCCAGCGCTTCTGCCAGATCGGCGTGGATACGCGCGACATGAGCGCGGACAGGCGCGCCGTATAGCCGCGGAACGCCTCGTAATCGCGCCGGCCGGCCTCTGCGTTCAGGGCGAAGGTGCGGTCGCGTTTGCCGGCATTGGAGCGGCGGAAGCCGACGTTGATCGCCTGTTCGCGCGTGCCCGCCACCGCGCCGACGCGCAGCCCGCCTTCAGGCGGGAACAGGTTGCGATGCTCCCACGCGCCTTGCAGGCGAAGGCCCTCGCCGGTGCCGAAGCCGGCGCTGCCGGTGATCGAGCGGGCGGGGCCGGCATCCTGGCGGACGAGGATGTTCACATATTCGGATCCGTCCGGCGCAAGCTCGCCTGTGCGGACCGGTTCGGCCGACACGCTGGTGAACAGGTTGGTCGCGACCATCGCCTCGCGCAGGTCGTCGACGAGGCGGCTGTCGTAGAGCTGGCCGCGATCGAAGCGCGACAGAACCTCGACATGCTCGGCATCGAAGGCGAGGTCGCCCTCGGTGGTGAAGCCGGCGAAGAGCGAGCGCGGACCGGATTCGACCGGAAGCGTATAGTCGCCGGTGGCAGTGGCTGGGTCGAGCAGGATGTCGCGTGTGCCGACCTCGACGAAGGGATAGCCCTTCTGTGGCAGTTCGAGGTTGATGTTCGCCTCGGCCGCGACGACGCGCTCGGACACGATCGGTTGGCCGGTCTGCAGTTCCAGCGCCTCGCGGGCGAGCGCCAGCGGTTCGGGCGCAGGGCCCGTGATGTCGATCGTGCCGAAATTGTAGCGCTGTCCGGGCGCCGCGGTCAGCACGGCGCGGACGCGTGCCGGCTCCTCGGGCAATTGCTCCAGCGCGATCACGGCGGTGCCGTCATAATAGCCTTCTGAGCGCAGGATGCGGATCGCCAGCGCCTCGTCCTCGCGGGCGCGCGCCGCGATCATCGCGCCGTTGGTCGCCTCACCGTCGCCATCCTCCAGCGCGGACAGGCTCCGGAACCGATCGGCAAGCTCCACTTCCTCCAGGCCCTGTATCTCGAGGCTGTAGCGGATCGGGGCAGGCTCGGCCGTGTCCTGCTCAGCCGTGGCGACCGGCGGATTGACGTCGAACGTGGCTAGCGGCGGCAGCGGCTCGGTCAGCGCGGGATCGTTGGGAACCGTCGCGTCGGCGACGGTCTCGGGCACGGCCGCATTCTCCGTCGGGGCGGGAAGCGGCGGAGCGGGGGCGTCGATGTCGAAGCTTTCGATCGGCTCCAACGGCGCGTCGAGTTCGGGGTCGAGCGGCGGCAATTCCGCCTCGAACTGGGAATCGGGAATGATCGGCGCATCGCTCGCCGGCGAAGCGGGCGGGGCCGGCGGCACCTGCGCATGCGCGGTGCCCGCGAGCATGAGGCCGCCCAGCAGCATGGCTGCCGACGAAAGTGCTCGCGCGCGGAGCTTGGACGTGTCGCCCGCCGGACCGGTGGGTCTTGCTAGAATGAACAGAAAGAAGGACCTTGCGTAACGAGAAGCGGAAAGACGATCGGCGATGCCTCGTCAGCGTCTCGGTACGGTGCCCCCATCCTGCGCGGCACGGACGGCCGCTTCGAAACCCTTGATCATCTTCGACTCCCTGGCCGGGACGAAGTTTCTGTCCGGGCCTCGGCAGATGCTGAGGCGAGCGGACGTCTTCCTGGTTCCCCGGCGTCGAGAATGAAACGTTCCGATGCCGTTCCTGTTCCGGCGGCGAAGAAGATGATGATGCTGTTCTTGATCTTCCTTGGCCAAGGAGATGCGGCAACAAAAAAGGCGGCCCGGAAGAGCCGCCTTCTTGTGTTCTGCCTGGATGGCGTAAGCCTTAGCGCGAGTAGAACTCGACGACCAGGTTCGGCTCCATCTTCACCGGGTAGGGCACTTCGTCCAGCGTCGGAACGCGGATGAAGGTCGCCTTGGTGCCGTCCACCGTGACGTAGTCGGGGATGTCGCGCTCGGCCAAGCTCTGCGCCTCGAGCACCAGCGCCATTTCCTGCGCCTTCGAACCCAGCGTGATCTCGCTGTTGAGGTCAACGCGGCGCGAGGCGATGTTGCACTTCACGCCGTTGACGCGGATGTGGCCGTGGCTGACCAGCTGGCGCGCGGCCCAGATGGTCGGCGCGAACTTGGCGCGGTAGACGAGCATGTCGAGGCGGCGCTCCAGCAGGCCGATCAGGTTCTGCGAGGCGTCGCCCTTCATGCGGCTGGCTTCCTGGAAGGTGCGCTTGAACTGCTTCTCGGTGACGTCGCCGTAATAGCCCTTCAGCTTCTGCTTGGCGCGCAGCTGGATGCCGAAGTCCGACATCTTGCCCTTGCGGCGCTGGCCGTGCTGACCGGGACCATATTCACGCTTGTTGACCGGGCTCTTGGGACGTCCGAAGACGTTTTCGCCCATGCGGCGGTCGAGCTTGTACTTGGCGCTGGAGCGCTTCGACATCGTATATCCTTCAATTTGCTGCGCCTCGATCTGAGGCGGTAATCCCTGGAACCGCACCGTCCGGCAGATGCCGGACGCGGCCACCGCTTCACCAGGGGTGCAGGGCCAATTGCGAAGGCGCGCTCTTGGCGGAACATGGCGTCCGAGTCAACCTCGACAGGCGGCCTCGGCACGCTAAAGAGGCGCGCATGAGCCAGGACAGAGTTAAGCCCGCCGATTGCACCACCATGACCGAGGTCCGCCATGGCGTCGACCGGCTGGACGAGCAGATCGTGGCCTTGCTGGGCGAACGCTTCCGCTACATGGACGCGGCCGCGCGCATCAAGACGGTGCGCGGCGCGGTGCGCGACGAGGGGCGCAAGGCCGAGGTCATCATCAATGCGGTACGCCATGCGGTGGTCGCGAACGTGCCGGCCACTTTGGTCGAGGACCTGTACGAGCAGCTGGTCGAGGCTTCGATCGCTTACGAGCTCGACCGCTGGGATTCCTCGCGCGCCTGACCCCTGCGGCGTGGGTGCGTGATTGCGCGGAACATGCCGCGCAGCGCCTGTATCTCCCGCGTCGACCATGGCGCCTTCGACAGGATCGTGCGCATGGTCAGCTTGGTTGCGGGTGTGCGGTCGGGCGGGAAGTAATAGCCTGCTTCCTCCAGCGCCTGATCGAACTGGCCGATCAGCCCTTCGACCTGATCATGAGTGGCGCGCGGCTCCGCCTCGTCGCCCACGGTGGGCTGCACCAGCGTCTGGTGCTTCGACCATTCGTAGGCGAGCAGGATCACCGCCTGCGCGAGGTTCAGTGAGCCGAACTCCGGATTGATCGGCACGGTCACGATCTTGTGCGCGATCGCAACCTCTTCCGTCTCCAGCCCCGACCGCTCTGCGCCGAACAGGATCGCCGATTTGCCTTCAACGGCGCGGATCTCGCGTGCGGCCTCCTCTGGCGTCACCACGGGGATGACGAGCCCGCGCTTGCGCACGGTGGTGGCATAGACCTGGGTGCAATCGGCCACCGCATCAGCGACGGTGTCGTAGACACGCGCCCGTTCGAGCACGATGTCCGCGCCGGATGCGGCGGGGCCGGCGGACGGGTTGGGCCAGCCGTCCCGCGGGGCGACCAGACGCAGGTCGGTGAGGCCGAAGTTCAGCATGGCACGGGCGGCCTTGCCGATATTCTCGCCAAGCTGGGGGCGGGCGAGGATGATGGCGGGGGTGGTTCCTTCGGGCATTCTAGTAAGTTCCTCGCCATCTTCCGTTCGCCCCGAGCGAAGTCGAGGGGCTTGGCCGACCGGAGCCGAGGCGGGTTCCTTGCGCTCGGCAGGCGGCAGCGCGGCATTGCTGAGCGCGTTCCAATCGCCCCGGATCAGCTTCCTTCTTCGCGCGAGACCAGGCTTTGATCTTGAGCTCGGCCTCCAGAGCCTCCGCTCGTGAACCAAACTCCTGCGACCACATGAACTCCAAGGGCCGCCGTGCATGGGTGAAACCCGTTAGAGCTCCGCTTTGATGCTTGGCAAGCCGCTTTTCGATACTGTCGGTGTGACCATTGTGATAAAGACCGTCGGCGCAGCGCAGGATGTACGTCCAGAACGCCATTCAGGGCCTCGGCTTCGCTCGACCATGTGTCTCGACTTCGCTCGACACGAACGGACCAGAGGTTGATACTTGTCCCGCTTCCTCGATCGTCCCCGCAAAATCCTCGAAGTCCTTGGCCTCGCGGAAATCCTTGTAGACGCTGGCGAAGCGTATGTAGGCCACCGTGTCGATGGCGCGGAGGCCCTCCATCACCATCTGGCCGATGGTGGCCGAGGCGATTTCCGTCTCGCCGCTCGTCTCCAATTGGCGCTGGATGGACGAAAGCAGGCGATCTACGCGTTCCGGGGCGACCGGGCGCTTGCGCAGCGCGATGGACACCGAGCGTTCCAGCTTGGCCCGCTCGAACGCCTCGCGCCGCTCCTGCGACTTCACCACCGTCAGTTCGCGAAGCTGGATGCGCTCGAACGTGGTGAAGCGCGCACCGCAATCCTCGCACTGGCGGCGGCGGCGGATGGAGGAGCCGTCCTCGGACGGACGGCTATCCTTCACCTGGCTGTCTTCATGGGCACAAAAGGGGCAGCGCATTATCGTAATCCAGGTGGCAAGGTCGCGTAAACCGAATCCGCTCATGCTGAGGAGAGACCGAGCTTGTCGAGGGCTCGTCTCGAAGCACCTCACGAGATCCTTCGAGACAGGTCTTCGACTTCGCTCAGCCCTTCCTCAGGATGAGCGGAGAGGGTTTATTGGTAGATCGGAAAACGCTGACACAGGGCACGCACGCGCGCCTTCACGTCCGCTTCCACCGCACCGTTACCCTCGTGCCCGTTCTTCGCCAGGCCTTCCAGCACGTCGGCGATCATGTCGGCGATGTCGCGGAACTCGGCCACGCCGAAGCCGCGGGTGGTGCCGGCAGGCGAACCCACGCGGATGCCGCTGGTCTTGAGCGGCGGGAGCGGATCGAAGGGCACGCCATTCTTGTTGCAGGTGATGGCCGACCGCTCCAGCGCCTCGTCCGCATCCTTGCCGGTGATTCCGATCGGGCGCAGGTCGACCAGCGCGAGATGCGTGTCGGTGCCGCCGGCGACCAGGTCGGCGCCGCGCTCTTTCAGACGGCTGGCCAGCGCCTTGGCATTTTCGATCACGGCCTTGGCATAGGTCTTGAAATCGGGCTGCAGCGCTTCGCCGAATGCGACCGCCTTGGCGGCGATGACGTGCATCAGCGGACCGCCCTGAAGACCCGGGAAGACCGCCGAGTTGATCTTCTTGGCAATATCCTCGTCATCGGTCAGCACCATGCCGCCGCGGGGCCCTCGCAGCGTCTTGTGGGTGGTGGTGGTGACGACATGGGCGTGGCCGAAGGGCGTCGGATGCTCGCCTGCCGCGACCAGGCCGGCGAAATGGGCCATGTCGACCATCAGCAACGCGCCGACCTCATCGGCGATGGCGCGGAAGCGGGCGAAGTCGAGATGGCGCGGGTAGGCCGAGCCGCCCGCGATGATCAGACGCGGCTTATGCTCCTTGGCGAGTGCCTCGACCTGATCGAAATCGATTCTGTGGTCTTCCGGACGGACGCCGTACTGAACGGCATTGTACCACTTGCCCGAAGATGCCGCCTTGGCGCCATGGGTCAGGTGGCCGCCCGCATCGAGGCTGAGGCCCATGATCGTGTCGCCGG
The DNA here is from genome assembly GCA_934539295.1 of uncultured Allosphingosinicella sp. GTDB lineage: Bacteria > Pseudomonadota > Alphaproteobacteria > Sphingomonadales > Sphingomonadaceae > Allosphingosinicella. Next base: position 18,303 of record CAKTCN010000004.1, read on the forward strand.
GCTTGGTCAGCGCCAGCATGACGGCGCCGTTCGCCTGCGCGCCCGAATGGGGCTGCACGTTGACGAAGCCGCAGCCGAACAATTCCTTGGCACGGGCGATGGCGAGGCTTTCGACCACGTCCGACGGGCCGCAGCCCTGATAATAACGGCGACCCGGATAGCCTTCGGCATATTTGTTGGTGAGGACGGAGCCCTGCGCCTCCAGCACCGCCTTGGACACGATATTCTCGGACGCGATCAGCTCGATCTGGTTCTGCTGACGGTCGAGCTCCGCCGCGATCGCATCGGCGACTGCGCTGTCGGCGTGGCCGAGCGTTTCGGTGAAGAAGCCATCCGGCTGGACGGCGCTGAGATCGTTGGCGGGAAGGTTCATGCTGGGTCCTTCGCGGAAGATGGGTTGGAAAGCTGATCGACGCGCCTCTGGTGACGGTCGCCGAGAAAGTCGGAGGAGAAGAATGCGTCGACGCAGGCCCTGGCCATCTCCGGCCCGACCAGGCGTGCGCCCATGGCGATCACATTGGCGTCGTTGTGCGTGCGGGCAAGGGTAGCCGACAACGGCTCCGACACGAGCGCGCAGCGACAGGCCGGATTGCGATTGACGGCGATGGAGATGCCGATGCCGGACCCGCACAGAGCTACGCCGAACTCGGCCAGACCCTGGGCGATCACGTCACCGATCTTGTAGCCGTAAAGCGGATAATCGACGCTGTCGTTGGTGGCGGGGCCGAGGTCCAGAACCTCGTGCCCGGCGGCGCGCAGATGCTCGGCGAGCATCGCCTTCAGCTCGACCGCGGCATGATCCGATGCGATAGCGATGCGCTGGGTCACGCGTCCCGATGACTCCATGATATTGCGAGGCCCACCCTCTAGTGGAGGATGGGCGATTTTGCCACCGGATATTGAGGGTAGACCAACACGAACACCCACTCCGTTCGAACTGAGCCTGTTCAAACATCCGTTCGTTTCGAGCGAAGTCGAGAAACCCTGGACACTCAGCCCTACGAACCCGCTTCTCGACTTCGCTCGAAGCGAACGGAAGGAGAGGGGCAAATGTGGAGTTTAAGCCGCGACCCGCATCTCCAGCCGGTCCCAGATCTCCACCAGCGCACCCGCCAGTTCGCGCATCATCGCCTCGTCATGCGCAGGGCCAGGGGTGAAGCGCAGGCGCTCCGTGCCGCGCGGCACCGTGGGGTAATTGATGGGCTGCACGTACACGCCATATTCGGCGAGCAGGATGTCGCTGATCTTCTTGGCCTTGACCGGGTCGCCCACCATCAGCGGCACGATATGCGTGGTCGACGGCAGGATCGGCAGCCCATGCTCCTCGAAGATCGCCTTGAGGCTGGCGGCGGCGGCCTGCTGCGCGTTGCGCTCGACGTTCGACGCCTTGAGGTGCTTCACGCTGGCGAGCGCACCCGCGACGAGCACGGGCGACAGACTGGTCGTGAAGATGAAGCCCGGCGCATAGGAACGGATCACGTCGATGACGTTGCGGTCGGCGGCGACATAGCCGCCCATCACGCCGATCGCCTTGCCCAGCGTGCCCTCGATCAGGCTGACCCGGTGCGCGACCTCGTCCCGCTCCGAGATGCCGCCGCCGCGTGCGCCGTACATGCCGACGGCATGGACCTCGTCGAGATAGGTGAGGGCATTGTAGCGGTCGGCCAGGTCGCAGATGGCGGCGATCGGTGCGACGTCGCCGTCCATCGAGTAGACGCTTTCGAACGCGATCAGCTTGGGCGCGGCCGGATCGGCCTCGGCCAGTAGTTCCTCGAGATGCGCGAGGTCGTTGTGGCGGAAGATGCGCTTCTCGCAGCCCGAATTGCGGATGCCTGCGATCATGGACGCATGATTCAGCGCGTCCGAGAAGATGATGCAGCCGGGCAGGATCTTGGCGAGCGTCGACAAGGTCGCCTCGTTCGACACATAGCCGGACGTGAAGAGAAGGGCGGCTTCCTTGCCGTGCAGGTCGGCGAGCTCCGCCTCCAACTCGACATGGTAATGCGTATTGCCGCCGATGTTGCGCGTGCCGCCGGAGCCGGCGCCGACATTGTGGAGCGCTTCTTCCATGGCCGCGATCACGTCCGGGTGCTGGCCCATGGCGAGATAGTCGTTCGAGCACCAGACGGTGATCGGCTTGGGACCGTTATGGCCGGCAAAGCAGCGGGCGTTCGGGAACGCGCCCTTGTTGCGCAGGATGTCGATGAAAACGCGGTAGCGGCCTTCGGCGTGGAGCCGGTCGATCGCCTGTGCGAAAACGCGCTGGTAGTCCATTCACTTCCCCGGGATTTCGGGGCCACATAATGGGTTAGCGCGCCGAAGGCCAGTGCGAACGATTATCAGGAAAGCGTGAGGCCGAAGCGCGCAAAGCCTTCGCGATAGGCAACGGCCGCCGTGTCGGCGCGCGTGAACAACGCGGTTCCGGTTCCACCGCCGGCCGGCCACTGCCGTTCCCGCGTCAGCCACGCCGTGCGGCGCGCGATACCGTCGCTGCCATGCACGAACCGCAACGGACGCGGCGCGGCGGCGGCAAGCTCTTCCTCCACCAGCGGAAAATGCGTGCAGGCCAGCACCACGGTGTCCATCCGGTCGCCGCCGGGCTGGTCCAGCAAACCGGCCAGGATGGCGCGATAGGCCGCGGGGTCCGTGCGTTCACCGCGCAGCTTCGCCTCTGCCAGGTCGACCAGGTCGGCCGATCCATGGCGCAGGATGAGGCAATCTGCGGCGAACTCGGCCGACAGCCGGTCCACATAAGGCTGCCTCACCGTCGCCTGGGTGCCGAGCACGCCGATCACCCTGTTCTGCGATTGCTCGGCCGCCGGCTTGATCGCCGGCACCGTGCCCACGATAGGCATGTCGAGCGCCGACCGAACCGCATCGAGCGCGATGGTGGACGCCGTGTTGCACGCGATCACCACCAGTTCCGGATCGAACCGCTCCACCAGCCGCCCGAGCAGGGCAGGCACGCGCGCCTCGATCACCTTGGGATCCTTGATGCCGTAGGGATAGCCGGCATTGTCGGCGACGTAGACGATCGGCGCGCCGGGCAGACGCTGCCGGATCGGTGCGAGCACCGACAGCCCGCCCACGCCCGAGTCGAAGATGAGGAGAGGCTTGGTGGGCATCGCTGAACTCACAACTTTCCCGCTCATCCTGAAGAGGGGCTGAGCGAAGTCGAAGGCCCATCTCGAAGGCCCGGGAACTTGAAGATCCTTCGAGACGCCGTTTCGACTTCGCTCAAAGGCTCCTCAGGATGAGCGTTTGTTAGTCGGACCGGGCGGCCCCTGCAATGACAGCAAGCCTTGATCCAGTTGGTTGCGTGCCTCCCTGCACCTGCTAGACTGTGGAGGCTTTCGGGGGAATTCTGTTGATAAGTGCCGAAATCCTTGCAGGACCCATCCTGGCTTTGCTCATCGGCTACCTGCTGGGCTCGATACCGTTCGGCATTGTGCTGACCCGCCTCACCGGGGCTGGCGACCTGCGGCAGATCGGGTCGGGCAATATCGGCGCCACCAACGTGCTGCGCACTGGTCGCAAGGGGCTGGCAGCTGCGACCCTGATCCTGGATGCGTTGAAGGGCACGGCCGCAGTGCTGCTGGCCGAAGCCGTGTGGCCGGGCACCGCCAGTATCGCGGCGATCGGCGCCTTCCTTGGCCATCTCTGGCCGGTGTGGCTGCGCTTCAACGGCGGCAAGGGCGTGGCGACGTTCCTCGGGCTGATGATCGGCCTGCACTGGCCGTCCGCCATCATCTACGCGCTGGTGTGGCTGGGTTCGCTGGCGATCACGCGCTATTCATCGATGTCGGGCATGCTTGCAGGGATTTCGGCGCCGATCGCTGCTGCCCTGTTCGGGCGGTTCGACCTGGCGATCCTGTACCTTGGCTTCATGCTTCTGCTGTTCTGGAAACATCGCGCCAATATCGATCGGCTGCTGTCGGGGACGGAGCCGCGCGTCGGCGCATCCAGGCATGCTTGATCGCTCGACGGCCGCCGACCAGGTCGCGCGGCTCCGCCTGATCCGGTCGGACAATATCGGGCCGGTCACCTATTTCCAGCTGCTCGCCCGCTTCGGCTCCGCACAGGCTGCACTGGACGCGGTGCCCGACCTTGCTGCGCGGGGCGGGGGCAGGGCGCCTCGCCTTGCCGCCCGCTCGGCGATCGAGCGCGAGATGGAGCAGGTCGACCGCCTCGGCGCACGCTACCTGTTCCTGGGCCAGGGCCTCTACCCACCCCTGCTCGCCGAACTGGAGACGGCACCGCCGGCCTTGATTGTGAAGGGGCATCTGTCGCTCCTAGACAGGCCGGCCATCGCCATGGTCGGTGCCCGCAATGCCTCTGCCGCGGCCTGCCGTTTCGCGCGCACGCTTGCCGCCGACATCGGGGGTGCCGGCGTCACGGTGGTTTCCGGCCTTGCCCGCGGCATCGATACGGCCGCGCATGACGGATCGTTCGACAGCGGCACGATCGGCGTGATCGCCGGGGGCATCGACATCTTCTATCCGCCCGAGAACCAGGGTCGGCAGGTCGCCATATCCGAACGCGGCCTCCTGATCGCCGAACAGCCGCCCGGCACCGAGCCGCGCGCGCGCCACTTCCCCTATCGCAATCGGATCATCGCCGGGCTCGCCCACGGCACCGTGGTGGTCGAGGCGGCGCCCAGGTCGGGATCGCTCATTACGGCGCGCCTGGCGGTCGAGGCAGGCCGTGACGTCATGGCCGTGCCCGGCTCTCCGCTCGACCCCCGTGCGCAGGGCTGCAACGGCCTGATCCGCGACGGTGCCACCCTGATCCAGAATGCGGAAGACGTGCTGGAAACGATCCGCCCCTTCGTCCTGCGCCCGCTCGCTCAGCGCAGCACCTCATATGCCGCGCCCGAACCCTCGGCCGATGCCAGCGAGACCGAACGGCAGGCCGTCACCGACCTCCTCAGCCACGCCGCCGTGTCGGTCGACGAGATTATCCGCCAGTCCGGCCTGGCTCCCGCCATCGTTCATACGGTGCTGCTGGAACTCGAACTCGCCGGCCGCCTCGACCGCCATGCCGGAGGCAGGGTCAGTTTGGCCTGAGGCTTGCCGTCGTCGACTTGAGTTGGATCAGGCGGCTGCAAGTCACTTCATCGAACCCTTGACGGGTGTCCCCGCCGCTCCCCACCCTATGCGCGTACACGTGAAGGACCGTTTACCCGCATGAAACTCGTCGTCGTCGAATCCCCGGCCAAGGCCAAGACCATCGAGAAATATCTCGGGAGCGGCTACCGCGTGCTCGCTTCCTACGGCCACGTCCGCGACCTGCCGCCCAAGGACGGGTCGGTGAACCCGGACGAGGGCTTCGCGATGGACTGGGAGACCTATGGCGACAAGGCCAAGCAGCTCAAGGCCATCACCGACGAGGCCAAGAAGGCAGACGCCCTGATCCTCGCTACCGACCCCGATCGCGAGGGCGAGGCGATCAGCTGGCACGTGCAGGAGGTGCTGAAAGGCCGGCGCGCACTGCCGAAGGACGTGTCGCGCGTTACCTTCAACGCCATCACCAAGTCGGCGGTCACGGAAGCGATGGGCAAGCCCCGCGAGCTCGACGAGGATCTGATCGATGCCTATCGCGCCCGCCGCGCGCTCGATTATCTGGTCGGGTTCACACTTTCCCCCGTGCTGTGGCGCAAGCTGCCCGGCGCCAAGTCGGCCGGCCGCGTCCAATCGGTGGCGCTGCGCCTGATCGTCAGCCGCGAGCGCGAGATCGAGGCGTTCAAGCCCCAGGAATATTGGAGCGTGTCGGCCACGATGGAGGCCGACGGCACCGAATTCCTGTCGCGCCTGGTCCGCTTCAAGGGCGACAAGATCGATCGTCTCAGCATCGGCGACCAGGCTACTGCCGAGGCCGCGAAGAAGGCTGTCGAGGATGGCCGCTTCACCGTCGTGTCCGTGGAGACCAAGCCGCTCACCCGCAACCCGCCGCCGCCCTTCACCACCTCCACGCTCCAGCAGGAGGCGGCGCGCAAGCTGGGCTTCTCGGCCAGCCACACGATGCGGATCGCGCAGAACCTGTATGAGGACGGGGCGATCACCTACATGCGTACCGACGGCGTGCAGATGGCGCCCGAAGGCATCTCGGCCGCGCGCAAGGCGGTGGCCGACCGCTACGACGCCGGCTACGTCCCCGACAAGCCGCGACATTACGAGACCAAGGCCAAGAATGCCCAGGAAGCGCATGAGGCGGTTCGCCCCACCGACTTCTCGCGCTCGGCTGCCGGCTCGGGCGACCACGCCCGCCTCTACGACCTGATCTGGAAGCGCGCGCTCGCCAGCCAGATGGCATCGGCGCGGCTGGAGCGCACGACAGTCGAGATGACGGACGGCACCGGCCAGACCGGCCTTCGCGCGACCGGCCAGGTCGTGATCTTCCCCGGCTTCATGGCGCTCTACGAAGAGGGCAGGGACGATGAGGCTGACGAGGAAAGCCGCCGCCTGCCGCGCCTCAAGGACGGCGACGCGCCGGCCAAGAAGGCGGTCCACTCGGAACAGCATTTCACCCAGCCGCCGCCACGTTTTTCCGAGGCGAGCCTCGTCAAGAAGATGGAGGAGCTCGGTATCGGCCGCCCCTCCACTTATGCGGCGATCCTGCAGACGCTGAAGGACCGCGACTATGTGCGGCTGGAGAAGAACCGCTTCTACCCCGAAGAGAGCGGCCGCCTGCTGACCGCGTTCCTGGAGCGCTTCTTCGAACGCTACGTCTCCTACGATTTCACAGCCGGCCTGGAGGAGGAACTGGACGACGTCTCCGGCGGCCGCGCCGACTGGCAGGCGGTGCTCGAAGCCTTCTGGCGCGACTTCAAGCCGAAGACCGCCGAGATCATGGAGAGCAAGCCGTCCGACATCACGGCCGCGCTCGACACCTTCCTCGAACCCTGGTTGTTCCCCGACAAGGGCGACGGCAGCGACGCGCGCCTGTGCCCGGCCTGCGGCGAGGGGCGCCTGGCACTGCGCGGCGGACGCTTCGGCGCGTTCGTCGCCTGCTCCAACTATCCCGAATGCAAGTTCACGCGGAAGTTCGGGCAGGGCGGCGAGGATGCGGGCGGCGACACCGGCCCGGAGATCCTCGGCAAGCTGCCGGAAACCGGCGCCGACATCGTCCGCAAGACCGGCCGCTTTGGTCCCTATGTCGAGGCGGGCGAGGGCAAGGAGGCCAAACGCGCCTCCATCCCCAAGGATATTGGCGAACTCGACCTCGACATGGCGATCAAGCTGCTGTCGCTCCCCCGCACGATCGGCGACCATCCGGAGAGCGGCAAGCCGATCACCGCGTCGATCGGCCGCTACGGCCCGTATCTCGCCCATGATGGCAAGTATGCCAAGCTCGGGTCCACCGCCGATGTGTTCGAAACTGGCATGAATGCGGCCGTCGTGAAGCTGGCCGAGGCGGCGGCCGGCGGTAGCCGGGGCAGGGGTGCCACGCGCGAGCCGCTGCGCGTGCTCGGCGCCCACCCGCGTACGGAGCTGGAGCTGAAGGTGATGGAAGGCCGCTTCGGCCCTTATGTCACCGACGGCGAAACCAATGCCACGCTTCCCAAGACCGTGGACCCGCAGGCCCTCACGCTTGAGGAAGCCGCGCAATTGATCGACGCGCGCGCGGCGGCAGGTCCGTCCAAGAAAAAGGCGACGAAGAAAAAGGCTCCAGCCAAGAAAGCGGCGCCCAAGGAAGCGGCCAAGAAGGCGCCTGCGAAGAAAGCGCCCGCAAAGAAGGCCAGCTAACCCCTACCCGCTCATGCTGAGAGGGACCGAGCGAAGTCGAAGACACGTTGCAAAGCACCGTTGTCCTTCGAGACGCCGTTTCGACGAGCTGAACGGCTCCTCAGGATGATCGGACGGGGGAGGCCAGTCGATCTTGCCTCAACCCCGCTCATGCTGAGGAGGGGGTGAGCGGAGTCGAAGACGTCCCGAAGCACCCCAGTCGGACGTTGATAGTGGCTGCACATCAGCCTCTTCCGTCTGAGCGCGCGTGCTGGCAATAAGCTCGGCATGAAGACGCTCGCCCTCCTCTCTGCACTCGCCGCCGCGCCCGCTTTCGCCCAGGCGCCCGCCGCACCTGCACCCGTCGATGAGGTCGCCGTGACCAACTATCATAATCAACAGGCACTCTACCTCTACAATCTCAAGCATGCGGACGGCTGGGGCGGCACCGCATCGGGCCTTCGCTATCGTCGGGTCAAGGGCAGCGGCACCGGCCCGCGCCCGTCGCCGACCGACGTCGTCACCATCCATTATACCGGCACCTTCATCAACGGCACCGTCTTCGACAGCTCGGTCGAACGCGGCCAGCCCGCGACCTTTCCCCTGCCGCGCCTGATCAAGGGCTGGCAGGAAGGCGTGCCGCTGATGAGCGTGGGCGACACGTTCGAATTCGCCATTCCCTGGCAGCTTGCCTACGGCCCGGTCGGGCGGGGCGAGATACCGGGGGGCGCGACCCTGCTCTTCACCATCGAGCTGATCGACATTCCCCAGCCGTGAGGCTCTGGACGCTCAGCCGCGCGGCAGGCGTCGGGGTTGCGGCCGGGCTCGTGTCGATGGTCCTGTGGCCGATATATGCGGCGCAGCCTGCCGCCCTGCCGCTCTTCGTCGTCGCCCTCGCCATGACCGCCTTCTGCGGCCTGTCGGTGCTTGCCTTCACCCTGTTCGACCTTGCCACCCGGCGGCGCGGCATCCGGCTGCGGCCGGTGCGGCTTTTCGATCTCGTGCTGGGGCTGTTCCTCTCCGTGTCCAGCCTTCTGGTGCTGGACGCGTTGCTGGATGGGGGCGACTTGCACTTGTAAGCCGCCGCTGTCAGGCTGCTGCCCATGAGCCTGATCGCCGCCGCACTCGCGCTTGCCGCCCCACCTGCACCGCCGCCGCCGGTGGTTTCGGTGCCTTACGTTCCACCGGTCTCCAAGATCCTGGTTGCACGGGCGGGCGAGGTGCGGTGCGCGGGAGATCTTGTTGCCCCGCTCCGAATGGATCCGCCGATCCCGATGGCGTCATCGTCCACGGCACCTCCTCCGGTCGCGCTGAAGTTCCGCGTCGATGCCAGCGGGCGGCCGCTCGGCATTGCGCATGCGGTGGAAACGAGCTCAGGATCGCCATGGCATATGCGCGACATCCAACCGGCGCTTGCCGCCTGGCAGTTCGAGGCCGGGCCGGAGCGGAGCGATTGCAGCGTCACATTCACCTTCGACGCGAAGGCGGTGGAGGAAATCGATGACGAGGCTGCGCTCCGCTACGCTGCACTGAGTCGCTTCGGCACGCCGGGCTACAATGCAGCGCTTGCACGCACTGCATTCGAGCGTGGCCGCGGCGAAGGTTCCACTTGCACCCGTCCGCTGGAGCGCAGGCGCCTGGAATATGCTCCCGCCGACCTGCTGCCCAAGGTTCCCGGCGCCCCATCCTTCACCATTGCGACTCACGACGTCGATTCCAAAGGCAAGCCGGTTCGTGCGCGTGTGCTAAGCTCCAGCGGTAACGAGGAGCTTGACCGGCACACCTTGAAGGCGCTGCGCGCCTCACGTTTTGCGCCGGAAGAGCGGCGTGGCTGCGTGCAGATGTTCCGCCGCTCGGCGGGGCTACTCCCGGCGCCGCCTCCGATCCCCGTGCGCGGCGAGAGGCCGTCCAAGACGTGCTCGAACGGCGCAAAGCCTGCATGGAAAAAGGCGCCGTCCAGCGGTTTTCCCGAGCCGTTCAGGCGCCGCAGCATCGAAGGCTGGGCGATCGTTCGCTACGATGTCGCGCCATGGGGGCAGATCGGCAATGTCAGCGTTCTTGCTGCCGAACCGGCAAGCGATCTGGGCGAACATGCGGCCAACCTCGTGCGGAATGCCAGCAAGGTGGAAAGCGCTACCGGCTTCAGCGGATGCGTCGACATCCTTATGTTCAAGCTACCGTCCGAGGACCAGGCCAGGGACGAGGCCGAGGATTGATCCTCGCCTCCCGTCACCCCGCACGGATGGCGGGATGACGGGAGTGACTGGCCCGCGGGTTCTTAATCCTCTTCGGGATCCTTGTAGGCGAACGGGTTGGTCGGCTCGGGCTGGGTAGGCAGCACGTTGCGCGGCAGCGGCTTCTCGCTGTTCGCGGCATCGATCAGCAGGCTTGCCAGGATCACGGACGATTGCCTGAGGTCCTGCGGGCGCAGGTGATCGAACGTGTCCACGCTCGAATGGTGTACGGTGGTGCCGTAATCGAGCGGGTCTTGGATGAACTGGAAGGCGGGCAGGCCCAGGCGCGCCATGCCGACATGGTCGGTGCCGCTGGTCGGGCCCGCGACGACCTGGCTGGCACCCATGCTGGCGAAGGGCGACAGCCATTCCTTGAGCACGGGGACTGCGGCGAAATTGCCCTCGGCATGGATGCCCCGGATCTTGCCGCCGCCGTTGTCGATGTTGAAATAGGCGACCATGTCCTTGAACCCCGGCAGCGTCGTCACCGGGAAATTCTGGTTGGAGCTCGGCCCTGCCAGCGCAGCCTCCGGATTGGTCAAGGGCGGGCGCGTCGCGATATACTTGCCGATATAGGCATAGGAACCGAGCAGGCCCTGTTCCTCTGCACCCCACAGCGCGAACCGGATGGTGCGCTTGGGCCGGACGCCCAGCGTGCGGATCAGGCGCGCGGCTTCCATGATGATCGCCGTGCCCGCCGCATTGTCGGCCGCGCCGTCGGCGGCGACCCAGCTGTCGAAATGGGCGCCGGCCATGACATAGCCTGCCGTGGGATCGGTGCCCGGAATCTCGGCAATGACGTTGTAGGCGTTGAGGTCGCTATCGTCGAAATGGACGTTGTTGTTGAGTTCCAGCGTCACCGGGCCGCTCTTGGCGAGGCGCGCGAGCCGGCGATAATCCTCGGCCGCGATCTCCACGCCCGGCAATGCCGGCGTGTGCCCCGCATGGTAGGTATAGCCGGCACCATGGACCAGGCCATTGTTGCGATAGCTCATCCGACCCCAGGCCACGGCGCCTTCGCTCTTCAGGAATGCGTCCAGCTTCAGCGGCCAGTTGCTTCGCTCGATCCGCGCGTCGGCGGCATCGGGATCATAGGAGGGCTGGCGATATTCGTTGCGCTGTCCGATGTCGCTGTCGCCGAGGCGGCGGAAGGCGGGCTCGGTCGCATCCGTGGGATCGTTGGGCAGCGTGACCAGCACGATCTTGCCGGCCAGCTTGCCGCGCCATTCATCGAAATGATCCTCGTCGCTGATCGGCGCGACCACCACCGGTGCGCTGATCGTGCCGTTGGTCGGCGGCGTCCAGGCAATCGGAATGGAGCGCAGCATGATCGGGCGCGGCGCCGTCATGCGCGCATGCGAGGATTCGATCCACCAGCCGCGGCCGAACGGGAAGCTTTCCGCGCGAACGTTGCTGAGGCCCCATTCGCGGAACTTGCCCTGCGTCCACGCCTCGGCCTGCCGCATGGAGGGGGAATTCGCGAGGCGCCCGCCGATGCGGTCGGTCAGGTGCGCGGCCGTCTGCACGACCTGGCCACGGTTGAAGGCTTCGTCGGACAGGCGGTTGATGGTGTTGGGGTCGGCGGCGTGTGCCGGAACGGCAGTCGAGGCGAGGAGAAAGGCGGCGGCAAGCGTGCGTGTCATGAAATCCCCTTTTCTGATGGCGCGCAACCTAGCCGGAGACCCTTCAAACGCAACAGCAACTAGCCGCCACATCCCCTGCAGCCGGGATCCTTGGCGATGCGCAGCGTCCGCATGGCGGGTGCCAACCCGTCGAACAGGTGCAGCCTGCCCGCTTGGTCCCCTCCAAAGCCGGTCAGCGCCCGGATCGCCTCCATCGCCGCCCAACTGCCTGCCAGGCCCGCCATTGCCCCCAGCACGCCGAGATCGGAGCAGGTGTCGCAATCCTCGGCGTCGAATGCATCGCCGACGAAGCAGCGATAGCAGGGTCTGTCGGCCTCCCATCCGCGAAAGGTGCCGATCTGCGCCTGGAACTGCCCGATCGCTGCCGACACCAAGGGCACATGCGCGCGCGTGCAATGGTCCGAGACCGCGAGGCGCGTCGCGAAATTGTCACTGCCGTCGAGCACCAGGTCGGCTCCGGCGAGCAGTTCCACGACATTGGCGCCATCGATCCGCACCTGCCGCACGACGACATCGACATCCGCGTTCATCGCCCGCAGTCGTGACGCTGCGCGCTCGCCCTTGGACGCGCCCACGTCGTCGCCGGTAAACAGCACCTGACGCTGAAGGTTCGCCAAGCTCACCTGGTCGTCGTCGATGATCGTCAGCCTGCCGACGCCCGCCGCCGCCAGATAAAGCAGCGCCGGTGAACCGATCCCGCCCGCCCCGATCACCGCGACATGGGCGGCAAGCAGCCGCTTCTGCCCCTCGCCCCCGATCTCCTTCAGGACGATGTGGCGGGCATAGCGATCAAGCTGTTGGTCGGTTAGGGTCACGTCTTCCTCCGGCTGCCCGGTGGTGGGTGTCGGGAGCATGATAGCGGATTTAACGCCCCGTGGATCCAAAGCCGCCATGCCCCCGCGCGGTGGCATCCAGTTCGTCCACCTCTGCCCAGCGCGCCTTCAGCACGGGGGCGGGGATGAGCTGTGCAATGCGCTCGCCGCGCACGATCTCGAACGGCTCGTCGCCCCAATTGGCCAGAATGATCTTCAATTCGCCGCGATAGTCGCTGTCGATCGTGCCGGGCGTGTTGGGGCAAGTGATGCCGTGCTTCAGCGCCAGCCCCGAACGCGGGCGCACCTGCACCTCATAGCCTTCGGGTATGGCGATGGCGAAGCCCGTGGCGACCGCGTGGCGTTGCCCCGGCGCCATCGTCAGCGTCTCGGCCGCAACAATGTCCATGCCGGCCGCCCCCGCCGTCGCATAAGCGGGAAGGGGCAGGCCCCGGCCATGTTCAAGACGCTTCAGCCGTATTTCGATCATGCCCGCTTCTTTTCTCCAAAATGGCATCGACCGCGTAGCGTCCGCCGCCCCGACCCGCAAACAGGTTCCCGAGGAAGACGAGGATCAGGGCCGGCCACCAGCCCGCAAAACCTTGTGTCCAGTGCACCATCCATACCGCCACCACGAACACGAACATGGTGACGAGCCCCGCCGCCCGCGTGAAGAGCCCGAGCACGAAGGCGATGCCGCACAGGAACTGCGCCCATACGCAGAGCGGCGCGAGGACGTGCACTGCTGGAAAGCCGAACTGGGTAAGGAACGTTTCGAACTCGTCCATCCGCGCGGCGCTGAAGACGTTGTCGTGGCTCTGGTAGATGAGGAACGCGCCGGTGATCAGGCGCAGCAGCAGATAATCCAGCTCTTCGAAGCGCTTCAACGGCTTCAGCAACAACCAGTCCAGCATGTCGTCATCCCCCTGTTGCGGCAGCGATCCTCCCGGCAATCCGCGTCGCCACCTCTTCCTTGCTCAGCCTGTCCCAGCTCTCGATCCCGTCCGCGGTGACGAGATGGATCTGGTTCATGTCTCCTCCCATCACGTCGCCCGAAACGTCGTTGGCGATGATCCAGTCGGCGCCCTTGCGCACCCTTTTGGCCTGGCCCTCGGCGACCGCGTCGTCGGTTTCGGCCGCAAAGCCCACCAGCAGCGAAGGGCGGAGCGGATGGCGGCCAAGGCCCGCCAATATGTCAGGATTCGCCCGCCATTCCAGTGCCGGCGGACCCGCGGATTTCTTGAGCTTGGACGGGGAGGGGACGACGCCCCAATCCGCCACTGCGGCGACCATCACGGCAATGTCGGCGGGCAGGGCCGCATGCACCGCGGCCTCCATCTCCAGCGCCGTTTCAACGTCGATCCGCGTCACGCCGGCAGGGGTGGGGAGGCAAACGGGTCCCGCCACCAGCGTGACGCGTGCGCCCGATGCTGCCAGCGCGCCGGCTATGGCAAAGCCCTGTTTGCCCGACGACCTGTTCGCGATGACCCGCACCGGATCGATCGGTTCGTGCGTGGGCCCGGCCGTGACCAGCACGTGCTTGCCCGCCAGACTCATGCGCCAAGCGCGGCCTTGATCGCGTCCAGGATCGCGGCCGGCTCGGGCAGGCGGCCCGGGCCATATTCGCCGCAGGCCATCTCGCCCTCGTCAGGCTCCAGCACCGTGATGCCATCCGCGCGCAGCTGCGCCACGTTGCGCTGCGTCGCCCTGTGCAGCCACATCCGCACGTTCATCGCGGGCGCGGCCAGCACCGGCTTGTCGGTGGCGAGCAGCAGGGTGGTGGCAAGGTCGTCCGCCATGCCCGCCGCCATCTTGGCCAGCAGATCCGCCGTTGCCGGCGCCACCACGACGAGGTCGGCTGCGCGGGAAAGCTGGATATGCCCCATCTCGACCTCGTCCTTAAGGTCCCACAGGCTGGTATGGACCTGGTTCTCCGACAGGGCCGCTAGCGTCATGGCGGTGACGAAGTGCGTCGCTCCTTCCGTCAGAACGCATGTTACGCTGCCGCCGCCCTTGCGGATCAGCCGCACCAGCTCCGCCGCCTTGTAGGCCGCGATCCCGCCGCCCACGATCAGAAGAATGCGCTTGCCGTTCATCGGCTCAGATTAGGAGCAACGTCGCCGCGACGCCAGCTACGGCAGAAAGCACCGCCGTCAGCGCGTGCAGCCCGAAGCGCGGCGGCTGCACCACGGCGACTTCGCGCAGCGGCGGGGCGGGGGGCGCGGCGCCCGGCGCGGGATAGTAATAGTCGAGCCGGCGGATCAGGTCGGGAAGCTTTCTCAAGGTGCGGACGTTGCGCACGATCTCGTCCGCGATGCGCGCCTCGGGCCCGAGTTCGGTGCGCAGCCAATCCTCCAGGAACGGGCGCCCCGTTTCCCACATGTTGATGTCGGGATCGAGGCTGGTCGCCACGCCCTCCACTGTCACCATCGTCTTCTGGAGCAGCAGCAGGTGCGGCTGGGTCGGCATGTCGAAATCACGAGTGATGGTGAACAGCCCGTCCAGCATCTGCCCGACCGAAATGTCCTTCACGGGAAGGCCGCGGATCGGCTCGCCCACGGCGCGGAGCGCGGTCGCGAATTCCTCGATATTGTGGTGCGCGGGAACGTACTGCGCTTCGAAATGGATCTCGGCCACGCGGCGGTAATTGCCGGTGATGAGGCCGTAGAGGATCTCCGCCAGCCACAGGCGTGCCTGCCGGTCTACGCGGCCCATGATGCCGAAGTCGATGGCCGCGATCCGCCCGTCGGCAAGGGCGAAGAGGTTCCCGTGGTGAAGGTCGGCGTGGAAGAAGCCGTCCACCACCGCCTGGCGCAGGAATGCACGCACCAGGGTTGCCGCCAGGTCTTTCAGGTCGTGCCCCGCCGCAACCAGGCCCTCGCGGTCGGTCAGCTTGATCCCGTCGACCCAATCCATGGTCATGACGCGCCGCGCCGAGCGGCTCCAGTCGATCGACGGCACGACAAAGCCGGCCTCTGCCGCCATGCCCTCGCGAAGCTCTGAGGCCGACGCGGCCTCGCGGCGCAGGTTCAGTTCGCGCATTGTCCATTGGCGGAAATGCGCAACCACGAGGCGCGGGCGCAGGCGCGCAAGCTCGCCGCCCATCGATTCGGCCTGCGCGGCTGCCCACTCATAGGTGTCGAGCGCTTCGGCGAAATCATCCTCGATGCCCGGCCGCAGCACCTTCACCGCGACCGTGCGCCCGTCGACTGTGACCGCCTTGTGCACCTGCGCGATCGACGCCGCCCCGACCGGGTCGGGGTCGAACGCGGCATAGGCCTGTTCGAGCGGCATTTCGAGCGCCTGCTCGATCGTGGCGCGGATCCGATCGAATGGAGCAGGCGGAAGCCGGTCCTGCAGCCGCTGCAGATCGTTGGCGGCATCGACCCCGACCAGGTCCGGGCGGGTGGCCAGCGACTGGCCCAGCTTGATCGCAGCCGGGCCGATGCTCTGGAATGCCGTTGCATAAGCCGGCATGGCCGGCACCCGCGCGCCGAAGCGAGCAATGCGGGCAAGCCTGCGCACCGGCGTCGGCGTGTTGGGATCGCGCTCGATCCCGCGCAAGGCGCCGTGCCGCGCCAGCACCCGGCCCCATTTCAGGAGCCGCAGGACGTGAGTGGCGGACGTGGTCAAATCTTCCAGCCGCTATGAATAGCCACTGCGCCGCCCAGGATCGGCTCATACGAAACACGCGCAAAGCCGGCTCCCTCGATCATGCCGGCAAAGGTCGGCATGTCCGGAAAGCGGCGGATCGATTCGATGAGGTAGCGATAGCTGTCCTCGTCCCTGGCCACCGCCCCGCCGATCCGCGGCACCAGATGGTGGCTGTAAAGGTCATAGGCTTGCCTGAAGCCCGGCCAGGTCGTGGTGGAGAATTCCAGGCAGAAGAAGCGTCCGCCGAAGCGCAGCACGCGATGCGCTTCCTTGAGCGCCGCCGGTATGTCCGTCACGTTGCGAATGCCGAACGCGATCGTATAGGCATCGAAGCTCTTGTCCGAAAAGCTCAGGACTTCGGCATTCTCCTCGGCCCACGCAAAGCCGGACAGGTTCCGCTTGGCTGCGCGGTCCATGCCGACGGCCAGCATCTCCGGGTTGATGTCGGCGACGGTTATGCTCGCGCCCGATGGCGCCATGCGGAAGGCGATGTCGCCGGTGCCGCCGGCCATGTCGAGGATCGCCTCGCCCATCTTCGGCTTCACCTTGGCGACGAAATGGTTCTTCCAAAGCCGGTGCATGCCCCCCGACATGAGGTCGTTCATGATGTCGTAGCTCGACGCCACGCTGGAGAAGACGCCGCGCACGCGGCTCGTCTTTTCCTGAGGATCCACGTCCTCATAGCCGAAGGAAACCTTGCTCATGGCGCGCGTCCTAGCAGCAATTCGTGCCTTTGCACCAATCACAAATCCGTTCGTGTCGAGCGAAGCCGACACGGCAACGGGCCTCGGCTTCGGTCGGCCAAGTGTCTCGACTTCGCTCGACACGAACGGGTAAGGATGCGGGGAATGCCCGAACTTCCCGAAGTCGAGACCACCGTCCGCGGCCTGCGCCCCGTGCTCGAAGGTCGCCGCCTCGCATCCGTCGAGACCCGGCGCGCCGACCTGCGCCGCGCCTTCCCCGACGACCTTCGCCAGCGGCTCACCGGGGCGCACATCACTGCGCTCGGCCGCCGTGCCAAATACGGCCTGATCGACACCGATCGCGGCGACACGATGATCTTTCACCTCGGCATGTCGGGGCGCTGGCGGATCGATCCGGAAACGATCGGCACGCACGACCACCTGCTGGTCGAAACGGACGCAGGCCGCCGCCTCGCGCTCAACGATCCTCGCCGCTTCGGCTCGGTCGATCTCGTCCGCACCGACTCGATCCACGGCTACGAGCCTTTCCGCCGCATGGGTCCGGAGCCGCTCGGCCCCGACTTCGACGGCGTGTATCTCGCCGACGCGCTTCAAGGCCGCGCCGCGCCGATCAAGGCACTGCTGCTGGACCAGCGGATCGTGGCGGGACTCGGCAACATCTATGTGTGCGAGGCGCTGCACATCGCCCGCATCGCGCCGGGCAGGGCCGGCGGCAGGATCGCGCGTCCCCGGCTCGACGCGCTGGTGCAGGCGGTCAAGGACGTGCTCCTCTCGGCGATCGAGGCCGGCGGATCGACTCTGCGCGACTATGCTCGTCCCGACGGTGAACTCGGCTATTTTTCCAAGCAGTTCCTGGTTTATGGCCGCGAGGGCGATCCTTGCGGATGCGGCGCCCCGATACGCCGCCGTGCAGAAGGGGGGCGCTCCACCTTCTACTGCGCTGCATGCCAGAAATAGTTGACCCGCAACGGCTTCGCGCATAGAGAGCGCCCCTGGCCGGTGCGGACACTGATTCCGCGCCGTTTTCTTTTCACGAGCTTTGAGGCACTTCACGATGGCGAATACGCCGCAGGCAAAAAAACGCATCCGTCGCAACGCGCGCCGCGCCGACATCAATGGCGCCCGCGTCAGCCGTATCCGCACCTTCGTCAAGGCTGTCGAAGCTGCGCTGGCGAGCGGTGACAAGGCGGCTGCCGAGGCTGCGCTGACCAAGGTTCAGCCGGAACTGGCCCGCGGCGTGTCCAAGGGTGTGGTTCACAAGAACACCGCGGCGCGCAAGTTCTCGCGCCTGACCAAGCGGGCTGCTGCGCTCGCCTGACGCGCACACCGTTTTACGGTTTCAAGGAAGCCCGTCGGGAAACCGGCGGGCTTCTTTTTGTGTCTGACGTCGGAATCGAAGAAGCGCAGATTTCCTGCGATTCGCACTGATGTTGCAGTTGCGTTACAATCTTGAGGGGCGGCCTAAAATCCTGATTTAAGTTGGTATTTCACGGGCGTTTCGCGTTTTTGGCGCGTTTGCGTGTCAAACCCTTTATTTGCCCTTCCGGCACTTTTTGCGGCTTGATCGAAGGGCCGCTCAGTCTCAAAACCGGCTCTCCGACGAGGCGAATCTCACCTCCGAGGACGCTTGCAGCATGACGCATTTTCGATCGGCGCGCCGGGGGCGTTTGTCCGTGCGGGGGATCGTTTGCTCTGTAAACAGCCGCTTGCCGCGGCGCTGATATTTAGGGGGTTGCTCGCGTGTACGAGGCCGAAGGCGAAGCTGTGTTGAACGATGCGATGGAGCCGATCGCGGCAGCCTGGGCGGAGATCCGCACCGGCCTGCGCCGGGATTGCGGCGCCCGCACCTTCGACGGCTGGCTGAAGCCGATCGCGCTCGGAGCGTTCGATCCGGTGACGGGCACGCTCGGGCTGGAACTCCCGTCGCAATTCCTCGCCGATTGGGTGCGCTCCCATTATGCCGACCGGCTGGCGCTCGCCTGGCGTACGCACCTGCCTATGGTGCGCGAAGTCCAGATTCTGGTAGGCGCGCCGCGTGCGGCCACCGCGGCCGAGATTCCGGCAGCCGAGCCGACGCCCGAACCGGAGGCGCGTGAGGACAAGGGCGGGCTTTATGCCGCCCAGCTCGAACCGCGCTACAGCTTCGACAGCTTCGTGGTCGGCAAGGCCAACGAGGTCGCGTTCAACGCCGCCCGGACGCTGGCGAGCGCGGAGAACGTCGCCTTCAACCCGCTCTTCCTCCATGGCGGCACCGGCCGCGGCAAGACCCACTTGCTGCACGCGATCGGTCACGAATTCCGCCGGCTGCGTCCCTCGGCCACTATCATCTACATGTCGGCCGAAAAGTTCATGGTCGAGTTCGTGGCGGCGCTCCGCGCCAACGACACGATCCGCTTCAAGCAGCAGCTGCGCTCCGCCGACCTGCTGATGATCGACGACGTTCAGTTCATCGCCGGCAAGGAATCGACGCAGGAAGAATTCTTCCACACGATGAACGAGATCATCTCGGCCGGCCGCCGCCTCGTCATCAGCTCCGACCGCGCGCCGCAGGACCTGGACGGGATCGAGCCGCGCATCCTGTCGCGCCTGTCCTGGGGCCTGGTCGCCGACGTCAACGCGCCCGACCTCGAACTGCGACTGTCGATCATCACCAAGAAGCTCGAGGCCATGCCCGAGGTGCAGGTGCCGCAGGAGGTCGTGAACTTCCTCGCCAAGCGCATCACCTCCAACGTCCGCGAGCTCGAGGGCGCGCTTAATCGCATCGCGGCTTATGCTTCGATGAGCGGCCGCGCGATCGACATGGATTTCGTCGGCGAAGTCCTCGCCAACGTGCTGCGCGCCAACCAGCGCCGCATCTCGATCGACGAGATCCAGTCCAAGGTTTCCGACCATTACCGCATCCGCAAGGCCGAGATGACCTCGGCGCGCCGCGCCCGCGAAGTCGCCCGCCCGCGTCAGGTCGCCATGTACCTGTCCAAGCAGCTGACCCCGCGCTCGCTGCCCGAGATCGGCCGCCGCTTCGGCGGGCGCGATCACACCACGGTGATCCACGCCGTCCGCCAGATCGAGAAGCTGCGCGCCCAGGATCCGGAACTCGACTCCGACATCCGCCTGCTGACGCGCCAGCTCGAAAATTGAGCTAAGCGGGGGAGCCTTCGGGCTCGAAGGGGAAGGGGAGAGACGCCGGTCGTCTCTCCCCTTTGCTTTTGCCTCTATTCCTCCCCCCTGGCGGGGGAGGATCAAGCACCCTTGCCGCGCCGTGCACGCCGTGCCTATGCCGCCGGCATGATCCTGACGCCCGAGACCATCGCCTTCCTCATGGCTGTCGCCTTCATCGCCGGCGCGATCGACGCCGTGGCGGGTGGGGGCGGTCTCCTCACGCTACCGGCCTTGCTCTCGGTCGGCATCGCACCCGCGGCCGCGATCGGCACCAACAAGCTCCAGAGCACCTTCGGCGTCGGCACCGCCGTGCTGACCTTCGCGCGCAAGGGACGCATCGACTTTCGCCGCTTCGCCGCGCCTGCACTTGCGGCATTTCTCGGCGCAGCCGCCGGCGCATTCGTCCTCACCCGCATCGATCCCGCCTTCCTGTCGGGGCTGATCCCCGTCCTGCTGGTCGCGATGGCGATCTATTATGCGCTCAAGCCCGACCTAGGGGATGATGACCGCCACGTCCGCGCCCGCCCGATCCTGCTGCTCGGCGTGGCGGCAGCCATCGGCTTCTACGACGGCTTCTTCGGCCCCGGCACCGGATCCTTCCTTACCACCGCGCTGATCGCCCTGTTCGGCCTCGGCACCGTCAACGCCATTGCCCATACCAAGCTGCTCAACTTCGCCAGCAACCTCGCCAGCCTGCTGGTCCTGCTCATCGCCGGCGAAGTGGTGTTCATGGCAGGCCTGTGCATGGCGATTGCCAGCACCGCCGGCGCCTTTGTCGGCGCGCACAGCGCCATGCGCTTCGGCAGCCGCATGGTACGTCCCTTGCTCATCATCATGTGCCTGGCCCTCACCGCCAAGCTCCTCGCCAACCCGAACAACCCGCTAACGGCGGCGGTGCTTGGTCGAATCCAATAGCTAAAGGTTCAAGCTCGACAGCGGCAGCTTTCGACTTAGTTGCGGCCGCTGCTCGCATTGCTGATAACTGATAGCGGGCATCAGAAAGGAGGGCTTTCCAGCGCATCCAGCTTCAGCATCGCCCGTTGTCGCGCAATGAGAGCATTCACCTCGCGCCGAAAGGCTTCCGGCCGATCGATAAGATGCAGCAAAGGAGCCGCGCGAGTAGCCACCCGCTCATCAGTAAGGTTGCTCAGAAAATCGCGTGCGTCACCAAACTTTCCGAGCAGCCCGGAGGCAATGCCCGCTTCGTACCCCCACCAGCTAGGACCCATCCTGTCGGGGCTAGTTCGCGCACGTTCGATTACGAAATGGGCGACTGCCTGGAAGGACTCAAATCTTTTTTCGATTTTCAAAGCCTCGACACGCGCCACCTTGGTGATTTCAATGGCCGCGTCTCTAAATTGATCCTCCGTCTCGAACTCTGCACGGCAATTCGATGGAACGGCCTCGTTGAAGCTCATGAAACCAGCCCCCACCCAAAGCCAGTGCGCTGCGTTCATGAGCGACACGCTCTTAGACCAGCGGCTCGGAGTGAACTCCACAACATTGAGCCAGTAGCCGTGATCTGCCAGCCAGAGCCGGGATCGCCCCCTCTGCCGAAAACCAATTGGGCGAAGCTCTGCCTTGGCAGCGGAGGCGATAATCCTACTGTGTGCATCGCTCATGGGCTTTTATTCAGCCTTGCCCTCGAAACGGTCAATGGCTGCTATCGCCGAATTGTAGTCGGAACCCGCCTGTCCGCTTTCCACCACAAGCAGACATTACCACCTTGGCCGCAACGAAAAAGGGAGGACCGGTCTCCCGATCCTCCCTCCTTAACTACCCGGCTGAAAGTACGACTTTCAGACGTTTGCTTATCCGCGCTCCCTCTCCGGGGCGACGGTGATGCGGACCGTCTCGCCCGAGCGGCCGGGGAAGTCGGTGAACATGGCCTCGACCAGGTTCGGGACCAGCGCCGGCAGCTCGTCGGTGCGCGAGCGTGCCTTGGCGAGGCCCTCGAAGACCGACTGGCCGTCCGCCGCGCGCTTGATGTCGAGGTCCAGATAGCTGGTGAACTCGGTGTAGCTGTCTACATCGCGGCCGCCATACCAGAATGGATCGTCCCAGCCCCAGTAGAAGGGCGAGCGGCGATAGCCGAAATAGCCGAAGCGGCTGTAATAGGGCCGATACCAGGGGCTGCCCCAGCCGCCATAGCCGAAGCTGCCGCGTACGCTCGGATAGGTGACGACCTTGTTCTGTCCCTTGTCGACGCCATAATCGAGCGTGACGATCAGCGTGGCGACGTCGGCCGTCTGCGCCTCGCTATAACCCTGCGCGATCAGGTTCTGGCGCACCAAGCTCGCATATTGCGAGAATTCGAGGCCGCCCCGCTTCATCGGGTCGGTCGCCTGGATGGTGAAAGTCTGGCCGTTGGGAGCCGGCAGCGCCTGGAAGCGCGACACCTGGGCGGGGAAGCCAGTGGCGCAGCCGCCAAGCGTCAGAAGCGCGGCGGGTAGCGCCAGCGCCAGCAATTTCTTGGATACGGACATGGTACGCAGCCTTTCGGGGGTTAAGGCGATAATGCCTTATATAGAACGACTTGGCACTAGCGCCAAGTCGCTGAACCGCCGGTTAAGCGCGATAGTCCGAAAGGACTAACCTGCGTCAAACATTGACTTTTCCCGAGCATGCGCCCGGGCTCGTCGCTCCCCCCGAAGCCGGGGCCTAGGCAAACAGCCCCAACGCATCGTATGCCGCCTTCAACGTCGGCGCGGCGCGCTCGCGCGCCTTGTCCGCCCCGCGCACCAGGATCGCGTCCAGCTCGGCCGGATCGCCCTTGAGCGCCTCGAACCGTTCACGGATCGGCCGCAGCGTTTCCACCAGCAACTCGGCCAAGGCGGGCTTGAACGCGCCGAAGCCCTGGCCCTCAAACCGCGCCAGCACGGCGGCAGGGTCCACACCCTCCACCGCCGCGTAGATGGTGACGAGATTGCGCGCCTCCGGACGCTCCGCCAGCCCATCCATGCTGCCCGGCAGCGGCTCGGGATCGGTCTTTGCCTTGCGCACCTTCTGCGCGACCGCATCGCTGTCGTCGTTGAGGTTGATGCGGCTCATGTCCGATGGATCGGACTTGGACATCTTGGCCTTGCCGTCACGCAAGCTCATGACGCGCGCCGCCGTCGTGCCGATCAAAGGCTCGGGCAGGGCGAACAGCTCGGTGCCATAGTCGGTGTTGAACTTGGTCGCGATGTCGCGGATCAGCTCCACATGCTGCTTCTGGTCCTCGCCGACCGGCACGTGGCTGGCCTGGTAGAGCAACACGTCGGCGGCCTGCAGCACGGGATAGGCGAACAGTCCCACCGACACGCCCTCGCGGTCCTTGCCCGATTTCTCCTTGAACTGCGTCATGCGGTTGAGCCAGCCCATCCGCGCCGTGCAGTTGAGCAGCCACGCCAGTTCGGCATGGGCGGTCACGCGGGCCTGATTGAACAGGATCGAGCGGTCGGGATCGATGCCGCAGGCGATCAGCGCCGCCGCCATCTCGCGCACGTTCGACCGCAATTCGGCCGGATCGTTATAGACGGTGACCGCGTGAAGGTCGGCCAGGAAGAACAGGCATTCCGCCTCCTCCTGCATCTTGGCCCAGCGCTGGATGGCGCCGAGATAATTGCCGAGGTGGAGGTTACCGGTGGGCTGGATGCCCGATACGACGCGCATGGTGTCTCTCTTTTATCTTAGCTGGCATCCTGGGCCGTCGCCGGCCTGCGCCGGCGCAGCAGCGAGGTGAACGCCTCCCTGTCCACGCCGCCCAGGAACCAGGCGAGCGGGAAATAGACGGCCATGCCTGTGCCGACGATCGCTGCCACCGCGGCCAGCCGCTTGATCGACCCGCCGGTGAACCAGTCGCCGAGCAGCGCCCGTACGGCGAACAGGGCGGTGGTCATGGCGATCGCTGCCACCAGTTGCCGCGCGATGCGGCTGGCGAGCCAGCCCTCGATCCGGAAATGCCCGCGCCGATGCAGGATGGCGTAGAGGATCAGGCAGTTGAGCCAGCTCGTGATCGCGATCGCCGCGGCAAGGCCGGCAATGCCGAAGGGCGGGATCAGCACGAAGTTCAGCACCACGGTCGCGATCAGCACGAACACCGCCGTCTTGACCGGCGTCGCGGTATCCTGGCGCGAATAGAAGCCGGGCGTCAGCACCTTGACCAGCACGTAGGCGGGCAGGCCCAGCACGATGATGCTCAGCACCGTCGCCGTCACCTCGGCATCTGCCACGCTGAACTCGCCGCGCTGGAACAACGCAAGGATGATGGGCTCGGCCGCAACGCTGAGCGCAAGCGCGGCCGGCAGGCACAGCAGCATGGCAAGCTCCGCCGCCTGACCCTGCACGCGCGCCGCCTTGCCGCCTTCGCCCGCACCGACGAAGCGGCTGACCTGCGGCAGGATGGCGGTGCCCAGCGCAGCGCCGATCACGCCCAGCGGTAGCTGGTTCAGGCGGTCGGCATAGTTGAACCAGCTCATCGCCCCGGTGCCGATCCGCGCCAGGAAGAAGGTGTCGATGAACGCGCTGATCTGGTAGACGCCGGCGCCCAAAGTGGCGGGGATCACCACCCGCACGAACTGCCGCACGCCCGGCGTGATCTTGGGCCGCTGGAGCTTCAGCGATATGCCCGCACGCCGGCAGGAGATGATCAGCAGGGCAAGCTGAATCACCCCGCCGATAGTGACGCCGATCGCCAGCGCCGTCGCGCTGATCTCACCGCCATCGGGAAACATGACGAGCGCCAGCATCATCGCGACGTTCAGCAGCACCGGCGCAAAGGCGGCGGCGGCAAACTTGGTCAGGCTGTTCAAGATGCCCGAGAAGAGCGAGACCAGGCTGATCAGCAGCAGATAGGGAAAGGTGATCCGCGTCAGGAACGTGGTGAGTTCCAGCGCCTCCCCCCGATATCCCGACACCGCCGCCACGAACAGCGGCATGATGATCTCGAACACGGCCGTGAACAGGATCAGGGTCGGCAGGAACACCGCCAGCACTTCTTCCGAGAAGCGTTTGGCTTCCTCTTGTCCGCCCGGCCCGTGGAAGCGCTGGCTGAACAAGGGCACGAAGCCGGCCGAGAACGCGCCCTCGCCGAACAGGCGGCGAAATGTGTTCGGCAGGCGGAACGCGACAAAGAATGCGTCGGCCGCCGATCCTGCCCCCAGGATCGCGGCCGTCAGGATTTCGCGCACGAAGCCGGCAATGCGGCTGAGCATGGTCAGCCCGCCGATCGTGCCGGTGGCCTTGAGGAGGTTCATCGGCGGCTCCGTGCGCGGGTGCGGCTCACGCCTGGCCGATTACCTCGGGCGCCTGACCGCCGTCGATTTCCGCCTGCGCTTGCGCCGCGCGCTGCATGTAGAGCGCGCCGAAATCGATCGGGTCGAGCATCAGCGGCGGGAAGCCGCCATCGGCCACCGCATCGGCGATCGCGCGGCGCGCGAACGGGAAGAGGAGGCGCGGCGCTTCGGCCAGCAGGGCCGGCTGCAACTGCTCGGCCGGGATGTTGCGCAGGCCGAAGAGGCCGGCGTAGAGCAGGTCCACGCGGAACGCGACGCCCTCGGCCGCTTGCGCGGTGATGTCGATCTTGAGGACGACTTCGTGGACATTCTCGCCCACGACCTGCGTGCCGATATTGACCTGCACGTCGATGTTGGGCTGACCCTGCCACTGGTAGACGGCCGGCGCGTTCGGGTTTTCGAAGGACATGTCCTTCACATATTGCATGATGATCGCGAACTGGGGGCTCGTGTCCTCGCCGTTCATCGCCTGCTCGCCCGCACCGATCACGCCTTCTTCTTCGGCCATCTTGTCTGATCTTCCTTCAAGGATGAATGCACTAAGTTGCTGGAAAGACGGCGCCCCTTTCGCTCCGCCCTGTTGGCGCGGCGGGTAGCAGGCGGGCGCGCCCCGCGCAACAAGGGTGAGGGGCGCAGGCCTTGCGTGCAACGCCATTTGAAACTCGCGCGTTCAAAGCCTATGTTGATTGTCCGTCTTTTGCCGGAGTGCGTGTTGTAATGGTTGAGATCGTCCTGCTTGCCATGGTGGCGCTGTTCGTCGGGCTTCGGCTCTATGCCGTGCTCGGCCGCCGCACCGGGCATGAGCAGCAGCCCGTGACGCGCCCCGAGGCAGTTCGCAGCCCGGAGGCGGCTGTTCCGCAGGCCGATGCCGTGCGCCAGCCCGCCGATGCCGCGCAGAACATCTTCGACGAAGGTGCATCCACCGGTATCCGCGCCATCGTGTCGGCCGATCCGTCCTTCGACGTCGCCCGCTTCCTCGAAGGCGCGCAGGGTGCCTACCGCATGGTGCTGGAGGCGTTCTGGCGCGGCGACCGGGAGGAACTGGCCTTTCTCACCGGTGACGAGGTCCGCGCCTCGCTCGAGGCCGCCATCGCCGAGCGCGAGCAGGCCGGCTACCGCCTCGACAACCGCCTGATCCGCATCGACCGTGCCGTGATCGAGGAAGCGTCGCTGTCGGGCCGCGACGCGACGATCCGGGTGCGCTTCGATGCCGACATCGCGGCCGTGACCCGCGACGCGGACGGCAATGTCATCGCCGGCGCGCTCACCGACGCGGTCGAGACGCACGACGTTTGGACGTTCCGCCGCACGCTCGGCAGCCAGGATCCGAACTGGGTGCTGGTGGAAACCGACGAAGTCGAGTGAAGCTGACCGCTTCTCCCCGGCACGGAATGGGCGTGAGTGGATAGTGGAGGGCGGCGCGAAGCCGCCCTTTTTCTTGTCGGGGGTTGAGCGCACATCAACGCGTCGGGTGTCCAGGCGCCGTCCCGCGCTGATCAGGGGCGCACATACGAAGTCACCCCGGTTGTTCCCGGGACGAACGATGTGGTTTGCATGAAGGGTCACGCCCGTTATGCCTCGCCCATGGCATCCTTCACCCGCACCGCCGCTCTTGCCCTGACGCTTCTTGCTGCCGCCTGTGCGCCGCGCGTGGTGACGCCGCCGACCCCGGAAACCCCGACCGCTCCGCCGCCGCCGGCCACCGCGACCCAGGCGGGCGTCACTGCCGGTCCGGCGCTGCCCATGCTCACCCCGCAGGCCGCGCTCACCGCATTGCAGGCGTTCCGCATCTCCTGCCCGGCCCTGCTCAGGCGCCAGGACGCATCGGGCCTAACCCAGCCGCACGACTGGGCGCCTGCCTGCACCGCTGCATCGACATGGCCCGACGCGGACGCCGCCGCCTTCTTCCCCGCCCACTTCGAAACGGCCCGGATCGGCAATGGCGAGGCGTTCGCCACCGGCTATTTCGAACCGCAGATCCGCGGCGCACGCGTGCCTGGACCGGGTTTCGAGGTGCCGGTCTACCGCAAGCCCGCCGACCTTCTCGAAACGGATCCCACGACCGGCCAGAAGAAGCGCGGCCGCCTGGACGAGAGCGGCCGGTTCGTCCCTTATTACAGCCGCGGCGAGATCCAGGACGGCGCGCTGGCGGGCAAGGAACTTGAACTCGCCTGGGCGGCCGATCCGATCGAGCTCTTCTTCCTGGAAATCCAGGGTTCCGGCCGACTGCTGCTGCCGGACGGGCAGGTCATGCGCATCGGCTATGCCGGCCAGAACGGCCATGCTTACACCCCGATCGGCCGTGTGATGCGGGAACGCGGCATCCTGCAGCCCGGCGGCACCTCCATGCAGCATATCGTCGCCTGGCTGCGTGCCAATCCCGAGGAAGGCCGCGCGATCATGCGCGAGAATGCGTCGAACATCTTCTTCCAGGAACTGACCGGCCCCGGCCCGCTCGGCGCGCTCGGCCTGCCGGTGACACCGCGCGGCACGGTTGCGGCCGACCCGGCCTTCGTGCCGCTGGGTGCGCCGGTCCTGCTCGATTTCGACCGGGACGAAGCCGACGGCTTGTGGGTGGCACAGGATACGGGCGGCGCGATCAAGGGCGCCAACCGTTTCGACACCTTCTGGGGCGCTGGCGACGAGGCAGCACGGATCGCCGGCGGCCTGCAGGGCAAGGGCAGCGCGCTGCTGCTGCTGCCGAAGGGAGTCGTGGCCCGGCACAGCGCACGCTGATGCCGCGGCGCCTGGCCCCGGACGAACAGGCCCTGTGGGCGAAGGTGGTGCAGAGCGTGCGTCCGCTCCATGCGCGCCCTGCCGCAAAGTCTGCGCCGCCGGAAGTCACGGACGAGCCCCCGCTTGCTCCGGCCAAGGCGAAGCCAGTCAAGGCACGCCAGTCCGCGCCGCGCTCCATCCCGGCCGTCACCCCGGCCCGTGCGGTGCCCGGCACCACGCTCGATGCAGGCTGGGACCGCCGCCTCGCGCGCGGCGCGGTGCCGCCCGACATGACCATCGACCTTCACGACCATGATCTCGCCGGTGCCTATTCGCTGCTCGATGCGCGGCTGGAACAGGGGATCGCGATGGGCGCGCGCCTGGTGCTTCTCATCACCGGCCGACCGCCGAAGGGGGAGCCTCCCGTCACCCGCGGCCGCATCCGCGCGGCGGTCGGCGACTGGCTCCATGCCTCGCGCCATGCCGGCAACATCGCCGCCGTGCGTGGCGCCCACCCGCGCCATGGCGGGGCAGGGGCGCTCTACATCGTGCTCCGGCGGCGCCGCTGAGTCCGGATCACGCCGAAGAGTAGGGATTCACGCGAAGGCGCAAAGGCGCGAAGCGCAATAAAGATTGGTTCGCGCTGAGGCGCGGAGGCGCGGAGGAGCCGAAGCGGCGAAGCTTCCGAGCCCCAGATGCCAGGTCATCGGTGAGGAAGGCGGGCATTCGCCCGCGCAGGTTCCTCCGCGTCTCCGCGCCAACCCCCTTCTTCTTCGCGCCTTCGCGCCTTCGCGTGAGAAACTAAGCTAAGGCCCCCTCAATCACCCGCGCATAGATGCGGGTCAGCGCCCGGATATCCTCCACCGCGGCCGCTTCGTCCAGCTTGTGCATGGTGGCGTTCGGCAGGCCGAAATCGACCACCGGGCACAGCTTGATCAGGAAGCGCCCATCGGATGTGCCGCCGCTGGTCGACAGTTCCGGCGTCACGCCCGTCTCCGCCTCGATCGCGCTGGTCAGGATGTCGTACAGCTTGCCCGCAGGGGTCAGGAACGCCTCGCCCGACACGATCCCCGTCACCGTCGCACCCGGCGCTTCCGCCTCCACCGTTCGGCGCACCAGATCGATGAGATCCTCGCCCCGATGCTCGTTGTTGAAGCGGATGTTGAGCCGTGCGCGCGCTTCGCCGGGAATGACATTGCCGGCCGGGTTCGCCGTCTCCACGTCCGTGACCTCCAGGTTGGACGCCTGGAACTGCGCATTGCCTTCGTCCAGCACCAGCGCATCCAGCGCGGTCAGCACCCGACCCAGCTTCGAGATCGGATTGTCCGCACGATGGGGGTAGGCGACATGGCCCTGCACGCCGGGGATGGTGATCCACATGTTCACCGAACCGCGCCGGCCGATCTTGACCATGTCGCCGAGCCGCCCGACCGAGGTTGGCTCGCCGATCAGGATCATGTCCGGCCGGACATTGTTCGCCTCCATCCACTCCATGATGCGCGGCGTTCCGTATGTGGCGGGGCCTTCCTCGTCGCCGGTGATGAGGAAGCTGATCGTTCCGCCATCCTGCGGCACCTGCGCCGCGGCGGCGGCGAAGCAGGCGATCGCGCTCTTCATGTCCACCGCCCCGCGCCCATAGAGCAACTCGCCCCGCACCTCCGGCGTGAACGGATCGCTCGTCCAGCCCGGTCCCGGCGGCACCACGTCGAGGTGCCCGGCAAAGCCGAAATGCGGGCCCCCGCTGCCGCGTATCGCCACCATATTCTCGACCGGCCCGTCCGGTGCCTCGCCCAGGACGAAGCGGTGGACGGTAAAGCCGATCGGCTCGAGCGCCGCCTCCAGCACGTCGAACACCGCGCCGCTGGCGGGGGTGATGCTGGGGCAGGCGATCAGGCGCGCGGCGAGATCGACGGGGTCGATTGCGTGGGTCATGGCATCCGGCCTAGCAAGGGCCATGCCCAAGATCGACCTCCAAAGCATCCCGCGGACCAATCGCACCGGCTACCCCGCGCCTTTTGATGAGGCGGTGCAGGGCCGCTGGTACCGTCGTCTCGCCCCCGCCACAGGTCTCACCGATTTCGGAGCGAGCCATGTCGTCCTGAAGCCCGGCGCTTGGTCGTCGCAGCGCCACTGGCATGTCGGCGAGGACGAGTTCCTGGTGATGGTGTCGGGGGAGGCAGTGCTTGTCGATGACGAGGGCGAGCACGTCCTAAGGGCAGGGGACTGCGCGGCGTTTCCGAAGAATGATGGCAACGGCCATCACCTCGTCAACCGCAGCGATGCCGACTGCATGTTCGTGGTGGTAGGCGGCGGCACCAACCAGGGCGGCACCTATTCCGACATCGACATGAAGTTCGAGGCGGACGGCACCTACGTCCACAAGGACGGCACGCCTTACTGACCCGCCCTCCGTCATTGCGAGGAGCGTAGCGACGAAGCAATCCAGCGGGTCTCCGAGGCCGGTCTGGATTGCTTCGCTACGCTCGCAATGGCGATTGGGTCAGACGGCCGGCGTCTCATATTGTTCGATCACCCAGGGCTCGTCCTGCGCTGCGCTGATCCATTCCTGCATCCATGGATGGGCCAGGATCGTCTCCATGTAAGCGGCGGCGAAACGCGGGACGGGGATCTGGTAGGTCACGAAGCGTGTGACCACCGGCGCGAACATGATGTCGACCGCGCCGAAATTGCCGAACAGATATGGCCCGCCCGATCCGTGCCGCGCGCGCGCCTGTGCCCATAATTCGATGATGCGGATGATCTCGGCCGTGACCGCGGGCGAGGGCGTGAAGCCGGGGAACTGCTTGCGCACGTTCATCGAACATTCGCGGCGCAGGCTGGGATATCCCGAATGCATTTCCGCTGCCATCGACCGCGCCATGCCGCGCGCGGCGAGGTCTTCGGGCCAGTAGCGCTTGTCGTCCGTCCGGTCCGCCAGCCACTCGACGATGGCCAGGCTGTCCCAGATCACCGTCTTGTCATCCCACAGCACCGGTACCTTGCCACCCGATGGCGCGAACTCGTCGCCTTGCTGCGCCTTGTCCCATTCCTCGCCGTAGAGCGGGACGGTGATTTCCTCGAACAAAAGTCCCGACTGCTTCACCGCCAGCCAACCGCGCAGCGACCAGGAGGAATAGGCCTTGTTGCCGATGATGAGCTTGAGCATGCGGTCTCCGGGCTTCGCGTCCTTGGGCCACGCCCTTTAGTCGTTCGCCCCGCGCGAAGTCGAGGGGCGCTCACGAGGACTCACTGCCACGCTCCCGGCGTCGCCCGGGACGAACGATGCTCGTGGCTACGAAACCGCCTCGATCACCGCGCGGCGCAGGGCTTCCATGCCCATCCCTGTCTCGCTCGACGTGGCGATGATGTCGGGATGCGCCGCCGGATGCTTGCGGGCCTCTTCCTGCGTGGCGTGGGTCACGTCGGCCAGGTCGCTGGCCTTGATCTTGTCTGCCTTGGTGAGGACCAGGCGATAGCTTACCGCCGCCTCGTCCAGCATCTTCAGGATATCGCGGTCGACATCCTTGATGCCGTGCCGGCTGTCGATCAGCACCAGCGCGCGCTTCAGCACCTGCCGCCCGCGCAGATAATCGTTCACCAGGTAGCGCCACTTGCGTACCACGTCCTTGGGCGCCTTGGCGAAGCCATAGCCGGGCATGTCCACCAGCCTGAACCGCAGCGGCTGGCCGATGTCGAAGAAGTTCAGCTCCTGCGTGCGCCCCGGCGTGTTGGACGTGCGCGCCAGATCGCGGCGGTTGGTCAGCTTGTTGAGCAGGGACGACTTGCCCACGTTCGACCGCCCGGCGAAGGCGATCTCGTTCACCTCCGGATCGGGCAGGAAGTCGAGCGACGGCGCGGACTTCAGGAAAGCCATCGGCCCGGAGAAGAGCTTGCGCGCTTCCTCGTCCAGCGCCGCGATGGCGTCCAGGTCCGCGCCGTCCTCGCTCACTTGGCGGCCTTCTCGGCTGCGGCAGCCGCCTTCATGCCGGGATGACGGCTATACAGCCACTTCTGCTGCAGGATGGTGAGGATGTTGTTGGTCGCCCAGTAGAGCTGCAGGCCCGCCGCAAACGGCGCCATGATGAACATCAGGATCCACGGCATCAGGCCGAACACCTGGCGCTGCACCGGATCGGTGGGCGGCGGGTTGAGCTTGAAGCTGAGATACTGGGTGATGCCGACCAGGATCGGCAGCACGCCGATCGCCAGGAACGAAGGCGGCGTGAACGGCAGGAAACCGAACAGGTTGACCGGCGTCATCGGGTCCGGCGCGGCCAGATCCTTGATCCACAGGGCGAACGGCTGGTGCCGCATCTCCACCGCGACCATCAGCACCTTGTAGAGCGCGTAGAAGATCGGGATCTGGATCAGGATGGGAAGGCAGCCCGCCAGCGGATTGACCTTCTCCTCCTTGTACAGCTTCAGCATTTCCTGCTGCAGCTTGGCGCGGTCGTCCTTGTAGCGTTCCTGCAGCTCCTTCATCTTGGGCTGCACCACGCGCATGCCGGCCATGGACGCGAACTGCTTCTGCGCGATCGGGAACAGCAGCAGGCGGACGATGACCACCAGCAGGATGATCGCCACGCCGAAATTGCGCGTCACGTCGAACAGGAAGTTCAGCAGCGCGAAGATCGGCTTCATGAACCATTCGAACCAGCCCCAGTCGATCGCCTTGTCGAAGCGGGCGATGCCGGCATCGGTGTAGCGGTCGAGCAGGCGGATTTCCTTCGCGCCCGCGAACAGGCGCGACGTGTAGCGGCTGGCGCTGCCCGGGCCGACGATCGTCGACTCGGGCGTGATGTCCGCCTGGAAACCGCCCCCCGGCGTCGGCCGGAACGCGGCCTCTGCACCGCCGCTCTGCGCCGGGATAACTGCGGTCAGCCAATATTTGTCGCCGAAGCCCAGCCAGCCGCCGGTGGTGGAAAAGAGCTGCTGCCCTTCCTCGGCCACCGTTTCATAATCCCAATCGTAATTGGCGCTGCCGTTGAACACGCCGACCGGGCCGACATGGCTGGTCCAGCTCGACGCGTCGGCCGACTTGGTGGAACGGTTGATCAGGCTGTAGGGGCGTGCCGCAATCGGCGCGCCGCTGCGGTTCTCCACCGTCTGCTCGGCCGTGAACATGTATCCGTCATCGACCGACAGGCGAATGACGAATCGCTGCCCGCCGCCATTGTCCCAGCTCAGCGTCACGGGCGTCGCCTGCGTCAGCCGTGTGCCGCTCGCCTGCCAGACGGTGTCGGGGGCGGGGAGGGCGAGGCCCTGTCCGGTCCAGCCGAAGTTCGCGAAATAGGCGCCCGACGCGCCGCTCGGGGACAGCAGGCGGATCGGCCCGCTATCGTCGGCCAGCGTCTCGGTCTGCGTGGTCAGCAGCAGGTCGTCGATCCGCGCGCCCTTGAGGTTGATCGATCCCGACAGGCGCGGCGTCTCGATCGCCACGCGCGGCGTCTCGCCCAGCACGATCTCGCGGTTGCGCAGGGCGGCGGGCGTATCTACGGCCGGATCGGCACCGGGCTGCGCGGTCGCGACCGTCTTGCCCTTCTCGACCTTCACCGTCGGCTCCTGCGCCGTCGGAAAATACTTGTCGGATACCGCGGTCCAGCCAAGCAGGACGAGCACGGACAGCACGATCGCCAGGAGCATGTTGCGCTGGTCGGTCACTTAAGGTTCCCCCTTACGGTACAGGATCATAGCCATGTCCCCCCCAGGGGTGGCATCGGCACATGCGGCGCGCGGCAAGCCACGCGCCTTTCAGAGCCCCATAGCGCCCCAATGCCTCGATTGCATAGGCGGAGCAGGACGGCGCATAGCGGCAGGATGGCGGAAGAATGAGCGAAGGCCCCCACTGCCAGGCCTTCGCGACCAGGATGAGAGCGCGGGCGATCACGCGGCATCGCCCCCACCACCCGTCCGGCCCGCGCCCGTAGAAGCCGGCCTGTTCCTAGACCGATCGCCGGGCGCAGGCCGCCCGGACGTGGAGTTCGGAATCTTGCGAAGCGCCTTGCGCAATTCCTCGCGCAGCAGCGAGAAGTCCCGCTCCACTCCGCCGGCACGCCCGATCAATATATGGTCCGAACCTTCGAACCCACCTTCGGGCAGCAGCTCCCGCGCTAGCGCGCGAAAGCGCCGCTTCATGCGGTTGCGGACAACGGCGCCGCCGATCTTCTTGGTGACGGTAATGCCGATGCGCATGGCGGGATCCCCGTCCTCACGCGCACGCACGAGCAGGACAAAGCCGGGCATGGGTGCCCGCTTGCCCTGATTCGCTGCCAGGAAATCGGCCCTGCGGCCGATCGTCCCGATGGAAGTGGTGCTGTCGCTCAGGCCGACCGAAATCAGGCCGCCCGAGTTCAGGCCGCCCGAGTTCAGGCCGACAGGGACTTGCGGCCGCGTGCGCGGCGCGCTGCCA
Organism: uncultured Allosphingosinicella sp.; assembly: GCA_934539295.1. Taxonomy (GTDB): domain Bacteria; phylum Pseudomonadota; class Alphaproteobacteria; order Sphingomonadales; family Sphingomonadaceae; genus Allosphingosinicella. The sequence continues at coordinate 52,633 of CAKTCN010000004.1, forward strand.
GGACCTTGCGGCCGCCGACGGTCGCCGTGCGTGCCCGGAAGCCGTGACGCCGCTTGCGCACGAGATTGCTCGGCTGGAAGGTGCGCTTCATCGCTCATACCTCGATAATCAGAATGAAAAGGGCCGCCCCTTGAGAGAGCGACCGCGTTGACGGGCCGATAGGCAAGGCGTTCGCCAGAGTCAATCCGCAACGCGCTCCGGCGCCACGTCCTGCGCCTTGCGCAGCGCCTCGCGCCGCCGTGCGCTGCCCCGGCGCATGCCCCAATCGGCCCAGCGCCCCTTGTTGGGATGCGACCGCTTGAACGCGACATATTTGCGCTTGGCCCATTCGCTATATTTTAAAGTCAGGCCCAATCCGGCGGCAAAGACGATGATTCCGCCCGGCCCCGGCACGATCCCGGCCAGCGGCGACAGGATGATGAGCAGGATGCCGGTCACGAACAATCCGGTCCGTACGGCGGGCACTTTGCCCCAGGCGATCCAGCGTTCCCTTGGCGTCATGGGAGGGCATGTGGGTGCGCTGTGTTAGCTTGGCAAGACGCTATTCTTCACCCAATCTCGTCATTGCGAGGAGTGAAGCGACGCGGCAATCCAGACGATGGTGCCATCTCGCACCGCAGCCGCTCTGGATTGCCGCGCTTCGCCCGCAATGACGCACCGGCTCAACAAATTCCTCGACAAGCCTCGCGCCATCCCTCCACTATGACGCCATAAACGGGGGGAAGTTCAGCACAAATGGTCGCGCATGTCGCCACAGTGGCGTTCCTGGGGCTGGAGGCGCGCGCGGTCGAGGTGCAGGTGCAGATTTCCAGCGGCCTGCCCGCCTTCGTCGTGGTCGGCCTGCCCGACAAGGCGGTGGCCGAGAGCCGCGAACGCGTCCGCGCCGCACTGGCCGCCATCGGCCTTTCGCTCCCGCCCAAGCGCATCACCGTCAACCTCTCTCCGGCCGATCTGCCGAAGGAAGGCTCGCATTACGATCTCCCCATCGCGCTCGGCCTGCTCGCCGCCATGGGCGCGGTCGATGCCGAGACGCTGGCGGGATATGCGGCAGTCGGCGAGTTGGGCCTGGATGGCCGCCTGACGCCATCGCCCGGCGTGCTCCTCGCCGCCATCCATGCCTCCTCGCGCGATCTCGGCCTGATCTGCCCGGCCGCGCAAGGATCCGAAGCCGCATGGGCGGGCAATATCGAAGTCGTTGCCCCGGCCGACCTCCTTTCGCTCCTCAATCATTTTCGCGGCACCTCCACGCTCGCGCCGCCCCGGCCCGGTGTCGCCGACCCGCCCGCACCCGGTCCTGACCTTGCCCAGGTGAAAGGCCAGGAGACCGCCAAGCGTGCGCTGGAGATCGCGGCCGCCGGCGGCCACAACCTGCTGATGAGCGGCCCGCCGGGCGCCGGCAAATCGCTGATGGCGGCATGCCTTCCCGGCATCCTTCCCGACCTTGGCCCTGGCGAGGCGCTCGAAGTGTCGATGATCGCCAGCGTTGCGGGCTCACTCCAGGACGGCCGCCTCGTCCGCGCTCGCCCGTTCCGCGCACCGCATCACAGCGCTTCCATGGCCGCTTTGGTCGGCGGCGGCCTGCGCGTTCGCCCGGGCGAGGTCAGCCTGGCGCATCTCGGCGTCCTGTTCCTCGACGAACTCCCGGAATTCCAGCGGGCCGTGCTCGACTCGCTGCGCCAGCCGCTGGAAACCGGCACGGTCAGCGTTGCGCGCGCCAACGCTCACGTCACCTTCCCGGCCCGCGTCCAGCTCGTCGCCGCCATGAACCCGTGCCGCTGCGGCCATCTCGGCGATCCTGCACTGGCCTGCTCGCGCGCGCCCAAATGCGCTGCCGACTACCAGGCCAAGGTGTCCGGCCCGCTGCTCGACCGCATCGACCTGCACGTCGAAGTCGCCGCCGTCACCGCCGCCGACCTCGTCCTGCCGCCGCCGTCGGAAGGTTCGGCCGAAGTCGCCGCCCGCGTGAAGGCAGCGCGCGACCTCCAGACTGCTCGCTACGAAGGCCATTCCGTCCGCACCAATGCCGAGGCCGATGGCGACCTCCTCGCCGGCGTCGCCACGCCCGACGAACCCGGCCGCAAGCTCCTCGCCCAGGCCGCTGAGGCCATGCGTCTCTCCGCCCGCGGCTACCACCGCGTCCTGCGCGTCGCCCGCACGATCGCCGACCTCGCCGGCAGCGAAGCGGTAGGCCGTGTCCACGTCGCCGAAGCGCTCAGCTACAGAAGGCAGGCGCCCCGAAACTGACCACGACAGCTAGCGACCCAGTTGCGGTCGTTAAGACACTGAAGCGCACCTCCCGAAATCCGCCGCCAATGCTGACGTCAGGAAAGTCACTTGTGTTTGAAGGTCCAGCTTCGGGCTCCGGCTTCCTCGCCGTTGATGAGGTACTTCATCTTGTGCGTTTCGCCAGCAGGCCACACGACGAGTTCGCGCTCGTTGATGAAGTCGATCTGCGCCGCATCCCCACTCTCGGGCGCGTCCCAGATCAGCGTGAGCTTTTCGCCCGGTTCTAGCTCGAAGCACTCGGGCCAAGGTTCCACCGATACGTAAATCGAGCCATCCTTGCAGTTCGCGAAAGTTTGCTGAACGTTGGCCATGCCAATAGTGTATGATGCTGCTGACTAAGTGCCAAGGTCAGCTTGACACTTTAGGTCGTCAAAAGCTGCCGGTCGCTTAACCATCCAGGGTCAGTCACTCCGTGCTTAATGCGCGTGAGCCGCGAGCGGACGGCCGGCTAACGACCCAGTTGCAGACATGCGACGGATGAAGCATCCTCTCGGGCTCCCTGTCGGAGATGAAAGACATACGCCATGATCTTCTTCGCCCTATGGGTACTTGCCGTATTCTGGTCAGTTGGGAGCCGGAGACCCTGGCTTTGGTCCTTGTTCTGCTTCGCCCCGCTCAGCGCCGTGTCGATAGGCTACTATGTTGACCTATCCCGAGAAGGGGATGATCCATTTGGAAGCCGACACATCGCTCCCCTTTTGCTTGTTATGATGGCGGTAGTCATAGCAACCAGCGGCATACTTAGCATGGTACTGGTCCATCATCCGATCCCGCCAACCGAGATGCGCAGGCGACAAAAAACGCTCTTCGAGCGGCTGTTTTGGACTTCTACACCTCGGGATTAACGGTCCGCTTTCCACCACAAGCAGACGAACCACTTTCCTACAGCCGAGTCGCCGTGGCACCTTCCGGACGGCTCTTTCTCAGTCTTGCTGCGAACGCGTCCACGCGCACGCGAAAAGGCGCGTTTTGGTGTGAATCCAGTGTGAACTTTCGTTCAGGAAAGTCGCGCCTTGTCTGAACGAAGCTGCGCAAAATGCGTGCTTTGGCGTGAACTTAGTGTGAGCTTCCGTTCAGCTTGTCGATCCAGTCGGCCAGTTCGCCCAGCGATGTGAGTTCGCGGTAGCGCGGATGATCCTGCGGTGCGTCGGCGACTTCGTGGCTCCACACGATCTCGAACGGCACGAACGCAGCCCATGCGCCTGCCTCCAGTGCGGGGAGGATGTCGGAGCGCATTGAATTGCCCGCCATCACCGCCTCCTCGGGCTTTGCGCCATAACGCTCGAAAATGCGCTTGTAGGTGGCGGGCGTCTTGTCGCTGACGATCTCGACGCCCGTGAAATAATCACCAAGGCCGGATGCGGCGAGCTTGGCCTCCTGGTGCCACAGGTCGCCCTTGGTCAGCAGCACCAGCCGGCCGCGCTCGTCGAGGTCGTCCAGCGCGGCGTCGATCCCTTCCAGCATCTCGACGGGATGGCTCAGCATCTCCTTGCCCATGTCGAGCAGGCGAGTGATCAGTCCGGGCGGCAGGCGATCGCCGGCAAGCGCATGGGCGGTTTCGATCATTGACAGGACGAAGCCCTTGGCGCCGTAGCCATAAGCGGCAAGGTTGCCGTGCTCGGTCGCGTCCAGCCGCGCGGCGATGGTGCCGGCATCCGCAAACGGGGCAAGCAGTTCGACGAAGGCGTCCACCGTGCGGCGGAACACGATTTCGCTGTGCCAGAGCGTGTCGTCGGCATCCAGGCAGATGAGGGTGATGGCCATGCCGGTGCCTTAAGGCTCCAGCGCGCCGGGCCGCAAGCATCTCCGCAACGGACCATCTTGCGGTGAACCCGGCTCTCGCGCCGTGGTTTGTTGCCTGTTCTTAAGGCTTGTGGTTAATCGCTCACAGCCAGTGTTTGGGGGGAGAGTTGCGTGCAAGAGGTCGAGACGTTCGGACACGAACTTGACGGCGTTTCACACGAACTCGCACCTTCGCGCGATGGCCCGGCAGATGCGGCCCTGTCCGCGCCGGCGGGGATAGGACGTACAAGCCTGTTCGACCTCGCGCATCTGGAGGTGCAGTGGAGCGCGGCCACCGGAACCTTGTGGACCTACATGACGCCGCAGGGGCAGCCCAATTTCAGCGCGCCCATGCTCAAGGATTTTCAGGTGTGGCAGGCGGAGATCAGGCGCCTGTTCGAACCGCAGTCGCACGGCCTCAAATATCTGGTGCTGGGCTCCCGCTTTCCCGGTGTGTTCAACCTGGGCGGCGACCTCGACCTGTTTGCCGGCCGCATCCTTGCCGGCGACCGCGAGGCGCTGGTCACCTATGGCCGCACCTGCGTGTCCATCCTGTACCGCAACATGCGCGCGCTCGACCTGCCGATCGTCACCATCGGCCTGGTGGAAGGCGACGCTCTCGGCGGCGGGTTCGAGGCATTGATGTCGTTCAACGTCATCGTGGCGGAACGCGGAGCCCGCTTCGGCCTGCCGGAGGCGGTGTTCGGCCTGTTCCCCGGAATGGGCGCGCACAGCTTCCTCACGCGCCGCCTGGGCTTTGCCGCGGCCGAGCGGATGATCCTCGGCGGCGAAACCTACAGCGCCGAACAGATGCATGAACTCGGCCTGGTCCACATCCTTGCCGATCCGGGCGAGGGAAGGGCGGTCGTCGAGCGCTACATCGCCAGGAATGGAAGGCGGCAATGCGGGCAGCTCGGCATATTCCGCGCGAGCCGCCGCATCAATCCGATCACGCTGGAGGAACTGGAGGCAGTGGTGGATGTCTGGGCCGACAGTGCCATGAGCCTCAAGGAAGTCGACCTCAAGCTGATGAGGCGCCTTGCCGAGGCTCAGCGCAAGTTGGTGAATGCCCGCCTGGGGCTCTGAGGCAGCGGCTCGCCGCCGCCCAGTTCGGCACTGTTAGCCATTTCGCGCGCCAGCCGTTCGGCCGTGCGCTCGGCGTTGGTGGGCATGCCGATGAGGTAGCCCTGCGCCGCCGTGCAGCCCGCCGATCGTATGGAGCGAAGCTGCTGCACCGTTTCCACGCCTTCGGCCACCGTTTCGACCTGCAGTGCGTCGGCGAGGCCCACCACGGCAGCTACGATCGCCTTGGCTTCCTTGCTGGTATCGAGGTCCGACACGAAGGACGTGTCGATCTTGATCGTGTCGAAGGCGTAGCGGCGGATATAAGCAAGGCTTGAATAGCCCGTGCCGAAATCGTCCAGCGACAGCCGTACCCCCACCATGCGCAATTCGCGGAGCATGCGGCTGGACTGCTCATTCTCGTCGACCAGCACGGTTTCGGTGATTTCGAGCTCCAGCCGCTGCGCATCGAGCCCCGATTTGTTCAAGGCGCCGAGCACCTTGAGCGGAAAGTCCGGATCCTTGAACGACACCGGCGACACGTTGATCGCCACGCGCACATGATCCGGCCATCGTGACGCTGCCTGGCAGGCGCGGTGAAGCACCCAGTCGGTGATCTGTGGCATCATCCCGATCGCCTCGGCAATCGGCACGAACTCGGACGGCTTCACGTCGCCCAGCTGCGGATGGTTCCAGCGCAGCAACGCCTCGCACGATCGGGTGCGGGAGGTCTGGACGTCGATGATCGGCTGGAATGCCAGGTCCAGCTCTCCGGCCGAAATGGCGGTCCGTAGGCCGGCCTCGATGTCGCGGGTCTTCTCGAAACGCTGCTGCATGGACGGCTCGAAAAGGCAGAAGCGCGCGCGCCCTGCCGCCTTGGCATAATAGAGCGCGAGGTCGGCATGCTTGAGCAGTTGATCGGGGTCGGTGCCATGATCGGGCGTCAGGGCGATACCCATCGATGCCCGAACATCGAGCGACACCGCCTCGTCCCGGACCGGATCGGCTAGCACCTGAAGCACCGCCTCCGCGATTTCGATCGCGTCCGCCGCATCCGACACGATCGCGGCCATCACGAACTCGTCGCCGCCGAAGCGCCCGACATGGCCGCGCCCGTCGCTGATCAGGCGCAGCCGCTCGCCGACACGGCGGAGCACCTGATCCCCGACCGGGTGACCGAGCGTGTCGTTGATCTCCTTGAAGCGGTCGATATCGATCCAGAAGATCGCGATCCGCTTGCCGGGCTCCGGCGGCCCCGCAAACAGCATCTCGATCCTTTCCTGGAACGCGAAGCGGTTCTCGATCCCGGTCAGCGTATCGATCCGCGCCAGCCGCTCGAACCTTTGCGCAAGCATCATCTTCTCATGCTTGGACGAGAAAGCCTCTCGGAAGGCGGCATAGGTCTGGGTCGTTATGTCGATCAGCCCGGCGATGAACAGCAGGTTGAGCACGGCCAGGACTAGGCTGCTCCAGTCGTCATTCTGGAACAGGGCAAGCGACATGGGCAGCGCCGTTAAGGTGACCTGTCCGATGGCAATGACAGGACGGCCGGCATTGCGCCCGGAAATGCCTGCCGCATAGCCGGTCGCGACGGCCCCGGCCAGGAGGTGCAGCCCGACATCGTGCGTGCGGGTGAGCGTCAGGTAGGTAATTACGCCGAGCATGAGGGCGTAAGACCAGGCGCCCGCCTCGTACACCATCTCCCAAAAGGCTCCGCCCTGCCGAGAGTCCCGGTCCCCCGCCCGGCCCCTATAGACAAAGGCAGACGCGATGCGCGCCGCGCCCACCAGCCCGATGGTCGCGGCCGCGGCGGTAAGCAGGCGGTCGCCCGTCGAATAGGCGATGGTCGCCCCGGCCGCGGTTCCGGCAATCGCACCGATGGTGAGCGACGTCGGCGACGCGAACAGCGTCTCGACGAGCGAATTGCGGACCTCGGCCGCAAGTGCTCGATCGGTACTCCGCAGGCGGAGCAATCGCTCGACGATCCTGATCATGTCCGCTCCAAAAACCGACACATGATCGGCCGTTTATCTTATCGTTGGTAAACCGAAGTTCGACCTTTGCTTAGTCTTTGTAAACCATTTCGGTCCTATCCCGTGCCCATGCGAAAGGCACAAAATAACGGGACCTCGTTCACGAGCGGCAAGATGAGTCTTCGGATCGACAATGGCAAGGCCGCATCACTTGTCAGCTTCTCGCGCGGAATTGAAATTTTCATCGGCCGATATCCGCGGGTTCAGGGCATCTGCCGGCCGGGCGAACTCCTGCGCTACCAGGCTGAAGGCTGAGTTCGGGCTCGGGCAAAGTCGGGCTTACTCTCGTGTCAGCAGGAAAGTTCGGGTGCATGGAGCGGCGCTGGAACCGGAGAGGATAGACCAATGTTGATCCGTCTCTCTTCGGGAGAAGCCCAGTGAAAGCCAAGCTGTTCGACACTCCAAGTGATGTTCATGCAGAACCCGGCAAGGTGATCGCGGACGGGCCAGGCGGTGAGCATATCGAGTTCACGCCTGCCGCCGCCTTCGAAACGGCGGCAAGGCTGGAAACCGCCGCGCTGGAGGCGGAAGGCAGCAAGACCTGGCGAAAGGATTGAACAGGGCGCCGCTGGATCGGACGTCGTCGCACCGCTAGAACATCCGGGGTAGCGGAGGGAGGATGCTATGGCGGCAGGCACGATCAGGGTGGGCGTCGGCGGATGGGACTATGATCCCTGGCGCGGGACCTTTTATCCGCAGGGACTGCCCAAAACTCGGCAGCTGGAATATGCGGCCGAACGGCTTACGGCGATCGAGGTCAACGCCACTCACTACAAGCTCCAGAAGCCCGAACTGTTCGAACGCTGGGCCAGGAGCCTGCCCGACGGTTTTCAGTTCGCGCTTAAGGCCTCACGTTTCTGTACGAACCGCAAGGTGCTGGGCGAAGCGGGTGAGGCGATCGACAAGTTCTGCGGGCAGGGCATCGTAGAACTGGGCGACCGATTGGGGCCGATCCTATGGCAGTTCATGGGCACCAAGGCGTTCGATCCGGACGATTTCGGCGCATTCCTGAAGCTGTTGCCGACGAGCAGGGATGGTGTGACGCTGCGCCATGCGGTGGAGCCGCGCCATGAAAGCTTCCTCTGCCCCGAATTCGTGGACATGGCGCGGGCGGCCAGGGTTGGAATCGTGTTCGCAGAGGATGACGTCTATCCCTGCATACCGGACCTGAGCGGCGACCTCGTCTATGCAAGGCTGCAGGCTTCGCGCGAGGAGGAGCCGCTGGGCTATTCGTCGGATGCGCTCGACCGCTGGGCGGACATCGCGGCCGCATGGTCGCGGGGCGAGGCACCCGGTGACCTGGCATATGGTCACCCCGAGCAGCCCGACCCGGCACCGCGCGACACCTACATCTTCTTCATCGCGGGTGCGAAGGTACGCAACCCGTTGGCGGCCCAGGCGCTCATCGAACGGTTATGAACCCGCTCTTCGCTGATCAGCGCGTCTCGATCTTCGAGCATATGTCGGGTCTTGCCCGGGATCATGGAGCCGTGAATCTCGGCCAGGGCTTTCCTGATTTCGGCTGGCCACATGACGTGGTGGAGAAGGCGGCCGACCTCCTTGGTTCAGCATCCAACCAATATCCGCCCTCGCGCGGCCTGCCAGAGCTACGCGAAGCGATCGCCGCACATTATGCGGAGCATCAGGCGATCGCCTATTCGCCGGACGAGGTCATCGTCACGTCGGGCGCGACGGAGGCGCTGGCGGCTGCCATCCTGGCGCTGGTGAGTCCCGGCGACGAGGTCGTCATGTTCGCGCCGCTATACGATGCCTATGTACCGCTGGTGCGCAGGGCAGGCGGCGTGCCGCGCTTCATCAAGCTCGCGCCGCCCGATTGGAGGATCACGTCCCAGACGGTGGCGGAGGCCATTGGTGAGCGCACGCGCCTCGTCATCCTCAACAATCCGCATAACCCCACCGCGCGCATGTTCGGGCAAGACGAACTCAGTCTGGTGGCCGACGCGTGCGTGCGCCACGATGTCCTGCTGCTGAGCGACGAAGTTTGGGAGCATGTCGCATTTGATGGCCGCGCCCACGTGCCTATCGCATCCATGCCGGGGATGCAGGAGCGCACGGTGAAGATCGGTTCGGCGGGCAAGATCTTCTCGTTGACCGGCTGGAAGGTCGGCTGGTTCTGCGCGGCGCGGCGACTGGCACAGCCGATCACCGCGGCGCATCAATATATCGCCTTCACCACGCCGCCCAACCTGCAGGGTGCCGTCGCCTACGGTTTAGGGAAGGACATGAATTATTATCGCGACATGCGATCCGGCTTCGGTGCTTCGCGCGACCGGTTGGAGGCCGGGCTACGCGAGATCGGCTATGCGCCACTCAAGGCCGAGGGAAGTTACTTTCTGAGCGTGGATCTGACCGCATCCGGGATCAACGCCACCGATGTCGATTTCAGCGAGCGTGCAGTGCGCGAAGCTGGCGTCGCGGTGATCCCGCTGTCGCCTTTCTACGAAGAGAATGCAGTGACCAACGTCGTTCGCCTCTGCTTCGCCAAGCGCGAAGAGACGTTGGCGGCAGGCCTGGATGCTCTGCATCAAGCCCGACGCCTGTTTGGCTGACGCACTTGTTTATTTCGCAGGCGAACTAATATCCTTACCGATCAATCTGTTGCGGTAAGGAGTCGCTTGACGGAAAACCGATGCGGCTGACCTTGGTCATGCTGGTGAAAGCTGGCATGGCTAGGAGGGGCACGGTAAAGGAGTGCGCATGAAGACGATCAACCGCCTGTCCATCCTGTCCGCCCTGGCAGTGACCCTTGCAACGCCAGCTTACGCACAGCTTCAGGAAGGCGAGAAGCCGACTGCCGAGCAGATTGCTGCCGGCGAAGCGCCTGCGCAGCGTTTCTCCGAAGCGGAAACGGTATATCGCGGCCTGCAGGGCACGATGGTCCCGCGCGAATGGACGCCGCAGGCCGGCCGTGATCTCGCCGCCTATATCGACCGTGTCGGGGCAGAAGGCTTCGTGCCTGCCGATTATGCGCCCGAACGCATTCGCGCCGCACTTGAATCGCGCGACAAGGCGGCTCTCAACTTCGCCGCGACGGACAGTTTCCTTCGGCTCAGTGCCGACCTTGCGCTCGGTGCATTGCCGATCAGCGTGCGTGACGACTGGCACATGAAGGATCCGGACCTGGAAGGCGCGCAGCAATTCGCGCTGATAGAGCGGATAGGACAGGGCGAGAAGGTGTCGGACGTTCTCAACTCGCTGCTGCCGACGCACCCGCAATATGCCGAATTGAAGGGCGTGCTGGCCCGGGCCGAGGATGCGAGCACCCGCGAAAAGGCAAGGGTGAACCTGGAGCGCTGGCGCTGGCTGCCGCGCGATCTTGGCCCCCGCTACGTGATCGTGAACGTGCCCGCTTATACGGCTGCGTTGGTGGAGAATGGCGGGGTGGTCGCACGGCATCGTGCGGTGGTGGGTTCGACCCGCACGCCGACGCCGCAGCTGAGCGCGGTAGCGACTGGCGTCATCCTCAATCCCTGGTGGGAAATCCCGAAGAGCATCGAGCCCGAGGTGCGTGGCAAGAAGGGCTATGTGAAGGTCGCGACGGAAGGCGGCGGTTCGCGTTATCGCCAGCCGCCGGGTCCCGGCAACTCGCTCGGCCGCATGAAGGTGGTGATGCCGAACAACTACGCCATCTACCTGCACGACACGCCGTCCAAGGCGCTGTTCTCCAAGCCGGATCGCGCCGCCAGCCACGGCTGCATCCGAACGCAGGACGCGCTCGGCTTTGCACGGGTGCTGCTCGACAATCCGGAATGGGACAAGGCTGCGATCGACGCGCAGATCGCGTCGGGCAAGACGGTGCAGGCCAAGGCCACCGTAGCGACTCCGGTCTATATCGCTTATTTCACCGCCGCAGCGGCAAAGAATGATGCCGGTATCGTAACCTACAAGGACGTCTATGGACGCGACAAGAAGGTGATCGCGGCCATGAATGCCAAAGCCAAACCGACGCTCGCCTCCCGCTAGGACGGTCGATGGCGCGGCTGGCACCCGACAATCGGGGAACAGTCGCGCCATTGCCGGGTTTCCTGTGCCCTGACGTACCCAACGGGTCCAAGACACGGGATTGACATGGATTTGCAGACTCTTCAGCCGCGGGACTTCAGCAACCCGGCGATCCTTCTTTCGGGCAGCGTGGACGGCAACATGTATGCCGAGTTTCGCCGCCAGCTCCAGAACGCGCCCGACCAGGGTGTCGTCGTGGTCGAGCTGTCCACGCTAGGCGGCGATCCGGAGATTGCCCGCATGATGGGCGAGGACATACGCTTCAACAGCGACCTTGCGCCCGAGCGTCGGTTCGTGTTCCTGGGTAAGGCCATGGTCTATTCCGCGGGAGCCACGTTCATGAGCTTCTTCGCAAAGCCCAACCGCTACTTCACGCGCGGCACGCGGCTGATGATCCACGAGCGCAAGCTGCAGGCGGCGGTAAACCTGGATGGACCGATGAGCGTGTGCATGACGACGCTCAAGGCCAAGATGAACGAGATCGAGACTTCCATCGACATCCAGGAGGAGGGCTTCCAGCACCTCATCATGGGATCGAACGTCAGCATGGAGGAACTGCTCGAGCGGGCAAGCGAGAATTGGTATCTGGGCGCCCAGGAGGCCTGCGAGCGCGGGCTGATCGAGGCCGTGATCTGAACTTCGGAGCCCTTCACCTCGGCGGGGGTGAAGGGCGGCGGTCAGACCTTGTCCGAGTAGAGCATCCTGCCAGGGCCGAGTTGCTGGAGCACATATTGCAGGCTGAGCTGTGACAGGGCGAAGCAGCCTTCCGACCGGCCCAGCTTTCCGAAGCTGTCTAGCATGTCCGGCTCCGCATAGCGGGCGGAATGGATCACGATCGCCCGCGCTTCGGCATTGCTGTTGCTGTAGTCCAGACCCTTGAGGCGGAGCGAGCGGCCATATTTCCCGTAATAAATGTCGCCCGTGACATAGGCGCCCGACGAGGACGCCTCGGAGCCCACAACGTTCGAGAAGTAGTTCAGATAGCCGCTGTGATAGGGGTCGGACCCGCGGCCATGTGCGACATGGTAGCTGGTCACCATGCCGCTCGCGAGTTGCAGCAGGTAGAAGCGCTGCTCACGCGAGGGTCGGGAATAATCCGCGATGCCGATGAAGTCATCATAAGGAACGTAGCTGCGATGCTTTTCGAGCGCCGCCTTGGCGCGATCGAGCAGCCCCGGATTGACCATCACGCGCGATTGGGTGGCGGTGGCAAAGACAGGTCGGCTCATTCCGACGAGGCCGGCCGCCGCGCCGGTCTTGATCAGGCTTCTCCTGGTAAGCGTCACTCGTGCATTCTCCCCAGCCCGAATGTCAAAGCTAACCACTAAGTCATTGCTTCTCAACGATCCGGCTGGCGCTTTCGGTCCGTTCGCCGTGCGGAATGCGCATTTCACCGCATCCGGAACATTGCGCACGGCCGTTGCGTGCGGGAACTCGCGGGGAAGGTGGACGTCTCCTCGTGCGGAGACTCGCATGCCCTTCGACCCCTTCAAGTCCCTTGCGGTGCAGCCAGGCACGCCCCCGATGGAGGCCAAGCTGGTGGATGCGCTGCCGGTCGAGCCGGGTTGGCAGTTCGAGCCCAAGTGGGACGGGTTCCGCTGCCTCGCCTTCAAGCAGGGCAACGACGTGATGCTGATGTCGAAGTCGGGCAAGCCGCTCGGGCGCTATTTTCCGGAGGTCGTCGACCTGGTGCGGACGCTCGGCACCAAGCAATTGGCGTTGGATGGCGAACTGATCATTCCGGTTGGGGAGAGTTTGTCGTTCGAGGCGCTGCAGATGCGGCTGCATCCGGCCGAAAGCCGGATCAGGAAGCTATCGGTCGAAACGCCGGCACAGTTCATGCTGTTCGATTGCCTGCTCGACCCACACGCTGCCAGCCTTGTCGAAGCACCGCTATCTCATCGACGCGACGTGCTCGAGGCGATCCATGCGAAGGAGGGGAGGGAGAGCCTTCTCCTTTCCGCGATGACGCTGGACAGGAACAAGGCCGACCGCTGGCTTGCGGGTGCAGGGACTGCCCTGGACGGCGTGGTCGCAAAACGCCGCGACGAGCCCTACCGATCCGGTGAGCGCGCCATGCTGAAGATGAAGCAGATGCGGACCGCCGAGTGCGTGGTAGGCGGCTTCCGCTACGGCACGGACAGCGGCCTCGTCGCCTCCCTGCTCCTGGGCCTTTATGATGAGGAGGGACGGCTTGATCATGTGGGCTTCACCTCCTCCATTCCGGCTGCCGAGCGTCCGGCACTTACGCGCCGTCTGACGGCCTTGGTGGAGGAGCCTGGTTTCACGGGCGATGCGCCGGGCGGGCAGAGCCGGTGGAGTACGGAACGTTCGGCGGAATGGCAGCCGCTGCGACCCGAGCTGGTGGCCGAGGTGCGTTACGACCATGTCACGGGGCAGCGATTCCGTCACGGCACCAAATTCCTCCGCTGGCGACCCGACAAGGCGCCGGAGCAATGCAGGATGGACCAACTCCAGCCGGAGGCGCGTCCCGCCGAACTTGCCCGGTTACAGGAAGACCGATGAGCAAGCGGATCGTCGAGGGCCGTGCAGGGGCATAGCTGCCGCAGGGTCCCGAGCGGCTCCCATCAACAAAGTCTTAACCCGTGCTACAGTAGATTTCCCATATATCAGGATCAATCACGCTCGTCTCTAAGGCCAGGGTCCCCATCACCCAGATGGGTCCCCAGATCGCGGCTCCGCCTAGTGTCGCGGTCAACCCCGAAGTTCCCGGTGGCGAAACCCCCACTTCGCCACCGGGCTTCACAAGCCCGGCATGATCAATTCTGGATAAGGAATTGTGCCCTGGGGCCCATATTCTTTAGAAAAGCGGTTGTGTTTTTCATCTGGGAAGGGTGCTCGCGATTCGTTCCGTCTATGTGATCGACGACGACTTCGACGTTCGGACTTCGATCAGTTTCATGCTTGCGTCCGATGACCTGGAAGCGACGACTTTCGGAGGCGGGGAGGGCTTGCTCGCCGCCTTGCCGGATCTTGAGCCCGGGTGCATCCTGCTCGACGTCCGCATGCCCAAGATGGACGGGTTCGAGGTGATGGCCGTGCTGCGCAAGCGTGCAATCGACTGGCCCATCATCGTCATGACCGGCCACGGGGAGGTTCCCGTGGCGGTGCGTGCCATGAAAAACGGTGCGATCGACTTTATCGAAAAGCCGTTCGGCGAGGACGTTCTGGCCGCCAGCCTCGAGCGCGGCTTCGCATTGCTGGACGAGAGGAACAGCAAGGACCAGCACCGCCGATCGGCGCGCGAACGGATCGCAATGCTGTCTGCGCGTGAGCGCGAAGTGCTGCAGGGACTGCTCGGCGGCATGCCTAACAAGCTCGTGGCCGATCGGCTGGGCATCAGCCTGCGCACGGTGGAGATGCACCGTGCCAACATGATGGATCGGCTGCGCGTAAAGAGCCTTGCGGAGGCGTTGACGCTGGCGGTCCAGTCGGATCTGCCGATATTGGACGCGGACAAGAACGAGCAGGATTGACGGGCGGGAGGCCTGAAGCGTGCCAGGGTCGCTTTCCGTCATCATAGACGATCCACGCTTCCTTGGCGCTGCCGAGGCGCTTTGCACGACGGGCGTCGATTGTCACCACGACACACCGGAGACGCTCGCGGCGGCCATCGTAGGCGGCAGTGCCACGGCGGCGCTGATCGACGTACAGACGCTGAAGCGGCAGGACTGGCACCTGGTCGAGGCAGCCGTGGCGGGCCAGCCTATATGGTCGGCCTTGCCTTTCATCCTGATGGTGGATCGCGTCGACAGAGGTGCGTTGGCGGACGCTGCCGACCGCCTCATCAACGTCGTACCCGTGGAGCCGCCGGTCGACGCGGCCCTGCTGGCACACGTCGCCCGCACGGCCATACGTGCCCGAAAACGGCAGCGCCGGTCCGGGCGGCTCATCGCCGACAGCCTGGAGATAGAGGCGAGGCTGGAACAGGATGTGCGGGCGCGCACCGCCGACCTGCATGCCGCCAACCTCCGCCTCCTGAACGAGGCCGAGGAGCGCCTCGGCGTCGAGCATCGGCTGCGCGAGAGCGAGGAGATGTACCGCTACACGGTGGAACTTACCAACCAGCTTGCATGGACCGCATCAACCGAGCTCAGGGTCGAGACGATCAGCGAGACGTTTCGAAGGATCACAGGCTTGGCCGAAAAGCTGCACCCGCATGAAGGCTTCGTGGCGGTGGTCCACCCGGACGATCTTGGCCCTACTCTGGAGGCGTGGCGGGTTGGTGCCGCCGGACGCAAGCCGGCCAGTGCCGAGTTCAGGATACGTATGGCGGATGGCACCTATCGCCTGTTCCATGCGCGTGCCGTACCGCGGCTGGACGAAAATGGTGAGATCGTACGCTGGTACGGCTATACCGAGGACATCCAGCAGCAAAGAGAGGCCGAGCATGCACGGCGCACGGCCGAGGAGCGCTACCGGCTTGCGGCCCGGGCAACCAACGACGCAATCTGGGAGCTCGATCTTCAGACGCAGACGGTTCAATGGAGCGAGACGTCGGGTGACGCTCTCGGCCTCCATGACGCCGCGCCCGGCATCACGTCGGTCGCTTGGTGGGAAGAACGCGTCCATTCGGAGGACCGTCAAATCGCCATCGACAGCCTGCGACAGGCATTGTCGGAAGGTCAGGAGCGATGGAGCGGCACCTATCGCTGGCGGCAGCCCGACGGCAGCTACCGCCATTATTACGACCGAGGCTTCATCATGCGCGACGAGCGAGGGGAGGCGGTGCGGATCGTCGGTGCCATGTCCGACATCACGCCGCAATTGCGCGCCCAGGAGGAGGTCAGCCGCATGCAGGCCGAACTGATCCACGTATCGCGGGTGAGCGCGATGGGCACCATGGCCTCGACGCTGGCACACGAACTCAACCAGCCCCTTACAGTGGTGACCAACTACCTGCGTGGCATCCGGCGCATGACGGACATGGACGAGATCGAGCTCAACGAGTTTCGCCATGCTTTGGCGCTGGCCGAAAGCGGCGCGCTGCGGGCCGGGCAGATCGTCAGGCGCCTGCGCGAACTGGTTGCGCGCGGCACTGCGGCGATCCGGCGCGAGGATCTGCTCAAGCTGATCGAGGATGCCGGCGTTATCGCATTCCTGGACGCCCACGTCCTCGGCATCGTTCCCCGGGTCCACCTCGATCCCGACGCACGCTGCGTCGAGGCGGACAGGATCCAGATCCAGCAGGTCATCATCAATCTGGTGCGCAATGCCGTTCAGGCGGTGCAATCGCGCGAAAGGCGCGAGGTGATCATCCGTGCGAGCCGGATTTCTCCCGCCCAGGTGCAGATCTGTGTGGAGGATAGCGGCAGCGGCCTGCCCGCCCAGGTGCGCGATGCTTTATTCTCGCCGTTCCAGACGACCAAGCCGGACGGAATGGGCATCGGCCTGTCGATCTGCCGTACCATCATCGAGGCGCATGGCGGCAAGATCTGGGCGGAGGATCGCGAGGGCGGGGGGACCGTCTTCTGCTTCACCCTGCCGGCCATCGATCCCGACAGCTAATCGCCGGCTTACAAGTGTGGCCGCCGCTTCCTATCTGTGCCGCAGACAAGGAACGAGGCGAAAATATGCGTGAGGAAGTGGCGACACTGGCCGGCGGGTGCTTCTGGTGCACCGAAGCCGTCTTCAATGACGTGATCGGCGTCCAGACGGTCGAGAGCGGTTATATCGGGGGAACGGTGGCCAACCCCACCTATCGTCAGGTCTGCGGCGGCGACACCGGCCATGCCGAGGCGATCCGTATCACCTATGACGCGGACGTGATTTCTTACGACGAACTGCTCGACATCTTCTTCACCACGCATGATCCGACGCAGCTCAATCGTCAGGGCAACGACATCGGCACGCAATATCGGTCGGCGATCTTCCCGCATTCGCCCGAGCAGGAGGATGCGGCGCGCGCTGCGATGGAGCGTAATGCCGGCGAATGGCCGCAGCCGATCGTGACCACGATTGAGCCGCTCGGCGACTGGTATCCGGCCGAGGATTACCATCAGAGCTATTGGGAAGGCGAAGGCCAGCGCAATCCTTATTGCCTGTCGGTGATCCCGCCCAAGCTGCAGAAGCTGCGCAAGAGCTTCGCCAACCGGCTGAAGGACGGGGCATCAGCGTAAATAGTTGAAAGGTGTGAGCAGGACGTACGTCAACGCGGCGCGGCAGCGCGGCGGAGGCGATCGTTGATGGCGGCGCCGAGGCCTTCGTGCGGGATCGGCGCAACGGCGATCCGGCAGGGGGTGACTTCCTCGGCCTGGTGAAGGGCGCCGAACAGGCGGGCGGCGGCCTCGACCAGGTCGCCGGTCGTGCTGAGCGTTGTGTCTCCGGCTATCTGGTCGAAGCCGATCAGCCATTCGCCCGGCTGCCGGTCAGTGGCGTCGAGCCGTACCGGCTTGGAGGGCGCATAGTGGCTTTCCATCTGACCGGGCGCTTCGATGCGCGCGGTCTCTGGTCCGGCGGGCAGACCGGCGACCGCCAATATGTCCTGAAAGACAATGGGACCGGGGCGCAGCAGCCGCGCCTCCGCGCCGGTGAAGGCGACTATGGTCGATTCCAGCCCATGTTCGGTGTCGCCGCCGTCGATGATGAGCGGGATGCGCCCGCCAAGCGTCTTCAGCACATGTTCGGCGCGGGTCGGGCTGATCGTGCCACTGGCATTGGCCGAGGGCGCAGCGAGCGGCTTGCCCGAGGCCGCGATGAGATCACGCATCGCTGGGTGGGCTGGGCACCGAAGTGCCACGCTGGAAAGCCCGGCCGTTGCGAGGTCGGCGAGCGGGCCATCGACACGGCGAGGCACGACAAGGGTCAGCGGACCCGGCCACCACCGCAGAGCGACCGCATGTGCGGCGTCCGAAAAGTCGCCGAGCGCGCGCGCATGGTCCAGGTCGCGAACATGGACGATAAGCGGGTTGAAGCTGGGGCGTCCCTTGGCCGCGTAGATCCGCGCCACCGCCTCCCCGTTCGTTGCGTCGGCAGCGAGTCCATAGACGGTTTCGGTAGGCACCGCCACGGGTTCACCGCGTCCGATCCAATCAATTGCCTCCGTGATTGCCGCCTTGCCGTAGGGGCGGATATCCGTCGAAAAAGTCTGCTTTTTCTCGCTCACGCGCCCGCGCTATAGCCGCGGCGTGCCTCAAGCAAGAGCGACCACCATGCCCTACACGCCGCCTATCGAAGAACAGCGTTTCATTCTCCGTCACATCGTTCGCATGAACGAACTTGCGGCGCATGATCGCTTCGCTGAGGCCACGGACGACACGGTGGACGCGATCCTGGAGGGCGTGGGGCAGCTCGCGGCCGAGCAGTTCGCCCCGCTCAACCGTGTCGGCGATCAGGTCGGGGCGAAATGGTCGGCGGACGGGGTGATCCTGCCGGAAGGGTTCAGGCAAGCCTATCGCTCCTATGTCGAAGGCGGCTGGGGCACGCTTGCCGGGCCGGTCGCCTATGGAGGCCAGGGTTTGCCGCTGACGCTCGCCACCGTGGTGCTGGAGGATCTCGGCAGCGCCAATCTCGCTTTCTCGCTTGCCATGATGCTGACGCCGGGAGCGGTCGAGGCGCTGGTCCACCACGGATCGGAGGAACTGCAGCGGCAGTGGCTGCCCCGGCTCGTTACCGGCGAGTGGAACGGGACCATGAACCTCACCGAGCCGCAGGCAGGCACGGACGTCGGTGCGCTCAAGACGCGGGCGGTTCGGCGGGAGGACGGGACATACCGGGTCAAGGGGCAGAAGATCTTCATCACCTGGGGCGAGCACGACCTCAGCGACAATATCGTCCACCTGGTGCTCGCACGGCTGCCCGATGCGCCGCCGGGGACGAAGGGTATCTCGCTGTTTCTTGTGCCCAAATTCCGCCTGGATGCGGAAGGGAATGCCGGAGCCTTCAACGACGTGCGCTGCGTGTCGATCGAGCACAAGCTGGGGATCCACGCATCGCCCACCTGCGTCATGTCGTTCGGCGACGAGGATGGTTGCGTCGGCTACCTGATCGGCGAGGAGAATGGCGGCATGCGGGCCATGTTCACCATGATGAACAATGCCCGCCTCAACGTAGGCCTGCAGGGTGTGTCGATCGCCGAGCGCGCAACCCAGCGTGCCGTCGCCTATGCGCGTGAGCGCGTGCAATCGGCGCGCGCTGGGCACTCAGTACGCGACTCCATCGCCATCATCGATCATCCCGACGTACGCCGCATGCTGATGCGGATGAAGGCGCTGACCCAAGGCGCGCGGGCGCTCACCTACTACGCGGCGGGGCAGGCGGATCGGGCAAGCCTCGGTGATGCGGATGCACAGGCGCGGCTCGACCTGCTGACGCCATTGGTAAAGGCCTATGGCACCGATGTCGGAGTGGAGGTGGCGAGCCTAGGCGTGCAGGTTCATGGCGGCATGGGCTTCGTCGAGGAGACGGGCGCCGCCCAACATTATCGCGATGCGCGGATCACGCCGATCTACGAGGGCACCAACGGTGTGCAGGCGGCGGACCTGGTCGGGCGAAAGCTCGGGCTTGAAGGAGGGGCGGTGCTGGCAGCTTTGCTGCGTGACATCAGGGCCGATGCAGATGCGCGCCTGTCACCGCTGATCGATGCGGTCGAGGAGGTCGTGGCATGGATGGACGCGGCGGACCGGCATGTGGAGGACAGGCTGGCAGGCTCATACCCGCTGCTGACCATGTTGTCGGTTGCGGTCGCCGGCGGGCTGATGGGGCGGCAGGCGGACGCTGCCGAAGGTGAGGGCGACCCCGTATTCCTGGCGATGAAGCGCGCGGCGGCCGACTTCTACCTCGGCTGCATCGTGCCGGAGGCTGGCGGCCTCAAGGCAGCGGCAATGGCGGGGGCAGCGCCGCTCTATGCGGTGCCCGCGGAAGCATTTGCCGCCTGAAGTCTCCTTCTGGGACGATGTGGGTGAGGAGCGACGGGCGTATCAGAAAGCGTAGATGAGCGTCGCCCGGCTGGACGTATCGACGGCGTCGGTGCCGCGCGGGCGGGCTTCCTCGTAGACGACGTTGTAGGAAAGGCGCGCCTTCAAGGCGCCGATCAGCTTCGTATCCAGCGCAGTCTGTGCGTTGGCGCTGCTTTCGCCGGGTTCGTAGTAGAATGAACTCGCCTGGCTGAATGACAGGTTGGGCGCGATTTTCCACCCGAGGTTCAGCGACCCGCGCCCCGACATCGTCGTGTCCGCCGGCCCGTCGATGGGCCGCGTGTGACGCAGGGCCGGCCCGCCCTCGAATTCGACCTTGAGTACGTCGCTGCGCACCAGCCCGATGCCCACGCCGCCACTGGTGGTGTAGCGTGCGTCGTAGCCGAGGATGGGATCATATTCATATTGGGCAAGGCCGAAGGCGTAGAAGCGGTCGTCGACCTTGAAATTGGGCTGCCAGGAGGCAAGCACGCGCTCGGCGGTGGTGACGTCGTTCGTTTCCTGGATATCCGCGCGGGCGGCGACCTTGTGGACCCAGCGCAGCCCGGTTCGTTCGGCGGCCAATGATCCGAACAGGCCATAGCTGTCGCGGCTTCCGGTGGTGCGCGATGCGCCAAGTTCCACCTGGCCCTTCCAGTTCTGGAACACGTCGGACGAGGCAAGCTGGGCAAGCCGCCGCTGCTCCTTGTCCGCCTTCTCCCGGGCGATCGCGGCACGATAGGGAATCTCGATGGCGTCGATCTCGTCCTTCGCATCCGGGCTGGTCTTGCGTGCAAGCTTCAGCACCGTGTCGATCGCCCTGGCGTCGCCATCGTCCAGCGCAGCCTCGATCATCCGCCGCGTCGCGTGCGGGAGGAGAGGCGGCGGCACGACGGGGGCAAGCTGCACCGCTGGTGCTGTGAGAACACCCGGCGCTGCTTTCACGACAGGCAAAGGCTCAACAGCAGCGACGAGTGCAGACGAAAGAATGAGCATGACCGATTTCCTGCCGCAGCTTTGCGAAGAAGTCGATCAGGCGAATGGCGGTCGGAAGTTGAACCGCAGATGAAACGAAGGCGCGACTATCGCCGTCTCAGGCGTTCTCGCGCTCGAGCAGGTCCGCCGCATCCAGCCCCAGGCGGCGAATATGCGCCGAAATGCCGGGCCAGCGATTCTCGAGGAAGTCCCGGCGTTCGGCCGCAAGGAGCTGCGCCGAAGCGCCTTCCGCAACGAACATGCCAACGCCGCGCTTCACGATCACCAGGCCTTCGTCCTGGAAGGTCTGATAAGCCTTGGCCACCGTCAGCGGATTGGCGCCATGTTCGGCCGCGAGGCTGCGCACGGACGGAAGCGGATCGCCATCTCCCACGCGGCCTTCGAGGATAGCGGCGGCGATGGAGTCGCGGAGACGGAGGTAGACGGGACGTTCTTCGGCCATGGCTGATATAGTGTGCTAAGACAGTTATTCAGTCAACCCGCCTTGAGGCGTCCAGCGGCTGAAAATCTGTTCCAGTGCGGGGCGAGGCCGCTCCTCCAGCGGCATTCCGGGGGTACCGAGATAGATGAAGCCCGCGATGCGTTCATGCTCGGCAGCAGCGAAGGCCTGTCGAACGATCTCGGAATAAGACGGCCAACCGGTGATCCAGCCGCCCGTATATCCCATCGCATGCGCGGCCGAGAGCAGGTTCATGCACGCCGCGCCGCAGGACAATTCCTGCTCCCAGACCGGGATCTTGTGCGGCACGACGGGCGCGGAGATGACGACGATGAGTTGCGGCGCCTGAAGCGCGTAACGCTCGGCCGCCTCCATATCGAGGCGTCCGGGATCGGGATTGGCGTCGCGCAACGCCCGCTGCATCAGTTCGGCGAAGGCGGGCCGGGCGTCCTTCGGCACGTGAACGAAGCGCCAGGGGGCGAGCTTGCCGTGATCGGGCGTGCGTGCGGCGATCGTCACGATCTCGGCGATCTCGGCCTCGCTGGGTCCCGGCTCGACCATCTCGCGGGGTCGTCCGGAACGGCGGCTGTGGAGCAGGGCAAGGGGTGAGGAGGCGTCGTTCAGCGTCATGGCCGACACATAAGCACGTCGCGGGGCTGCAACAATGTGCTTCCCATGGCCGAAACGCACGCTAGTCTCCCGCGCCATAATGCCGCGCGACGATGCGGCGATCAGTTCAGGAGCGTTTCTTGGCCACCCACCCAACCCTTGCCGCCGAAGGGAAGACCTTTCTCGGTCACCCGCGCGGCCTCTTCGTCCTGTTCTTCGCCGAGATGTGGGAGCGTTTCTCCTACTACGGCATGCGCGCGCTGCTCATCTTCTACCTGACGCAGCATTGGCTTTTCTCGGACGAGCGCTCCGGCGTGATCTACGGCGCCTACACGGCGTTGGTGTATATCACGCCGGTGCTCGGCGGCTATCTCGCCGATCGCTACCTAGGCCAGCGCAAGGCCGTGCTCTATGGCGCGGTGCTGCTGACCTTCGGCCACTTCCTCATGGGCTTCGAAGGAACGGGCGGGCAGGATGCGGCCTCGCTCAGCATCTTCTGGCTGGCCTTGTCCTTCATCATCGTGGGGTCGGGCTTCCTCAAGGCCAATATCTCGGTGATCGTGGGGCAGCTTTACCCCCGTACCGACGTGCGCCGCGACGGCGCCTACACGATCTTCTACATGGGCATTAACCTCGGTGCGTTCCTGGGATCGCTGCTGTGCGGCTATCTTGGTCAGACCTATGGCTGGTCCTACGGCTTCGGCGCTGCTGGCGTCGGCATGCTGCTGGGCCTCGTCGTGTTCGTCCTGGGCAAGCCGCTGCTGCTTGGCCGCGGTGAAGCGCCCGATGCCGCGCGGCTTCAGTCGAGTGTGCTCGGCATGAAGTTCGAGTGGCTGCTCTACCTGGTCGGCATCCTTGCCGTCGTCGGCATCTGGCAGCTGATCCAGTATCAGGAAGCCGTTGGCTGGCTGCTGATGATCGCCGGCGCGATCCTGGTCGGCTACGTCCTGCTGAACGCCGTCACCAAGCTGGCGCCGCATGATCGCGACCGCATTTTCGCGGCGATGTTCCTGATCCTCGGCTCGATCCTGTTCTGGGCCTTGTTCGAACAGGCGGGTTCCTCGCTCAACCTGTTCACTGACCGCCATGTCGACCGCGCCGGCGTGCCCGCGTCGATGTTCCAGTCGATCAACGCGATGTATATCGTGCTGCTCGCGCCACTGTTCGCCGCGCTCTGGACCTTGCTCGGCCGCCGCGGGCTCGAACCCTCGGCACCGGCCAAGTTCGGCCTGGCCCTGCTGCAACTCGGCCTAGGCTTCCTTGTCCTCGTCTGGGGTAGCCAGGCGGCGGGCATGGAGAACCTCACCCCGGTCATCTTCATCTTCCTCATCTATCTCCTGCACACGACCGGCGAATTGTGCCTGTCGCCTGTCGGCCTCAGCGCGATGAACCGCCTGGCGCCCGCGCACATGGCGAGCCTCATCATGGGCACCTGGTTCTTCGCATCGGCGACCGGCAATTTCGCCGCCGGCCTGATCGCGGCGGCCACCGGTTCCGAAGCAGCATCGGGTGAAGGTGCTGGCAAGGCGACCGTGCTCGACGTCTATTCGACGATCGGCTGGGTTTCGATCGGCGTGGGCGTTGCCGTCATCATCATCTCGCCGCTGATCAAGAGGCTGATGCACCTTGATACGCTGCAGGACGACAATGTCCGCATGGCCGGCGACGCCGAGCTTGCCGAGCCGATCGCGACGGGCGTCAACACCACGGGCGAAACCGTAACAGGGAGCCGCAACACCAAATGACGAGGTTCAACAGGGGGACATTGCTGGCAGGACTCGCAGTAGCGAGCCTGCTCAGCGCCTGCGCGGCGACCGGTGAGCCGGTCCAGAGCGCATCCACGCAGAACACTGCAGCGGCCGAGCGTTCGTCCAGGCCGTCCGATCCGTTTCCGTCGACCTATAAGGCCTATCCCTCGGTGGTGACCGCCATCACCGGCGCCACCGTCTATGACGGCGAGGGCGGGCGGATCGAGAATGGCACGGTGGTGCTGTCGGGCGGCAAGGTGCTTGCCGTCGGCGGTGCGGACACGGCCATTCCTGCCGACGCGGTGCGGATCGACGCAGCGGGCAAGTGGGTGACGCCGGGCGTCATCGACATCCACAGCCACCTGGGCGACTATCCCTCCCCCTCGGTCGAGGCGCATCAGGACGGCAACGAGATCACCGGGCCGGTCCGCGCGGAGGTTTGGGCCGAACATAGCGTGTGGCCGCAGGATCCGGGCTTCGCCCGCGCGCTCGCCAATGGCGGCGTGACCTCGCTCCACATCCTGCCTGGCTCCGCCAACCTGTTCGGCGGGCGCGGCACGACGTTCAAGAATGTCTACGGCCGCACCATGCAGGCGATGAAGTTCCCGGGCGCGCCGCAATCGCTCAAGATGGCATGCGGCGAGAATCCCAAGCGTGTCTATGGCAGCCGCAACCAGATGCCGGCGAGCCGCATGGCCAATGTCGCGATGATGCGCCAGACCTGGGCGCGGGCGGTCGACTACAAGAACCGCCTCGCTAAGGATCCGAACATTGCCCGGGATCTCCAGATGGAGACGTTGGTCGGTGTGCTGAACGGCGACATCCTGGTGCAGAACCATTGCTACCGCGCCGACGAGATGGCCAACATCATCGATATGTCGAAGGAGTTCGGCTACAAGGTCACTACCTTCCACCATGCGGTGGAGGCGTACAAGATCGCCGACCTGCTGCGAGAGAACAACATCTGCTCGGCATTGTGGGCCGACTGGTGGGGCTTCAAGATGGAGGCCTATGACGGCATCCAGGAGAACCTCCCCTTCATCCACAATGCGGGCGCCTGCGCGATCACCCATTCGGATGACGCGAACGGCATCCAGCGGCTGAACCAGGAGACGGCCAAGGCACTCGCCAACGGCCGTCGTGCGGGCATCCAGATATCCGACGAGGTCGCCTGGACCTGGCTCGCCATCAACCCGGCCCGTGCGCTCGGCATCGATGATGTGACGGGCAGCCTCAAGGCCGGCAAGATGGCCGACGTGGTGTTGTGGAACGGCAATCCGCTCAGCGTCTACTCACGACCTGAGCGCGTGTGGATCGACGGCGCGCTTATGTACGACGCCAATGATCCCAACCGCAGGCCGGTGAGCGATTTCGAACTCGGCCAGCCCGGCGAAGGAGACGTGAAGTGATGAACCGCACCTCTCTCCTCTCCCGCTCGACACGAACGGCCTTGGCGGCATTGCTGTCGATGGTGAGCGCACCCGCGCTCGCGCAGACCATCGCCATCACCGGGGGCACCGTTGCCGTGGGCGACGGGTCCGAGCCGATCGAGGGCGGCACCGTGGTCGTGCAGAATGGCCGTATCGTCGCTGCGGGGCGCGGCGTTGCCGTGCCCGCGGGCGCGCAGGTGGTGGACGCCGCCGGCAAGTGGGTCACGCCCGGCCTGGTCGCGGGCTTCAGCCGTGTCGGCCTGTCCGAAGTGGATGCGGTCAACGGATCCAACGATGTTTCCGCCAACGGATCGCCGTTCAGCGCGGCGATCGACGTGAGCCCGGCGATCAACCCGCTCGCGTCGGGCGTAGCGGTCAGCCGCGCAGGCGGCGTGACGCGCGCCGTGGTCGCGCCGGGCGCAGCCACCAGCATCTTTGCGGGGCAGGGCGCGGTCATCGACCTCGGTTCGGACCGCGACCCGATCACTCGCGCCCGCGCCTTCCAGTTCGTCGAGTTCGGCGAAAGCGGGGCGGACGAATCCGGCGGCAGCCGTGCGGCGACCTTTGTGCTGTTCCGCAACGCGCTGCGCGAGGCGCGCGACGTGGGGCGTTTCTCCGGCATTGCGGGCGGGACGGGGCGCCGGCCGGTGACGGCCGCAGACCAGCGCGACCTGCCGCTGGAGGAAGTGCCGGACGCCAACCTGCTCGGCAGCGACGTCGATCGTTCGGACGACGTTCTGCTGACGCGCTTCGACGCGGCGGCGCTCGTCCCCGTGCTGCAAGGGCGGCAATTGCTGCTCGTCCATGTCGAACGGGCGAGCGACATCCTGCAGGTGCTGGGCCTCGTCCGCGAGTTCCCGAACCTTCGCCTGGTGCTGGTCGGCGCGGCCGAGGGCTGGACGGTGGCCGATCGCATCGCCGCCGCCGGGGTGCCCGTCATCGCCAATGCGCTGACCGACCTACCCAGCAGCTTCGAACAGCTTGCCGCCACCCAATCCAATATCGGCCGCATGCGGGCCGCAGGGGTCAAGGTTTCGATCGGCATGAACGGCGAGGACGAGACGCGCCAGGTGCGGCTGTCCAAGCAGCTTGCCGGCAACCTCGTCGCGCTGACCAAGGTGCCCGGTGCGTCTGGCCTTAGCTGGGGCCAGGCGCTGCAGGCGATCAGTTCGGGCCCGGCCGAGGCGATGGGCCTTGGCGGCGAGATCGGTTCGCTGCGCGCCGGCCGCCGCGGCGACGTGGTGGTGTGGGACGGCGATCCGCTGGAGCTCAACTCCGCCCCGGTGCTGGTGCTGATCGACGGGGTGCAGCAGCCGCTCGACAACCATCAGACCAAGCTGCGCGATCGCTATCGCAACGCGGTCGAGGGTGAATTGCCCAAGGCTTACGAACGGTGAACGGGAACGCCAGCCTCGCGCTTGCGACGCTGGCGTTCGTCGGCACGCATTTCGCCATGTCGCACCCGCTCCGCCCGGCCCTTCTTGCAAGGTTCGGCGAGCGGGGCTTCAGCATCCTCTACTCGCTGGTGTCGTTCGCGACACTGGGATGGATGATCCTGGCGTGGCGCGCGATCGATGTGGCGGAGCCGCTATACATCGCGCCGCTCTGGTGGTGGGACGTGGTCTCGCCCGTGATGCTGTTCGCGCTGATGCTGCTCTTCGCGTCGTTCGCCAGGAACCCCGCCTTCCCGCATCCGGGCGCCGAACCCAAGCCGATCCGGCCGGCAACGGGTGCTTTCGCAATCACGCGGCACCCGATGAACTGGAGCTTCGCCATCTGGGCTCTGGTCCACATCTCCGTGTTCGGCAGCCCGCGTAACCTGATCGTCGCCGCCGGGATCCTCATTCTCGCGATCGGCGGGTCGGTGGGGCAGGACCGGCGCAAGGCGGCGTTGCTGGGCGAACACTGGCGCGAATGGCAGGAGCGGACTTCGTTCGTGCCGTTTGCGGGTCTGTTCGGCGGCAAGGCAAGCCTGAAGGCGCTGCTGCCCCTGTGGTTGCCACTGGTGCTGGCAGTGCCGGCATGGATCGCGATCCTCTACTGGCACGCGCCGCTCGTCTGGCCGATCAGCCTGGCCTATGCGCCGATGGGATGAGGCCCAAAGGTCACGAAAGACACGCTGCTGCAAAAATCCGTTCGATCAATGAATGGCATTTTGATCGATGGGATCGATCAGTTGCGGCGATGTGAAAGAGCCTGGCGACCTTATGGCACTGATCGCGGCCTGTAGGAAAATGGTTTGGCGTGCCGCGCACGGACTTTCGCGCCGAGCGTGTCGAAGCACCGTCCGTCTTCACAGCCTCAAAGACGCGGGGCTCCGACAGGCTCAGGCCAACGGGGCCGGAGGCGGGCTCACCCCTTCTCGGTTCGCTCGATCGCGTCGAGCACAGCCTCGGGCGCGACGTTGCGCTTCATCTCCTCCACCTCCTCGCCCGCACCATGGGGGATGTCGAGGCGGTCGCAGATAGCGGACACCATTGTCACCAGCCTGGTCACCTCATGCTCGGCCAGCAGGTTGATCTGGAGGTCGAGATCGGCGCGCTTGTCGGCGGCGGCCTGCATGCGGTTCTGCTGATGAGGACGAAGGTGGACAGGAAGATCGCCTCCACCGACGCGATCATCGCCAGCACCACGAAGCTAGGGTCCCAGGGCGGTATGCGGGGCGCCCAGCCGAGATTGGCGACAATCCAGAAACCAAAGCCTGCCAGGTGCAGGTAGACGAAGACCATGCTGCCGGTGAAGCGGGTGACCGCGTCGGCGATCTTCTCGTCACGCGGTGCGGCGGGCGCATCCTCGCTGCGACGGCGCTGAAGCGCATCGATGTTGCGGGCGAGCGCGCGATTGAGGCCGCCGATTTCGGGCGGGATCATCGGGCCGGCCGGCGGGCGCTGCACGGGCTTGTCGGTGATGGCTCGGAACCTTTGCTGAAGCTGCGCCTCAGCCGGAAACCGGCCGCGCGCCGGTCGGTTCCTGGGCGTCGCCAGCGCCCGCCAGCAGGCGGTCCTGCTCGGTATCGCCGGTTTCGTCCGCAATGCCGCTGCGGCGCGCCACAGTGGTGGCGGCGGCCACGTCCATGGTGACGTTTCCGACCGTGCGGAAGATGTCGGGGATCGTCTCCACCGCGATCAGGATGGCGAGCGGTTCCAGCGGGATGCCGACGGCGAGGCCGATCGGCGCGATCGAGGTGACGAAGCTCACCTGCCCCGGCAGGCTGACCGCACCCAAGGTCGTGGTGGCCGCCACCGCGACGCCCGCCATGACCTGCAACGGTGTCGGCTCCAGCCCGAACCAGTGGGCGACGTAGAGCGCGACGGCGAGGTTCATCGCGGGTCCCGTGGCACGGAACAGCGCCACCGCGATGGGCAGGATCACGCCGGATGCGGCAACCGGCACGCCGAGCGCAGCCGCGCTCTTCAGCATGGTGGGCAATGATGCGAGCGAGGATTGCGTGCTGACGGCGACCGCCTGGGACGGGGCCACGGCGCGGGCGAAGCGCAGCAGGCCGACCTTGCCGCCGAAAACGGCGATCGGGTAAGCGAGGATCCAGATGAAGATGCCGGTCAACGACACGACGATGATGTAGTGGAGCAGGGCGCCGAAGGCCGCGCCGCCCGCCCGTGCGCCGACCACATAAGCGAGCGCGAAGACGCCGATCGGGCCCAGCCACAGCACCCAGCCGATGATGATGAGCATCACGTCCGCAACCGCCTGGAAGAAGCGGGTCAGCATCTGGCGCGGCTCGGCCGGCAGCCGGGTGACCGCAAAGGCGAACAGCATGGTGAAGATGACCAGTGGCAGGAAGGCATCGTTCGCCGCGGCGGCCAGCGGGTTGGTGGGGACGAAGGAGCGGATGAACTCGGCAAAGCCGGGCACTTCGCCGACCTCCGTCGTTCCCGACAATGCACCGCGAAGCGCCGCCGCCGATCCTGCGTCGAGTGGCCAGACCGACAGCAGGAGCGGCGTGAGCAAGGCGGCCGATCCAGCGGAGAACCACAGGAAGACGAGGAAGAAGATGATAGCGCGCGCCGCCAGTCGGTTGGCGCGCGCCGCCTCGGCCGTTTGCGCGATGCCGGTGATCAGGAGCGATACGACGAGCGGCACGATCGTCATGCGCAGGGCGTCAAGCCAGAGGCCGCCGACAGGCTCGGCAACGGAGGCGGCGGCCGCAGACCAGTCGACGTCGGCGGTCGCAAGGCCCAGGACCAGGCCAAGGACGAGCCCGATAAGAATACGCACCGGTTGGGACATGCCTTGCTTCCTGCTTTCTATTCCGTCACTCCCGCGAAAGCGGGAGTTCCGCTTCTTCCCGAACGGGTGGAAGAAGGAAAGCTGGATTCCCGTTGGCGCGGGAATGACGTGAAGGTGACGAACAGCCGATGAGCCGCAAATATTTCGGAACCGACGGGATCAGGGGCCGTACGAACGAAGGTGCGATGACCTCCGAGATGGCGATGCGGGTGGGGCAGGCGGCCGGCGCCTTGTTCCTGCGCGGCGAGCATCGCCACCGGGTGATCATCGGCAAGGACACGCGCCTGTCCGGCTATATGCTCGAGAACGCGCTGTCGGCCGGTTTCACCAGCGTCGGCATGGACGTGATCTTCGTCGGGCCGATGCCGACGCCGGCGATCGCCATGCTGGTCAAGTCGATGCGGGCCGACATCGGCGTCATGATCTCCGCCAGCCACAATCCGTATCGCGACAACGGCATCAAGCTGTTCGGGCCGGACGGGTATAAATTGTCGGACGAGGACGAGGCGGAGCTCGAGCGGATGATCGACGATCCGCCCGCGCTCGTCGCGTCCGATCGGATCGGGCGCGCGCGTCGCATCGAGGATGCGCGCGGCCGCTACATCCACTTCGCCAAGTCGACCTTTCCCGATCATCTGCGCCTCGACGGGATCAAAGTGGTGGTCGATTGCGCTCATGGCGCGGCATACAATGTCGCGCCCGACACATTGTGGGAGCTTGGCGCCGACGTGATTCCGATGGGTGTCTCGCCCAACGGCACCAACATCAACGATCAGGTGGGATCGACCGCGCCCGAGGCGCTGCAGGTGCGCGTGATCCAGGAGAAAGCCGATATCGGCATCGCGCTGGACGGCGATGCTGACCGACTGATCGTGGTGGACGAGAAGGGGCAGGTGATCGACGGCGACCAGTTGATGGCGCTGATCGCCAGCTTCTGGGCCGACCAGGGCCTGCTGCGCGGCGGCGGTGTGGTGGCGACGGTGATGTCGAACCTGGGGCTGGAGCGGTTCCTGCAGGCCCGCGACCTGGAACTGGTCCGCACGGCGGTGGGCGACCGGCATGTGCTGGAGCGGATGCGGACCGGCGGCTACAATGTCGGCGGCGAGCAGTCGGGGCACATCATCCTGTCCGATTATGCGACCACGGGCGACGGGCTGGTCGCCGCGCTCCAGATCCTCGCCTGCCTGGTGGGGAGCGACCGGCCGGCGAGCAAGCTGCTGCGGCAGTTCGATCCGTTGCCGCAACTGCTGAAGAATGTGCGGTTCGGTGGAGGGGCGCCGCTGGAGGAGGCGGCGGTCAAGGCGGCGATCGCGGAAGGTGAGGCGCGGCTGTCCGGCACGGGACGCGTGCTGATCCGCAAGTCCGGCACCGAGGCGCTGATCCGGGTAATGGCCGAGGGCGAGGACGAGAAACTGGTCGCGAGCGTGGTGGACGACATCTGCGCGGCGGTGAAGGCGGCGTGATGCCTCTTGCGAACTGCCACACCCCCCGTTCATGTCGAGCGAAGTCGAGACACGTGGTGCCACCCGAGGTGGTTTCTCGACTTCGCTCGAGACGAACGGTGAGAGGATGACTCCGCGTATCCTCATCATTGCTGGCTCGGACTCTGGCGGCGGGGCGGGTATCCAGGCAGACATCAAGACCGTCACCATGCTGGGCGGGCATGCGATGACCGCGATCACCGCGATTACGGCCCAGAACACGCTGGGCGTCACCAACGTGCTGGCGATCCCTGCAGCGCTCGTTGTCGAGCAGATCAACGTCGTCGCATCGGACATCGGCGTGGATGCGGTGAAGATCGGCATGATCGGGTCGCCGGAGATCGTGCACGCGGTCGCCGCGCGGCTGGAAGTCAGCCCAAGCGTGCCGATCGTGTTCGATCCCGTGATGGTGGCGAGCAGCGGATCGGTTCTCGCCGACGAGGCGACGGTGGCCGCGTTCGAGCGGTTGATAGCGGTGGCGAGCCTGGTCACGCCCAACCTTCCCGAACTGCAGGTGCTGAGCGGGCGTTCGATCGGAAATGCCGAGGATGCGGCGGAGGCGGCGGCGGAGCTTGCCGCGCGCACCGGCACTGCCGTGCTGGCCAAGGGGGGGCACCTGCCCGGGCCGCTGCTGACCGACCAGCTTGTCGAGCATGGGCAGGACATTCTCAGCTGGAGCAGCGAGCGGATCGACACGCGGCATACGCACGGCACCGGCTGCACGCTGGCCAGCGCGATCGCGACGGGGCTGGGGGCAGGGCTGTCGATGGCGGACGCCGTCGAGCAGGGGCGTGCCTATACGCGGGCGGCTTTGCTCGCGGCGCCGGGGCTCGGCGCGGGGCACGGGCCGATGGGGCATGCGCTGGGCAGCGTGCCGTTTCGCGATATCCACAGGAAATGATTGGATTAAGTTCGCTTTGGCTGGCGTGGCGGGCGCCGGCGCAATAGCGTGCAGATGATGACCGCTCAGCCGCCCTGCTTCAAGATCGAGAAGCCGTTTCCCGCCCCCATCGTCGGCGTGGACGAGGCCGGCAGGGGGCCGCTTGCAGGCCCGGTGGTGGCCGCGGCCGTGGTGCTGGACCGCAAGCGCTGCCCGCGGGGGATCGATGATTCCAAGAAATTGTGCCTGGAGGCGCGGGAGAGCCTGTACGGCAAGCTGCGGCAGGTGGCGCGTGTGGGCGTCGGCATCGCCACAGTCGAGGAGATCGACCGGTTCAACATCTTCTGGGCGACCATGCTGGCGATGACGCGGGCGGTGGACGCGCTGGGGCTGGAGGAACTGGGGCAGGGCGGGGGCATGGTGCTGGTCGACGGCAACCGCCTGCCCAGATGGTCCTACCCGTCCAAGGCGATCGTCGGGGGCGACGCCAAGTCGCGGTCGATCGCGGCGGCTTCGATCATCGCCAAGGTGACGCGCGACCGGATGATGGCGGACTATTGCGAGCAGCATCCGGGCTATGGCTGGCGCACCAACAAGGGCTACGGCACGCCGGAACATTGCGCGGCGCTGGAGCGGCTGGGGCCGACGCCCCTGCACCGGCGAAGCTTTGCGCCGGTTAAGCAGCATTTGCTGGACCTGTGAGTCCTCCGGGACACACCACTTCATATTGAGTCTCAGGAGCCTGCCCGGACTCAACATCTAGCGCAGGACTCCTTTCGTTCACGGCAGGTGAGTCCGGATGTGAGCCAGTGCGGCTAAACACCTGATCTTGACCGCGGAGTCCCGCTGACTCACTCTCCGTCGTTCTTCACAGGGGATGGCAAGAATGAGTGCGCTGGACTTCGTCGGGACGATCAAGAAGCGGGCGAAGGCAGCGCCGGTCGAGGGGCTGCCGCTGGGCAGGATCATTGAGGAAGATTGCATCCGCGCGATGGCCGCGCTGCCGGATGCATGCATCGACATGGTGTTCGCCGATCCGCCCTATAACCTCCAGCTCGGCGGTGAGCTGTTCCGGCCCGAAGGCGGGCGCGTCGATGCGTGCGACGACGAGTGGGACAAGTTCGACAGCTTCCGCGCCTATGACGATTTCACGCGCGCGTGGCTGAAGGAAGCGCGGCGCATCCTGAAGCCCAACGGCACGCTCTGGGTGATCGGCAGCTACCACAATATTTTCCGCGTCGGCGCGGTGTTGCAGGACGAGGGCTACTGGATCCTCAACGACATCGTGTGGCGCAAGTCGAACCCGATGCCGAACTTCCGCGGCACCCGCTTCACCAATGCGCATGAGACGATGATCTGGGCGAGCCGCAGCGAGGACAGCCGCTACACGTTCAACTACCGCACCATGAAGGCGCTGAACGACGATCTGCAGATGCGGTCGGACTGGGTGCTGCCCATCTGTTCGGGTGGGGAGCGGGTGAAGTCGGATGGCGTGAAGGCGCATCCGACGCAGAAGCCGGAGGCATTGCTGTACCGCGTGCTGCTGTCCTGCACCAATCCGGGCGACGTGGTGCTCGATCCCTTCTTCGGCACCGGCACGACGGGCGCGGTGGCGCGGCGGCTGGGGCGGCATTGGATCGGGATCGAGCGCGAGAAGAAATATGTGAAGGTCGCGCGCGAGCGGATCGATTCCACGCTGGAGCTGGACGAAAGCGCGATGAAGACGCTCGTGTCGAAGCGTGCGCAGCCCAAGGTGCCGTTCGGCGCGCTTGTCGAGATGGGCATGGTGGCACCGGGCGCAATCCTGACCGACACCAAGCGTCGCTGGCGGGCACAGGTGGGGGCGGATGCCTCGGTCGCGCTGGACGGGAAGCAGGGGTCGATCCACCAGATGGGGGCGGCGGCGCAGGGCGCTCCGTCTTGCAACGGGTGGACCTTCTGGCATGTCGACAAGGGGGACAAGCTGGTGCAGCTGGATGAGCTGCGGCAGGCGTATATTGCTTCTCTGGCTTGAACCTACATCCATAATCCAAGACCGTTCGCTTCGAGCGAAGTCGAGAAGCCTGTTCGAGCGTAGCCGAGAACCCGTGCAAGCCTCGGCTTCGCTGGGCTAAGTGTCTCGACTTCGCTCGACACGAACGGGATTGATTAATGGGACGCAATTACCTTCGCCCAACCGCCTTCATCGACGCTCCGTTCGGCCACCATGGCAAGGTCGCACGGCTTGCCGGGGGGCTGGTCTGGTTCTCAGCCGTCGAGGTGCTGACGGACGCGGGCGCTGAACTGCTGCGGGTTGAAGAGGTGGAGGCGGCATTGCCGCGCCTCGGCCAAGACGCACAAGCCGCCTGGGCGAACCTGACTTCGCCGCGCGCGCCGCTCCAGATCGGCGCGCGCACGATCCGGCTCGACCAGCCGCAGGTGATGGGGATCCTCAACACCACGCCGGACAGCTTCTCGGACGGGGGGAGCCATGAGGATCCGGCCGCCGCCGTCGCAGCCGCCGTGGCGATGAGTGCGGCGGGGGCGGCGATCATCGACATCGGCGGCGAATCCACCCGGCCCGGCGCCAAGGCAGTGTGGGAGGTTGACGAGCTGCGCCGCGTTCTGCCGGTGGTGGAGCGGCTAGCGCCTTCCGGCACGGCGATCTCCGTCGACACGCGCAAGGCGACGGTGATGGAGGCGACGCTGGCGGCGGGCGCGGGGCTCATCAACGATGTGTCTGCGCTGACCTACGATCCGCGGGCGGTGGAGGTGGTCGCGGCGGCTGACTGCCCGGTGATGCTGATGCATCATCAGGGCGAGCCGGAGACGATGCAGAAGGCACCCTCCTATGCCCGCCCCGTCCTGCTTGAAGTCTATGACTGGCTGGAGGCGCGGATCGCGGCGGCAGTGGCGGCGGGGATCGCACGGGGGCGGATCGTGGTCGATCCGGGGATCGGGTTCGGCAAGACGCTGCGGCACAATCTGCAGCTGATGAACGGGCTGAGCTTGTTTCACGGGCTCGGCTGCCCGGTCCTGCTGGGGGCGAGCCGGAAGCGGATGATCGGCGCACTGTCGAACGAGGCGGTGGCGGACCAGCGGCTAGGCGGGTCGGTAGCGCTGGCATTGAAGGCGGCCGGCCAGGGGGCGCAGATGGTGCGGGTGCACGATGTGGCGGAGACGGTGCAGGCACTGCGGGTGTGGCGGGGGTTGAGGGATGCTGCCCTCGCACCTTCTGCCTGAATAACTCCCTTCGCTTCGAGCGAAGTCGAGAAATCTCTGCGCCCTACGAACCCGCTTCTCGACTTCGCTCGAAGCGAACGGCTTGGGGGGGAGAGAGAGGGCGGCGGACGTGACCCGTGCGCCGCCCTTTGCCGCTTACCTCACCACGTCCTTTACCGCTTCGACCGCCTTGGCCATGAGCCCGTCGCTGCCGGTCATCTGCTGGGTCTGTGCGCCGCCGTCGGGGCGGGGCGGGGCGAGTTTGGGTTCGGGGCCGAGCGGCTCCATCGGGCGCGAGGTGAAGGTGCCCTTGCCGTCGGGGGCGGGACCTTCCGACCAGGCGCCCTGCGGCGGCATCGAGCCGTCGCGGTTGAAGCCCAGTTGCTGGTAGCTGAACTCGCTCAGCTCGGCTTCCTCCGGCACGCTGTTGGGCACGGGGAGGTTGGCCTGGAGACCGCCCAGGTCGTCGATCACCGCCATGAACTGGTTCTGGTGGAAGGTGTCGCGGGCGATCAGGTAAGAGAGCATCTCCTTCATGCCGGGATCGTCCGTCATGTTCCACAGCGAGTAAGCGAGCTTGCGGCCAGTCGCCTCGGCCGTGATGTTGGCCAGCATGTCGGCGGCGAGATTGCCGCTGGCATAAACGTGGCTGCAGTCGAACGGCACGCCATTGGCGTCGGTCGGAAGCGCGGCAAGGCCGGTGGAGAGCACGTGGCGCATGTCCATGCCGTTCAGCACCGATCCGCCGGCCGCGTCAGCCGCAATATCTTCCTTGAGGCTGAGCGGCGCATTTTCGAGATTGAGGGCGACGGCAGTTGCCAGCATCTCGATATGCGCGATTTCCTCGGTTGCGGTGTTCAGCAGCAAGTCGCGATACTTGCTGTCCCCGCGCGCGCCCCAGGCCTGGAAGAAATATTGGAGGCAGACGCGGATTTCACCTTCCACTCCGCCGATTGCCTGTTGCAAGGCCTTGGCGAATACTGGGCTGGGCCGCTCGACCCGGACCGGAAATTGCAGTAACTTGTCTGTATAGTACATCTCACGATCTCCGGAAATTACGAGAACACAGGTCGGTTACGAAGATGTGCCGCGAACATTTCGCAACACAGGCTGCCATTCATTCTTGGGAAAGCGTGGATGAAGGTGATGGTTTCGCCGGGCGGTGCCCGTGTCGACGGGATGAAGCCGGACGACGATATTCCGAACCCGTAATTTAACTTGAGTTACGATGTGGATTGTCTTGCATAAATTGATGCTGGATGGCTGCGCGGCGCGGGGTTAAGGAGCGGGAAAGGCAGGAGCCTGCATTGGGGCCGCAAGACCCTGGGGCCGACGCGCTCGAGAGACATGATGATCCTTGTAGTCGACGACGATAATGATGTCCGGACGGTGATCCGGAAGGCCGTGCAGGAATTGGGCTATGTGGTGGCGGAAGCGCCGGACGGCCCGGCTGCGCTGGCTGCCATCGACGAGCAGAAGCCGAGCCTGGTGATCCTGGATTACATGATGCCGGGCATGGACGGGACCGAAGTTGCGCGCGAGATCGTGGCGCGCGACCCGGATTTGCCGATCATCTTTTCGACGGGGCATGGCGCATTGCGCGCGCTGCGCAATGCGGCGGGCGAGGATGTGTCGATCCTGGAAAAGCCCTTCGCGCTGGCCGAACTCGGCGCGCTGATCGAAGAAAATCTTGCCAAGCGCCGCGTTGCCTGACGCGGCGGCACTGACCAAGCGGAGTTTATGACATTGAAGACAGCTCTTCTCGCCGGCGCAACCGCAATCGCGCTGGGCGGTTGCACCACCATGTCCAATAACGCGGCGATCGCCGAGCCGGCAGCGGCTCCGGCTGAGGCACAGACGGCGGCGGCGACCGTTCCGAACAACATCCTGCTGGCCGACTGGTCGGGCGAATATGGCGGCGTGCCGCCCTTCGACCAGGTGACGCCGGCTTTGTTCCCCGAAGCGATCCAGTTCGGCATCGAGGAGCAGCGCCGCGAGATCCAGGCGATCACGCGCCATCGCGCAGCCCCCACGTTCGAGACGGTCGTGGTGCCGCTGGAGAAAGCCGGACAGCGGCTCGACCGCGTGCTCAGCATCTTCAGCGTCATGACCAGCAACATGGCGACGCCGGAATATCAGGCGCTCGACCGCGAATGGTCGCCCAAGTTGTCGGCCGCTTATGACGAGATCACGCTCAACCCCGAGCTGTTCCAGCGGGTCAAGGCGGTCTACGACAACCGGGAGGCGGCCGGGCTGGATGCCAAGCAGCAACGCCTCGTCACGCGTCTCTACGAGAGCATGGTGCGCAACGGCGCCAATCTGGATGCGGCGCAAAAGCAGCAATTGTCCGCCTACAACCAGCAGCTGGCCGAGAAATTCTCCACCTTCAGCGAGAAGCTGCTGGCCGACGAGAGCACCTACACTGCGGCTACCGAGGCGCAGATGAAGGGCGTGCCGGCCGACATCAAGGCTGCGGCCAAGGCGGCCGCGGAGGAGCGCAAGCTGCCCGCCGGCACCTATGCCATCGTCAATACGCGGTCGGCGGTCGATCCGGTGCTGACCTTCGCCGACGATCGTGCGGTGCGCGAGAAGGTGTGGCGCGCCTTCGTCAACCGCGGCGACAATGGTGACGCGAACGACACCAACCAGACCATCGCCGAGATCCTGAAGCTGCGCGCCGACCGCGCGAAGCTGCTCGGTTTCAACACGCATGCCGATTTCCGCATGCAGGACACGATGGCCAAGACGCCGGCGCGGGCCGAGGACCTGATGATGCGCGTGTGGCCGGCCGCCGTTGCTCGCGTGCGCGAGGAAGTGCGCGACCAGCAGGCGATCGCCGACAAGTCCGGTGCCAAGATCAAGATCGAGCCGTGGGACTATCGCTACTATCAGGAAAAGGTGCGGCAGGACCGCTATTCGCTGAGCCAGGACGAGGTGAAGCAGTATTTCAGCCTGGATAACATCATCGCCGCTTCCTATTGGGCGGCGGGCGAGCTGTACGGGCTCGACTTCAAGGAAGTGACCGGCACGGTTCCGACCTGGAACCCGGACATCCGCGCCTACAGCGTCACGCAGCGCGGCACCGGCAAGCAGGTCGGCCTGTTCTACCGCGACGATTTCGCCCGCACGGGCAAGCGTTCGGGTGCATGGGCGACCACCTATCGCAGCCGGGCGGGCCTGCTCGGCAACGAGATCGTGCTCGGGTCGAACAACAACAATTTCGTGAAGCCGGGTGCGGGCCAGCCGGTGCTGATCAGCCTCGACGATGCCGAGACCCTGTTCCACGAGTTTGGCCACGCCATTCATTATTTCCTGTCGAACGTCGAATATCCGAGCCTGGGCGGCACGCCGCGCGACTTCGTGGAATATCCGAGCCAGGTGAACGAGAATTGGCTGCTGACGCCGCAGGTGCTGAGCCGCTTCGCCAAACATTACCAGACGGGTGCGCCGATGCCGAAGCCGCTGCTGGACAAGATCCAGGCGGCATCGACCTTCAACCAGGGCTTTGCGACGGTGGAATATCTGTCGTCGGCGATCGTCGACATGATGCTGCACACGCAGCCGAACGGCGTCACCGATCCGGACGCGTTCGAGCGTGAGGCGCTGGCCAAGATCGGCATGCCCAGCGAGATCGTGATGCGGCACCGCCTGCCGCAGTTCAATCACCTCTTCTCGTCCGATGCTTATTCGGCCGGCTATTATTCCTACCTGTGGTCGGAAACGATGGACGCCGACACCTGGGCGGCATTTGAGGAGACGGGCAACGTGTTCGATCCGGCAACGGCGCGGCGCTTTGCCGAGACCCTGCTGTCGACCGGCCAGGAAACCGAGCGCGCCGAGGCGTATCGCGCCTTCCGCGGGCGCGATCCGGACGTCAACGCGCTGCTGAAGCGCCGCGGCTTCCCGACCGGAAAGTGATGCGGGCGCTGCTTTCACATGAGGTGGGTGGGCCGGATACGCTCCGGCTCACCGAGCTTCCCGATCCGGTGCCCGGCAAGGGGCAGTTGCTGGTGCGGGTGAAGGCATGCGCGATCAACTATCCCGACGTCCTCATCATCGAGGACAATTACCAGTTCAAACCGCCCCGGCCGTTCGCGCCGGGCGGCGAGATTGCGGGCGTGGTGGAAGCCGTTGGCGATGGTGTCGAGGGCTGGTCGGAGGGCGACCGGCTGATCGCCATGCTCGGCCATGGCGGTCTGGCCGAGAAGGTGCTGGTCGACGCACGCATGGCATTGCCGCTGCCTGAAGGCAGGAGCTTCGAGGAAGGGTCGGCGCTGATCCTGACTTATGCCACGTCGATCCATGCTTTGCTCGATCGCGGCAGGCTGAAGGCCGGCGAGACCCTGCTCGTGCTCGGCGCGGCCGGCGGCGTCGGGCTGGCGGCGGTGGAACTCGGCAAGGCGTTCGGGGCGCGTGTCGTGGCAGCGGTTTCGTCGGAGGACAAGGCGGCGGCTGCGCGTGAGTCGGGGGCGGACGCGGTGATCGTCTATCCGCGCGGACCGTTCGACAAGGATGCGTCCAAGGCACTCGCGCGGCAGTTCAAGGATGCGGTGGGGCCGGACGGCGCGAACGTGATCTACGATCCGGTCGGCGGCGACTATACCGAGCCCGCCTTGCGCGCGACCGCATGGGAAGGGCGCTACCTGGTGGTCGGCTTTCCCGCCGGGATCGCCAAGCTGCCGCTCAACCTCACCCTGCTCAAGAGCTGCGACGTGTGCGGCGTCTTCTGGGGCGCCTTCGCCGCGCGCGATCCCCAGGCCAATGCCGCGCATGTGCAGACCCTCTTTTGGCTGTGGGAGGAAGGGCGTATCGCGCCGCGGGTCAGCCGCACCTGGCCGCTGGAGCAGGGCGGTGAAGCCATTGCCCACATGGCCGCCCGCCAGGCGGTGGGCAAACTCGTCGTGACGATGGGCTGACGCTCGCGCGTTGCGCATGTTCGGCTTGCCGCCTATCTGGGGGCGTGAACGGAGCAGGTGCGAGCATGACGACTTTTGACGATCGCGAGCGGGCATTCGAGAATATGTATGCGCGCGACCAGGAAATGCAGTTCAAGATCACGGCGCGGCGCAATCGCCTGCTGGGACAATGGGCGGCCGAGCTGATGGGCCTGACCGAAGTCGAGGCCGATGCCTATGCCAAGGACGTGGTGCGCGCCGATTTCGAGGAAGCGGGCGACGAGGATGTGATCCGCAAGCTGCTGGGCGATCTCACTTCGGCAGGCGTCGACATCGACGAGGCGCGCATTCGCTCCACGCTCGACGACAGGCAGGTCGAGGCGCGCCGCCAGATGATCGAGAGCCTGTAGCCATGGCGATGGCCGCCCAGGAGATCGAGGCGCTGATCGTGGCCGGCATCCCGGACGCGCGGGTGGAGATTACCGACCTGGCCGGTGACGGCGACCATTATGCCGCCCGCGTGGTGGCCGAGAGTTTCAGGGGAATGCCGAGGGTGCGGCAGCACCAGCGCGTATACGCAGCACTGGGCGGACGGATGGGCGGGGTGCTGCATGCACTCCAGCTGACCACCGCCTTGCCCGAATAAGGAGTGTAACCATGTCCGACACCAATGCCCGCATCGACGAAATCGTGAAGAAGAACGACGTCGTCCTGTTCATGAAGGGCACCGCCCTGTTCCCGCAATGCGGCTTTTCCAGCCGCGCGATCGCGATCCTCGATCACCTGAACGTGCCGTACGAAACGGTGGATGTGCTGCAGGATCCGGAGATCCGCAACGGCATCAAGGCTTATTCCGACTGGCCGACCATCCCGCAGCTCTATGTGAAGGGCGAGTTCGTGGGGGGTTCGGACATCATGATGGAGATGTACGAGGCCGGCGAGCTGCAGGCGATGTTCGAGAACAAAGCCTCGGCCTGAGGGCCGGCACCGGATCGGCTGGGCCAAGCCGAGCCAAGGTCACGAAAAAAGGCGGGCGCGCGACCGGACTGGAGCGCTGCCCGCCTTCTTCTTGTGGACGCATATCATGGTGCGCGGATCGTGCCAGTTGCAGCGACTGCCCTGTTTTCTGCCCTGTGCGATGGTTAACGCGCCGCGCGGGTGGAGATGATTGTAAAGTCCCTCGACGCGCGCCAGGCGAGTTCAGCCGCAGACCGGCTCCGGCGACCGCGAGCGGAGAGAAGTCACGCCCGATCCTTGGATTTCCGCTCTTCCGGTGCCACATGCGATGACATGGAAGAGCAGGGGATCGACAGATACGTGGCGTTGAGCCCGCTGGTGCGGCGTATCCTTGCCCCCAATCCGTCACCCTTCACCTATACGGGAACGCAGACCCACATCGTCGGGCGCGGCGAGGTGGCGGTGATCGACCCGGGACCCGACCTTCCCCAGCATGTGGATGCGATCCTTGCCGCGACAGCGGGGGAGCGCATCAGCGCGATCCTGTGCACCCATACCCACCGCGACCATAGCCCGGCCGCCCGCCCGCTTGCCGAGGCGACCGGCGCGCCCGTGGTCGGGTGCGCGCCGCTGACGATGGACGATGCCGGACCGCGTTCCGACGCCGCCTTCGACATCCACTATCGTCCGGATCGCGTCCTTGCCGATGGCGAGTGCGTGGAGGGTGATGGCTGGACGCTGGAGGCGATCGCGACGCCGGGCCATACATCCAACCACCTCTGCTTCGCCTTGCCGCAGGAAGAGGCGCTGTTCAGCGGCGATCATGTGATGGGATGGTCGACCACGGTGGTCGCGCCGCCGGACGGTGACATGACGGCCTATCTCAGGAGCCTGGAGCGCCTGCTGGGCCGGGGCGAGCGCATCTATTACCCCGCTCATGGTGACCCGATCGAACGGCCGCAGCGGCTGGTGCGCGGCATGCTGGGGCATCGCCGCAGCCGCGAGGGGCAGATATTGCGGCAGCTGAAGGCCGGGGAAGGGCGGATCGAGGCGATGGTCGGGGCGATGTACAAGGGGCTCGACCCGCGGCTGACCGGCGCGGCGGCGCGATCGGTGCTGGCGCACCTGATCGATCTCGAGGGACGGGGCATGGTCGTGCGCGAGGATGACAGCTGGAGGCTGGCCGCATGAGGCGTCCGTTGATCCTCCTGGTTGGATTGGTCGTGCTGGTGGGCGTCCTGCTGCTCGGCCTGCGGCTGGTGCAGGACGCGGCGCGCGGTCCCGATCCGCAGACGATCGCGACGGCGAGCCTTCAGTCCATGCAGGAACAGGCGCGACTTACGCCTTTTTCTGCGCGCTTCGTGGCGGTGGTGACGTCGCGGCAGTCGCGCTTCCTGTTCAGCACGGAAAAGACGCTGATCATGCCCGGTACCGTCCGCTATGAAGTGGACCTTGCCAAGCTGCGCCAGCAGGACGTGCGCTGGGACGAGGGCACGCGCACGCTGTCGGTCGCGCTGCCGCCGATCGAGGTGTCGCAGCCGCAGGTCGACCTCAACGAGATCAAGGAATATGGTGACGGCGGCCTGCTGGGACGCGTCGGCGATACCGAGGACCGGCTCGACGCCGCCAATCGCAGCCGGGGCCAGCAGGAATTGATGCGCCAGGCGCAGGCGCCTACGCCCATGCGCCTCGCCCGCGATGCGGCACGCCGCGCGGTGGAGCGCAGCTTCGCCATGCCGCTCAAGGCCGCCGGCATCGATGCCGCGGTGGCGGTGCGCTTCGTGGACGAGCCGCGCGAGAATGATCCTTCCGAGCTCGACAGGTCGCGCGCGGTGGAAGACGTGTTAAAGGAACGGCAAGCGCAGCGTGCGCAGCCGGTTGGGACAGGACAATGAACGCACCGAACATGAGCCTAGTGGGGCTGGACCTTCGCGCCGAGATCGAGCGGCTGCGCAAGGAGCGCAATGCCGTGATCCTCGCTCACTACTACCAGGATCCTGCCTTGCAGGACCTTGCCGATTTCGTGGGCGACAGCCTGGACCTGTCGCGCAAGGCGGCGGCGACCGATGCAGACGTTATCGCCTTTTGCGGCGTGCGCTTCATGGCGGAGACGGCGAAGATCCTGTCGCCGGACAAGACGGTGGTGCTGCCGGACATGGATG
Source organism: uncultured Allosphingosinicella sp. (assembly GCA_934539295.1). GTDB lineage: Bacteria > Pseudomonadota > Alphaproteobacteria > Sphingomonadales > Sphingomonadaceae > Allosphingosinicella. The sequence goes on from CAKTCN010000004.1 coordinate 95,780, forward strand.
CGGGGTGCAGCCTGGAGGATAGCTGCCCGCCCGACCAGTTTGCGGCGTTCCGGGCGAAGCATCCGGACCATATCGCGCTCACCTACATCAACTGCTCGACGGAGGTGAAGGCGCTCAGCGACATCATCGTCACGTCCTCGTCGGCCGAGACGATCCTGAGTCAGATCCCCAAGGACCAGCCGATCATCTTCGGGCCCGACAAGAATCTGGGCGGCTATCTGGCGCGCAAGACCGGCCGCGACCTGCTGCTGTGGCCGGGCGTGTGCATCGTGCACGAAGCCTTTTCGGAAACCGAGCTGCTGAAGCTCAAGGCGCAATATCCGGGGGCGCCGGTGCTCGCCCATCCCGAATGCCCCGGCCACATACTCGACCATGCCGACCATGTCGGGTCGACCAAGGCGATCCTCGATTATGCGCTGAGCTCGCCATCCGAGGTGATGATCGTCGCGACCGAGCCGCACATCATCCACCAGATGGAAAAGGCCGCGCCGCACAAGACCTTCATCGGCGCACCGGGCGCGGACGGAAACTGCAATTGCAACATGTGCCCCTATATGGCGCTGAACACGATGGAGAAGCTGTACCTGGCGCTTCGCGACCTCACGCCGCGGGTCGAGATCGAGGAAGAGGTGCGACTGGCCGCCAAGAAGTCCCTCGATCGCATGCTCGACATGGCGGGCCGCACGGTGGGGCAGGGTGATGTCGGCCGGCCGGTAATTGCCGGAGCCTGACCCGAGCCGCATGGACGAGGGCGCCGACCCAGCCGCCGAAAAGGCGGAGAAGCGCCGCCGTGCGCAGGAAGCACGCAGCCTTGCCGAACAGGCGCGCGAGGCGGCGGGGCAGGGCGACGACGAAGGTGCCGAGCGCCTGTTCCACGCCGCGGCCGCGCTCGGCAAGATGTCGGCACTGGGCGAATGGTGCCGAATAGCGCTGAAGCGAGGGGAGTTCGCCCGAGCGCTGGAGACTTTCGAGCGGTTCGCCGGATGTGGCGAGGCGTGGGTGGCTGCCACCGGCCAACACCTCACCTATGAGGCGCTTAGGGTTGGTCATGCCGGCGCGCTCGATGCGATGCTGGAGCGGCTGGTGTCGAGCGAAAGCAGCCGGGATGTCGCGCGGCCCTTGCTGCTGCTGACGCGAAATTCGGCATCGCGCTTCGATGCGGAGACGGTGGCGCTCGCCCATGAGGAACTCGCCTCGCCCCTGCCGCATGCCAAGGGATTTCCGAACGCCCTCGCCATTGCCCTTCGCCGCTGCCGCGACGCAGGCGAGGGAGAGGCGATGCTCCGCCAATTGCTCGCGCGGGATCTCGGCGATCTTCGAAGCGTCATCGAGGAACATCTGGCGGTGTCGCTGGCCGGGCAGGGGCGCATCACCGATCTGATCGAGCTGACACGAACGTCACCTTCGTTGCGGAGCGCCCTCGGCAAGGGCTTCCTCCCCAGCGCCATTGCAGTGGCGGCCGAGCCGTGCCTCGCCGAGGCGGGTGAGGTCGAAGCTGCGCGCGAGATCGTGAATTTCTCCGAGAGCATGACCGCAACGGGCGCGCAGCTTCTTGCCCGGCTTGGGGATGCGCAGAGCATCGCCATTGTCGGCAATGGATCGAGCGGGATCGGCCAGGGTGCCGGCGATGCGATCGACAGCCGGCAGATGGTGATCCGCTTCAACAATTTCCGCATCGAGGGGTTCGAGGCGGATTATGGCAGCAGGACGGACCTGATCGTGCGGCGGCGTGAGGACGACCCGTCGCTCGACACGCCGCTGCGGCCCGGTCTTCCGGTCCTCTTCAGCGGTCTTGGCATGCCGTTCGGCAATCGCGACTGGTCGCTCCCGCGCCGGATCGCAGCGCAGGGTATTCCGGTCGGCTTCCTTCCGGCCGAGCCGCTTGTCGAGCTGGTGGAGGTTCTGGAAGCCGTCCCGACCGCGGGGCTGAGCATGGTGTGGCTGACGGCGGCGATACGCGGTGCGGTTTCGCGAAACGAATTGTTCGGCTTCACGCTGGCACCGCATGCGCGGCTACCCCTGATCGACCATTATTATGGAGCGCCGATCCTGTGCACGCGGCATGCTTATGATCGGGAGATGCAGTTGCTGAATGTGTTGGTCGACGGGCTGGTCCGGCCCTCGCGCTGGACGCCTGCCGCCTGACGCGCCTACACTTCACCGACTTACGCCGCTCAGCCCGACAGGAGCCCGCTTTTGTTTCGCAACGTCCTTCCGCTTGCCGCCATTCTCCTCACCGCCGCTGCCCAGCCTGCCTCCGACGACCCGTATCTGTGGTTGGAAGAGATCGAAGGTGAGCGCGCGCTGACGCAGGTCAAGGCCTGGAACAAGCAGACCGAGGACGTGCTGACCAGGTCGCCCGACTTCGAGCAATATCGTGCGCGGGCACGCACGATCCTGGATGACGAGCAGCAGATTGCGGCGCCGGACGCGGTGATGGGCGATAGCGTTACGAACTTCTGGCGTGATGCGAAGAACCCGCGCGGGTTGTGGCGGGTGTCGCCGCTGGCTGATTACCTTGCCGGCAGGCCGCAGTGGCGCACGCTGATCGACGTGGATGCGCTCGGCAAGAGCGAGGGCCGGAGCTGGGTGTGGCACGGGGCGAACTGCCTTGCGCCCGAATATCGCCGCTGCCTCGTGTCGCTGAGCCCCGGCGGGACCGACGCCGACGTGGTGCGCGAATTCGACCTTGGCACCGGCAAGTTCATGCCCGCGGGCTTCACCTTGCCCGAGGCGAAGAGCAACGTGGCATGGGTGGACGAGAACCGCCTGCTGGTGGTGAGCGACTTCGGACCGGACAGCCTCACCACCTCCGGCTACGGCCGTGTCGCCAAGCTGTGGACGCGCGGAACGCCGCTCGCGCAGGCGAAGACCGTGTTCACGGGCGAGAAGGCGGACGTGTCGGCGTCGCCTATCTCGATCCTCGATGGCGCGCGGCGGTGGACCTTCGTGGGGCGCGGCAAGAGCTTCTGGGCAACGGATTATTCGCTGCTGACCGCCGATGATCGGCTGGTGAAGACGCCGCTGCCCGACACGGCGGACCTGGAGGACGTGATCGGCGGGCGAGTGATTGCCTTGCTCAACGCGCCGCTGGGCGACCTGCCGGCAGGCGCGATCGTGTCCTATTCACTTGCCGATATCGAGGCGGGCCGGGCGACGGCGCCCGAGCTGGTGATGGCGCCGACGAAAGCCCAAGCGATCGAGCAGGTGACGGCGACCGACAATGTCCTCTGGGTGAAGGCGCTGGACGACGTGTCGGGCAAGCTGTTCGCGCTGAAGCGCGGAGCGGACGGGCGCTGGAGCCAGACGGCGATGGCGCTGCCCGGCAACAGCACAGTCGGGATCGTCGGCACGGCGGGCAAGCGCGACATGGCCTTCGCCACCGTTGAGGGCATGCTGACGCCGCCGACTCTCTATGCGGTCGGTGCGGGCGCAGCGCCGCAAAAGGTGCAGAGCCTGCCGGCGCGGTTCGACGCGAGCCTGTTCAATGTCGAGCAGCGTTTCGCCACGTCCAAGGACGGCACGCGCGTTCCCTATTTCCTAGTGCGGCGCAAGGATGCCAAGGCCAATGCGCCGGCGCTGATCCACGCTTATGGCGGCTTCCGTGCGGCGCAGACGCCGACCTACCTGACCGGCCAGCCCTATCGCGCCGGGCCGCTGGGCCTGTTCTGGGCGGAGGAGGGCAATGCCTATGTCCTCGCCAATATTCGCGGTGGCGGCGAATATGGCCCGGCGTGGCACGAGGCGGCCCTGCGCGAGAAGAGGCAGAACAGCTTCGACGATCTCCATGCGGTCGCCGAGGACCTCGTGCGCACCGGCGTGTCGGCGAAGGGCAAGATCGCGATTTCGGGCCGTTCGAACGGCGGCGTGCTGGTGGGGGCGGCGCTGACGCAGCGGCCCGACCTGTATGGCGCGGTGATCTCCGGATCGCCGCTCCACGACATGAAGCGTTACTCGCACCTGTCGGCCGGCGCGTCGTGGATGGGCGAATATGGCGATCCGGACAAGCCCGAGGACTGGGCCTTCATCTCGGCCTACTCGCCCTATCAGAATGTGAAGCAAGGCGTGAAATATCCCCCGACCTTCTTCTACCTGTCGACCAAGGACGACCGCGTGCATCCGGGCCATGCCCGCAAGCTGGCGGCGCGGCTGGAGGAACGTGGCAACCGCATCTACTTTCACGAATATTTGGAGGGCGGGCACTCGGTCGGGGCCGACCATGCCGAGGACGCCCATCGCGCGGCGTTGCTCAATGCCTTCCTGACGCGGGAGTTGGTGGGTAAGTAAGCCCAATATCCTCGACCGTTCGTGTCGAGCGAAGTCGAGACAGGTAGCCGAGCGAAGTCGAGGCTCTATGTTCTCGGCTTCGCTCGATGTGAACGGAGCGGGTTATGAGGGGGAGGTCAGCGCCGCACGACCTCGCCCTCGACGATCATCGTTTCGGGATGATGCTTGTCGAGGTGCCGCTTGATGATCCTGAGGTTCTTGCTGTTCGAACGGAAGGCGAGGTCGAACAGGTCGCCGACGAAGGGGATCGCGCCGATGGCGGTGTCGATGCCGACATTGCCGATCATGCGCGCCAGGTGGAACTTGGACATGCCGAGATTGCGCGCCTCCCACACCAGCCATGCGCCCATCGACGCGGTGATGATGTCGCCGACGACCGGCACGAGGCCAAGCACCGCGTCGAGGCCCACGCGGCGATTGATGCCGGGGATCAGGAAGGCGCGTTCCAGCAGGCCTTCGACCGCCTCGAGCCGCTGCCGCACCGAGGCGGGATCACGGCCGATCGGCAGTTGGTTGGCGACCCGATCAAACTGTTCCTGACGGCTGTTCATGCTTTCCTCCGCTCCTTGCATGGAAAGCTAGGATGCTCATTGCCGCGGCGCAATGAGTTCGCCCACATTATGGTGGCCGAAGGGGTTGGGCGCGAAGCCGGTGAGGCGCGGCGACACGAGCGACCAGCGCACCGGATTGGCGAGCGGGATGAAGACGGTATCGGCGGTCAGCAGGCGGTCCGCCTCGGCCAGGAGAGCCTGCCGCTGTTCGGCGCTGGAAGCGAGGCGCGCATTGCCCAGAATCGCATCCACGGACAGATTGCAGATCCGGCTCTGGTCGCAGCTGAATTGCCGCAGATACCATGTCGCAAGGTCGATGGCGGCAACCCGATCGACGAAGCGGAGGTCCGCCTTCGGATCGTCGGGGGATACACGCTCCACGATCACGCCGATTGCGCGCCAGTCACGCCTCAGATGCGCGAAGACGAGGCGGTGTCCGGGCGTGTCGGGGACGCCGGCCGTGAGCCGAAGTGGATTGCCGCCGGTCGCCGTCCTGATCGCTACGGCGGCTCCGGTGCGCCGCTGAACAATGGGCTGCCCGGACCAGTTGGGTAGAGCAGGCTGGGCGAGTTCAGTGACCCCCGGCGAAACGAGCGTGTCGCGTGCGATCAGGCCGGCGGCGCCGATCGCCTGGACCAGCTCTTCGCGGTCCACTGCCATGCTGAGCGCACGGCGGACGGCGGGGTCGCGTGTGGCGGCGGCCTCTCCGGCGAAGCTGAACCCGAACAGGCCCGGCGCGGGATCGAAGCGCAGCGCCGTGCGGCCCGGCTCGGCCGCCCGAGCGATCGGCAGCCCGCCAATATCGCCGCCGGTGACGAGATCCGCCTCCTCCGCCATGAAGCGCGCCACGGCGAATTGCGTGCGCTCTCCACGCAGCAGCACGTCGCGCGTACCCACATCCTCCTCCCCGCCTTCATCGGCGTCAGGAAGATAAAGCGAGATCGCGCCGCCGCCCGCAGGCGCAGCCCGATAGGGCCCGGTGCCGTTGCCATCGCGAAGGATCGCCATCTCCGGTTGCGCGAGAAGCTGGAGGAAGTTGGGGCGCGGGGTGACGAGGCTGATCTCCAGCACGTCGTCGGTCATCGCCACCATCTCGTCGATGGCGCCGAGCAGCGGCGTCAACGGATTGCGGCTCGTCCTGCTTGATGCGGCACGCAGGCGTTCAACGACCTGCGCGGCCGTGACGCGGTCGCCGCCGTTCCAACTCGTCCGCCGCAGCCGGAAGGTATAGCGCAGCCCGTCGTCCGACACGATCCAGCTTTGCGCCAGCCCGGGTTCGATCTGCCCGGCCGCATCGAAGCGCACGAGTCCCTGAGCGGTGGAGAGCAGGAGTGTGGATGATACCGCATCCAACGGCTGGATATTGGGATTGACCAGGGTCGCCTCACCGCCGATCGCGCTGACCTGGAGCGGACCCTGGTTCTGCCGATCGCATCCGCCGAGTGCCAGCGTCGCGCCGAGCAGCGCCAAGAGCATGCGATTCGTCATGCCGGCGACGTTAGCCGCGCGATGCCGTTCCTGTCATGACCGGAGGCTGGTGCGGACGGCGGGACTCGAACCCGCACACCTTGCGGTAGAAGATTTTAAGTCTCCAGCGTCTACCATTTCGCCACGTCCGCACGGGGGTTCTAGTGGACCGGCGACGCGCATCGATCAAGCTGGTCCGGCGCGACCGCAATGCTTATGGGAGTGAGGACTGCCGGAGGAGAGTGCCGATGCCGCCTGTTCCTTGCGACCTGCGCGCGATCGCCGATGTCGATGCGCCCTATCACAACGTCTCGCTCGATCGCGTCAACGACCATGAGGTGCGCCTCAGCGTGATGACGTCGGCCTTTGAATGGCATCGCCATCCCGACTCGGACGAAGCGTTCATGACGATCGAGGGCGAACTCGCCATTGAGTTCGAGGATGGGGAAGTGATACTCGGTCCGGGTCAGATGCTGACCGTGCCGGCTGGCACGCTGCACAGGACGCGCCCGGTCGGTGCCCGATCGGTCAACATCACGTTCGAGCGTCGCGATGCGGCAAGCCGGTTCGAGGCACCGCGCAACTAGACGCCTCAGACGTTGAGGCGCTCGCGCATTTCCTTGCCGGGCTTGAAGTAGGGAACGCGCTTTGCGTCCACATCGACGGACTCGCCCGTGCGAGGATTGCGGCCACGGCGGGCCTCGCGCTCACGGGTGGAGAATGCGCCGAAGCCACGCAGCTCGACACGTCCGTTATTCTGGAGCTGGGCGATGATCGAGTCGAAGAAAGCGGAGACGACGCGCTCGATCTCCTTCACGCTGAGATCGGGATGATCTTCGCACAGCTTCTGGACGAGCTCGGAACGGATCACGAAACAGACCTCCCCAATCAGTTCGACCCCATGCCCCTGCGGCGGGTTCTTGTCGTATCGCGTGGGAGGGGTAGTTGCACCATTACGGCGCAGACGCAAGGACTTAGCGGCTTCTAAGTAGCCTTTTTCAGGTGAGTGGCGCCGGAAGGAACAGGTCCTTCCGGCGCCCTCTAACCCAGACGGCTTAGCCGTTCTTCTGCTTGAGCGCTTCGCCCAGGATGTCGCCGAGCGACGCGCCGCTGTCGGACGAACCGTACTGCGCCACGGCCTGCTTCTCCTCGGCGATCTGCATCGCCTTGACCGAGAAGGTCGGCTTCTTGGAACGATCGAAGCCCGTTACCATCGCGTCGAACTTCTGGCCGACCTGGAAACGCTCCGGACGCTGCTCGTCACGGTCGCGGCCGAGGTCGGTGCGCTTGATGAAGCCGGTGGCGCCATCATCGCCGACCTGGACGTCCAGGCCGCCGTCACCGACGCTGAGCACGGTCACGGTCACGACCTCGTTGCGGTTGACGCTGCCTGCGACGCCGGCGGTCGAAACGCCGCCACGCTCAAGCTGCTTCATGCCGAGGCTGATGCGCTCCTTCTCGACGTCGACGTCGAGGACCTGCGCCTGGACGATCTCGCCCTTGCGGTGCAGGTTGAGCGCGTCCTCGCCCGAAATGCCCCATGCGATGTCGGACATGTGGACCATGCCGTCGACGTCGCCGTCCAGGCCGATGAACAGGCCGAACTCGGTCGAGTTCTTGACTTCGCCCTCGACGGTCGAACCCACCGGATGCGCGTCGGCGAAGGCCGCCCACGGATTGGCCTGTGCCTGCTTGAGGCCGAGGCTGATGCGGCGCTTGTCCTCGTCGACCTCCAGGATCGAGACTTCGACTTCCTGGCTGGTGGAGACGATCTTGCCCGGGTGGACGTTCTTCTTGGTCCAGCTCATCTCGGACACGTGGACCAGGCCCTCGATGCCGGCTTCCAGTTCCACGAACGCACCATATTCGGTGATGTTCGTGACGCGGCCGGTGAACACGCCGCCAACCGGATACTTGGCGCCGGCGCCTTCCCACGGATCGCTCTCAAGCTGCTTCATGCCGAGGCTGATGCGCTGCGTGTCGCGATTGATGCGGATGATCTGCACGCGCACGGTGTCGCCGATGTTGATCATCTCGGACGGGTGGTTGACGCGCTTGTAGCTCAAGTCGGTGACGTGCAGCAGGCCGTCGATGCCGCCCAGGTCCACGAAGGCGCCATAATCGGTGATGTTCTTGACCACGCCCTCGATCACCTGACCTTCGGCCAGGCTCTGGATCAGGCCCGAACGCTGCTCGGCGCGGGTCTCTTCCAGGATCGCGCGGCGCGACACGACGATGTTGCCACGGCGGCGGTCCATCTTCAGGATCTGGAACGGCTGCGGCAGGTCCATCAGCGGCTGGACGTCGCGGACCGGACGGATGTCGACCTGGCTGCCCGGCAGGAAGGCCACGGCGCCGCCGAGGTCAACGGTGAAGCCGCCCTTGACGCGGCCGAAGATCACGCCCTCGACGCGCTCGCCCTTGGCATGCTCGCCCTCGAGCTTGTCCCAGGCGGCTTCGCGGCGTGCGCGGTCGCGCGACAGCATCGCTTCGCCCTGGTGGTTCTCGACGCGGTCGACGAACACTTCGACTTCGTCACCGATCTTGAGGTCGGCCTTCTGGCCCGGCGCTGCGAATTCGCGCAGCGGCACGCGGCCTTCCGACTTCAGGCCGACGTCGATCAGCGCCATGTCGTTTTCGATGCCGGTGACGGTGCCCTTGACGACGCGGCCTTCGAAGCCTTCGTCCTCACCGCCGAGGGACTGGTTGAGCATTGCCGCGAAATCATCGCGGGTGGGATTTGCCGCAGTGGCCATAAAAATTGCTATCCTTCGTGCTTTGTTTTGCCGGCCAGGGGTTGTCTCCCCTGGTCTTTTGACCCGACCGCCGCGCCAGGCCCCATGCCGGGTGCGGCATCCGTCGAACCTGGGGCGCGGCGGCAAGGATAAGCAAAAAGGCGCGTCGAGACCGGAGCATTCTCGCTCCCGCCTTCACGCGCGCTGCCCAAATCCGAGCTTCGCCGCGAGCCTTCAGCCCGCCGGACGGCCGCGTTTATACTGGAAGGCGAGTGGGGGAGCAAGGTGAGATATGCCGCGGCTTGAGGGCGGCAAAGGTAACGAAGGTCACGTGGTTTCGCACGAAAAGGGGGGGCTGCCAGGTGGTCAGCGATGTCGATGAGAAAGAACCGAGGCGACTTTCTCATACCTGGGTAGATGTAGGAAAATGAAAACGACCTGCTCATCGTCCAGCCCCCCGGACTGGACCCAGGGTCCCGCTTTTCTCGTGGTGGCTGGAAGAAGCGGGGTCCAGGATCATGTCCAGGGTGACGTTGGCGGATGCGGCGACGTCCGGCTTACTCGAATTCGAGGATGGCGGCGTCTACGGCAAGGCTCTCGCCCGGCGCGAAATTGGCCGCTTTCACCGTGCCGGCGCGTTCGGCGCGCAGGATGTTTTCCATCTTCATCGCCTCGACGACCGCGAGCGGCTGGCCAGCCTCGACCTTGTCGCCGGGGGCGACGTGAAGCTGTGTCAGCAGGCCGGGCATCGGGCAGAGCAGGAAGCGGCTCATGTCGGGTGGCAGCTTCTCGATCATGTAGCCGGCAAGCGCGGCGACACGTGGTCGGTACACCCTGACCAAGTGCGAGGCGCCGTGCGCGGTGACGCGCCAGCCGGAGCGTTCGCGCTTGACCTTGACGCTCAGGGGCCGGCCGTTGATGCGCAGGCTGGCGAGCGGTTCGCCGGGGCGCCAGCTGCCGACGAGGTCGAGTTCCGCCTCCCCCACGCGGACGAGGGTGCCGCCTTCATAGCGTTCGGCGGCGGTGTCGAAGCGATCGGCGCCGATCTGCACCAGGCGGGCGGGCGCGATTTTGGGCGTGCCGTTGAGCTGTCCGCTGATCCGCGCGGCGCGGCTGCCTTGTTCGAGGTCGAGCAGGGTGGCGACGGCGGCAAGATGTTGAAGCAGTTCGGCCGAGGCGGGAGCGCCGGTGAAGCCTTCCGGATATTCCTCTGCGATGAAGCCGGTGGTGAGCGCACCCGATCGGAAGCGGGGGTGCTGCATCAGCGCGGAGAGGAAGTCGATATTGTGGCCAAGGCCTTCGAGCTCGAACCGGTCGAGGGCTGCGACCTGGAGGTCGGCGGCTTCCTCGCGGGTCGGGGCCCAGGTGATGAGCTTGGCGATCATGGGATCGTAGAAGATGGAGACCTCGCCGCCTTCGCGGACGCCATCGTCTACGCGGACATAGCCTTCTTTGCTCTGACCCCCTCCGTTCGTGTCGAGCGAAGTCGAGACACGCTCGTGCCCTGCATCACGCTTCTCGACTTCGCTCGAAGCGGACGGCGGAGGGACGGGCGCGCTGGTGGCAGGCGGGCGATAGCGCGTGAGCCTTCCCGTGCTGGGCAGGAAGCCGCGATAGGGATCCTCCGCATAGATGCGGTTCTCGATTGCCCAGCCGGTGAGTTTCACGTCGTTCTGGGTGAAGGCCAGGCGCTCGCCCGCCGCGACGCGGATCATCTGTTCGACGAGATCGAGGCCGGTGACCGCTTCCGTCACCGGATGCTCGACCTGAAGCCTCGTGTTCATTTCGAGGAAGTAGAAGCCCTGGCCGGCCTTGTCGGCGCCCGACACAATCAGCTCGACCGTGCCAGCGCTATAGTAACCGACCGCACGGGCGAGGGCGACGGCCTGCTCGCCCATCGCGCGGCGCATCTCGGGTGTCACGAAGGGGGAAGGGGCCTCCTCCACCACCTTCTGGTGGCGGCGCTGGATCGAGCATTCGCGCTCGCCCAGATAGACGATGTTGCCATGTTGGTCGCCGAGCACCTGGATTTCGATATGGCGCGGCTGTTCGATGAATTTCTCGATGAAGACCCGGTCGTCGCCGAAGCTCGCGAGGCCCTCGCGCTTGGTCGCCTCGAAGCCCTCGCGCACGTCAGTCTCGGACCACGCCAGCCGCATGCCCTTGCCGCCGCCGCCGGCGGACGCCTTCATCATCACCGGATAGCCGATCTCGGACGCGATCCGTACCGCGTCGTCGGTGTCCGCGATCTCGCCAAGGAAGCCAGGGACGACGTTGACGCTTGCCTGCTTGGCCAGCTTCTTGGACTCGATCTTGTCGCCCATTGCGGCGATCGCACCAGGCGGCGGGCCGACGAAGGCGATGCCGGCATCGGCGCAGGCGCGCGCGAAGCTCTCGCGCTCCGACAGGAAGCCGTAGCCGGGGTGGATGCAGTCGGCGCCTGTCTGTTGCGCGGCGAGCAGGATGAGTTCGGCGTTGAGGTAGCTTTCGGCCGCGGGCGCGGGGCCCAGGCGAACGGCCTCGTCCGCCATCAGCACGTGCGGAGCGCGGGCGTCTGCGTCCGAATAAACCGCGACTGTAGCGATTCCCATCCGCTTGGCGGTGCGCATGACACGGCAGGCGATCTCACCGCGATTGGCAACCAGGATCTTATTGAACATCAATTGTTCCGTATGAAAGATTTGAATGTGGCCACGCGAGCGTGAGTGATCGTACGCATCAATTGAGCTTGTCGATGAACATGACCAGGAACATGCCAATCCCGAGGGCGAGCGCCGCGGGCGCGCCGACGCGGTTGACCTTCAGCGATCGACGGACCGGTGTCTCGGTGAACCGCGCACGGACGATCTCGTTCGATCCATTGAATGCCATGATGCCACCGATGCTGATGCAGGCGATGATCGCAATCGCCATTTCGGGTGCGATGTCGCCTGCAGCAGCGGTGGGCGTAAGGACCAGCACGCCGCCGAGCAGCAGAACCGAGAGCGACGTCAGGTGCTTGAAGAAGTCGTAGAGCAGGAGCTCGCCGTCGCGCGACCCGGGCCCCTGATCCTCGTTGAGATCGCTCATTCCTCGGCTCCCTCGCACGGCGGCATGTTGTGGCCGAGCAGCTTGAGCACGTCTTCAGCGGCCGCGACAAGATTGGTGCCGGGGCCGAAGATCGCCTGCACGCCCGCATCGTAGAGGAACTGGTAGTCCTGCGCAGGGATGACACCGCCGGCGACGACCTTGATGTCGGGGCGGCCGGCGTCGCGCAGGTGGCCGATCAGTTCGGGGATCAGGGTCTTGTGCCCGGCGGCGAGGCTGGAGGCGCCGACGACATCGACATCCTCGGAGAGCGCGAGGGCAGCCGCTTCCTTCGGCGTCTGGAAAAGTGGGCCGGGAACGACTTCGAAGCCCAGGTCGCCGAAGGCGGAGGAGACGAGGTTGGCGCCGCGATCGTGGCCGTCCTGGCCCATCTTGGCGACCAGCATGCGGGGCTTGCGACCCTTGCGGCGGGCTATGGCGTCGACGCCGTCGGTGAGGGCGGACCAGCGGTCGTCGTCGGCATAGGCGCCACCATAGATGCCCGACACGGGGGTAGGGCGGGTGTCGTAGCGGCCGAAGGTGTCCTCCATGGCGGCGGAGATTTCGCCGAGCGTGGCGCGGGCGCGGGCGGCGTCGACGGCGAGCGCGAGCAGGTTGTCCTGGCCGCGCGCACCTTGGCGTAATGCATCGAGCGCAGTCTGGCAGGCCGTTTCGTCACGGCTGGCCTTCACCCGCTCGATCCGCGCGATCTGCGCCTCGCGGACGGCGTGGTTGTCCACTTCGAGGATCTCGATCGGCGCTTCGCCTTCGAGGCGGTACTTGTTGACGCCGACGATCACGTCTTCGCCGCGGTCCACGCGGGCGGCGCGGGCGGCGGAGGCTTCCTCGATCATCTGCTTGGGCCAGCCGGCGGCGACCGCCTTGGCCATGCCGCCTTCGGCCTCGACGCGCTCGATGATCGCCCAGGCTTCGTCGACCAGGTTCTGGGTGAGGCTTTCGATATAGTAGGAGCCGCCGAGGGGATCGACGACCTTGGTCATGCCGGTCTCTTCCTGGATCACGATCTGCGTGTTGCGCGCGATCCGGGCGGAGAAGTCGGTGGGAAGCGCAATCGCCTCGTCCAGCGCGTTGGTGTGAAGCGACTGGGTGCCGCCCAGCATCGCCGCCATCGCCTCGATCGTGGTGCGGATAACGTTGTTGTACGGGTCCTGCTCGGTCAGCGACACGGCGCTGG
>CAKTCN010000005.1 GCA_934539295.1 uncultured Allosphingosinicella sp.
ATCGCCCGGGCGAATGCTGGCCCCACGTCGCGGGTGACCAACGCTCCCACCGCGAAGGAGAAGGCGACGGAGATACCGACATAGCCGATGTAGAGCGTCGGCGGGTGGAAGGCGAGGCCGGGGTCCTGCAGCAGCGGGTTGAGCCCAAGCCCATCGGGCGGCACCGGATAAAGCCGCTCGAACGGGTTGGAGGCGAACAAGAGGAAGGCGTAGAAACCGAGCGCGATCGCGGCCTGCGCCGCCAGCGTCGCTGTCAGCGTGCGTTCGCTCAAACGCCGCTCAAACCAGGCGACCGCCGCGCCGGCCAGGCCGAGCACCGTCACCCACAGCAGCATCGAGCCTTCGTGATTCCCCCAGGTGCCCGCAAACTTGTAGAGCCAGGGCTTGGCCGAATGGCTGTTCGCCGCGACCAGCTTAACGGACAGGTCGGTAATGAGAAAAAGCCGGATCAGGATGGCGAACGCCAGCATCGCCAGCACGCCCTGCGCGATCGCCACGGGCCGAACGCTCCCGGCAAGGCTGGCAAAACCACCGCCACGATCCTGCCCACGCAGCGCCAGCGCCCCCAGCGAAAATTGCAGCAACGACAAGGCGGCCGCCATCCACAGCGCCGCCAGTCCGATCTCGGCGGTCACTCCAGCGTCTCGCTCTTGTGCTTCTCGCCCGACAATCGCGGCGGCATGTAATTCTCGTCATGCTTGGCCAGGATCTCGCTGGCGACGAACTGGCCACCCGGCGCGAACGTGCCTTCCGCTACCACGCCGCTGCCTTCCTTGAACAGGTCGGGCAGGATGCCTGTGTATCTCACGGGAATGACTGCGTCGGTGTCGTCGCCGACAAGGAAGTCGACGGTCACTCCGTCGCCTGCATGACGAACCGACCGGTCCTTGACCATGCCCCCGATACGCACCTGCTTACCGGGCGTGACACCGCGCCGCGCAACGTCTGCCGGGGCGTAGAAATAAGCCGCCTGGTCCTTCATCGCCGACATGGCGAGCAACACCGCGCCTACTACCACCACCACCGCCAGGGCGAGCAGAACCAGCCTTTGATGTTTTGCCTTCACTTGCGCAGCGACTCCGCATCGCGCTCGGCGCGGCGCATCGCCGCAAAGCTCGCGAGAACAAGTCCCGCGCTGCCGAGCAATGTCAGCGCATATGCCGCGATGACGAACGGAAGATGGTTCATGCCGCCATCCTCCTCAGCCGCGCCTCGACCTTGGCACGGGCAAGGAACGCCCGCATCCGCATCAATACCACGCTACCGAACAGCAAGGTGAAGCCGAGCGCCGATAGCGCCAGCGGCCAGAGCATGGCCGCATCGATGCTCGAACCGCCGCCAGTGAAGCTGATGCTTTGCCCCTGGTGCAGGGTATTCCACCATTCCACCGAGTAGCGGATCACAGGAATATTAATGGCACCGACCAGTCCGAAGATCGCCGTGATCCGTCCTTCACCGCCGCGTTCCCGGTCGGCGCTCTCCAGCGCAACGTAGCCGAGGTAGAGGAAGAGCAGGATCAGCATGGACGTCATGCGTCCGTCCCACTCCCAATAAGTGCCCCAAGTCGGTCGACCCCACAGCGAACCGGTCACGAGGCACAAGGCGGTGAACAGCGCGCCCGGCACCGCCACTGCCCTTCCCGCGACCGCAGCGAGCGGATGACGCCAGACCAATTGTGCCAGGCTCGCCACCGCGATACCCGTCCAGCCGGCCATGCCGAGCCATGCGGCCGGCACGTGCACATACATGATGCGCACGCTCTCCCCCTGCAGGTAATCGGCAGGGCTCGCGAACAGGCCGGCCGACAGCCCGCCCACGACCAGCAGCGCGCCCGCCCATCCGAGCCATGCGGTAAGCGGACGGGCGATCTTCAGGAAACGCGCGGGATTAGCGAAAATATGCATCTGCGCAGCGCGTTTAGCCGAGGCGGCGCTCGGTTCAAAGGGGTGATGTCGGGGCTGGACGACAACCTCTTGTGGCGTCACTTGGGAGCCATGCCGCTCCTTCGCGATCCCCGCACCTACCTTCTTGTCCTTGTCTGGATCGCTGCAGTGGTGGCGCAGATCCGAACGTCCGTCTTCGACCTGCTCCTCCTTGACTGGCTTTATGCCGGTTCGACGGCTTGGCTGGTGCGTGCCGCGGGGTTCGTCACCGCGCTTGGCGGGTGGAAGGTCCTCGTGCCCTTCACCCTCCTCGCGGCCTGGATCCTGCTGCGTCGGGGCGAGCGGCGGCACGCACTGTATCTGCTTGCCTTCGCCGTGTGGGGCCGGGCGGTGGTGGACATCGTCAAGCTCACGGTCGGGCGGACGAGACCGGACGGTGTTGAGCATCTGTCCGAAACCTTTTCGGCCAGTTTCCCGAGCGGTCATGCGGCAAACTCCACCATCGTTTACTGCACCGCCGCCATCCTGCTCGCGCCGCGCCGACCGGGAGTGCTGGGCGCTGCCCTCGCTCTTTCATTCGCGATCGGCGTCAGCCGGCTCTTCCTAGGCGTACATTGGCCCAGCGATGTGGTGGGGGGGTGGACCCTGGGGCTCCTTTGGACGCTCGCCCTGCATCGACTCGTCCAAAATGAGGGAACGACCCGCCGCGCCTCGTCATTGATGTGGCGAGAGGAGCCAGACATGAGCGACAACGAACGCACCGAGGCCGCCCGCCGCAATGACGACAGCGACCTGATCGACCAGCAGGAGGGCGCGCCTTCCTTCTCCGGCGCTGCCGGCGGCAATCTGCAACGCGACATTGCGAGCCGTGCGGAGCAGCAGCACGATGACGGCGGCAAGCCGGGCGTGACGCGCGTCCAGGACAAGGACAAGCCGGAGCAGGCCAACCTGCCCCGCTACAACGAAAGCAATTAAGGGCGATCAGTCCTTGCGGAAGATGAGCGAGAGATTGTTGGCAGGCATGCCGACAATCTCCGCAAGCGTCAGTCCGCGGCTACCCGCCTCGGCCACGATGCGGTCGACATAGCGAAGCCCCCATTCAGGGTTCCGGCTACGCAATGACTCGTCGAACGCCTCATTGCTGGGGGCAGTCTCCAAGCCGTTCTGGCGGTATGGACCGTACAGGTAGAGCAGGCCGCCGGCGGTCAGCGTCGCGGCGGCGCCGCGCATCAGCCCCTCGGTGGCAGGCCACGCGCTGATATGCACCATGTTGATGCAGATGATCGCGTCCGCCGGACCTGCCGGCCAGGCATCGTGTGATGCATCCAGCCGAACCGCCGGCTGCAGGTTCGGCAAGTCCCGCGTCGCGCGCCACGCGTCAATGGAACCAACGGCATCCGGATCGGGGTCGCTGGGCTGGAACGTCAGGTGCGGAAAAGCAGCTGCGAAGCGCAAAGCATGCTCACCGCTCCCGCTGGCAATCTCCAGCACATGGCCACTTGCCGGCAGCACGCGCCGCAACACATCGATGATCGGATCCGCGTTGCGCGCCACATGCGGCGCGATACGGCGTTGATCGTCGCTCAGACCCGCCTCAACGGGTCGCGTTGTAGCGCAACTGGTCTTCGGTCAGCTGAAAGCCGACCAGCAGTTCGAACGTGGCGCGGGTCACTGCCGTGCGCACCTCCGGATTTGCGAGCGGGTCGACGGCTGCGTCGGCGTCACCCGGGCGGCGGCGGCGCGTGATGCGCTCGCGTACTTCGGCAGGAAGAGTCGCAGCCGAACGGAGCACCTGCGCCGAGCCCGTGCCGCTGGTAGAAGCACGCAGCTGACCATCTTCAAACCGGAGCGCCACGCGGCTCAACCGCTTGGCGACCACATTGGTGCCGCCCTGCACGACCGTCGTGAAATAGGGCAGCACGACCTCGCGTGCGCCTGCGGCATCGCGACGCAGCGCCTGCACGTCGAAGGTCACGTTGCTGACGATGTACTCGCCGCTCTCGTCGCAGGTGGCACGGACGTTGGTGATGTTCGCCACCACGTCGATCGCGCTCGCATCGCGGCTGTTTTCCGGATTGAACAGGGTGATGTCGCCGGTGCCGGCCGGGATCGCCACCGCCGGGCAGGCCGAACGTGTCACGGTGATACCCTCGGCGGTCAGCTCACCCTCGCGCGAACAGCCGGCAAGTGCCAGCGCGGTGATAAGAACTGCTCCGACCTTGATCTTCGACACTGGCATACATCCTCAGCTACTAGTGCCACAGCTTTAGGCACCCGCCTCGCTTCCCGCAACCGCCGCAATCATCGGTGACGGCGTGGCGATCAGGCGCTAGATCGGCGGCATGGCAAAGGCACCTGTTCGGCGAAAAACCGCCAAGAAGCGCGGCACCGGCATGCGAATCGTCGGGTGGCTGATCCGCCTAATCTTCATCTTCATCATCGGCAGCTTGTTGTGGGTTCTTGCCTATCGCTTCGTCGCGCCCCCCTTCACCTTCACCATGCTGGGCGACACGCTGAGCGGGCATAGCGTCACCAAGGATTGGATGCCGCTCGCCCAAATCGACGACGACATGAAGCGGGCGGTCATCGCGGGCGAGGACAGCAAGTTCTGCGCCCATGGCGGCTTCGACCAGGACGCGATCGTCGCGGCAATGCGCCGCAATGCCAAGGGTGGCAGTGTGATCCGCGGCGGATCCACCATCAGCCAGCAGACTGCCAAGAATGCCTTCCTGTGGCAGGGCGGCGGCTACTTCCGAAAGGGCCTGGAGGCCTGGTTCACCCTCCTGATCGAGAATATCTGGTCCAAGCAACGGATCATGGAAGTGTATCTGAACGTCGCCGAGACGGGGATCGGCACCTATGGCGTCAATGCCGGGGCACAGCGCTATTTCGGCAAGGATGCATCGAACCTGACACGGCAGGAAGCCGCCCGCATTGCAGCGGTCCTCCCCCTCCCCAAGCGCAGGGAGGCGATAACGCCGGGCGGGTTCACGCGCCGCTACGGCAACTCGATCGCGAGCCGGATCAACATCGTCCGCCGCGACGGGCTGGACGCCTGCCTGCGTGGGGAGGCGGTGAAGGCGGAGGCCCCTGAGCCGGACGAGGAGGAGCCGGTGCGGAAGGCTCCGGCAAAGGCCAAGGTCAAGGTTTCTGCGCCCAGGGCTGAAACACCCGCCGCCTTGCCGGGTGAGGAAACGGAGCAGGCTGAGCCGGTGAAGACTCCTGTGCCTGCGGCGGAGCCTGCCGAGCTCAACGGCATCTACTAACTTCCGTTCGTTGCGAGCCTTGTCGAGAAGCCTGTGTGCGGGTTTCCGCGCTTCTCGACCTCACTCGAAATGATCGGTGACATGGTCGGGTCGCTGGTGAGGCGCGGAGCCAGGAACACGCCAGTCTCAGAACGGCATCTTGAAACCAGGCGGCATCTGAAGCCCGCCGGTCGCCTTCTGCATCGCGCTCTGGGCTTCGGAATCGGCCTTGGCACGGGCATCGTTCAGCGCTGCGGTGATCAGGTCTTCCACCATCTGCTTTTCGGACGGCTGCAGCAGGCTTTCGTCGATATCGACGCCGATGATGCGGCCCTTGGCGCTGGCGCGCACCTTGACGAGGCCGCCGCCGGAAACGCCCTCGACCTCGACATTGTCGAGTTCGCCCTGCGCCTTCATCAACTGGTCCTGCGCGTTCTGGGCCATTTTGAGGATGTCGTCGAGATTGGGCATCATGCGCTCCGTTGTTCGTACATGCGGTAGGATTCGAGCTCGGCGTCTGGAAAGGCTTCGAACGCGGCCTTGACCAACGGCGTATCAAGCACCGAAAGCCGTTCGCGTTCCTTGTCGGCGATCTCCTGTTCGCGCAAGGTCGGCTGCGCTTCACCTTCCGAAAGCTCGACCAGCCACTTCTGCCCGGCGACAACCTCCACAACTTCTCGCAGCGCACGAAGGATGCCATCCAACTCCTTGCCATCCTTCGGCTTTCGGCTGGCAAGACGAAGCACGGGCGGGGCGTAATCCACCAAGGCGAATTCGTCCCGGAGTTGATGGGCGAGCAGCGCCCTGCCCTTTGCCTCCACCGCATCCACAAAGGCCGCATAATTGTCCGGAGCCCGTGGCTGGAGCGGAGGCGGCGGCGCGGAAGGGCGCGCCGCTATGCCATCGCCATTCGCCAGCTTGTCCAGCAGGGCGCCCGGGTCAGGAAGTTCCGACGCGTGGATCACGCGGAGCAATGCCATTTCCGCCGCCTCGATCGGCATGGCGGCGCTGTTCACCTCGCCCAGGCCCTTCAGCAGCAATTGCCAAAGCCGGTGCAAAGCGGCGTGGCTGAGCGCGCCGGCCCACTCGGCATAGGCTTCCCGTTCCTCCACGCTCTGCGCAGGATCGTCGAAGCCGGCCACCTTGGCGCGGGTGATGGCATGCACGCATTCGAGCAGGCCGCGGATCAGGGCCGCGGGCTCGACGCCGAGATCATATTGTTCCCGTATCCCGCGCAGCGCCCCCTGCGCGTCGCCTTCCAGCAGCACGCCCAGAAGACGGCGGACGGCTCCCCGATCGGACAGGCCCAGCATGGCACGGACCTGATCCGCGCTCACCCCCTCCGCCCCATGCGCGATCGCCTGGTCGAGGATGGACAGGCCATCACGGGCCGATCCCTCCGCAGCGCGAGCGATCAAGGCAAGTGCCTCGGGATCGGCAGTGACGCCCTCTTGCTCGGTCACCCAGGTGAAATGCGCGACGAGTTCCTCGGCCGATATGCGCCGGAGGTCGAAGCGCTGGCAACGGGACAGAACCGTCACCGGCACCTTGTTCACCTCGGTCGTCGCGAACAGAAACTTAACGTGTGGAGGGGGTTCCTCCAGGGTCTTCAGAAGCGCGTTGAACGCGTTCTTGGTCAGCATGTGGACTTCGTCGATGATATAGACCTTGTAGCGCGCCGACACGGCCGCGTAGCGCACCGCCTCGATAATCTCGCGCACATCATCGACGCCGGTGTTCGACGCGGCGTCCATCTCGACCACGTCGATGTGACGTCCCTCTGCAATGGCACGGCAGGGTTCGCAGACGCCGCACGGGTCGATGGTAGGGCCGCCCTGCCCGTCCGGTCCGATACAGTTCAGCGCCTTGGCGACAAGCCGCGCCGTGGATGTCTTGCCGACCCCGCGCACGCCGGTGAGCAGGAAAGCGTGCGCAAGGCGGTCGCGCTTGATGGCATTGCCGAGCGTGCGCACCATCGCGTCCTGCCCGATCAACTCGCCAAAGCTCTGCGGCCGGTATTTGCGCGCGAGCACGCGATATGGCTGGCTCTTGGCCGGCTGAGCCGGCGTGTCGAGGCCAAGGGCAAAGCTATCGGAATCACTGTCCATCGCGCTCACTCTAAACCGCCGCGCCGCCATGCGCCACCGGCCGGGAAGGCGTGGGGGATGAGGGACAACGGCAAGTATCGCCCGCTAGCGCGCCGTCGCAATAGTGGTGCCGCGAGCAGCCCGAACATGGCAAGCATGGGCGTGAGCGTGCCGAGCGGAATGCGGCGCCGGACGCCGATCGCGTCCGCGAGCTTGGTTCCGACCTCGACGACGGTGAGGCCGAGCAGCAGGCCGAAGGAGCTGAAGAAGAATTCGCGCTCGTCCATGCGCGATACCCCCCGCCGCGGGACGGACCGGGGTGGAGCGAGCGGAAGGGTTGGGTAGCGCTGGAGCGTCGCGGCGGAGCCGCGCCGTCAGTCCTCGCCAGAAGCGAGGCTGGCCGCGCTTGCCCGTCTCGTAAATAGCTTTGCTATTTGCGTGCGCGCTGCGCGGTGGGAGCCGGGACGACCCGTTGCAATATCGTTACGGCTGCTTCCTTCCGGACCTGACCGGGTTGGCGACGGCACCGTCCGCCCGACTCCCGCCCGCCATATGAGTGAAGGCGCGCCCTGACGCAAGTGCGGGCATCGCCTGACGCTACGAATAGCACCATGGACGCAAGCGCCTTGGGGGCATAAGGTTCGGGCAAACTCCGGGGGGAGACGATCGATGCACGACCTGACCGCCGCGCCTTCGCGCATCTTCACGCTGGACATCGTGCGCGGTGTTGCCGTGATGGGGATTCTGGCGATGAACATCATCGCCTTCGCCATGCCGGACGGCGCCTACATGAACCCGGCGGCCTATGGCGGACACCGGGGCGCGGACCTCGGCATCTGGCTGGTCAATTTCGTGACTGTCGACGGGAAGATGCGCGGGCTCTTCTCCTTCCTGTTCGGCGCCAGCATGCTGCTGGTGGTCCAGAGCGCAGCGACCAAGGGCGAGAACCCTGCCCGCGTTCATTATGCCCGCATGTTCTGGCTGCTCGTCTTTGGCCTCATCCACATGTACCTGATCTGGTGGGGCGATATTCTCAGCCATTATGCGCTGATCGGATCGCTCGCCTTCCTGTTCCGCAACAAGCCCGTCAAGGCGCTGCTCCGCTGGGGCATCGCGCTGCTGGCAGTGCAGATGCTGGTCATGACCTCCTTTGCATTCTTCATCGTGACGAGCCAGGCGGCGGCGAGCGCGCCGGGCGCCTCGGCAGAGGCAGTGTCGACCTGGGCTCAACTGAGCGGCTCGTTCGGGCCGCTCGCCCCCGACGCCCTGGCCAAGGATCTGGCGCTCCATCGCGGCAGCTACGCGACGATCGTAGCCGATCGGGTGCGCGAGAATATGTTCCTGCCGCTCGGTGCGCTGTTCCAGTTCGGATGGGAAACGCTCGCCTACATGCTGTTCGGCATGGCTGCGCTGAAGAGCGGATTCTTGACGGGCGCGTGGGAAGTCGGGCGCTACCGCAAGTGGGCGGCGATCGGTTACGCAATCTCGATCCCTGCTTATGCAGCCGCAGCGGCGGTGGTGATACGCTCGGGCTTCGATCCGGCGACGACGGCACTCGCCGGCACCATCGCACCTACCCTGATCCGGCCGGCAATGATTGTCGCGCATGCCGCACTGATCATCCTGGTTACCCGGCATGGAGGTGGCCTGACGGAGCGGCTTGCGGCGACCGGACGGGCAGCGTTCACCAACTATCTCGGCACTTCCATCATCGTCTCGACGATTTTCTACGGCTATGGCCTGGGGCTGTACGGCCATCTCAGCCGGATCGAATGCTATGGCGTGGTGGCAGGCGTTTGGGCGCTAATGCTGCTCTGGTCCAAGCCGTGGCTGGAGCATTATCGCTTCGGGCCGCTCGAATGGCTGTGGCGCTCGCTGGCGCGGATGAGGGTTCAACCGATGCGGAAGGTGGCTGCGGCTTAACCATCGACGTCGCCGGACTCGGACCGGGGTCCCGCTTTCTTGGTGCCGGGGAAGAAGGAAGCAGCGGGATGCCGGATCAAGTCCGGCATGACGATGGCTTCGGCTAATTGTCGAACGGGTTGCGCGACGCCCTTGCGGTCAGCCGCACCGGAACGCCGTTGATGCCGAACTCCTCGCGCATCGAGTTGACGAGGTAGCGCAGGTAGCTGTCGGGCAGGTCGTCGGTGCGGGTGCCGAACAGGACGAATGAAGGCGGACGCGTCTTTACCTGGGTGATGTAGCGCAGCTTGATCCGCTTGCCGCCGGGGGCGGGCGGCGGGTTGCGCTCGATCGCATCCTCGAACCAGCGATTGAGCTGGCCGGTCGATACACGCCGCGACCACGTCTCGCGCACTTCGAACGCGGCCTTCAGCATCTGGTCGATACCCTTGCCGGTCGCGGCCGAGACGGTGAGCAACGGCACGCCGCGCACCTGCGACAGGCCTTCCTCCAGCGCGGCGCGGATGCCCTGGAACAAGGAGCTGGCATTTTCGGCCACGTCCCACTTGTTGATGGCGATCATGAGGGCGCGGCCCTCCTCCAGCACATGGGCAGCGATCTTAAGGTCCTGCACCTCCAGTCCGCGGGTGGCGTCGAGCAAAAGCACCACCACCTCCGCGAAGTCGATCGCGCGACGGGCGTCGGCAACCGACAATTTCTCCAGCTTGTCGTCCACCTTGGCGCGCTTGCGCATGCCGGCGGTGTCGATCAGGCGCACCGGGCGCTCTTCGCCGTCGGGCGCCTGCCACAGCCAGTCGATTGCGATCGAATCGCGGGTGATGCCGGCCTCCGGCCCGGTGATCAGGCGATCCTGACCAAGGATACGGTTGATGAGGGTGGACTTGCCCGCATTGGGGCGCCCGACGATGGCGAGCTTGAGCGGCCCGGTGCCTTCCTCCTCCTCGTCTTCCTCTTCCTCGTCCTCGCGATCGATATAGGGGCGCAGCACCTCGAACAGGTCGGCGACGCCTTCACCATGCTCGGCGCTGATCGCGATCGGATCGCCAAAGCCTAGAGCATAGGATTCCAGGATGCCCGATTCGCCGGCCTTGCCCTCCGCCTTGTTGCAGGCGAGCGCCACCGGCGTGGTTTCGCTGCGAAGCCAGCGGGCGATCTCCTCGTCCAGCGGCGTCACGCCGGCACGAGCGTCGATCAGGAAAAGAGCCGCGTCGGCGTCGCGAACGGCGGCGGTGGTCTGCGCACGCATCCGACCCGGCAGCGTGTCGGGATCCTCGTCCTCGTAGCCAGCGGTGTCGATGATCCGGAAATCGAGCCCGAGCAGTGTGGCATCGCCCTCCCGCCGGTCGCGGGTCACGCCCGGACGGTCATCGACGAGCGCGAGCTTCTTGCCGACGAGACGGTTGAACAGGGTCGACTTGCCGACATTGGGGCGGCCGACGATCGCGATGGTGGGGGGGCGCTTAGCCATAGCCAAGCGCCCTGCCCCAGCTTGGGCCGACATTCAACCTTTCAGCGGTCAGCGCCAGGCAGTCAGGTGCCCGTCGTCGTGGAGGATGTAGACCGCGCCGTCAGCGACGACGGGAGCCAGCGTGATCGGACGCTTGGTGTCGACCATGCCCTGCACGGTGCCATCGAAGGGCGAGGCGTAGACGAGTTCACCCTCCGAATTGCCCAGCACCAGCCGGTTGCCGGCGAGGATCGGCCCCTTCCAGAAAATCTGGCCCTTGCGATCCTTCTCGTCGCGATAGCGCTTCAACTGCGTCATCCAGCGCACGCGCCCCGTAGTCCGTGCGACGGCGAGAAGCTGAGCCTCGTCAGTCACCACGAAGATCCAGTCGCCCGCCACCCACGGCGTCGAAATGCCGGCAACGTTGATTTCCCAAACGCGCTGGCCGGTGGCGAGTTCGGTCGCCACCATCCGGCCGCCCTGCCCGATCGCGTAGACACGCCCGCCGTCGATCACCGGGTGCGCGTCGATGTCGGACAGCGATGCCACGGCGGTTGAGATGCTGGTGCGGGTCAGCGCCTCCTGCCACAGCACGCGCGCATTCTCGTAGCGATAGGCGGTGAGCTCGCCCGAGCTGTAGCCCGCCACCACAGTGCCCTGGCTGGCAGCAGGCGCCGCATTGCCGAACACGCCCGCCGTTTCCAGCGTGCCGACCGCGGTCCAGCGCAGCGAGCCGTCCGCCGGGTTGAGCGCGAACAGCTGGCTGTCCTGGCTCACGACGTAGACATTGTCGTTGGCGATGGTGGGCGATCCGCGCAGCGGGCCGCCGGGACGCACGCGCCACACCTGCTCGCCCGTCTCGGCATTGAAGGCAGCGACATCGCCAAGCCCGTTGGTGGCGTAGACGCGGCCGCCGTCGAAGCTGACGCCGCCGCCGAACAGGATGCCCGTGTTGCCGGTCGCCTCGCCCGTCCAGATGGACGTGCCGCCCTTCAGATCCTCTTCGCTGCCGACACGGGCAGTCCAGACCGCGCCGCCGGTGGCCGCGTCGGTCGCGCGCAAGGTCGCGGTGGTATCGATCGTGTATACACGGCCGCCTGCGACCACCGGCGATGCGGCAAGACGCCCGCGCCGCGTGCTGCCGCGACCGATGCTGACGTCGAATGCACGGGCGGGCGCATCGGCAAGCGCGACGTGGACCATCGACTTGGAGGCATTGCCGCCTGGCTGCGGCCAATCTGCATTCGCAACGGGGCCGGGCACCGATACCGGCGTGCTGGCCAGCGCCGGATCGACTTCAACGTCGCTTTCGCCCGTCAACACGGCGACACGCTGCCCCACGGTTGGCGTGGTCGGCTTCTTGCCGCCGCCGATACCGAGTTGGGCACAGCCGGCGAGCATGGAGGTGGCCGCAAGGGCGAACAGGATACGCTTCATACTCTTATTCCTTGGCTGCGCCGGTTGCGGGTTCGGTCACGGCATCGACGCCCAGCGCACCTGCCATCTGGACGGCACGCGAGCGCAGGGTCTGCGGCAGGTTCTCATCCTTCGCCAGCGCGGCGAAGATCGGCGCCGCCTGCTGCGGGCGGCCGGCCTTGATGTGCGCCACGGCGACCATCTCGCCCGCGCTGCCGAACCAGGGATTGCCTGGCTGGGCAAGCGGCTGCAGGCGCTGGATCACCTGGGCAGGCTGCAGCGCATCATATTCGAGCTGGGTCTGACGAATGAGCGCGAGATTGCGATAAGGCTCCGGGAAATCGGCATTGTCGGCGACCTGCTTGAACAGGGCGACTGCCTCGTTACGCTTGGCCGTATTCTCACGCGCGGGCGCGGGCGCGGCCCCGGGGATCGGCGGGCGTGCAGTCGGCGCCGCCGCCTGCGCCGCCATGCTCGCTTTGGTCAGCAGGGCAGCGGCCTGGTAGCCAGTGCCACCTTCCTTGGCGAGCGTGTCGAGCTTCTCCGTAGCCTGCTTGTCCTGCCGGGCGGACGCCTCTTCCAGAGCCTTGGTGAACAAGGCGCCATGCTCGCCAGCCTGTTCGCGCTTTTCATGCTGCCACCACAGGACCCCGGCGATCACGGCAAGGAGCAGCAGGACGCCGCCGATCGCGACCAGGCCGTAGCGCTTGAACCAATTGGCAGCGCGTTCCTTGCGAAGCTCCTCGTCCACCTCGCGGTAGAAAGTCTCACTGTCCCTGGGCGTGATCGCCAACTAATTTCTCCACGTTCCGCGCCGCAGTTCTATCCGCTCCTATCCTGATCGGAGATGAACGGCACAAGCCGGCAAGCGCCTGTCGAGGCGAACCTCTACCGGGCAAGTGGCGCAAGTGGAAGAGGCTCGCGCGCACCTCCCCCGCGCCTGCGAGCGACGCGCTCGCTCCGGAGCGAACGAATGATTCGTCAGGCTTCGTCCGCTAGCGGCTGGTCCGGGCGGAATGCCAGGTGCCTTGCCGCGTGGAGATCGCCCGACCGAGACTGGTCACGCAATCGCTCGATATCGCGCTGGCGATACTCACGCTCGATCCGCTCTACCTCATCGTCTTCGACGCCGAGCGTGCGCAGTGCCTCGCGGCCCATCGCGACACCCGAATCGAACACTTCGCGAAACACGCCGGCAAGGTCGAGGTCGGCCAATCGCATGACGTGGCGGCGGTCAAAGGCGCGGACGAATACCGCCGCCTGGGGGAAGGCCTCCAGGATCGGCTCCAGCTTGCGCGCGTCGAGATCGTCGCCGTCGATGCAGAATAGCAATGTCTCGGCATCGCTCGCCCCGGCAAGGCGCAGAAGGTCCAGCCGGGTGCCGTCGCCGAAATAGACCTTCATGCCGAACGCGCCCGCCATCTCGATCTGCGAGGGCTTCCGGTCGATCAGGGTGATGCTGACGTTTCTGGCCATCAGCATCTGCGACACGGCCTGCCCGAACCGGCCATAGCCGATGATGATCGCACGGGTGACGTCCGAATGCTCCGGCCCTTCGAGATGCGACGTGTCCTCCCGCGCCGATGCGCGCCGGTCCAGCCAGTCGTTGAGCTTCATCAGGAACGGCGTGGTCGCCATGGAGACGGTGACGATGGCGCTGAACAGGCTGGCGGCGGCAGGCTCGATCAGCAGCGCGCTCTGCGCCTCGCCGAACAGGACGAACGCGAATTCGCCGCCTTGGCTCAGCAGCAGGCCAAGCTTGATCGCGCGGCGGTTCTCGATGCCGAATGCGCGGGCGATGCCGTAGAGGATCGCCGCCTTCAACGCGACCAGCGCGATCGCCATGCCAGCAACGAACAGCGGCCGGTCGACGATGGCATCGAGGTCCAGCAGCATGCCCACCGCGATGAAGAACATGCCGAGCAGAATGGAGCGGAACGGATCGATATCGGCCTCAAGCTCGTGCCGGTAGGGCGTGTCGGCCAGCATCACGCCCGCGATGAAAGCGCCGAGCGCGGTCGATAGGTGCAGCGACTGCATGATCGCGGCCGAGGCGAGCACGGTGAACAGGCCGGCGACGATGAACAATTCGCGCTCGGCCACCCGCCCGACGACGCGGAACAGAGGCTGAATGATGAAGCGCCCGGCAAGCACGAGGCCCAGGATCGCGCCCACGGTATAGAGGCCGAGCTGCCAGCCCGGCGGCGCCGACGGATCGGCCGGCGCACGCGACATGGCGGCGACGATGGTGAGCAGGGGCACGATCGACAGGTCCTGCAGCAGCAGGATCGAGAAGGCGCGCTCACCGGAAGGCGTATTGATGTCGCCGGTGGCGCGCAGGCTCGGCAACACCTGCGCCGTCGAGGAAAGCGCCAGCGGCAGGCCGATGGCGATGGCCGCGGCGACAGTGAATCCCGCCGCGAAATAGACGAGGGCCGCGATGGCGAGGCCGCTCAGCACCACCTGCAGCGCGCCGAGCCCGAAGATGTCGCGCTTGAGCCGCCACAGCCGGCTGGGATTGAGTTCGAGGCCGACCAGGAAGAGCAGCAGCACGATGCCGAAATCGGCGATGTGCATGATCTCCTCGCCGCGGCCCACCAGGCTGAGCCCGTCCGGGCCGAGCAACGCGCCGGCGACGAGGTAGCCGAGTGTGGCTCCGAGCCCGAAGCGTCGGAACAGGGTCACGAACAGCAACGCCGCGCCCAGGATGAACACACCGTCGCGCAGGACGATGCCAGTGGCGGTGACGGCCCCCTCGTGCATGGCTAGGCCGCGACCCGTATCGCGGCGCGCGCAGCCGCTTCGACAACCGCCTCGAAGGGAAGCAGGATGGCGGCGTGGCGCGGCGGATAATCGCGCGCGGCGGCCAGTGCATCAAGGCCGGGCCAGGCGCCGGGGTCGGCGCATTCGCCCTTCAGCCAGGCCGCGAGTGCATCACGCGCGCCTGCGAGTTCGTCCGGAGTGCGTCCGACGGCGGCGGCACCCATCAGCGCGGCCGACGCCTGGCCGAGAGCGCAGGCGCTCACGTCCTGGCCGATCGCGCTCACCCGCCCGCCTTCGTCCAAGGCCACATCCACGACCACCCGGCTGCCGCAGACCGGCGAGCGCCTCTCGGCACTGCCCTGCGGATCGGCGAGACGGCGATGATGCGGGATCGAGGCGGCAAGGCGCAGGATGTCGCGTGTGTAGAGGGCGGAGGCCATGGCGTGGGTATAGCCGGAATTGTTCGTTGAACCAGTCTCGTCACCCTGAACTTGTTTCAGGTCCCATCTTCGAACCGCAAAGTGAGTGTTCAAATGGGTGCTGAAACACGTTCAGCAATGACAATTAGGGGCAATGCGGATTCCAGACCGCCGGCCCTCCCACTCCGTTCGTTTCGAGCGCAGTCGAGAAACCCCCACCCTCACTGTCCTACGAAGGTTTCTCGACTACGCTCGAAACGAACGGATGAGGTGGGTAAGCGCGGCCCCCTCCCACACCGCCGTCGTTGCGAGCGTAGCGAAGCAATCCAGTACGGCCTCCGAGGCCCACTGGATTGCTTCGTCGCTACGCTCCTCGCAATGACGAGGTGGGGCTCAGGCGCGGCGCCAGGTAGTGCCGCCCGCTCCATCCTCCAGCACGACCCCTTCGGCAGTCAGCTGAGCACGGATACGGTCGGCCTCCGCGAAGTCCCTTCGCTTCTTGGCCTCCGCCCGCGCGGAGACGAGGTCGTCGATGCGGCTGTCGCCCTCGCCCTGAAACCAGGTGGTGGGGTCCTCCACCAGAAAGCCCAGGAGTGCAGCGCTGGCCTTTAGCGATCCCGCATCCTCGATGGCGCCGAGGCGTGCCATGGCGAGCGGGGTATTGAGATCGTCGCCCAGCGCCTCGATCACGCCGGCATCCACCTCACCTGCAACAGCATCTCCTGCCGCACGATAAAGCCTGTCCAGCGTCGCCTTGCTCTGCGCCACCAGCTGATCCGACCATTCGAGCGGCTGGCGATAATGCGCCGACAGCAAGGCCAGCCGGATCACCTCGCCCTTATGTCCCTGCACCAGCAGATCCGCGACCGTCACCACGTTGCCTAGGCTCTTGGACATCTTCTCGGCCCCGCCCATCGACAGGAAGCCGTTGTGCAACCAGTAACGGGCCAGCGGGGCGCCTCCATGCGCGCAACGGCTTTGCGCGATCTCGTTCTCGTGGTGCGGGAAGATGAGGTCGAGGCCGCCACCGTGAATGTCGATCGTCTCGCCGAGGTGCTTCCCGATCATCGCCGAGCATTCGATATGCCAGCCCGGCCGCCCCCTGCCCCATGGGCTGTCCCAGCCGATCACGCCGTCGTCGCTCGGCTTCCACAGCACGAAGTCTGCCGGGTCCTTCTTGTAGGACGCGACCTCGACGCGTGCGCCGGCGATCATCGCGTCGCGGTCGCGGCGGCCGAGCGCGCCGTAATCGGGATCGGACGGCACATGGAACAGCACATGGCCGTCTGCCTCATAGGCATGGCCGGTTTCGACCAGCCGCGCGATCATGCCGATCATCTCGCCAATATTGTGCGTCGCCTTGGGCGCAAGAGTGGGCGGCGCAACGCCGAGCGCGCCCATGTCGTCGAGATAATGCTTCTCGTAACGCTGCGTGATCTCGGCCGGATCGACGCCCTCGGCCCGCGCGGCGTCGATGATCTTGTCATCCACGTCGGTTACGTTGCGCGCATAGACGAGCGCGTCCTCGCCATAGCTATGGCGCAGCAGGCGGCCGAGCACGTCGAACACCACGGCCGGTCGTGCATTGCCGATATGCGCGCGATTATAGACGGTCGGGCCGCACACATACATGGTCACGCGGGCGGGGTTGGCGGGTTCGAAGACGCGCTTTTCGCGCGCCATGGTGTCGTGAAGACGGATCATCAGTCTGCTTGTGTCTCGGTGGCTGGCGCAGCACGGCGGCGTTCGACGAAGTCGACGATCGCCCGCCCGCTGGCGTCCAGCAAGGGATAGGTGCGACTGCCCGCCATCCATTCCGGCCGTGCCGCGCGGCGACCGTAGATGGTGTCGTAGACGAGGTTTGCCGCAAGGAAGAGCGTGGTCGCGATCAGCAGGCCCTTCAGCATGCCGAAGCCGCCGCCGAGCACGCGATCAACGGGCCCGATCGCGGATTTGCGCATCGCCGATCCGACCCGCCCCGCGATCAGCTTGCCAATGATGAACACGATGCCGAAGGTCAGCACGAACGCCACCACCGCCGCTCCCGCATAAGTGCCGATCGTCGGCGTCAGCGTCTCGGCGAGCGGCGTATGGAACAGCTTCAACGCCACGATCGCCGCCACCCAGGCGAGCAGCGACAGGAGCTCGCACGTGAACCCACGCATGAACCCGCGGATCAGGCCGCCGCCGACCAGCAGGAGCGTGATGATGTCGAGAGCGGTCATGTGGCCTCGCTACCCACGGGCCAACAGATGGTCAACGAGGCTTCCGAGCGTGCGGAAGCCGGTGAGGCGCATGCTCCCCTTCTCGCCCGACAGGCTGGCCGGAACCAGCCCGCGTTCGAAGCCGAGCTTGGCCGCTTCCTTGAGGCGCAGTGCGCCGTGCGCCACGGGTCGCAACTCGCCGGAGAGCGACACTTCGCCGAACGCCACGGTGTCGGCCGGCACGGGCCGCTCGGACAAGGCAGAAACCAATGCCGCGGCGACCGCCATGTCGGCAGCCGGGTCCTGCACGCGGTAGCCGCCGGCGACGTTGAGATAGACCTCCGCCGTCGAGAAGCTGAGGCCGCAACGCGCCTCCAGCACCGCCAGGATCATGGCAAGGCGGCCGCTGTCCCAGCCCACCACCGCCCGGCGCGGCGTAGCGCCGCTGGCAAGGCGAACCGTGAGCGCCTGGATCTCGACCAGCACGGGGCGCGTGCCTTCCAGGGCAGGAAAGACGGTGGCGCCCGGCACGGCTTCGCCCCGGTCGGTCAGAAACAGGGCCGAGGGGTTGGCGACCTGGGTGAGCCCGCCCTCCTCCATCGCGAACACGCCGATCTCGTCGGTGCCGCCGAAGCGGTTCTTGGCGGCGCGCAGGATGCGATACTGGTGACTGCGCTCGCCCTCGAAGCTCAGCACCGTATCGACCATATGTTCGAGCACGCGCGGGCCGGCGATCGCGCCGTCCTTGGTGACATGGCCGACCAGGACAAGAGCGGCGCCGGTCTCCTTGGCGAAGCGAATGAGTTCCTGCGCTGACGCACGCACCTGACTGACCGTGCCCGGCGCGCCTTCGA
This sequence comes from uncultured Allosphingosinicella sp., assembly GCA_934539295.1. Lineage (GTDB taxonomy): Bacteria > Pseudomonadota > Alphaproteobacteria > Sphingomonadales > Sphingomonadaceae > Allosphingosinicella. Next base: position 18,242 of record CAKTCN010000005.1, read on the forward strand.
TAACGTCCGAATGCATGGTCTGGATCGAATCGATCACCAGCAAGGCCGGCGGCGGCCCGTCGGCGAGCGTAGTCAGGATGTCGCGCACCGAAGTGGCAGAGGCGAGCTTGACCGGCGCGTTGCCGAGCCCGAGACGGCGTGCACGCAGGCGCACCTGATCCGCCGCTTCCTCGCCCGAGATATAGGCGACGCGAAGGCCGCGGCTCGCCACGCTGGCGGCGGCCTGGAGCAGCAGGGTCGACTTGCCGATTCCGGGATCGCCGCCGATCAGGGTCGCGGAGCCCGGCACGAAGCCGCCGCCCAGCGCACGATCGAACTCGGCGATCCCGCTGCCAGTGCGCGGCGGCAGCGCAACGTCCGTGTCGAGGCCGACCAGTTCGACCGCCCGCCCGCCCGAGCGCAGATCGTGGCGCGCCGAAAAGGCAGTCACGACATTGCCGACGTCCTCCACCAACGAGTTCCATTCGGAGCAATCACCGCACTGTCCCTGCCAGCGCGGGCTGACCGAACCGCACGCCTGGCACACATATCTTTTCTTCAGCTTCGCCATGTTGCGGCAAACGTGCCCGCCGCCGCCGTCACTTTCAAGGGAACGCGGGACGAGTCCCGATCATTTCCTGATCTGTCTCAATAGGAGTGGAGGCCAGTCTTGTTCATCCAGATCAACACCGACAATCAGGTCGAAAGCGACGCCGACCGCGACACCAGGATCGAGGAACAGGTGCGCCAGCGCCTTGCCCGCTTCGAAGATCGCATCACCGACGTCGAAATCCACGTCGCCGACATCAACGGCCCGCGCGGAGGTGCGGCAGACCTCAGGTGTACACTGGAAGCACGAATGAGCGGAGTTCAGCCGGTGGCGGTTTCCGAACATGGTGCAACGGTCGATCGCGCGATCATCGGCGCGGCAAAGAAAGCCGTTCGCGCCCTTGATCACCAGATCGGCAGGCGGACCGATCACAAGGGGCATTGATCCTGGCGGCCCGGACGGTCCACCACATGCGTCCATGATCAAGGTCGCATCCTACAATATGCGAAAGGCCATCGGCACCGACAGGCGCCGGCGGCCCGAGCGCGTGATCGAGGTGCTGAACGAAGTAGGCGCCGACGTGATCGCGTTGCAGGAAGCCGATCGGCGCTTCGGCGCGCGGCTGTCGGCGATCCCGCCATACATGCTGGATGAGCATAGCGACTATAAGCCGGTGCCTTTTGCGGCGCGGCATGGAAGCATGGGCTGGCACGGCAATGCGCTGCTGGTGCGCAAGGATGCCGAGATTCTCGGGTGCGAGATGCTCCACCTCCCCTCGCTCGAACCGCGCGGCGCGGTGATGGCGGAGGTGGCGGTCGGCGGCACCCGGCTGCGCGTGGTCGGCATGCATCTCGACCTGTCGGGCCTGTGGCGGCGCCGGCAGGCGCATGCGATCCTGGCCCATCTCGCCGCAAAGAACGAGTCGATGGCTACAGTCATGATGGGCGACTTGAACGAGTGGTCGGCCAATGGCGGCTGTCTGCGCGACTTCAGCCACCATCACCGCTTTGCCGATTGCGGCCGCAGCTTTCATGCGCGCCGGCCGGTGGCGCAACTGGACCGGATCATGGTCAGCGACGCGCTCGAGGTAGTGGAAAGTGGCGCGCACCACAGCATGTTGTCGCGAGTGGCCAGCGATCACCTGCCGATCTGGGCAACGATCAGGCCAGCATAGCGCCTGTCATTTCCCTTTCCGCGTTTGGGCTGAAGGCGGGTTCAGCCTCCCGTAAAGGGCACGCCCTCCTGCGGTTCCGGCGTCCCCTGCTCGCCCAGCTTCATCCAGTCCCTCGGCTCCAGCCCGTAGATCATGTCCATGACCTCGAACTCCAGTCCGCCGGGCTGGTTGGTGGAACTGTTCCACAATGCCACCACGCCGCTCTTCTTCGCCGGATCGAACAGCACCAGCGACCGGAACCCCGTTACCCCGCCGCGATGGCCAATTACGCGGTGCCCGTCATAATCGTAGATGCGCCAGCCTAGGCCATAATGCGCATCCTTCACCCGCTCGCGAAAGTTGCGCATGCGCCCCAACTCGCCCGGCGTGCGCACCTCCTGCGCCTGCGCCATCGCCAGCACCGAATCCGGAACGACGCCGGGGTCCAGGCCCATGTTCGCCTGCATCCACAAGGCCAGGTCCTTGATCGAGCTGTTTACACCACCCGCCGCCGGCACCCGATAATAAGAGTCGGTCACCTCGACCGCTTTCGACCCCTTGCCGCCGCGATGCGGCTTGGCCCAGCTCGGCGCGGCGTACAGCCCGTCGCGGGTCAGGCTGGCGCTGCTCATCCCCAGCGGTCCGAACAGCCGCTCGCGCACCGCCTGCGGGTAAGGCTTGCCGGTGACCTTCTCGACCAGTTCGCTCGCCGCGTCATAGGCGACATTCTGGTAGGAATGGCACTGACCGGGCGGGCAGATGAGGTTGAGATTGGCGAGGTCCATGCGCAGCATTCGCGCATCCTGGCCATCCTCCAATTTGGAATCATTGGCATGGCCGAAAATGCCAAGTGAGTGCGACAGGATGTTCGCCACCGTGGCGCGATTCTCGACACCATTCGGCAGACGCAGCGACAGCCCGTACTTTGCGATCGGGTCGTGGAGCGACAGCTTGCCCTCGTCGGCCAGCTTGGCGACCATGATGCCCGCCACCCCCTTCGACACCGATGCCCATCGAAATACCGTTTCCGGCGTGACCGGCTCGCCGCCGTCCGTGGTGAGGCCATAGCCCTTCAGGAAGCGAATCTGACCGTTTTCGACCACGCCCACGGCAAGGCCGACCATCGACCGTTCGGCCGACAGCCGCTGCAGTCGCCCGTCCAGGCGGCGATAATCGATGGTGCTGGGAGCGCGGCTCGCCTGCTTGATCCGCCGCTCGCGGATCGTCTGGGCCTCTTTGGAGCTCACCGTCTCGGCATCGCGCACGCACGCGCGCACGCCGAAGATGAGGATGATCAGTAAAAGCAGCGAGACGGCCGCCAATCCGCGCCTGGACAGGGAGTCCTCCTGATACGCTCGCCAAAAACAAGGAAGGCCGGCAACTACGTGCCGGCCCCCAATGTTACAACGTCAAATTTACCAGATTTTGATGCGCTGTTCCGGCGGAAGATAGAGTGCACCGTCGGTCACGTTGAACGCCTGGTACCAGGGGTCGAAATTGCGCACCACGTTCGGCCGGAAATGGCCGGGCGTATGCGGATCGGTGGTCAGCTGCGACAGCAAGGCCGCGTCGCGATACTTGTTGCGCCACACCTGGCCGAAGCCGAGGAAGAAGCGCTGGTCGCCGGTATAGCCGTCGATCACGGGCGCTTGCCTACCGTTCAACGACATCTTGTAGGCGTCGTACGCGATGGTGAGGCCGGCAAGGTCGGCGATATTCTCGCCCAGCGTCAGCTCGCCATTCACCTTGGAGCCCGGCAGTGGCTCATATTCGCCATATTGCTTCACCACCTGGTCGGTCAGCGCCTTGAAGCGCGTCGTGTCCTCCGGCGACCACCATTCGGCGAGATTGCCATTCGGATCGAACTTCGCGCCCTGGTCATCGAAATGGTGGGTGATCTCATGCCCGATCACCGCGCCGATCGCGCCATAGTTCACGGCATCGTCGGCGTTCGGATCGAAGAACGGTGCCTGCAGGATCGCCGCCGGGAACACGATCTCGTTCATCAGCGGGTTGGCATAGGCGTTCACCGTCTGCGGCGACATGAACCACTCGCCCTTGTCGACGGGCTTGCCGATCTTGTCGAGATTGCGCTGATATTCGAAGGCGGTCGCCCGCTCAGCGTTACCCAGCGCATCGCCCGGCACGATCTGGAGCGCCGAATAGTCGCGCCACTTGTCCGGATAGCCGATCTTGGGCGTGAACGCGGCCAGCTTCGTGCGTGCCTTGGCCTTGGTCTCCGGGCTCATCCACGCCAGCGCTTCAAGGTGACGGTCCATCGCCTTGATGAGATTGCCGACCAGCTCGTCCATCTTGGCCTTGGACTCAGGCGGGAAATATTTGGCCACATAAAGCTGGCCGACCGCCTCGCCCATGCTGCCGCCGATCAGGTCGACGCCGCGCTTCCACCGGTCCTTGAGCTGCGGGGTGCCCTGCAACGTCTTGCCGTACATGTCGAAATTCTCGTCCACGAACGCCCTCGAAAGAAGCGGCGACACGTTGGAGATGGTGCGGAAGGTGAGATAATCCTTCCAGGTCTGCAGCGGCTCGGACTGGACGAGCTTGGCCGCACCGGCAAGGGCGCTCGGCGTCGAAGCGATGAAGCGCTTCTGGTCGATCGCGCCCACGGCGGCGAGGTAGGTGTTCCAGTCGAAGCCCGGCATGTTGGTCGCGAGCTCGGCTGCCGACATGGGATTGTAGAGCTTCTCGATCTGGCGCTGCTCGACGCGCGTCCAGTGCGTCTGCGCGATCTTGGTCTCGAGATCGAAGATGCGCTTGGCCTTCCCCGCCGGGTCCGAAATGCCGGCCAGCTGCAGCATGGTGGCGATATGCTGCTGGTAACGCGTGCGCGCCTCGGCGAACTTGGGATTGGCCTGGTCGAGATAATAGTCACGGTCAGGAAGGCCCAGCCCGCCCTGGCCGAGATAGACGGAATATTGGCTATTGTCCTTCAGGTCCTGCTCGACGCCGGCGCCGACCGGCGTGCTGATGCCGGTTCGGTTGGCGGCGCCGAATGCGCGGGCGAGGTCGGTGGTGCTGCGGATCGCGTCGATCTTGGCCAGGTAGGGCTTCAGCGGTGCGGCGCCCTTGGCCTCGATGGCGGCTTCGTCCATGAAGCTCGCATAATAATCGCCGACCTTCTGGGCATTGCTGCCCGGTGCGCCCTTGGACTTGGCCGCTTCCTCGATGATCGCGCGCGTGCGGGTGTCGGACAAGTCGCGCAGCACGCCGAAGCCGCCCCAGGACGAGCGGTCGGCCGGGATCTGCGTCGTGCGGTCCCAGGTGCCGTTGACGTAATTGTAGAAGCTGTCGCCCGGCTTGACGCTCTTGTCCATGCCGGCCGTATCGACGCCCCAGCTGCCCAGTACGGGCTTGCCGGGCTGCGGCGCTGTCGCCTGCGTCGTGGTGGCGGATGCGGCGAGCGCGGGCGCCGTCGCTGCCAGCGCGAGTGTCGCGGCGCCGGCAAGAACCAGATGCTTGATCATGTTGAGAGTCCCACCCCTGAAATGAAGGTGTGGGAGAGTTAGGAGCCCGGGCCGACCTTGAAAAGGTTTCGACTCGGGACGGAATGTCGTTCGTCGAAACGAGACGGCCGTTTGCAGAACGCCTCAGATCAGTTCGAGGCTGACCTTGGCCGTACCCGCACGCACCATCGAGATCTCCTGCGCCGCTGCATGCGACAGGTCGATGATGCGGGTCTTGGCAAAGGGACCGCGATCGTTGACCCGGACCACGACGCTCTTGCCATTCGCCTTGTTGGTGACGCGGATCTTGCTGCCGATCGGCAGGGTGCGGTGCGCCGCCGTCAGTTCCTTGGGGTTGAAACGCTCGCCGCTCGCCGTGCGGTTGCCTGCCAGCTCGTTGCCATAGAAGCTGGCGACGCCGTCGCCGAGATGCTTCGTTTCCTCGTCAACGTCGGCCGGAGCAGCCTTGTCGAGCACCGCGTCCGCATTCACCACCACATCCACCTGCGGCACCGTCTTCATCTCACCGTCGCGAGCGATCGCGAGACGGGGAGTGACCTGGGCCAAAGCCACTTCGCCCATCGCCTGCACCGGAACCAGCGTCGCGGCGGCAAGTACGAGAGCGGAGGTGGCGCCGCGAAGGCGCTTGGCGGTGATCATGCAGGGGATACTCGTGTTGTTGTCGTTACGGGTCAGCTATCCGCAACGACCAACCGAGTCTCGCGTCTGGCGTTCTGCCGTGACGTTAGTGCGACGAGTTGATGAAAGGTGGCGCGGAGCAACGGGAACTTTCCCGCCTCGACAAATTCCGGCGCGCCTGCCAACCAACGGGCATGAAGGAGAAGGAGCTGCGGCTCGCACTGGTCTGCTATGGCGGCATCAGCCTGGCCGTCTACATGCATGGAATCACGAAGGAAATCTGGCGCCTCGCGCGGGCGAGCCAGAACTTCCACGGCCCTGCCGAGCCGGTGGGCGGTACCCAGGCGGTGTACCAGGAACTGCTCGGCATCATCGCCGACCAGTGCGGCCTGTCGCTGCGGATCGTCACCGACATCCTTGCGGGTGCGAGTGCGGGCGGGATCAACGCCATCTTCCTGGCCGACGCCATCTCCACCGGCCGCTCGCTCGACCCGCTGACCGAATTGTGGCTGGGCAAGGCCGATGTCGACAGCCTTATGGACCCGGACGTCAGCCCCCTGTCGCGCGCCGCCAAGGCCGCCGCGGTGCCGATCGCCTGGGCCTATTCGGCGCGGCGCAGCAACACGCTCGACCAGACGGTGGAGCCCGATCACCGGCCCGAAATCCGCGCCAAGCTGGCCAGCTTCGTGCGCGGCCGGTGGTTCGATCCGCCGTTCGGGGGCAAGGTCTTCACCAACCTGCTGCTCGACGCGTTCGACGCCATGGCAGCAAGCCCGTGCGGCCCGCCTTTACTGCCGCATTACCAGCCGCTCGATCTGTTCGTGACCGTTACCGACTTTCATGGCCATCCGCAGCGACTGCGGCTCCACTCGCCTGCCGAGGTCGCCGAAACCGAGCATCGCCTCACTCTCGCCTTCCGCGATCTGGGGGGCGAGGGGGGGGCGCTGGCCGATTCCGCCGCGCTCACCTTTGCCGCGCGTGCAACCGCGAGCTTCCCCGGCGCCTTTCCGCCGTTTCGCGTCAAGGAACTGGACGAAGTGCTGGAGGCGCGCGGGCACGCCTGGCCGGAACGTGACGCCTTCCTTGCTCGCGCCCTGCCGCGCCATGCCGCGATCGGCGATCCGGAAAGCGCGGTGCTGATCGACGGGTCGGTACTCGCCAACGCCCCCTTCCGCCCCGCGATGGAAGCGCTCCAGAACCGGCCCACGCGGCGCGAGGTCGACCGCCGCTTCGTCTATATCGACCCCAAGCCCGGCATCCGCAGCATCGGCTTTTCGGGCGCGGCAGAGGCGGAAAGCCCCGGCTTCTTCGCCACCATCTTCGGCGCCATGTCCGACATTCCGCGCGAACAGCCGATCCGCGACAATCTGGAGGCGATCGAACGGCGATCCTCCCACATCCGCCGCTTGCGCCGCATCTTCCGCGCCATGCAGCCAGAAGTGGAGGCCGCGATCGAGCGGGCGTTCGGCACCACCCTTTTCCTCGGCCGTCCCACCCCTGCCCGGCTGGCATCGTGGCGCGCCAAAGCCAATGGCGTCGCCGCGCGCGAGGCGGGCTACGCCTTCGCAGCCTATGGGCATCTCAAGCTTGCCGCGGTGGTCGAAGATCTCGCCGACAACCTGCTGCGCACCGAAACGACCACGCCGAGCCAGCGCCGCCGCCGGACAGTACGCGACGCCTTGTGGGGCGCGGTGCGCGAAGGCGGTATAAACGCCGATGATGCGATGACTGCCAATGGCGCGGCGCAGCAGGTCATCGACTTCTTCCGAAGCTTCGACGCGGCCTTCCGCATCCGCCGCCTGCGCTTCGTCGCGCGCCGCATCGCCGAGATCGACGAGGAAGGCCAGGTTCCGGACGAAGCGATCGAGGCGGCGCGAAAGGCCGTCCACGACCTCATCTCCGCCTATCGCGGCGGCGAGGAGCGGCAGGACGCGTTCCGCACCGCGTTGCAGCAGCTCACCGACGCGCCCGGGGCGGCCCTTGCCGGCCTGTCGGAGGCGCTGGCGCTCAAGGCCAAGGACGACCATGCCGACGCGGTGTTCACCGACATACTCGGCACCTTCCCCAAGGCCGAGCGGCGCGCCCTCATCCTCGCCTATCTCGGCTGGCCCTTCTACGACATCGCCAGCCTGCCCCTGCTCCAGGGCGAGGGCATCGACGAGTTCGATCCGATGAAGGTCGACCGCATCTCGCCCGACGACGCCACCTCCATCCGCGACGGCGGCGCGGCCGCCACGCTGAAGGGCATCCAGTTCAACAGCTTCGGCGCCTTCTTCAGCCGCGCCTATCGCGAGAACGATTATCTTTGGGGCCGCCTGCACGGGGCAGAGCGGCTGATCGACATCACAATTTCGACGCTCGGCCGTCGCCATCTTCCGCCCGGCGCCGCGGCGCGGCTGAAGCGCGATGCTTTTCGCGCGATCCTGGCCGAAGAGCGTCCGCGCCTCCTCGCGATCCAGCCCTTGTTCGACACGCTAGAGGCGGAAATCGGATGAGGTGCTTTTGTGTTCACACCTTGATTCACGATCCAGGCTGGCTCGGCTTGGATCGATCAAGGTCTAGCCACATCGGCACCCTTTGCCTAAGACGCTCGGCGATGGAGGCGAAACAATGCAGTTTCTGAAGACGCTGTTCTGGGTCGCCCTTACCGTCGGCGCGATCCTGCTCTCGTCGTTCAACTGGACGACGGTGACGCTGAACCTGTGGGGCGGGCTTCAGGCGGACGTGAAGCTGCCGGTGCTGCTCCTCGCCGCCTTCCTGCTCGGCTTCCTACCCCTGTTCATACTGCACCGCGCCCGCATGTGGAGCAGCAAGCGGCGGATCGACGCCTTCGAACGGCAAATCGCACTCATGCAGGCGCCTGCGCCCCCTGCCCCGCCCGTCGCGACCGTGGATGAACCCGCGCCCGCGCCGGTCGAGGAACGTCCGGCGACCCTGTCGTGAAGGGTCCCGTCTACGTCGCCATCGACACGCCGGACCTGGAGCGTGCAAAGGCACTCGCATCCAGGGTCCGCCGCCATGTCGGCGGGCTGAAGCTCGGCCTCGAATTCTTCGTCGCGCATGGTCCCAAGGGCGTGAAGGAAATGGCGAGCCTTGGCCTGCCCATCTTCCTCGACCTCAAGCTCCACGACATTCCCAACACGGTTGCGAGCGCAGTGGCGGCGCTTCGCCCGCTCGAACCCGCCATCCTCACCGTCCATGCCGCCGGCGGCCGCGCCATGATGGAGGATGCCAAGGCGAGCGCGCCCGCCGGCACCAAGGTCGTCGCCGTCACCGTCCTCACCAGCCTCGACAGCGAGGACCTTCAGTCGATCGGCGTGGCGGCTGACCCGCACGCCCAGGTCGAGCGCCTCGCCGCCCTGGCGCGCGATGCGGGACTGGACGGCATCGTCTGTTCCGGCAGCGAAGTGGCGGCCGCGCGCAAGCTGTGGCCGCAGGGCTTCTTCGTCTGCCCCGGTGTCCGTCCGGCTGGCGGTGCCGCCGGCGACCAGAAGCGGGTGATAACCCCGCGCGCCGCATTGGACGCCGGCGCGTCGATCCTGGTCATCGGCCGCCCGATCACCGCCGCAGCGGATCCCGACCAGGCGGCACGGGATATCGAGGCAACGCTCTAAAACTCCTCTCCCTTGCGGGAGAGGGCGACTCAGCGAAGCTGAGCGGGGAGAGGGGATCGGCGTCCGACCATTTCCCACCTCCTCCCCTCACCCTCCCTCCCCGCAAGAGGAAAAGGGGCTGATCCGCGCTATTGGACATCTCCCGCGGCAAAGCTAAAGCACCTCCAACTTCAGGAGACATCCCATGAGCTGGCTCAACCGGGTCCGCCAAAGCATTCCCTTCCTTCCCAAGCGTGAGACGCCCGACAATCTCTGGCACAAATGCCCGAGCTGCGATGCGATGCTGTTCACCAAGGAATATGAAGAGAATGCCAGCGTCTGCCCGAAATGCGACCATCATGGCCGCATCGGACCGCGCAAGCGCTTCGAACTGCTGCTCGATCCCGGCTTTTCCGTGCTGCCCCCGGTGCAGGTCAAGGAAGACCCGCTCAAGTTCCGCGATACGAAGCGCTATGCCGACCGGCTGAAGGCCGCCCGCGTCGCCACTGGCGAGCCTGACGCGCTGATCAACGCACGCGGCACGATTGAGGGCAACCGCCTGGTGCTGGGCGTGCAGGATTTCGCCTTCATGGGCGGATCGATGGGCATGGGCGTGGGCGCCGCCTTCGTGGCGGGCGCACGCGCGGCGATTGAGGACCATTGCCCCTATGTCATCATGACCGCATCGGGCGGCGCGCGCATGCAGGAGGCGATCCTGTCGCTGATGCAGATGCCCAAGGCCACGGTCGCCATATCCGAGCTGCGCGAGGCCGGCTTGCCCTATATCGTCGTGCTCACCGATCCTACCACCGGCGGCGTCACCGCATCCTATGCGATGCTGGGCGACATCCAGATCGCCGAGCCGGGCGCCTTGATCGGTTTCGCCGGCCAGCGCGTGATCGAATCCACCATCCGCGAGAAATTGCCGGAAGGCTTCCAGCGCGCGGAATATCTGCTGGAGCACGGCATGATCGACATGGTCGTCCACCGCCGCGACCTCAAGCAGCGGCTTGCGCAGATCATCGATTATCTGTGTCCGGCGAAGGCGGCGGCGTAAGTTCTGGGGTCCTTCGAGACGATGATCAGGTCGGACTGTCCCCCGGATAGTCCTGAAACATTCCGGGGGAATGTTTCACCTGATCATTTCGGCAGGCTCAGCCGCTCCTCAGGATGAGCAGTGTGGGGTTAAGCCAAACTCAAACCCGCTCATGCTGAGGAGGGACTGAGCGAAGTCGAAGGCCCGTCTCGAAGCTCCGCAAACGGATGAAGGTTGACCAGGTAAGCGCTCCATGCCCGACCACGCCGTCTCCGATCACCCCCGCGTACAGGCGCAGCTCGACCGCCTGGCCACGCTCTCGCCGGGCGCGGACATACTCGGGCTGGAGCGCATCACCGCCCTCCTCGCCCGCGTCGGCGACCCGCATCTGCGCCTCCCGCCCGTCTTCCACGTCGCCGGCACCAACGGCAAGGGCTCGACCTGCGCATTCCTGCGCGCGGCGCTTGAGGCTGCGGGGCTCAAGGTCCATGCCTTCACCAGCCCGCACCTCGTCCGCTTCAACGAACGCATTCGCCTCGCCGGCACGCTGATCGACGACGACCTCCTCGCCGACCTGCTCTGCGAAGTGCTGGACGCAGGGGCGGACGTGGGCGCCAGCTTCTTCGAGGTGACGGCGGCGGCAGCCTTCCTCGCCTTCGCGCGCGTGCCGGCGGACGCCTGCATCGTCGAGGTCGGCTTGGGCGGCCGGCTCGACGCCACCAACGTGATCCGCAATCCCGTCGCCTGCGGCATCGCCCAGCTCGGCCTCGACCACCAGCAATTCCTCGGCACCAGGATCGAGCAGATCGCCGCCGAAAAGGCCGGCATCGCAAAGCCCGGCGCCCCCCTCCTCACCCTCGCTTATCCCGACCGCATCGCCAGCGTGATCGGCAGGGTGGCCGCCGCCGCCGGGGCGCACTGGACGGCGAAGGGCGGTGGCTGGGACGCTGCCGTCTACCAGCAGCGACTCCACTATTCGGATGCGCACGGGCGCCTCGATCTGCCGCTGCCGCGCCTGCCCGGCGCGCACCAGGTGCTCAATGCCAGCCTCGCGATCGCCATGCTGCGCCACCAGAGCGACGTGCCGGTCAAGGAAGCGGCATTGAAGGCAGCCATGGGCTGGGCGGAATGGCCGGCGCGGCTGCAGCGGCTATCCGCCGGGCCGCTCCAGTATCTATTGCCCAAGAGCGCCGAGCTCTGGCTCGACGGCGGCCACAATCCCGCCGCCGCGCGCGTCGTCGCCGACTTCTTCCGCGCGCGCATCACTCCCGGCACGCCGTTCCACATCATCCTCGGCCTGCTGGAGAACAAGGATGCGCGCGGAGTGCTGAAGCCCTTCGCCGACCGTGCGATCACAATCCACACCGTGCCGGTCGCCCGCCACGCGCACCATGCTCCCGCCGATCTCGCGCGCATGGCAAAGGAGGAAGGGCTCACCGCCATGCCGCATGCCGACATGGAAGATGCGCTCGGCTGGATCGCCCGCCATGCCGATCGCGCCGCACCGCCATTGGTGCTGATCATGGGCTCGCTCTATCTCGCCGGCGAGGTGCTGGCGAAGAACGACCAGGCGCCGGCCTAGACCGCGGCGTCCCCTTCCGTGACCTTGGCCGCATCCCCGGCCGGCACCACGCCCGCGGCGACCACCTCACGCCGCGCCTCGCGCGCCGCCCGTGCCCATTCGAACGTACACAGCACCACCGCAATCAGGCCCAGGGCAGCCGTCACCTGGAATACCGGCGCATAGCCATAGGTCTCGATCGCCTCGCCCACCGCGCCGCGCCCCAGCGATCCGACCAGCAATGTCAGCGACGAGAGGAGCGCGAATTGCACCGCGCTGTAATTCTTGCTGGCGATCGACGACAGCCACGCCACATAGGCGCCTCCTGCCAGACCTCCGGCGATATTCTCGCCCGAGATCGCGACCATCAGCCGGATCATGCGCAGGTCCGTGCCGAATGCCTCGCCCAACGCCGCGATACCCGTCACCCGCGCAAAGGCGTCGATCCCGCCGCCGCCTGCCGCCAGATCGGCGTAGAGCAGGTTGCTCAGCGCCGCCACCGCCGCCCCCACGATCAGCGTCGGCAACCGTCCGATCACGCCGAACAGCACCGCCGCCAGTGTGATGCCGGCAATGGTCATGAACACGCCGAAGATCTTGGACGCGAACGCGATCTCATCGTTCGAATAGCCGAGTTCGTCGAGGTAGAAGGGAAAGGCGAAAGGCCCCCAGATACTGTCGCACAGGCGGTAGGTGAGGATGATGCCCAGCACCAGGATCACGCCCCACCGGAGCCGCGCGATGAGGTCCGACAGCGGCAGGATCAGCGCCGAATAACTATGGTCGGCCGCCGCCCCGCCCGCGCTGCGGCGCGATACCGGCCCGCTGATCACATGGCGCCCGGTCGCCTGAAGCCAGTTGAAGATGGCGGCGACGATCGCCGGCAGGAATACGGTCGCGGCAATGATCCACGGTCCGGTCTCGCGCAGGAACAGGCTGGCGACTGGCGGGTCGGGATCGCCCGGCGACGCGGTCAGCACCCGCGCCATGAAGGCGCCGATCGTCACGATAGCCCAGCCCCAGCCGATACCGACCAGCGCCAGGCCGGCCAGCCGGATGCGCGGATCGACAGCGCCGCCGGTGCGCAGTTCGGCCTCGCCCACCGAGGCCGGCGGCCGCGGCGTGTCAGGCGCCACCAGAGTGGCGATGATCGGCAGCAGCATCGCCACGCCCATGATCGCATAAACGGTCGGCCAGCTGACCCGCGCCGCCAGCACCAAAGCCAGCGCGCCACCGACCAAAGCCGCCATGCGGTGTCCGAACTGGTAGATGGAGGACAATATCTCGACCGTCGCGATCTCGTCGGCGACGTCGATCCGCCACGCGTCAATCACCACGTCCTGCGTCGCCGACGCGAAGGCACCGACCACCGCAACCAGCGCGAACGTGCCGATCGCCACTGCCGGATCGGTCATCGACAGCGCCACGAAGGTGATCGCGATCAGCACCTGGCACAGCAGCAGCCACCCACGCCGCCGGCCCAGCCGTCCGAGAACCGGAAACTGATAGCGATCGACCAGCGGCGACCACAGGAACTTGAAGGCATAGGCAAGCCCGATCCACGACAGGATACCGATCGTGGCCAGGTCGACATTGGCCTCGCCCAGCCAGGCGTTGAGCGTCCCGATCAGCAGCGCGAACGGCAGCCCCGCGCCGAACCCGAAGGCCAGCATGATCGCCGTCTTGCGGTTCTGCAGACCGGCCCAGACCAGCCGAAATCCTTTTGGCTGTCCCGCCAGCGCCACCTCAGCCAATCAACGCCTCCCGCTTACACATCGCATGAGGTTTAGCAGCTTGCCCCCATTCGCCTAGCCCGATTTGCCGCAACGGACGGCCGCCCCGAGAACGCCTTCGCGGAAGGTACGGCCAACGTCCCCTCACCATCGTCGCCCCGGACTTGATCCGGCGTCCACCTTCTTCCTTTGAACCGCAACGATCGCCGCGAGGATTGCTCGCAGTCTCGCGCAGATGCCCTGCCAGAACTTGCCGTCACACCTCACACCCGATACGCTTCGGAAATGACGAAGTTCACACCCGTCGCCGCCCTCGCCTTCTTCTGGTTCATCGGCATCATCGTCGGCAATCCCGGCCTGTGGTTCCCGCTCGGCGTTCTCGCCATGGTCGCAGTGGCCGTCATCCAGAAGCGGCGCGGCGCGGAGCGTTGAAAACAGTGATCGCGCCGAGACCCATGGCCCTCTTGATGACAGGCGATCCATTCGGGACTTTCCGGCGCAGTGTTGAGGCCGATAGCCGGCGTCTAATGATGCTCGGCTCGTGATCGATCGTCGCCACTTCGTTGCCGGTGCCGCAGCCGTCATGGTGGCGGGGCGGCTTGAAGCGCAGGAGGGTGCTTTGTTTGGGTTGATAGGCAAGATGACCGCCAAGTCCGGGCAGCGCGATGCACTGATCGCCCTGGTCCTGGAAGGCGCCGACGCGATGCCCGGCTGCATCAGCTACGTCGTGGCCAAGGATGCCGAGCGCGAAAACGACATCTGGATCACCGAGGTTTGGGATAGCGCCGCCAGCCATGCGGCCTCGCTGAAGCTTCCTGCGGTGACCGCCTCCATCGCCAGGGCAATCCCGCTCATCGACATGGAAGCTGAGGGCCTGCAGCAGAAGACGATCCCCATCGGCGGCAAAGGCATCGGCTGATCGGGTCGTCTCTCGACGTGAGTGAATGGATCGGAAAGCCGGAAAGGGGCGCGGCATGTTGACCGGATCGTGTCATTGCGGCGCCGCCACCTGGACGCTGACGGGCGACCCTGGCGCGATCACCGCGTGCAATTGCACGCTATGCCATCGCTACGGCGCCTTGTGGGCCTATGATTTCGAGGATGGCCGGATCTCCGTTGCCGGCCCGACATCGCGCTTTCACAGGATCGGCAAGGATGATCCCGCGCTTGAGATCCTCTTCTGCCCGACCTGTGCCGGTGTGCTGGCATGGCGGGGCCTCAGGCAGGAAGAGGATGGCCGGCGCCGAATGGCCGTGAACATCCGCCTCGCGAAGTTCGAAGCCGTCGCCGACCTGCCGATCGATCACTTCGACGGCCTGGACACGTTCGAGGACATGCCCTCCCTTGGACGAACCGTGCGTGATCTCTGGGCGTGAAGAACAGCGCTTTCACCACCAGCACACGAACCGCTTTCCTACAGCCGAGTCGCCATGGCACCTTACCGCTGGCTCGTTCTCAATCCAGGTGCCCACGCGCCGGCGCACATGCAAAAACATGCGTCTTGGCGTGAATCTAGTGTGAACTTCCGTTCACATTGGCGCCGACGCACGCGCATTCAGCCATCGACACGTCGCGCTTGACGGTGTGACGTTCGTGTCAACTTCACCGATCAGCCGTCTTCAGGCGTAGAGAAATGTCCGGCGCCTTCATACAGGCTCAGTCCCGTCGGCAGCTTCTTCACGCTCTTGCCCTGGAAGGTCGCGTCCAGCGCGTCGAGCGCGGCCTTGAGCATGCGGTCGGTATAAGGCTTGGTCAGGCACCCCACCGCCATGCTGCGGGCGCCGTCCGGGCAATTGCCGGTGACGAACAGCACCGGAACGCCTTTCTCCGCCGCCGCGCGCGCGACGTCGGTGCCGTCGCCATCGCCGCTCAGCGCCACATCGCTCAGCACCAGGTCGATCTCGCCCCCGTCCAGCGCCTTCACGGCGTCGGCAAGCGTGTCCACCGTGGCCACCACCTCATAGCCAGCGGCAGCCAGCGAATGTTCGTTGTCGAACGCGACCAAAGGCTCGTCCTCGACCACCAGGATACGGCGGATTGCCCTTTCGCGTTTACCGAACAGCATGTTAGTGGCCCCGTTCCCGTCCCGTCGATCTGTTCGCGAAACGAACGATCCCGCTTTAGGTGGCATGAAGGGCAAGGCTTGCACGAATATTCTGAACATGCGGAGAGACGACTTGGCCCCCACCGGTAATGAGCGCGAAGGACAGCGCATCGCCAAGCTGCTGGCCCGCGCGGGCATCGCGTCGCGCCGCGATATCGAACGGATGATCGAGGAGCGGCGGATCGCGATCAACGGCGACGCGGTGGAAACGCCGGCAACCCTGCTGACCTCGCTGCACGGCGTCACCGTCGACGGCATGGCGGTGCGCGAGCCCGCGCCCGCCCGCCTGTTCCGCTACCACAAGCCGCCCGGATTGCTGACCGCCGCGCGCGACCCTGCCGGGCGCCCGACCATCTACGACCGCTTGCCGCAGGGCCTGCCGCGCCTGATGCCGGTCGGCCGCCTCGACATGAACACCGAGGGGCTGCTGCTGCTCACCACCGACGGGGAATTGAAGCGCCAGCTCGAACTGCCCTCCACCGGGGTCGAGCGCACCTATCGCGCTCGCGTGTTCGGCGACGTCAGCCAGGAACAGCTTGAGGACCTGATCCACGGCATCGAGATCGAGGGCGTGCGCTACGGCTCGATCGACGCCAATCTCGAACGCCGCACCGGCCGCAACGGCTGGGTCGAGATGCGCCTCACCGAAGGCAAGAACCGCGAGGTCCGCCGCGTGCTGGAACATCTCGGCCTCCAGGTCTCGCGCCTGCTGCGCATCGCCTACGGCCCGTTCGTGCTCGGCGACCTGCAGCCCGGTGACGTCGATGAGGTGCGCCAGCACGACCTGGTCGAATTCAAGCGCATGCTCGGCGGCAAGACCGCCCACGCCCCGATCGGCGAGTTCGCGGCGACGAGGCCTACCCCCGCGCCCCGCCGCAAAACGCCGCCCGCCCCACGCGCCACTCCCGTTCGTGAAGACCGCGGTGAGGCTCGCCCCCGTCCAGCATTCTCCCAGCGCACCGATCGCCCGGATCGCGGCGAACCACGCCCCTTCACCCGTACGGGGCCCAAGCAGGGCCGCCCCGACCGCAGCGACGCACGCGCATCCGCACGACCGAGCAGCAGAGGCGAACGTCCGGATCATGGCGAGACACGTTCCTTCGGCCGCTCCGGTCCGGGCCAGGAGCGTCCCGAGCGCAGCGAAGCACGCGGCATTACCCGACCCGGCGCCAGGACCGAACGCCCGGACCGCAGCGAGGCACGGCCGTTCGGCCGCTCAGGTGCTCGGCAAGACCGGCCCGGACGCGCCGAGCCGCGTGGTCCGGGCCGCTCCGGCGCCCGCACCGAACGCCTGGGCCGTGAGGAACGCGGGCCGGCGAAGGAGGCTGCACGCACCGATCGTCGCCCGTCTGCACGCGACGAGCGGCCCGGCGCTCTCGTGGACCGGCCCAAGACGCTGCGCCCCAGGACCGATCGTACGTCCGGCGGCGCTCCGGGCGGAAAGCCGGGCTCGCGCGGCGGCCGTCCCGGCACGAAGGGTCCGCGTCCGACCGGCCGGGGAGCGCCGAAGCGGTGAAGATCATCGCCGGCCAATGGCGCGGCCGTGCCCTTGTCGCGCCGAAAGGCCTCGCCACCCGCCCCACCATCGCCCGCACACGTGAGGCGCTCTTCTCCATGCTGCAAAGCCGCCTCGGCAGCTTCGAGGGGCTGGAGGTCGCCGACCTGTTCGCCGGATCGGGCGCGCTCGGGCTGGAGGCATTGTCGCGCGGTGCGGCGCGTTGCACCTTCTTCGAGACGGACCGCGCGGCCATAACCGCCATCAAGGCCAATGTGGCCAAACTGGGAGCGGCCGCCGACATCCGTTCGCAGGACGCGACCCGCGCCGCGGGCGGTCCGTTCCACCTCGTCCTGATGGACCCGCCCTACGGTACAGGTCTGGGGCAGAAGGCGCTGGCCCAGCTCGCGGAGGCGAAGGCCCTCGCCCCCGGTGCATTGGTCAGCATTGAGACCGACCGCAGTGAAACCGTGTCCGTGCCGGGCCTCGAAGTCGAGACCGAGCGCAACCACGGCAAGGCGAAGCTCACATTGCTGCGGGCCGCTTCCTGATCATGAGCAGGGCGACGAGGCTCAGCACCGCCGCCCCGCTCGCATAAAGACCCACCGGCGCCAGCCCACCTTCCGTCGCCAGCGCCTGCGCGATCAGCGGCGTCAGCCCGCCACCCAGCACGCCCGCCACGTTGAACGTCATCGACGCCCCCGTATAGCGCACCCGCGCCGGAAACAGGCTCGGCAACCACGCGCCCAACGGCCCATAGACCGTGCCCATCAGAAACAGCGCCAGCGATAGATAGACGAACGCACCAGTCAGCCCGCTCGTCATCATCGGCGCCATCAGGAAGCCCGCGAACACCGTCGCCACGCACCCGCCCGCCAGCACCCGTCGCTCGTCATATTGCCGGTCCGCCAGCCACGCGGCGAGATAGATGCCGAGCGCCATGAAGCAGATCGCGCCGAGCTGCACGCTCAGGAACTGCTGCATGCTATGGCCCAGCGTCTTGGTGCCGTAGCCGAGCGCAAAGGCGGTGGTGATGTAATAAAGCACGAAGCAGGCGATCGCCCCCAGCGTCCCGAGAATGAATGCGCCGCCATGCTTGCCGACCAGTTCGGCGATCGGGACGCCCGGCGGTGGTCCCTCCTCCAGCGCCTTCTGGAAGGCCGGCGTCTCGGTGAGCTTCAAGCGGATCCACAGGCCGATGATGACCAGCAGCGCACTGAGGATGAACGGTATCCGCCACCCCCAATCGCGAAACTCCTCAGCGCTCAGCCACAGGCCGAGCAGCAGGAACAGGCCATTGGCCGCGATGAACCCGACCGGCGCGCCCAATTGCGGGAACATGCCGAACCGCGCGCGATATCCCGTCGGCGCATTCTCCACTGCCAGCAACGCCGCCCCGCCCCACTCACCGCCAAGGCCGAAGCCTTGCCCGAACCGCAGGATGCACAGCAGCAAGGGCGCCAGCACGCCTGCGGTCGCATAGGTCGGCAGGAAGCCGATCAGCAGGGTCGACCCGCCCATCAGCAGCAGGCTCGCTACCAAAGTGGACTTCCGCCCCAGCCGATCCCCGAAATGCCCAAACGCTGCCGCCCCCACCGGCCGAGCCACGAACGCCACCCCGATCGTTGCGAACGACAGCAGCAACGCCGCCGAAGCGGACGAGGACGGAAAGAACAGCTCCGGAAACACCAAAGCCGCCGCCGTCGCATAGATGTAGAAATCGTAGAATTCGACCGACGTGCCCACCAGGCTGGCGGTCAAGACGCGCCGGTTCGCGCGGAATGGTGACATGCGCCTCTCCCCTTTTGCCTCAGGGGTGACGAACCGGGCGGCCGCGGTCAAGGGCGGCCGCCCCGGCGCCTCAATCCATGCCCGGGTAGGCGGCAAAACGCGGCAACTCCTCCACGCCGTCCATCCACGCCACCCGGTCCTTGACCATGATCTGCGCGCCCGGCGCATGACCCGCATAATCGTCGAGCGTGCCCGAATGAATGTCGATCAAACCGGGCAGGAACGCCGGGTTGCGGTAGAACAGCCCGGTCCCGCACGTGCCGCAGAAATCGCGGCTGCCATGCTCGGACGACTGATAGGTGGCGGGCGTACCCGTGATCGTCACGGCCGCTTCCTTGAAGGCGATCCAGCCGACCATCGGCGCGCCCGACCACACGCGGCAATCGGTGCAATGGCACAGCGCATGATGTTCCGGCTCCGCGTTCACCGAGTAGCTGACTGCCCCGCAGTGACACTTGCCCGTAATCGCCATAGTCGATTCCCCCTTTGTTCCGGCTCCGGAATGCCATGGCACGGCCGCCCGTGCAACCGCTATCGACTTGCCCTCTGCGCCCCCGTTCCCTACCTGTTCGCCGGTGACCCAGCTTCCCCAGACCACCCAAGAGCCCGCCTATATCGCGCACCTCAATCCGCCGCAGCGTGAGGCCGTGCTCACCACCGAAGGCCCCGTCCTGGTCCTCGCCGGCGCCGGCACCGGCAAGACCGCCGCGCTCACCGCGCGCCTCGCCCACCTCATCGCCACCCGCCGCGCCTGGCCGTCGGAGATCCTGTCGGTCACCTTCACCAACAAGGCCGCGCGCGAGATGCGCGAGCGGGTGGGCCGCATCATCGGCGACGCGGTCGAGGGCATGCCCTGGCTCGGCACCTTCCACTCGGTCGCCGCCAAGATGCTGCGCCGCCATGCCGAGCTGGTCGGCCTCCAGTCCAACTTCACCATCCTCGACACGGACGACCAGCTGCGTGTGCTCAAGCAACTGATCGCCGCGGCCGACATCGACGAGAAGCGCTTCCCGGCGCGCAGCCTCGCCGGCCTGATCGACCGCTGGAAGAATCGCGGCTGGACCCCCGACCAGGTCGATGCGGGCGAAAGCGAGGCCTATGCCAATGGCCGCGGCGGCGAGCTCTATGCCGCCTATCAGTCACGCCTGCGCACGCTCAACGCCTGCGACTTCGGCGACCTGCTGCTCCACATGCTCACCATCCTGCGCACCCACCGCGAGGTGCTGGAGCAGTACCAGCAGCGCTTCAAATATATCATGGTGGACGAATATCAGGACACCAACCAGGCCCAATATCTCTGGCTCCGCCTGCTCGCGCAGGAGCGCAAGAACATCGCCGTGGTCGGCGACGACGACCAGAGCATCTACTCCTGGCGTGGAGCCGAGGTCGCCAACATCCTCAAGTTCGAGAAGGACTTCCCCGGCGCTGCTGTGATCCGCCTCGAACAGAATTACCGCTCCACCCCCCACATCCTCGCCGCCGCGTCCGGCGTCATCGCCAACAATGGCGGTCGCCTCGGCAAGACGCTCTGGACCGAGTTCGACGTGGGCGAGAAGGTCCAGGTGATCGGCGTCTGGGACGGCCCCGAAGAGGCCCGCCGCATCGGCGACGAGATCGAGGCGCTGCAACGCCGCGGCGGCAAGCTCGACGACACCGCCATCCTCGTCCGCGCCCAGTTCCAGACGCGGGAATTGGAAGACCGCTTCATCGCCATCGGCCTGCCATACCGCATCGTCGGCGGCTTCCGCTTCTACGAGCGCGCGGAGATCCGCGACGCCATGGCCTACCTGCGCCTGATCGCGCAGCCGTCGGACGACCTCGCCTTCGAACGCATCGTCAACACGCCCAAGCGCGGCCTCGGCGACAAGGCCGTAGCCCGCATCCACAGCTTCGCCCGCGCGACCAATGCCCCGCTCCTGTCCGCCGCCGCGCAGCTGCTCGACACGGACGAGCTCACCGCCGCCGCCCGCAACTCATTGGGCCGCTTCGTCGGCGACATCGCTCGTTGGCGCAGCCGCATGGCCGACATGAACCATGCCGAGCTCGCGCGCCTGATGCTGGAGGAATCCGGCTACACCGTCATGCTCCAGGCCGATCGCTCGGCCGAAAGCGCCGGCCGCCTCGAAAACCTGGCCGAGCTTGCCCGCGCCATGGAGGAATATGAAACGCTCGGCGCCTTCCTCGAACATGTCAGCCTGGTCATGGACAATGACGCGGCCGCCGATACCGACAAGGTGACGGTGATGACTATCCACGCCGCCAAGGGTCTCGAATTCGGCACCGTCTTCCTCGCCGGCTGGGAGGAAGGCGTGTTCCCCTCGCAACGCGCGCTCGACGAAGGCGGCCAAGCGAGCCTCGAGGAGGAACGCCGTCTCGCTTATGTCGCCATCACAAGGGCGCGGCACAAGTGCTTCATCTTCCATGCCGCCAACCGCCGCATCTACGGCCAGTGGACCAGCTCCATCCCAAGCCGCTTCGTCACCGAATTGCCGGCCGAGCATATCGACACGGAAACCACCATGAGCGGCGGCGAGTCCCTATGGCGCGCCAACTGGTCCGAACGCGCCGACCCCTTCGCCGACGTCGCCCGCGGCACCGGCCGCGGCCCCGGCTGGCAGAGAGCGGCAGGCGGCGGGTTCGAACGCAGCCCGCCCCGCGTGGTGGAGGCAAGAGCCAGCGCCGTAAGCCTCGGCAACCCCGGCCGCACCGACATCACCCTCGGCCAACGCGTCTTCCACTCAAAATTCGGCTACGGCCTGGTCGCGGAAATCGAAGGCAACAAGCTGGAGATCGACTTCGAACATGCGGGCCGGAAGCGGGTGCTGGATAGCTTCGTGAGTGTAGGGTGAAAATCTGAAAGACTTAGCTGCCTCTTGATCGGCCTATTCAAACCACTCAGATAAATCGGGGCTCGTCCAAGAACTGATTGACCAATCCTCGCTGCGTCGCATAATTTCGCAGACGCTCTCCAAGTTGATCGGGGTCGTCGTAGAACTGCTTGTCGAGATGCTCCAATCGAGATGTCTGTCGGTACCGCTTCAAAACCTCTGATAATCGCCGAGTTCTTGACGACATGATCTTACAGCGCTCCATGCGATCGCTTGAAGGCTCGCGCTCTCCGAAAATTATCTCGGCGGCCTCGACAACAATATCAAGAGATCTTAGAGCTCCAATCTCTCTCAAAGCATCAACTGAGATTTGGTAATAATTACCCGAACTATTTGAGAAGAACTGATCAAATCCCCCATTGTACACCTCACCTTCTAACAGACACGCACAGAAATACACTCTCTCATCGCTGGAAAAATGCTCTAATTGCGTGTCAATCGAACTCCTCTTAACTAAAGACCGCCAAAGCTCACGGAATGGGTCATAGATTTTCAGATTTTCATAGTAGGCCCTCGACGCATCCATGCTCTTTCTAATGCCTTGTTTGCAGGCCATGCAGATCCCGCCAGTGCGTTCGGCGGTGGCGGGCAGGATCAATGCGCCACAATCATCGCAGGGAATCTTTGTCATCCTTTATGTCTGACGAGAATCGTGTGATTTCGCAATTTTTCCGCCGCAATCCATGCGGCCGGGGACGCCGTCGGAGGCGGACCGAGCCCTTAAGGCGCCTCCACCACAATCTCATCCTCCCGCGCTCGTGCGCCGGCAAGCTCATGCGTCGCCTGCATCCGCATCAACGTATCGGCCCTAGTACGCCTTTTTGAACCGGATCGCCACTTCCGCCGACACGCCCGCATTGCAGTTAAGCAGATTGCTCGCCGCCTGACGCGTGACGTGCTGCCGCTCGGCCAGCGCAGTGACGCTAAGGGCCGCCGGCTCGATGATCTCGGCGCGCAGCCATGCACCGGGATGCACTGCGAAGTTGGAATGAAGCTTCATCGCCATCAGTGATAATCCTCCATCACCGTCGCCCCGGACTTGATCCGGGGTGACGGTGATGGGAAACAAGCGAAACCGTTTTCCTACACACCCCACCTCCCGCATAAGCTGGTGGATGACCGACTCAGCCGACCGCCTCGCCTTCGATCCCGTCATCTCGGCGCGCGACCGCCACGACGGCTGGACGCCCGAGCGGCAGCGCGGCTTCATCGAGGCCCTTGCCACCATCGGCGTCGTCTCGGCCGCGGCGAAGTCGGTGGGGATCAGCCCAAAATCGGCTTATGCCCTCCTCAAGCGCGCGGGCGCGGACAGCAGTTTCGCGGCGGCCTGGGCGCTGGCGCAGCGCGAAGGTCGCAGCCGGGCGCTCGACACGGCGATCGCCCGCACCTTCGACGGCATCGCCACGCCCATTTTCTATCGTGGCAAGCAGGTGGGCGAGCGGCGGCGCTATAATGATGGCCTGCTCATCGCCGCCTTGCGCTATGCCTCGCCCGACGCCCTGAAGCCCGTAGGTAAACGCACCCCGCCGCCCGCCGACGTTTCGCGCGAAAGCACGTGACCTTCGTTACCTTTGCCTTGCCTCACACTCCCATGAACGCCCGCTGCGCAAGATGCTGCTCCCCTCACCGCCTGTGCTGGCATAATCCACCTTTACGCCGCCGCCCCGTTGAAGCCTTCGCAAGGGTGGCTTAGGTGGCCCTGATGGCGCCCGCCGAACCCTCGCACCCCTTCCGCATACGCGACTATCGGCTGTTCTGGTTCGCGCGGCTGGCGAGCACCATTGCCAACACCATGCTGGTCGTGGTGATTGGCATCCACGTCTACGACATTGCGCGCCAGACGATGAGCATCGAGGCGGCGAGCTTCTGGCTCGGCATGATCGGCTTGGCGCAGTTCCTGCCCTTGTTCCTGCTCACCCTCGTCGCCGGCTATGTCGCCGACCGGATGGACCGGCGCTGGATCGTGCGCGTCATGCTGGCGATGGAGGTGGTCTGCGCCGGCGCGCTCGCGGCGCTGGAGTGGTGGGAGGCGATGAGCCTGGTGCCGCTCTTCTTCGTCGCGGTGCTGCTCGGCATCGGCCGTGCTTTCTCCGGCCCGGCCCTCTCCTCCTTCGCGCCCAACCTGGTGCCGGCACGCCTGCTGCCTAACGCCATCGCGCTCAACTCCACCGCCTTCACGCTCGGCGCCGTCGTCGGCCCGGTGATCGGCGGCTTCGCTTATGCCTATGGCGCCTCGCTCCCCTACGAAGCGTCCTCGGTCCTGTTCGCCGTCAGCCTCGGCGCCATGATGCTGATCCGCCCGATCCCGCGCGGCAATGCCGGCAGTTCGAACCCATTGAAGGCCGTGATCGAGGGCCTGGCCTATGTGCGCGACAACAAGATCGTGCTGGGCGCCATCACATTGGACCTGTTCGCCGTGCTGCTCGGCGGCGCCACTGCGATGCTGCCCGTCTACGCCCGCGACATCCTGCACGTCGGCTCCGAAGGTCTTGGCCAGCTTCGCGCCGCGCCAGCGGTCGGCGCCGCGCTCACCGCCATCTGGCTGTCCTGGCGCCCGCTGCAGGACCGCGTCGGCGTCAAGATGTTCGCCTGCGTGGCCATCTTCGGCATCGCCACCATGGTGTTCGGCGAAAGCCGCGTCATGTGGCTCTCGCTCGCCAGCCTGTTCGTGCTAGGCGCGGCCGACATGATTAGCGTCAACGTGCGCTCGTCGCTTATCCAGCTGCACACGCCCGATGCGATGCGCGGCCGCGTCTCGGCCGTGTCCGGCCTGTTCATCTCCGCCTCCAACGAGCTTGGCGAGTTCCGTGCGGGACTGTCGGGCTCCGCCTTCGGCCCCGTGGCCGCGGTGACGGGCGGCGGCGCATTGGCGGTGCTCGTCACCGGCCTGTGCGCCTGGGCCTTTCCCACCCTGCGCAGGGCGGATCGGTTCCTCGCGCCGGAGCCTCAGATCCTCGCCGAGGCTTCCGGCAAGTCTGTCCCTGAAGTAGAAGCGCCGGCCATGGTCGCAGGCGCCAACCCCAAAGCCGAGAAAGGACTCCCATGAAGTTCGCCAATATTCTCGAGACGATCGGCAACACGCCGCATGTCCGCGTCAACCGCCTGTTCGGCGATGCCGAAGTGTGGGTGAAATCCGAGCGCGCCAATCCCGGCGGATCGGTCAAGGACCGCATCGCGCTCGCCATGGTCGAGGGTGCCGAACGCTCCGGCACGCTGAAGCCCGGCGGCACCATCATCGAGCCGACCAGCGGCAATACCGGCATCGGCCTGGCGCTCGTCGCCGCGGTCAAGGGCTACAAGCTGATCCTCGTCATGCCCGAAAGCATGAGCCTGGAGCGGCGCCGCCTGATGCTGGCTTATGGCGCGACCTTCGACCTTACCCCGCGTGAGAAGGGCATGAAGGGCGCGATCGAGCGCGCGCAGGAACTCGCCGCCCAGACCGAAGGCGCATGGATCCCGCAGCAGTTCGAGAACCCGGCCAATATCGAAGTCCACGTCCGCACCACCGCGCAGGAGATCCTGAACGATTTCGGCGACAATCCGATCGACGTGCTGGTCACCGGCGTCGGCACCGGCGGCCACATCACCGGCTGCGCCCAGGTACTGAAGAAGGCGTGGCCGAACCTGCAGGTCTTCGCGGTCGAGCCGACCCTGTCGCCCGTCATCTCGGGCGGCTCGCCTGCCCCGCACCCGATCCAGGGCATCGGAGCCGGCTTCGTGCCGAAGAACCTGCACACCGATCTGCTCGACGGCGTGATCCAGGTCGACCCCGCCGACGCCAAGGAATATGCCCGCCGCTCCGCGCGCGAGGAAGGCATATTGGTCGGTATCAGCTCCGGCGCCACGCTGGCCGCCATCGCGCAGAAGCTGGCTGAAGTGGGCACCGACAAGCGCATCCTCGGCTTCAACTACGACACCGGCGAGCGTTACCTGTCAGTCCCGGACTTCCTGCCGGAGGCGTGAGCCGAAAGCCCCTCTCCCCTTGCGGGAGAGGGAGGAGCCCGCTCGCAACGCGAGCGGGAGGGTGAGGGGATTGGCGTTCGCGTTCAATCCTCTCACCTCATCCCCTCACCCTGCCGCCGCTTCGCGCCGGCTGTCCCTCTCCCGCAAGGGGAGAGGGGTTAACAGGAGGCAGTCGGTGAAAATCGCGACCTTCAACGTCAACGGCATCAACGGCCGCCTCCCCCGCCTCCTCGAATGGCTGGAGAAGGAGGCACCCGACGTCGCCTGCCTCCAAGAACTGAAGGCGCCCGACGACAAATTCCCCGCCGCGGCGATCGAGAAGGCCGGCTACGGCGCCATATGGCAGGGCCAACCCCGCTGGAACGGCGTCGCCCTCCTCGCCAAGGGGTGCCAGCCGATCGAAACCCGCCGCGGCCTGCCGGACGATCCCGACCCGAGCCAGAGCCGCTACATCGAGGCGGCGGTCAACGGTGTCCTGATCGGCGGCATGTACGCCCCCAACGGCAATCCCGTCACCGGCCCCAAGTTCGACTACAAGCTAGCCTGGCTCTCCGCCCTCGCGAATCATGCCAAAGATCTGCTCGCAACCGGCGCACCGGTGGTCCTGTGCGGCGACTATAATGTCATCCCGACCGACCTCGACGTCTACAAGCCCGAACGCTGGCAGGACGACGCCCTGTTCCAACCCGAAGCCAGAGCCGCCTACGCCGACATCGTCGCCCAGGGCTGGACCGACGCCCTGCGCGACCTCCACCCGGACGAACGCCTCTACACCTTCTGGGACTATTGGCGGAACGCGTATCAGCGCAACGCCGGCATCCGCATCGACCACCTGCTCCTCAGCCCCGCCGCGGCGGCGCGGCTGGAGGATGCGGGAGTGGACCGGTGGGTGCGCGGCCAGGAAGGCGCAAGCGATCACGCGCCGACCTGGGTCACGCTGAAACCCTGACCGTCACCCCCGCGAAAGCGGGGGTCCAGCTTACTTCCGTTCAGACGCTCGAAGAAGCTGGATTCCCGCTTTCGCGGGAATGACGGGAGGTGGCTTATTGCACCCCCATCTCGGTCAGCAGGCGCTGGGCGCCGTCGACCTTGTCCATGGTCCACAGCATGAAGCGGCTGTCGACATGGATGGTGCGGTTGATGGTGGGATCGTAGGACCAGTCGGCGATCACGCCGTCGAGCGTGCCGTCGAATGCCAGCCCCACGAACTCCCCGCGCGCGTTGAGCGTGGAGCTGCCCGAATTGCCGTTGGTGATGTCCACCGTGGACATGAAGTCCACGGGCAGCGTGCCCAGCTCCGGCGACGCCCAGCGGCCGTAATCCTTGGCCTTGATGAGGTCGATCGCGTTCTGCGGTGCGTTGAACTCGCCCTTGCCGCTCTGCTTGGCGACCAGCCCCTCGGCCGTCGTGAACGGCGTCCAGGCCTGGCCGTCCACCGCCTTGCCCGTCACCTTGCCGTAGGTGAAGCGCAGCGAACCGTTGGCATCCGGATAAAGGGTGCGGCCCTGGCTTTCCGCAAAGGCGAGCATGCCCTGCATGTAGGTCGACCGCGCCGCCTGCAGCTTGCCCGAACGCTCCTTGGCTTCCGCCTCGCGCTTCAGATCCGCCGGCGACATGGCGACGGCGAGCTGGATGTACGGGTCGGTGGACGCCTGGAACTCGGCCGGGCTCTTGTTCAGCCAGCCGAGGCGCGTCGGCGTGTCGGCCAGCTGCGTGTCGGCATAGAGCCGATCCACGCCGATCTCGGCCAGCTTCGCCTCGAACGCCGCGTCGCGCTTGTCGGCGGGCGCCTTGCGATATTCGGTCAGCGCCTGTTCCAGCAGCACGCGATCAACGCGCGGCACGTAGCGCCGCTCGATCTGGGTCAGCGCCTGCTCGATGGCGAGGCGGTCGCGATCCTGGTAGCCGCTCTCGCGCTGCGCATTGGGCTTCTGCTGCTCCTGCGACCAGCGATACAGACGGCGTGCCGCGCTCAGCAGCTGCGCACGCGACAAAGTGCCCATGCGGACATTGTCGAGCGCGCTCTGGTTCATCTCGGCAACCAGGGCGTCGAGTGCGGCCGCGTCATATTTGCGCGCCCGTGCAGGATCGGCGGCGATCCACGCGCGATATTCGGCCTCCGCCGCATCCTTGCGCGCGCCGAGGCCGATGCGGTCCGCACCAGCCATCTCGCCCAGATACTTCTTCTTGTAATTGTCGGCACCCTGGATGATCGACGCGTATTTGATCGTCGCGTCCTGGTCGCCCGCCGTCGCCTTTTGAATCGCATCCGAATAATCGACCAGCATCTGCTGCTGCACCGGGTACATGGTATCGAAGTTGAACTTGGCCTCGGCCGCCGTGACGAGACGGCTGGTGGTGCCGGGGAAACCGGCGACCATCACGAAGTCATTCTCCTTCACGCCCTCTCGTGCGACGGGGAGCCAGGCCTTGGGCTTGTAGGGCACGTTGGTCGCAGCGAACGGCGCAGACGAGCCGTCGGGCGCGACATAGGCGCGGTAGAAGCCGAAATCGCCGGTGTGGCGCGGCCACATCCAATTGTCGGTATCGCCGCCGAAATTGCCGATCCCGCCGGCCGGCGCATAGACCAGCCGCACGTCCTTGATCTCCAGCTGCTGCTGCAGAAAATAGGTCGCGCCGCCATAATAAGCGCGCACGTCGCAGCGGCGGCTCGGCTGCTTCTCGCAGGCCGCGATCAGGTCCTTGCGGTTCGACTCCATGCGCTCGTAGCGCTGCGTGCCCGACAGCTTCGACGTGACGCCCTTGTTCATCGCCGTCGTGACGTCGCGCAGATCCTCGATCACATAGATGCGGCTGCCCGGGGCGGCGGGGAGCTCGTCGGCGAGGCCGGCGGCAAGGAAGCCGTCGGTGAGGTAATCCTGGCCGGGCTTCGAATTATACTGGATCGAACCATAGACGCAGTGATGGTTGGTCGCCACCAGACCCTGCGGGCTCAGGAACGCAGCCGAGCAGCCGCCGAGCGACGCGATCGCGTTCATCGGCGCCTTCTGGAGATCGGCCAGCGTGGTCGGATCGATCTGGAGGCCCTTGGCGCGCAGCGTCTCGGCCAGTTGCGGCGTCTGTCGCGGAAGCCACATGCCTTCGTCGGCCTGTGCCTGGGTGGCAAGAAGGAAAGCAAGCGTGGCGAAACCGGCCGTGTGGAGCTTCATATATGTCCCGATCAGAAGGATTGATTGCGCGAAGGGCTAATGATCTTCGTTGCTTAGCGCAACGGGTGTGACACGGCACTGAACACGTCCCCGTCATTCCCGCGAAAGCGAGAATCCAGCTTCTTTCTGTCGCCGCCGTGCCGTAGCTGGACTCCCGCTTTCGCGGGAGTGACGGAAGAGGGTGTCGGGGGCATGTGGGAACACACCCGCCCCACCCGCCGTTTCGGCTTTCCCATGAGCGATCTTCAAGTCCTGGACGCCTCGTCCTTCGAACCACCGCCCGAGGCCGTGGACTTCTATGTCGAAAGCCTGCGGCTGCTGAAGGAATCGGGTGTCCCGTTCCTGCTGTCCGGCACCTATGCCCTGTCCTGCTTCACCGGCATCGTTCGGCCGACCAAGGACCTGGACGTATTCTGCAAGCCGAGCGACGCCCCCAAGATCCTCGCCTTCTTCAAGAGCCATGGCTACGAGATCGAGGTCGAGGACGAACGCTGGATCGGCAAGGTCTGGCAGGGCGAGAATTTCTTCGACGTCATCTTCAACATCTCGTCGGCCAGCATCCCGATCACCGACGAATGGTTCCAGAACGTCTATGAGGCCGAGGTCTACGGCACCTGCGTGCGCATCACGCCGCCGACCGAGTTCGTCCTGTCCAAGGTCTTCCTGCAGACCCGCTACCGCTATGACGGCGCCGACGTCGCTCATGTCATCCTCAAGAAGCATGACGAGATCGACTGGCAGCGGCTGCTGAACGCGATGGAGCTCTACTGGGAGGTTCTGCTGATACAGATCCTCAACTTCCGCTTCATCTACCCGACCGAGCGCGACCTGATCCCGCGCTGGTTGTTCGACGAACTGGTCGATCGCATCCGCGCCCAGGCCGAGCTTCCGCCCGCGGGCATCCCGATCTGCCGCGGACGCCTGCTCAGCCCTACCGACTTCGTGGTGGACGTGAGCGAATGGGGCTTCGCCGATGTCGTAGGCAAGGGAATCAACGAGAAGCATGAGCGACCAAAACACTGAAGCCGGCGGCCCGATCACCGTGGCCGCGATCGGAGACCTCCATGTCGGCGAAAGCGGCGATCGTCGCTACCGCGACCTGTTCGCCGAAATCTCCGAAGTGGCCGATGTGCTGGCACTGGCCGGCGATCTCACCAACTTCGGCAAGACGACCGAGATGGACTTCCTGGTCGAGGACCTGAAGGCGCTCACCATCCCGTGCGTGGCCGTGCTCGGCAATCACGATTATGAATGCGGGCAGCCGGACAAGGTGGTCGAGATGCTGCAGGGCGCGGGCGTCAAGGTGCTCGACGAGCAAGCGGTGGTGATCGAAGGCGTCGGCTTTGCGGGCGTAAAGGGCTTCGTCGGCGGCTTCGGCCGCGGCGAACTCGGCGCGTTCGGCGAGGATGCGATCAAGGTCTTCGTGGACGAAAGCATCAACGAGGCGCGCAAGCTGGAGAACCAGCTGCGCACCCTACGCACCGACCGCGTGATGGCGGTGCTCCATTATGCGCCCATCGCCGAGACGGTCAAGGGCGAGCCCAAGGAGATCTTCCCCTTCCTAGGCTCCTCGCGCCTCGCCGATGCGGTCGACCGGTTCGAGAATGTGAAAGCGGTGGTCCACGGCCACGCCCACCGCGGCGCATTTCGCGGCCAGACGTTGCGCGGCATCCCGGTCTACAACGTCGCCCAGTTCGTGGTGCAGGAAGAAATCGGCCGCCCCTACGCACTGATCGAAATATAAAGCCCCTCTCCCCTTGCGGGAGAGGGAGGGGCCCGCCGCGAAGCGGTGGGAGGGTGAGGGGAATGCGTCAGAAGCTATCCTCGCAAACCCCATCCCCTCACCCCGCTCAGCTTCGCTGAGTCGCCCTCTCCCGCAAGGGGAGAGGGGGCTACAGCCCAGCCAACGGAAACGCCGTGGTGCTCTTCACCCGCTCCATCGCGAACAACGACGTGACGTTCTTGAGCGGCACGGTGGCGATGAGCTTGCGGTAGAAATCGTCGAACGCGGCCATGTCCTTCACCGCGACGCGCAGCAGGTAATCGGTCTCGCCGGCCATGCGGTAGACCTCCATCACCTCGGGCCAGCCTGCCGTCGCCTCGGCGAAGTTCGACAGCCACTCGACGCTATGGTCGCCGGTCTCGATCGACACGAACACGGTCAGCCCCACACCGACCGACACCGGATCGAGGATCGCCACCGTGCGCTGAATAACGCCCGCTTGCTCCAGCTTCTGAATGCGGCGCCAGCACGGCGTCTGCGACAGGTTCACCCGCTTGGCGATCTCCGCGACCGGCAGCGACGCATCCTCCTGAAGGATGCTCAATATCTTGAGGTCGGTCGTGTCCATCGCTCTTCCGCTCGGTCTTGGAAGATTATGCCAATAGCATGGCGGATGGGGGAATGTTCAACCGAAAAGGAGTGGGCTCCGCGACCGAGGGAGTAGAAGCTGGCTGCGGAGCCCTGAGCGAAGCGCTTCGCCTGATCCTTGTCTAGCGGCTGGCGGCCGGGAACGGCATAGCCCGACCGGCCAAAGCCTCTTCTACTTTCGATAGAGTTCAGGCCGCGACATAGACGAAGGCCGTCCTCCCGGAGCGCAGCTGCACCGATATGCGGGCATAAGCCGACGTCTCATAGGTATCGGCGGCCGCAAGCTCCTCGGCGCTGAGCACGAACACCATGCCCTCGACCGGCGGTGCGGAGCGATCGGAGATCAGGATTGGGTGAATATCCGAACCGCTCTCCTCCACCACATCGGGGTCGTCGATCCGCACGGTGGAAAGCGCATAGCCGAGCAGCGCATCCGGCTCGCCATGGAGGCGTCGGCCGAAATTGGCGATCTGCACCTCCTCCTGCCGCAAGGTGCCGTAGGAGAAGAGGAGGTGGGTCGTCATCCGCTCCACTTACCGGCTCGCGTCCCGGGAAGTCGAGATGGAGTTCGCCACAGCTCTTCCAACCCCAACCGTTCGGGCTGAGCTAGTCGAAGCCCTGCCCTTCCTTTCAGCCATGAAGAAAGGACAGGGCTTCGACAGGCTCAGCCCAGACGGCGGAGGAGGGCAAAGGAAGCGCTTAGAAAGCCTCCATTGGCAGCGCCATCATCGACTCGGCGCCCGATTCCAGCTTGCGCCGCAGCGCGCCGGCTTCCGGCATGATCCGCTCCGCGAAGAAGCGTGCGGTGACCAGCTTCGCTTCGTGGAAGCCCGCATCGTCGCTACCCTGTTCCAGCAGCGCCGCGCTGGCGCTCGCCATGCGCAGCCACATCAGGCCGACGGCGACGATGCCCGTCAGGTGCATGTAGGGCACACTCGCCGCACCCGCATTGTTGGGGTTGGCCATGCCGTTCTGCATCAGCCACATGGTCGCTGTCTGGAGTTCGCCATTCGCCCGCTCGAGACCGGCGGCGATCTCCTTCAGGCGCTTATTGTCCTTGGCCGCGTTCACCTCGTTCGTGACGATCTCGAAGAAGGCACGGATTGCGCGGCCGCCATCCTTGGCGAGCTTGCGGCCGACCAGATCGAGCGCCTGAACGCCGTTGGTGCCCTCGTAGATCTGGGCGATCCGGGCGTCGCGGACATATTGCTCCATCCCCCATTCGCGAATGTACCCGTGACCACCATAGACCTGCTG
This sequence comes from uncultured Allosphingosinicella sp., assembly GCA_934539295.1. GTDB lineage: Bacteria > Pseudomonadota > Alphaproteobacteria > Sphingomonadales > Sphingomonadaceae > Allosphingosinicella. The sequence continues at coordinate 50,989 of CAKTCN010000005.1, forward strand.
CGCATTGACGGCGACCTCGAAACCCTTGTCGGTCAGATACCCCTTGATGACCGGGGTCAGCAGCGAGATGAGGTCGTCGGCCATCTGCCGCTCCTCCTCGGTCGCCGCCTTGCGGGCGAGATCGACCTGCAGCGCGCCCCACAGGATCAGCGCACGGCCACCCTCATTATAGGCCTTGCCTTCCATCAGCATGCGGCGGACGTCGGGGTGGACGAACAACGTGTCCGCCTTGGCGTCGGGATCGCGCTGGTCGGGGACGAGAGCCCTGCCCTGCCGCCGGTCCTTGGCGTATTGAACGGCATTCTGATACGCGATCTCGCCCTGCGCGAGGCCCTGCAGTCCAACGCCCAGGCGCGCGGCGTTCATCATGATGAACATGGCGGCCAGGCCCTTCTCCGCCTCCCCGACCAGATAACCGGTCGCGCCGTCATAGTTCATGACGCAGGTCGAATTGGCGTGAATGCCCATCTTGTGCTCGATCGAGCCGCAGGTGACGCTGTTGCGGGCACCCAGCGAACCGTCCTCGTTGACCAGGAACTTGGGCACGATGAACAGCGAGATACCCTTCACATTGTCCGGTGCCCCGGCGATCTTGGCGAGCACCAGGTGGATGATGTTCTCGGACAGGTCATGCTCGCCCGCCGAGATGAAGATCTTGGTGCCGGTGACGGCATAGCTGCCGTCCGGATTGGGATCGGCCTTCGTGCGGATAAGGCCCAGGTCCGTGCCACAATGCGGCTCGGTAAGGTTCATGGTGCCCGTCCACTTGCCGGACAGCATGTTCGGAACGTAGGTCGCCTTCTGCTCGTCTGATCCCTTGACCAGGATCGACGCGATCGCGCCCTGGGTCAGGCCGTTATACATCTCGAAACTGTGATTGGCCGAGCAGAGATATTCGGACACCGCCGTCGACACGACGTGCGGCAGCCCCTGGCCGCCAAACTCTTCCGGGCCCGAAAGCGTGGTCCAGCCATTGGCGACGAACTGCTCCCACGCTTCCTTGAAGCCGGCAGGCGTGGTGACCGATCCGTCGTCGTGGCGAACGCAACCTTCCTCGTCCCCGCTGCGGTTGAGCGGAAACAGCACTTCCTCGCAAAAGCGCCCAGCTTCGCCCAGTACCGCCTCGATCATGTCGGGCGTGGCATTCTCGAAGCCGGGCAGGTTCGAGAAGCGCTCGAGCCCGATGACATGATCGAAGATGTACCGCGTATCGCGGACGGGGGCGCTGTAGATCGGCATGGTAACTCCTAAAGGCTTATTTTCCGGCGCTGCTGTCCGCCTGACGAACCTGCTCGATGAACTCCTCGAGTTCGGCGATGGCGGCGTCGATATCGACCTTCTGCTTCTTCAGCAGATCGACCCGCGTCTGGCATTTCTCGATCGTGACGCGGCGCTGCTGGCTGCGATTGTCGCCAAGGTCGTAGAGGTCGATCATCTCGCGAATGTCGGCGAGGCTGAAGCCCACGCGCTTGCCGCGCAGGATCCAGGCAAGCCGCGCCCGGTCGCGCCACGAATAGATGCGGGCAAGGCCGACACGCTGCGGCGCGATCAGCCCCTCATCCTCGTAGAAGCGAAGCGCGCGCGCGGTGACGCCGAACTCCTCGCACAGGTCGGAGATCGAATAGGTCTGGGTGCTGTGTTCCGAATGGTGGAAGTCGGAATGAAGCGCGGACTGTGGCATGTCCGTTTTGCTAGTTTACGTTCACGTAAAGGTCAAGGGCGTGACGGTGCGGCAAGGCCGGCGCAAAGCGCCTCCCCAACCGGATCTATCGCCTTCATAGCATCCTGTCGGCTGCTGCCCTTCTTGTCGAAGCTGAGGCCGGCAAGGGTCGCGCCCGTGCTGCAATAATAAGCACAGCTCTCCGGAACGGCGGCAGGCAGGATCACGCGTCCCCCGTCGACACGCGCATCCAGCGTGCATGGCTGGTCGCCGCTCATGGTCAGGCGCAAGTCATTGGCTTGGCGCTCTGCCGTGCCGCTTCCCGCACAGCTGTTCGCCCCACGCACGACGATGCCGAAAGCCGCTCGATCGGGCGCATCGCTGACCATGCAGATTTGGTTGGGCTGAAGAGAGGCACCACCTTCGTAAAGGCCCGTGAGCGTGGACAGGTCGACCTTTCCGGATCTCTTGGCCGGCGACGCGTTGTTGCCGCCTGCATCGGCGCCGCATCCTGTAACCAGCACCAGCGCCAGGAGAATATGCCGCATTGCCCCTCACTAAAGTATTTTGCCCAAGAATGCTGGCAGCCACCAAAAGTTCAGGCAAGCGCGGGCAAAGCGCGACGAACGCATTTTCGCCCATCTTCCGTGACAATGGGGAGACAAACCGGAAGTGCGTTCCTATATGCGGCGCGCGGGCAAGCACGGGCGGGATGAGCATGCTGACCACTAATCCATTCGACGACGACAAACTTCGCGAGGAATGCGGCGTTTTCGGCATATGGGGCGCCGACACGGCCGCCGCGCATGTCGCACTCGGCCTTCACGCGCTACAGCATCGCGGCCAGGAAGCGGCCGGCATCACCAGCCTCGATCGCGGCGAGTTCCACAGCCATCGCGCAATGGGCCATGTCGCCGGCAATTTCGACCGCGACGACATCATCCGCAAGCTGTCCGGCAAGGCGGCGATCGGGCACGTGCGCTATTCCACCAGCGGCGAGACCGCGTTGCGCAACGTCCAGCCGCTCTTCGCCGAACTGACATCGGGCGGCTTCGCGGTGGCGCATAACGGCAATCTGTCCAACGCCATGAAGCTGCGCCGCGAACTCAATCGCCGCGGCTCGATCTTTCAGTCGACCAGCGACACTGAAGTCATCATCCACCTGGTTGCGACCTCTTCCTACCGCACCTTGCTCGACCGCTTCATCGACGCGTTGAAGCAGATCGAGGGCGCCTACAGTCTGGTGTGCCTCACCTCCGAAGGCATGCTCGCCTGCCGCGATCCGCTCGGCATCCGGCCGCTTGTGATGGGTCGTCTCGGCGATTCATACATCTTCGCGTCGGAGACAGTGGCGCTGGACGTGGTCGGCGCGACCTACATTCGCTCGGTCGAGCCTGGCGAACTCATCATCGTGTCCGAAAAGGGCATCCGATCGCATCGCCCGTTCGCGGCCGTCCGGCCCCGTCCCTGCATTTTCGAGCACGTCTATTTCTCGCGCCCGGACAGCATCGTCGATGGCTCGTCCGTTTACTCGGTGCGCAAGAATATTGGTGCGGAGCTGGCGCGCGAGAACCCGGTCGAAGCGGACTTCGTCGTTCCGGTCCCGGACAGCGGCGTTCCGGCCGCGATCGGCTACGCCCAGCAAGCGGGCATCCCCTTCGAACTCGGGATCATCCGCTCGCACTATGTCGGCCGTACCTTCATCCAGCCGGGAGACTCGGTCCGACACCTCGGCGTGAAGCTCAAGCACAATGCGAACAGCGCGCTGATCCAGGGCAAGCGCCTCGTCCTCATCGACGATTCGATCGTGCGCGGCACCACGAGTCTCAAGATCGTGCAGATGCTGCGTGATGCCGGGGCGCGCGAGGTACATATGCGCATCGCTTCCCCGCCGACCCGGCACAGCTGCTTCTACGGGGTCGATACGCCCGAGCGTGCCAAACTGCTCGCCGCCCAGATGAACGTCGCGCAGATGAACGACTATATCAAGGCGGACAGCTTGGCGTTCATCTCCATCGACGGTCTCTACCGCGCCCTCGGCGAGGCCGAACGTGACGAGGCGCAGCCGCAGCATTGCGATGCCTGCTTCACGGGCGACTATCCGACCACGCTGACCGATCATGACGAGACGGAGCAGCCGGATCAGTTCGCCTTGTTGGCGGAACGTTACGCCTAACCACCCGCCACGGGATTTCTCATGTTGCAAACAATCGAAGGTAAGCTCGCCCTTGTGACGGGCGCGAGCCGCGGCATCGGCGCCGCCATCGCCGAGGCGCTCGCCGCACGCGGTGCCCACGTCATCATCACGGCGCGGACCGCGGCCGATCTGGAGCAGGTCGAGGAGCGGATCCACAGTCGAGGCGGCACCGCCACGATCGCCCCGTTCGACCTAACCGACGGCGACAGCATCGCGCGGCTTGCCATGGCGATGAGCGAGCGGTGGAAGTCGCTCGATATGCTGGTGCTCAATGCCGCCATGCTCGGCGCACTTACGCCGGTCACCCACATAGACGGCAAGGAACTCAACAAGGTCCTGACGCTGAATGTTCTAGCGCAACAGGCATTGCTGGCCGCTTTCGATCCGATGCTGAAGCGCAGCGATGCCGGTCGGGTCATCGCCGTGACCTCCAGCGTGGGACAGAAGCCGCGCGCCTACTGGGGTGCTTACGGCGCCTCAAAGGCTGCACTCGAGGCGCTCGTGCTGAGCTATGCCGAAGAAGTGGGTAACATGAGCCCGATCCGCACTGCCATCCTGGACCCCGGCGCCACCGCGACCCTGATGCGGGCGCAGGCTTTCCCGGGCGAGGACCAGAGCACGATCAAGCAGCCGGAGGCAGTCGCCGAGGCGCTGGTGGATCTGCTCGGCCGCGACTTCGAAAACGGTCACCGTCTGCGGGTCGGCTGACTCTCAGTCTTTGACGAGAGTGACCTGTGCGACGTCAATCCCGCCGCCGCGGAAACCGCCCTCGCAATACATGAGGTAATAGCGCCACAGATTGTGGAAGTGCTCGTCGAAGCCGGCGGGTAGTCTGCCCTCCTCGACCGCATTGTCGTAGCGCAGCCGCCACGCCCTCAGCGTCTCCGCATAGTCCAGCCCAAAGCCATGGCGATCCTGCCATGAAAGCCCGGCCGCCTCCGCAACACCGCGGAAGCGTGCTTCGCCGATCAGCATTCCGCCCGGAAAGACGTAGGTCTGGATGAAGTCGGCGCTGGCCGCATAATCGGCAAACAACGCGTCGCGGATGGAGATAAGCTGGATCGCCGCGCGGCCACCCGGCTTCAGCGCGCGTGCGATCGTCAGGCAATATTCGGCCCAATATTCCTGGCCGACGGCCTCGACCATCTCGACGCTAGCTACCGCGTCAAACGTCTCGGACACGTCCCGGTAATCCTGGAGCCTGATCGAGACACGGTCGAACAACCCCGCTCTTTGCATCCGCGCATCGGCATAGGCCTTCTGCTCCGACGAAAGCGTCAGGCCGACCACCTCCACGCCGTAATCACGCGCGGCCAGTTCGGCCAGACTGCCCCACCCGCAACCGATCTCCAGCAGGCGCTGTCCGGGCCTGAGATCGAGCCGGTCGAGCAGCGCCCTGATCTTGCGCTCCTGCCCCTGCTCGAGCGTTTCGCCAGCCCCTCCGAACAAGGCGCTCGAGTAAGTCATGGTGGGGTCGAGCCAGGCCGAATAGAAGTCGTTGCCGAGGTCATAGTGGAAGGCGATATTATTCCGCGCCTTGGTCTTGCTGTTGCGGCGCAGGGCGTGAAAGACACGGTTCACACGGCGTGAAAGTCCTTTCGCCCTAGCGACTTGCCCGAGGCTCTGCGCATTGCGCATAAAGAGGTCGAACAAGGGCACCGGGTCGGGGCTCGACCATTCGCCCAGTGCCCAGGCCTTGTACCAGCCCACCGATCCGGAGGTCGCGAGACGCACCAATGCCCTCCAGCTGCGCAGGCGCACGACCGCGACAGGGCCGGGTACGCGACCGCCCAGGATCATCGCCGACCCATCCGGCAGAATAGCCTCGATCCGACCCTCGGCGAGACCGTCATCGATGCGGCGCAGCATGGCGCGGAAGCCACCATGGAATGCGCGCGCGAAAAGGCCTCCGCCGGTGGCGAAGCCACGATCCGCGGCGACAAAATGGCGACCTCTCGGCTGCTGGTTCATGCGGCGCTAGGTGCAACCGGTCACGGCCGCGCGCAAGGGGGTACCTCGTCAGGCGCGGATGGTGCGATAGGCGGTCAGCGCACGTTCCCGCGCCTGCTTGTGCCCGATCATCTTCGGAGGATAAGCGGAGGGCCGTGCGTCGGCTGCATCGGGATCGTGGATCTCTTCGTCACGGAGACTGCCAAGCTCCGGAACCCACTGGCGAATATAGCCGGCAGCGTCGAACCTCGCGCTCTGCGTCAGCGGCGCCATGATGCGCGTGAACTGGTTGGAATCGAAGCCCGAGCCCGCGATCCACTGCCAATTGACGCTATTGTTGCCGTAATCGGCATCGACAAGCGTGTCCCAGAACCAGCGGGCACCGTCGCGCCAATCGATCAGCAGATGCTTCACCAGGAAGCTCGCCACCATCATCCGCACGCGATTATGCACCCATCCCACGCGCCACAATTGGCGCATGCCTGCATCCACGATCGGGTAGCCCGTACGGCCGTTCGTCCAAGCGCGGAAGTCGTCCGCAGCCTCTTCCGCACGCCGCCACGGGAAACGATTGAAGACGGAGCGACCATGGCGCTCGCCTATGTCCGGATGCGCCATCATCTGCGATTGCGTGAAGTCACGCCAGGCAAGCTCCTTCACGAACTTCTCGCCCTCGGCGCCGCCGACCTCCACAGCCTGACGATAGACGGTGGTAGGAGATATTTCGCCGAAATGGAGGTGCGGCGACAATCGCGACGTGCCATCCTGAGAAGGAAGATTACGCGTTTCCAGATAGTTGCCGACCAGTCCTGAGAGGGCGTCGAGCTGCTTGCCGGCCTGCTCCTCGCCGGGTTGCCAGAGGCTGCCAAACTCCGAGGCCCAGTTCGGGCGACTTGGCAAAAGCGCCCATTCCTCCAACCTGTCACTCTCCGGCCAGCTCGCCGGTGCCTCGATCCTCGTCGGGGCGGGCTCGGCACGCGCGGGAGGCAGGTGTTGCTGCAATGCGCGCCAGTAGGGCGTATAGATCTTGAACGGCTGGCCCGACCCGCTCAGCACATCACGCGGCGGCGCGAGGTGGTTCCCATCGTGGAGGCGCAGCTCGATCCTGCTCGAAATTTCGGTCTCTGCCCGCAACCACCAAGGCTCATAATGTCGCAAGGCGTGGACTGATGTTGCGCCGGTGTCTTCACACAGTTTCTGAAGCTGATCGACGGCTTTGCCGCGTCGGAGGATCAGCCTGGAGCTCGCCCGCTCGAGCTCTGCGGCGAGCGAGGCAAGGCTATGATGAAGCCACCAACGCTGTGCGCCCCCGATCCTCCACTCGCCCGGCGTATCGTCGTCGAGGATGTAGACCGGCAGCACGGCGCCTTGCGCAATTGCGGCTGCAAGCGCGGGCTGGTCCGCGAGGCGAAGGTCCTGGCGGAACCAGAGGATCGACAAGGGCGTGGGCACGTCCCGGGCAACCGATCAGCCGCGGCGCGGTTCCTTCCCACTTGGGCAGGCATGGCGTGTAAGAGCATCCGGATATGGATGCGACTCGCCCGGTTGGAGCTTCGATGACCGATCATCATGTGCGGGACGATGTCCGGCGCTTTCTCGATTATCTGAATGCCCTGCCCGGACTGCGCACGCACGAGCTGTCGCCGGCCGATGCGCGCAAGCTGATGCTTGCGTCGCGCGATCTCGCCGACATTCCCGTTGGCGAGCTCGCGATCATGCGCGACCTGGCGGCGAGCGGGCCGAGCGGTGCCATCCCGCTCCGGCTGTTCGACGCCCGCGAAACGCGAGCGGCGGGACCGGCCCTGATCTTCTTCCATGGCGGAGGGTTCGTCCTGGGCGACCTCGACACCCATGCGCCATTCTGCGCGGACCTGGCGCGCAGGCTCGACATGCCGGTGATAGCCGTCGGCTATCGCTTGGCCCCCGAACACCCTTTCCCTGCGGGGGTCGAGGATGCCATCGCTGCGGCGCGCTGGATCGCCACCTCGCCGCCTGAACTTGGGCGGCAGATCACCGGCCTGGTGACGTGCGGCGACAGCGCAGGGGGCAACTTCGCGATCGTGACCAGCCTTGCCTTGCGTGATGATCCCGCCGCCGTGCCGGTGATTGCGCAATGGCTGATCTACCCCGCCGCAGACCCCGCCAAGGGCTACCCGAGCTTCAGCGACTTCGCGCAGGGATATCTGCTGACGATCGATTCGATGCACTGGTTCGACCGTGCCTATGCGCCCGACGGGCAGGATTGGCGCTACTCGCCGCTTCTGAACGATCAGGCCGGCATGCCCCCGACATTGGTTCTCACCGCCGGACTGGATCCGATCCGCGATCAGGGGCGCGCTTATGCCGCTGCCTGCATCCAGGCCGGCGTTTGCACCATTTTCCACGAGGCCCGCGGCAACATCCACGGCTTCATCAATCTGCGCCGCGCCATTCCGTCGTCCGAAGCGGACATCGACGTCTGCATCAGGGCTCTGCGCCTCCTTGTCGACGAAAGCTCTTGCCAATGATCGATCGCGAAACCCTGCCTTATCGTCCGGCCGCCGGCATCATGCTTCTTAACCGCGAGGGCAAGGTGTTCGTGGCCCAGCGCATCGACAGCACGCTCGAGGCTTGGCAGATGCCGCAGGGCGGATTGGACGAGGGCGAGGACGACGAAGCCGGTGCGCTGCGCGAGTTGGAGGAGGAAACCGGCATCACAGCAGCCGAAGTCGAGATCCTCCGGCGCTGCCCGGTCAACTTCTACTACGATCTGCCGGACGACATGCTGGGCAAGGTCTGGAAAGGCCTTTACCGCGGCCAGAAACAAACTTGGTTCCTCATGCGCTATCTCGGCACGGACGAGGAGATCGACATCCAGACCGCAGAGCCCGAATTCCGCGCCTGGCGCTGGGCCGAGCCGGACGAACTCCCGCACCTCATCGTGCCGTTCAAGAAGAAGCTCTACGAGGATGTGCTGGATGCCTTTCGCGACTGGCTCTGACCCTTCGCGACCGCTTCGCATCCCCGGAGCGAGGTCGGTGTGGTGAATCCCCTCTCCTTCGTTGAGCGCGATGTCATAGAGGCTGCCGCGGGCGCGCCCTTGCTCGATCAGGTGCTCGCATGGTCGGCAATCAACAGCGGCTCGCGAAACCTCGACGGGCTCGCCGAAATCGCGACCGTTCTCGCCAATTCATTCTCTGCCCTGCCGGGCGAGGCGAAGCTCGTCGATCCAGGTGAGGTGCAGGCGATGGACGCGGCGGGTTCACTGCACACGCTTGCGCATGGCTGCAACCTGCACCTCAAAGTGCGCGGGGATGCTCCGGTGCAGGTTTTGCTTACAGGGCATATGGACACGGTGTTCGCACCCGACCATCCGTTCCAGCAGGTCTGCTGGCCAGAAGACGGGGTGCTGAATGGCCCCGGCGTGGCTGACATGAAGGGCGGCATCGCCGTCATGCTCGCCGCACTGACGGCGCTGGAACAATGTCCACGGGCAGCGTCGATCGGCTATGAGGTCGTCATCAACAGCGACGAGGAAATCGGATCGGCCGGTTCGGCGCCGCTGATCGCCATGGCGGCCCGCGGCAAGGCGGCCGCCTTCACCTACGAACCCGCGGCACTTCCCGATGGCACGCTTGCAGGGGCACGACCCGGCAGTGGCAACTTCTCGATCCTCATCGAAGGGCGCAGTGCCCATGCCGGTCGCAATCCGGAGGACGGGCGCAACGCGATCGTCGCCGCTGCCGACCTGACGATGCGCCTTGCCAAGGCACGCGGGCCGCGGCTGTCGGTCAACCCCGCCCGCATCGATGGCGGCAGCCCCAACAATGTCGTGCCCGACCGCGCGATCCTGCGCATCAACATGCGCCCCTTCACGCCGGAAGACGAGGCGCGGGCGAAGGCGCATCTCGATGGCGCAGTCGCGATGGTCGCTGCCGAGCACAACGTTCGCATCCATGTTCATGGCGGCTTCGGCCGCCCGCCCAAGCCCATGGACGACAAGGCGGAGAAACTCTTCGCCTTCGTTCGCACCTGCGGCGCCGACCTTGGCCAGGCGATCGGCTGGCAACCAAGCGGCGGCGTGTGCGACGGAAACAACATCGCCGCGTGCGGCGTACCTGTCGTGGACACGATGGGGGTTCGCGGCGGGGCGATCCATTCGGCTGACGAGTATCTAATCGTCGACAGCCTAGCCGAACGGGCTCAGCTTTCCGCCCTTGCTCTTCTTCGCCTCGCCTCGGGCGTACGGCCGTGAGCGTCACCGAGATCAATTTCGACGGCATTGTCGGTCCCAGCCACAATTATGCGGGGCTGAGCCTCGGCAATCTCGCGTCGGCGAAGAACGCCCTCACCGTCTCCCATCCGCGCGAGGCGGCGCTCCAGGGTATCGCCAAGATACGGCACAATCTCCGCCTGGGCCTGGTCCAGGGCTTCTTCGTGCCGCTCCCCCGCCCCGACCACGAATGGCTGGGCGATCTCGGCACCACGGCCGCCGACGCGCCGGACGCCCTGCGTGCCGCCGCATTCTCAGCCTCGTCGATGTGGGCCGCCAACGCCGCCACGGTCTCGCCCCCCGCCGACACGAAGGACGAGCGCTGTCACCTGACTGTGGCGAACCTGCGCAGCATGACGCATCGCAGCCACGAATCGCCCGACACCTTGTCGCAGCTGAGGCTCGTCTTCGCCGACAGCGCCCATTTTCGCGTACACCGCCCCGTCCCGCCCGCCTTCGGCGACGAGGGCGCCGCCAACCACATGCGCCTCGCATCCGCGCATGGCGAGCCGGGCGTCGAGGTGTTCGTCTACGGCCGGGCGGGCGGGCTCTTTCCCACCCGCCAGCATGAGCAAGCGAGCCGCGCCGTGGCCCGCCTCCACCGCCTAGATCCCGAGCGCACGCTCTTCGCGGCCCAGTCCGAGCAGGCGATCGCCGCCGGCGCCTTCCACAACGACGTGGTCGCAGTCGCCAACGAACATGTCCTGTTCGCGCACGAGCAGGCGTTCGAGGATAAGACCGCTCTCTATGCCGACCTCCGCCGCCTGTTGCCGCAGGTGGAGATCATCGAGGTGCCGGCCGCGCTCGTCAGCCTCGACGATGCCATCAAGAGCTACCTGTTCAACGCGCAGCTGGTCACGCATCCTACCGGCGGAATGGCACTGATCCTGCCCGAAGAAGCGCGCGAGACCGGGCCGGTATGGGCGTGGCTGCAGCGGATGGCGGCGGGCAACGGCCCGATCCGCGAGCTTCTCACCGTCGATGTGCGCCAGTCGATGGCCAATGGCGGCGGTCCCGCATGTCTGCGCCTGCGCGTGGTCGCCGACCCGGCTCATGTGGACCAGCGCTTCATGGCAGACGAGAACAAGCTCGATCGCATCGCCGAGGTGGTGGAAAGGTGCTGGCCCGAGCAGATCGCGCCAGGTGACCTCAAGGATGCAGGGCTATGCGCCCGGATAGAGGATGCACGCGATGCGCTGCTGGAGGCGCTGGATCTGGAGGAATTGAACTAGTCCAGTCCGTTCGTCCCGAGCGATGTCGCGGGATCGGCCGAGCGAAGCCGAGGCTTTTAATCTCGGCTTCGCTCGAATGCGTGTCTCGACTTCGCTCAACACGAACGGAGAGCTTAAAGTGGGGCTAATAAGCTCAAGCGCTCCAGAGCACGTCCACGCTGTTATCCAGCTCCGCCAGCACCCGGCCGATCGGCGCGCTCGACAGCGGGCCTTCCTTGATCGCCTGCTCAAGCACGCGACGCTTTTCCGCGCCGGAAATGACGACCATAACTGCGCGCGCCGACGCGATCGCGGCAGCGGTCAGCGTCACTCGGTCCACCGGCGCCTCGGGCGGCAGCGGCTCGGGCCGCACGCCGATCGCACGCCGCTCGCGCGGACCGTTCAAGGCTTTGTCGAGGTCGGCACCGGGGAAGATCGAGGCGGTATGCCCGTCCGCACCCATGCCGAGGCAGACGAGGTCCAGCGGCCATCCGATCGCTTTCATCCGCTCGTCGGCCACACGACCGGCCTCGCGGAAATCGTCCAGCGCCGCTTCATCGACCAGGCTGACGATGGTCGCCCCGGTGCTGCCGAAATAGTTTTCCAGCTTGGCATGGTTGCTGAGTTCGTCACCCGGCGCGACCAGGCGGTCGTCGGTCGGCACGATCGTCACCTTGGACCAGTCGATATATTTCTGTGCCAGCAGCGCCGTGAACACTGCGTCCGGCGTCTTGCCGCCCGGCAGCGCAATACGCGCGCCCTTATGCGCTTCGATCGCGCTCTGGATGACGAAGGCGATGTCGCCCGCCGCCTGCTCGGCCAGCTCATCCAGGCTGTCGAACTCCCACCACTCGATCTCGTCCATCTTACTCGCTTCCTGAAAATTGAGGCGCGGCCCTAGCCGCCTTTAGACGCGTCCGAAAGCCCCAGCGCCTCTTCGATGAACAGCATCGCCGCCGCCCAGGATTGCCGGTCCGCCGACGCATCATAGGCCAAAGTGCCGTTATTGCCCCTCACATTGGGGTTGGTGAAGGCGTGATAGGCACGGCCATAAGCGATCAGCTGCCAATCGACCCCGGCATTGTGCATCTCATCCTGGAAGCCCGCAATATCGGCGGGCGGCACGAGTGGGTCGAGATAGCCGGTGCAGGCCAGCACCTTTGCGCTCATCTCTCCCGGACGGGCCGGCCGTCCAGTGCCGAACACGCCGTGGAAGCTCACCACGCCGGCTACCGGTGCGCCGCTGCGAGCAAGTTCCAGCACCGCCTGCCCACCGAAGCAGTAGCCGATCGCCGCGCACTTATCCGGTCCCACGCCGGCGACGTCCAGCGCAGCGTCGAAGCCTGCCCGCACCCGTCCGCGAAACAGGTCGGTGTCGTCTTGCAGGCGCGTCATCTGCGCGCGGGCGGCATCGCCCTCGAAATAGAAACCTTCGCCATAATGATCGACCACGAAGGCGAGGTAGCCGCGCGACGCGAGCTGGGTTGCCCGCTGGCGCACATTGACGCCGATGCCGTTGATCTCATGCGCGATCAGGACGACCGCGCCGTTCCAATGCTCCGGCCTTTCGACCAGCCCATGCAACGCGGTCCCATCATGGTGATAGACGATCTGCTCGCTCACCGGCTGTTCTCCAGCGCCGACACGAAGGCGCGGCGCCAGGCGACCACATCCTCCTTCTCCACGCTCTCCATCATCGCGCGCCAGCGACGGATACGCTCTTCCTTGGGCATGTCTATGGCCTGCAGGATCGCCTCACCAATCTCTTCCTTGCTGTAGGGATTGATGAGGATCGCGTCCTTCAATTGCTCGGCCGCGCCCGCGAAGCGCGAGAGGATCAGCACCCCGGGGTCCTCCGGATCCTGCGCCGCCACATATTCCTTGGCGACCAGGTTCATGCCGTCGCGCAGCGGCGTGATCAGCGCGATCTCGGCCGCGCGATAGTAACCGCTCAGCTCCTCGCGCCCATAGCCGCGGTTCACGTAGCGGATCGGCACCCAGTCGACATCAGAGAATTCTCCGTTGATGCGCCCCGACAATTCGTCGAGCCGCTCCCGGATGATCTCATAGGTGCCGACCTCGCCGCGCGACGGCGGCGCGATCTGCAGCAGGAACAGCTTCTCGCGCATGTCCGGATGCTCTTCCAGGAAGCGGCGATAGCCGAGGAAGCGCTCCTCCAGCCCCTTGGAGTAATCAAGCCGGTCGACACCGATGATGGTGCGCCGACCCGCCGCGCTGTGCCGCATCCGATCGAAAGCATTGGATGCCGCTTCGCTCTTCACTGCATCGGTGAATTCGGCGAAGTCGATGCCGATCGGATAGGCCGCCGCATGGACCGACCGTTCGCCGACGTGGATCATGCCATCATCGGTGCAATGGCCGCCAAGCTCGCGCTCCACATAGTCGCGGAAGCTTTCCAGCCATTCCTCCGTCTGGAACCCGATCACGTCATAAGCGAGCAGCGCAAGGGCAAGCCGTTCATGCGCCGGCAGCGACACGAACAGGCGCGGCGGCGGCCAGGGAATGTGCAGGAAGAAGCCGATGCGGTTGCGCATCCCGCGCTCGCGCAGCAACGCGCCCAGGGGGATCAGATGGTAATCGTGCACCCAGACAAGATCATCCGGGTCGATCAGCGGCATCACCGTGTCGGCGAACCGCTCGTTCACCCGCTCATAGCCTGCCGTGAAGCTGCGGTCATATTCGGCAAGGTCGATGCGGTAGTGGAAGAGCGGCCACAGCGTGCGGTTCGCATAGCCGTTATAATATTCGTCGACGTCCTGCGGCTCCAGGTCGACCGTGGCCGTGGTGACGCCATAGGCCTTCTGGAAATCGATATGGCCGGTAAATTCCTCGGTCGTGTTGCCCGACCAGCCGAACCACAGGCCGCGATACTCCCTGAGCGCCGCCGACAGCGCCACGGCCAGCCCGCCTTGCGCCCCGCTGCCGCCTTCCGACGTGGGCGCGGATACGCGGTTCGAGATCACGATCAGTCTGCTCATCTCACACTCGTCCATGGACGCGAGAGCAGGCCCGCGCAGTTGATGAGGCCGACCAGGCTGTAGGTCTGCGGGTAATTGCCCCACAATTCGCCCGTTTCGAAATCGGTGTCCTCGGACAGGAGCCCCGCAGGGGTCAGCCGCTCCAGCATCTGTTCGTACAGGTCCCGCGCCTCGTCGGTGCGCCCGATGATATGCAGCGCCTCGATCAGCCAGAAGGTGCAGAAGTTGAACGCCGTCTCGGGCAGGCCAAAATCGTCTTCCTCGGCATAACGCAGCATATGCTCGCCGCGGCGAAGCCCCTTTTCCACCGCATTGAACGTGTTGACGAAGCGAGGGTCGTCGGCCGCAATGAAGCGCATGTCGATAAGTTGCAGCAGGCTCGCGTCGAGCGACGATCCCTGGAACACGGCCGCGAACCGTTCCTCATCGGGATAGAAGGCTTCGCGCTCAATCGTCTCGCGCACCTGCGCTGCCCGTCCGCGCCAGAATTCGGCACGCTCATCGAGCCCGAGCGCCTCGGCCGCATTGCCGAGCCGGTCGCATGCGGCCCAGCTCATTACCGAGCTATAGGTGTGGACGCTCGTGCGGGTGCGCAGCTCCCAAAGGCCGGCATCGGGCTGGTCGTGCATGGCGAAGGCACGCTCGCCGACCTTTTCAAGCGCTTCGAAATCGTCGCGCGTCGCCTGGCGGAACAGGCGCTGATCGAAAAATGCCTGTGCGTTGGACAGGACGATCTGGCCGTAGGCGTCGTGCTGCACCTGGTAATAGGCCGCGTTGCCGACCCGTACCGGCCCCATGCCGCGATAGCCGGCAAGGCCCGGCGCCTCCCACTCCTCCAGCCGCGGCTCGCCCGACACGGCGTAAAGCGGCTGGATATGCCCACCCTTGGCGTCGTCGACGATGTTGCGCAGGTAGCCGAGATAGTTCTCCAGCACATCGAGCGCGCCGAGCCGATTCAGCGCCTGCACCGTATAATAAGCATCGCGGATCCAGCAGTAGCGGTAATCCCAGTTCCGGCCTGAATCCGCCGCCTCGGGGATTGACGTGGTCAGCGCCGCGACGATGGCGCCCGTCTCCTCATGCTGGCACAGTTTTAACGTGATCGCAGCGCGAATGACGACCTTCTGCCACTCGAGCGGGATGGCGAGCCCGCGAACCCATTCGCGCCAATGGTCTGCCGTCTGGTGGAGCATGGCGGCAAGTTCGTGGCTGACGTTGCCCGTGAACGGCTCGTCTGGCCCCAGGAAGAAGTGCAGCGACTTTTCCAGCCGGAACGTGCGGCCGTCGAGGATGTGGCTGACCGGCGCGTCGGTGGTAAGGCGGATCGGCTGGGGGCGCAGCAGATAGCGGATATGGTTGGTGCCGCTGGTCCGCTCGGCATCCTGCGCACCCCAGTCCACCGCCGGGTTGAGCGTGACCTTGATCCGCGGCGTGCCGGTGATCGGCCGCACGATGCGCACGAATGCCACTGGCCGGTACATGCGTCCGGACCGTTCGAAGCGCGGGCAGAAATCATAGACTTCCGCCACGTTGCCGTCTGCATCGGTCAGGCGCGTGACGAGGATGGGCGTGTTGCGCAGATAACGCTGCTGCGCCGACACCTGCCCATCGAGCGCGATCTTCCAGGTGCCGCGCGGCCCCTCGCCCTTTGGCTCCAGCAGCGAGCAGAAAAGCGGGTCGCCATCCACGCGCGGTGCGCAGCCCCAGGCAAAGCTCCCTTCGTCGTCGACGAGAGCACTCACCTGGCAATTGCCGATCGGCCAGAGCGAAAGATTGCTCATCGCGCGGCTCCTTCCAGCCAGGCAGCGACGTGCGCGACGTCCTCCAGCTGGTAGAGCGCCGCCGTGTCACGCTGCGGCCCAACCAATATGCCCGCGCCGCCCAATGCAGCCACGGCCTCGAACCCATGCTCGTCCGTCACGTCATCCCCGATGAAGATCGGCCTGGCACCTCGAAAAGGTGCCTCGGCCATGAAAGCGCGTACCGCCACGCCCTTGTCGGCTCCCGTCGGGCGCAGTTCCGCGACCAGCTTGCCATGCTGCAAGGTCATGCCGGCCTGTTTGGCCAGGTCCGACATGAAGCGTTCGACATGCTCCGCTTCCTCCGGCGCCTGGCGATAATGGATCGCGATACCGGCGGGTTTCTCCTCCACCACCAGCCCGGGCACGTCGCCGGCGAACCGCTCCACCGCCGCGCGCACATGGGTGAGATCGACTGCCGGCATCGGCACGGCCGACCCGTCCGCCCATCGTAACTCGACGCCGTGCGATCCCGATACGGCTATGCCCGCGCAGTCGACATGGCTCTGCAGATTGCCGATCGCCCGTCCGCTGACGATCGCCAGCCGACCGCCAAGCCGCTCCGATAGCGCGCGCAGCAGCGCAGGCAGCGTTTCCGCCACGGTTATCCCGTCCGGCGTCTCGGCAAGCTCCACCAACGTCCCGTCGAAGTCGAGGAACAGGGCAGCATTTTCGTCCAGCAGGTCGGCAGGCGGGGCGGCGAGCAGGGTCAAATCCCCACCCTCCCCGGGATCAGAGTTCCTCGTCCGCGTCTGTGCCCCAGAAGTGGGATCGGCTGAGATAAGCTTTGCGACCCCCGGCATCGAACAGGCACCAATCCCCCTTGCACTTCGAAATGCGGCCGACAACGCCGGGCGCAGCACGATAGGCAATCCGTGAGGAGGCGTCAGGTTCCGCATGCATCGGCCGCGGTTCGCTTCCCGTAACGATTCCGGTGCGCTGGTCGCTGAGCAGTCGGAACAGCATCCAGCCGGTGGTGCCGCTCGGGTCCTGGATACGGCGCCAGTCCTTGTAGACCTCCACCACCTTGATCGGCAGATTGGAGCGCCGGTACAGCCAGGTGCCCGGAAAATTGCGTCCCGGCCCCGTACGCATCAGCGCCTCGCCCGACGAGATCGACGCCCAGTACGGCGTCTTGCGCTCCTGCTGCGCGGATGCGGGAATGGCGGCGGCAAGCGCGAAAGCGGCGAGCAGCTTGGCATGTGGTCGCAGGTTCATGGACGTTCTTTGACGCCAGCTCAAACCCGCTTCAACCCCGCAATAAGCCCCTCCCTCCTGTGGGGAGGAGCTGAGGGATCAATCCCCCGCCTGAATGCGCTCCATCAACTGCTTAACCGTCGGCACGAACCCGTTGGAATAGAACGGGTCCTTCTTGAACCGGAACGCGGCATGGCCAGCGAACATCAGATTGCGCTCGACATCGCCGCCATGGGCGATGTCCTGCAGCGTCTTCTGGATGCAGAAGCTGCGCGGGTCGGCGAGGCGCCCGGTCGAATTCTTCTCATTGTCCGCCCAGGACGAGAAGCTGCACTGCGACAGGCAGCCCATGCAGTCGGCTTGGTCCTTGCGGATAATCGCCTTTTCGTCAGGCGTCACGAACACGAGCGTCTCGTCGGGCGTCTTGACCGCTTCGGTGAACCCCTGCGCAAACCATTCGCGGGCGTGGAGCAGGTCGCCCTTGGCCACCCAGAAATTCTTCTTGCCGCCGACACCCACGTCCAATTCGAAGCTGTGATCGCCCAGCGCCTCCTTGGTGAAGGCGATCTGCCGGTGCGAACGCGCCTCGAGCTCGCGAAGGAAAGGGTTGCGCACTGCCGAGGAATAGAAGCCGGTCGGCGAGAAGCGGTGGAGCAGCACGTCGCCCTCCTCCAGCGTCATCAGCCGCGCCTTCCAATCGTCCGGGATCGGGCTTTCCTTGGTGAGCAGCGGCCGCGTGCCGAACTGGAACGCGATCTGGCCGAGCTCGGGATTGTCGATCCAGTCGTTCCATTCCTTCAGGTTCCAGACGCCGCCGGCCATGATGATCGGCACCTCGTCGGGGATGCCGCCCTGCCGCATCGTGTCGCGCAGCGCCTTGACGCGCGGATAGGGGTCCTGCGGCTGCAAGGGGTCTTCGGCATTGGACAGGCCGTTATGCCCGCCGGCCAGCCACGGATCCTCATAGACCACGCCGCCCAGCCATTCCGCGGCCTTCGAATAAGCCCGCTTCCACAACGCCGAGAATGCGCGGCCCGAACTCACGATCGGCAGGTAGTTGACACCGTAGGACGCCGCGATCTCTGACAGCTTATAAGGCATGCCCGCGCCGCAAGTAACGCCGGCGACCAATCCCCTGGTGCGCTCCAGTACGCCGTGCAGCACGCGCTGCGCACCGCCCATTTCCCAAAGCACGTTGATGTTGATCGCGCCGCGGCCCGAGGCGATGTCATAGGCACGCTGAACCTGCGCGACCGCACCGTCAATTGCGTACTGGACCAGTTCCTCGTGCCGCTCACGCCGCGTCAGCGCGCGGTAGATCTGGGGAATGATCCGGCCTTCCGGATCGTAGCTATCCGCATTGACGGCGGAAACGGTACCGATGCCACCGGCGGCCGCCCAGGCGCCGGAACTGGCATGATTGCTCGCCGACACGCCCTTGCCGCCTTCGATAAGCGGCAGGACCTCACGTCCCGCATAGCGGATCGGCCGAACACCCTTGAACATTACACCTCCGATTAAGCAGGTGGCCGCTATAGTGACTAAAGCGCATCAGCCCAAGTGTTTAACGAAGCTGGCGCCTGTACGCTCCTTCGCGGGCATCAGGCGACCTGCGCAAGCAGCCGGTCTATGGCCGCCTCCGCCTCAGGCTCGGACAAAGTAGGCGCGTGCCCTGTGTGCGGGACCGTGACGCTGTCCATCTGCGGCATGTCGGATGCCATTTTCGCCAGCGTCGCGTCCGACAGAAGGTCGGACTTGGCGCCGCGCACGACCACCAGCGGAATGCCTGCCAGTCCGCGAAAAGCGGCCTTGGCGTCGAAGCCTGTAGCACCACCCGGCACCTTGAAGGGCTCCGAGATCTTCATGTCGTAGTCGAGGACGATGCGGCCATTGCTGTTCAGTCTGCACAGGCGCTTGGCATAGACGAGCCATTGTTCCAGCCCCCATCGCGGATGCATGTCACGGTGGGTTTCAGCGAAGTGCCGGGCCGCATGCATCCAGGTCGGCCAACTCTGCGAGCGTCCCACATAGGTCCGGATACGGTCGAGCCCCTGCGCCTCCAGCACCGGCCCGACATCGTTGATGAGCGCAGCCGCGATATGCTCCTTGTGCCCGACCGACAGCAGCATGGTCAGCAGCCCGCCTAGAGAAGTGCCGAACAACACGAAACGGCTCAGCGCCAGTTCGCGGATCAAGGCTTCCAGATCCTGCAGGTAGGTGAGCGGCACATAGGACATCGCGTCCTTCGCATAGGCACTTTCCCCGCGCCCGCGCAGATCGACGGCGATCACCCGCCACTCGCCCGCCAGTCGATCCGCAACGCTTTCGAAGTCGCGCGCGTTGCGGGTCAGGCCGGGTATGCAGAGGATCGGCGGGCGTTCCGCCGATCCCGCATAGTCGCGATAGTGAAGAGGGAGGCCATCATTCGACCACCAATAGCCGTCCTTCCACGCCGCCATGCCTTCACCTCGCTAACAGGGGCGCCACATAGCATCTTATGACGCAACATCCGCAACCCTCCGCTTATCGTCCTGATTCCGCCATCCTGTCGCTCGGCGACGCCTTCTACGACCCGGTGGAGGCTGCCGACTTCCCGCAAACGATCCTTCGTTTCCGCAACAACCGCTGGGCGCCCGACGTGGGCTTGGGCGAGTTCACCGATGAAGAATGGCTGAAGCATTTCGGCCGCTTCGAACCGCTGGAAGGCAATCTGCCGCGCCCGCTGGCACTCCGCTATCATGGCCATCAGTTCCGCTCCTACAATCCGGAGATCGGCGACGGTCGAGGTTTCCTGTTCGCGCAGCTTCGTGACGGTGAAGGTCGGCTGCTGGACCTCGGCACCAAAGGCTCGGGCCAGACGCCCTATAGCCGCTTCGGCGATGGGCGCCTCACGCTGAAAGGCGGTGTGCGCGAGATCCTGGCGACCGAGATGCTGGAGGCGCTCGGCGTCGAAACCAGCAAGACCTTCTCGCTGATCGAGACCGGCGAAGCCCTCACCCGCGGCGACGAGCCCTCCCCCACGCGCTCCGCCGTCCTCGTCCGCCTCCAGCACAGCCACATCCGCATCGGCACCTTCCAGCGCCTGGCCTATCATGGCGAGACCGCGAACATCGCCCGCCTCGTGGATTACTGCCTCTTCAACTATTATCGCGAGCAAGGTGGGAATGATGCCCCCGAGCGGCTCCTGGCCCATGTCTCACAGGCTACTGCCCGCCTCGCCGCCGCCTACGTCGCTGCCGGCTTCGTCCACGGCGTGCTGAACAGCGACAACATCGCCATCACCGCGCAAAGCTTCGATTATGGTCCATGGCGCTGGACGCCTTACTGGAACCCCAGCTTCACCGCCGCCTATTTCGACCAGACGGGCCTTTATGCCTTCGGGCGCCAGGCGGAGGCGATCCAGTGGGACCTGGCCCAGCTTGCCTCATCACTGACCTTGCTCGCGGCACCGGAAGCGCTCACCCCGCACCTCCAGGCCTACGTCGACCACTTCCACACCGCCCTTCGCGAAGCGATCTGCCGCCGCCTCGGCGTGCACAGCCGCGGTGAAGAGGAGGACCGAGCGCTCATCGCCGCAATGGAAGAGGCACTGCTCAAGCAGAAGGTGACGATCGACCGCTTCTTCTTCGACTGGCGCGGCGGATCGCTACGCGCCGCTTCCCCGGCCGAGAAGGAATATGCAGGCGACGACTTCGCCGCCTTCCGCGAACTCGTGTCGAGCTACGAAGCCACGGCTCCGCTCGATCATCCTTATTGGGCGGACCCGCAGCCCTGTTCGATGCATATCGAGGAAGTCGAAGCGCTCTGGAAGTGGATCGACGAGGCGGACGATTGGACGCCGCTTTACGAGAAAGTGGAAGCGATCAGGCGCATGGGCGAGGCGTTAGCCCCTCCCCGGGCAAAGAGAGAACTTCACCCCCGCTCCTCCGGCAGGTAGCTGTCCTCGACATAGTCGCTGAACCGCGTGATGCGGCTGTCGAACTTCATCTTCACCTTGCCGGTGGCGCCATGGCGCTGCTTGGCGACGATCAGTTCGGACATGCCGTAGACGCGCTCCATGTCGTTCTGCCACGCCTGATGGTCCTCCCAGACCTTGGCATTGTCGCCTTCGATCGGCCGCTTGGGCTCCTTGGCCTGGACGTAATATTCCTCGCGATAGACGAACAGCACGATGTCGGCGTCCTGCTCGATCGACCCGGACTCGCGAAGGTCGGACAGCTGCGGCCTCTTGTCCTCGCGCTGCTCGACCGCACGGCTGAGCTGCGACAGCGCTATGACCGGGACGTTCAGTTCCTTGGCCAGCGTCTTGAGGCCGCGGCTAATCTCCGAGATTTCCTGCACGCGGTTGCCGTCGCTCGACTTGCCGGTGCCCTGGAGAAGCTGAAGATAGTCGACGATGATCAGCCCGATCCCGCGCTGGCGCTTCAACCGGCGGGCACGGGTGCGCAGCGCCGCGATGGTGAGGCCGGCCGTGTCGTCGATATACAGAGGCAGCGTTTCGAGGTCCGCCGCGGCCCGGGCGAGATTGCGGAAATCCTGCTGGCTGATCTTGCCCATGCGCAGGTTTTCGGAACTGATCCCCGATTGTTCGGAAAGAATACGGGTGGCGAGCTGGTCGGCCGACATTTCGAGGCTGAAGAAGGCAACGGACGCACCGACGGATTTCTCGTCCGCAATCCCGTCCTCGCGGTCGCGCACCAGCCGCTGCGCCGCGTTGAAGGCGAAGTTGGTGGCGAGCGAGGTCTTGCCCATACCCGGACGGCCGGCAAGGATGATGAGGTCGCTATGATGAAGACCGCCGAGCTTGGCGTTCACGCCATCGAGCCCGGTCGTGACGCCCGACAGGCCGCCCCCGGTGTTGAGCGCCTTTTCCGCCAGTTGCACGGCCATGCGGGTGGCCTGGGCGAAGCTCTTGGTCGACCCCTCGCCGCCGCCTTCTTCGGCGACGCGGTAGAGCGCGCTTTCCGCCGCTTCGATCTGACCCTTGGGATCGACGTCTTCGCTGGTATCCAGAGCATTCTCGACCATCTCGCGCCCGACGCCCACCAGAGCGCGCAGCAGCGCCAACTCGTAAATCTGCGCGGCGAAGTCGCGCGCGCCGATGATCGCGGCACCACTTCCGGTCAGCGTCGCGAGATAGGAAGGCCCGCCTAGCTCCTTCATCTCCTCGTCCGCTTCGAACAGCGGGCGGAGCGTGACGGGTGAAGCGATCATGTTGCGATCGATCAGCTTCAGGATCTGCTCGTAGACGCGGGCATGAAGCGGCTCGAAGAAATGGTCTGGGCGCAGCTTCATCTGCACGTCTTCGGCCAACCGGTTGTCGATCATCAGCGCGCCGAGCAAGGCCGCCTCCGCCTCCACATTGTGCGGCAGCGTGGAGCCTTCGGGGGCGGCGGGTGCGACGAGCGAGAGTGCGTTGGTGGCCATGACGTCCTTCTACTCCCCTCCGCCGCCATGTAACAGGCCGCCCCGCGACACGGGCGTGGGTCGATCTGGGGATAAACCTGTATCACCCTCACGCAGACGAAGCGGACGCAGCATGCGACAAAGCAAGGGTGACGTGCGCGTAAAGCGGCGGTAACAGGATCGAATGACCGCCGCCAACCGGATCATCTCAGTCGAACTGGACGAGCGCACCATCATCCGGCGCAGCGATGAGGTGGAGCAGGAACGCCGCGTCGCGATCCACGACTTGCTGGAGGAAAACAGCTTCGCGCCGGCCGGACTTCGCGGCCCCTTCCGTGTACTCCTGCGGGTCGAGGACAATCGCCTGGCCATCGACATGAGGAACGAGGACCAGCTGCCGCTCGATACCGTCCGTCTCGGCCTCGCGCGCTTCCGCCGCCCGATCCGAGACTATTTCGCCATCTGCGACTCTTACTTCCGCGCGATGCGGGCCGGGCAGCCGCAGCAGATCGAACCCATCGACATGGCGCGTCGGGCCATTCACAATCAGGCGGCCGAGTTGCTGATCGAGTGCCTGGACGGCAAGATCGCGTTGGACTTCGACACGGCACGGCGGCTGTTCACCCTGATTTGCGTTCTCCATATCCGTTGAACCCCTTGCCTCGCTGGGCGATTTTCGCGCACAGACAAGGAATGAGGCACTTCCTCCTTCTTGGCTTTCTTGCCCTTGCGGGCTGCAGCACCACGTCCGACGTTCACGGGCCGAAGGATCATTTCGAATATGGCGCGATCAGCCACGATCCGTTCTGGATCGTGTCTGTCGGTGACCAGCAGATCGTCCTGACCCGCGGTCCGAGCGGGGGCCGTGCGGATGGCGAGCTTACCACTGTCGAGTTCCCGCGTACGCTGCCGGTCGAGACGGAAAGCGGCGTGAGGCGGTGGGAATCCGGACAGGGTAGTGCCTTCATTTCACTCGAGGCGCGACCCGGCCCCTGCACTACCGGCGGACGGACCTATGCCGATACGACCCGCGTGATCGTAAGCGGGCAGCAGCAGCTGCGCGGTTGCGGTGGGCCGGAAATGCGGGGCACGGCTGCGCAATGACCTTCACGGATGAAGACGTCGCGGCGCTCGGCCGCCGTGCAGCCGAACTCGCGCGCAACGCTTATGCACCTTACTCAAACTTTCACGTCGCCGCGATCGCCGTGACGCACGCGGGCGAAAGCCATGTCGGCGTGAACATGGAAAATGCGAGCTACGGCATGACCCTCTGCGCCGAGGTCGGCGCCTTTACCGCCGCAACCGTCAATGGCGATCTCGCCAACGTCGCCGCCATTGCGGTGATCGGCGGCCGCATGAATGGCGCGTCCCTTGGCGGCAGCGAGCCAGTCCTACCCTGCGGGCGGTGCAGGCAGCTCATCTTCGAAAGCGCCTCGCTCCAGGGCCGGGACATCCCGATCTTCGCCTTCAGCGGCGACCTCTCGCAGGTCGAACATACCAGCATTTACGCGCTCCTGCCGAACGCCTTCGGTCCCGCCGCCCTCTAAGGAACGTTTCATGAGCATCATGTCCGACAAGTGGATCCGCGAACGCGCGCTGGCGGACGGCATGATCGAACCGTTCGTGGATGGCCAGCGGCGCGAAGGCACGATCAGCTTCGGCCTGTCCTCCTATGGCTATGACGCGCGCGTGGCGAACGAGTTCAAGATCTTCACCAATGTCGACAGCGCGGTCGTGGACCCGAAGGATTTCGCCGCCAACAGCTTCGTCGATCGCAAGACCGATTGCTGCATCATTCCGCCCAACAGCTTCGCACTCGCACGCACCGTGGAATATTTTCGGGTGCCGCGCGACGTGCTCGTCATCTGCCTCGGCAAGTCCACCTATGCGCGCTGTGGCATCATCGTGAACGTGACCCCTCTGGAGCCCGGCTGGGAAGGTCATGTCACCCTCGAATTTTCCAACACCACGCCGCTGCCGGCCAAGGTCTATGCCAATGAA
Source organism: uncultured Allosphingosinicella sp. (assembly GCA_934539295.1). Taxonomy (GTDB): domain Bacteria; phylum Pseudomonadota; class Alphaproteobacteria; order Sphingomonadales; family Sphingomonadaceae; genus Allosphingosinicella. Next base: position 75,661 of record CAKTCN010000005.1, read on the forward strand.
GGCGCGTGCCAGTTCCTGTTCCTGCAAGGGAACGAGCCGTGCGAGGTCAGCTATGCCGACCGCGCCGGCAAGTATATGGGCCAGCGCGGCGTCACGTTGCCCAAGCTCTGAATGCATCCGAAATCGTTGCTTTACAGGCGGATAGCCATTGCACCAGCCGGCGCTTTACTGCATTAATCGTTCGTTCAGTCGAAAAGGCACTCCTGTCGGGGGACAGAGGGGAAGGCTAATGATCAAGCAGGTGGCATTTGCCCTGGTGGCACTCGCAGGTACCGGCACCGCTCATGCGGGCACGACCTATATCGTGCTCCCCAATCCCGGATCGATGGCGCCCGCTACCGTCTATGTCGACGAAAGCCGGAAGGGCGACCGCCTGTTCGTCTGCGATTCGGTCAACCAGATCGTCGCCGGCACCTGCCGCCTACATAACCGCGCAAGACGCTAGGCTCCTTTAGAGTGTGCTTTATCTTGCTCAAACCACGTCATTGCGAGCGTATCGAAGCACGCTAGCGTGACGTAGATGCCGTTTGGATTGCTTCCTCGCTGCCGCGAGGCGGCAGTTTATCCTGAGCAACGCCGCAGGCGGCGTCGAAGGGCTCCTCGCAATGACGGAGTGCTCCAACTAGGCTGATTGCACGGTAGCCTATCGTCTTTTCCCCTGATGACGGATGTTGGCCGGCCGGCCGCGCTTGCCCTGCGCCGGCGGCTTGCCGCCGCGCCGCCCATCACGCTTCAGCTGTCGCCGCGGACCCGACCCGTCCTGCGAAGCCTCTGGCAGCGCGAACAGCAGGCTACCGCTGACCGGATTGGCCTCGACGAGCCGCAGCCTCAGCCGATCGCCCGGCGCAAACACCCGCCCGCTCTCCTCGCCGGTCAGCGTCTGCGCCGCCTCGTCATAACGATAATAGTCGTTGCCGAGCGTGGACACAGGCACCAGCCCGTCGCCGCCCAATCCCACCACCGTGGCGAAGAAGCCGAAGCTCTGCACGCCGGTGATCCGGCAATCCACTTCCTCGCCGACGCGTTCGGACAGATAGGCAGCAACATAACGGTCGATCGTCTCGCGCTCCGCCTCCATCGCGCGGCGTTCGTGGCGGGAGATGAGTTCGCCCGTCACCTCCATCGACGCGGCCTCCGCATCGCTCAACCCGCCTTCGCCCAGCCCATAAGCACGCACCAGCGCACGATGCACCACCAGGTCCGAATAGCGGCGGATCGGGCTGGTGAAATGGGCGTAGGATCCGAGCGCCAAGCCGAAATGGCCGTGATTTTCCGGGCTATAATAAGCCTGCGTTTGGGTGCGCAGGATCTGCTCCATCACCTGCGCCGCGAAATCCTCCTCGCGCGTCTTGGCGATGATGTGGTTGAACGTCGCCGGCCGGATCACCTGCCCCAGCGCGAACTCGATCCCGAACGTCTTGAGATAGTCGCGCAGCGCCACCAGCTTCTCGCGGCTGGGCGGCTCATGGTCGCGGTACATGACCGGCGCCTTCTTCGCCTCCAGCGCCTTGGCCGCCGCGACATTGGCGGCGATCATATAATCCTCGATAAGCTTGTGCGCATCCAGCCGCTCGCGCGGCGCGACGGACAGGATGCGCCCCTTCTCGTCCAGCATAACGCGGCGTTCGGGCAGATCGAGGTCGAGCGGCGCCCTCTTCTCGCGGGCGCGGTACATTGCGTTCCAGCAGTCCCAGAGGGGCACGAGGGTGGACTCCACCAACTCCCCATCCACACCGCCGTTCGTTTCGAGCGAAGTCGAGAAACCCTGCGCCTCGCTCCCGGCGTCTCGACTTCGCTCGACACGAACGGCATTTCGCGCATCGATCGCCGCCTGCGCATCCTCATAGGCGATATTGGCCGCGATTCGCACCCGCGCGCGCGTGAATCGGAAGCTCTTCATCGCCCCGTCCTTCGTCACCTGCATGTGGCAGGCGAGCGCCGCGCGATCCTCTCCTTCCTTCAGCGAGCAGACATCGGCCGACAATGTCTCCGGCAACATCGGCACCACCCGGTCGGGGAAATAGACGCTGTTGCCACGCTTGCGCGCTTCCTTGTCGAGCATCGTGCCGGGCCGCACGTAGAAGCTGACGTCCGCGATCGCGACCACCGCCTTCCACCCGCCCGCATTGGCCGGATCGTCGTCGGGCGTCGCCCACACCGCATCGTCATGATCGCGCGCATCGGCCGGATCGATCGCCACGATCGCCAGGTGCGTCAGGTCCTCGCGCCCGCCCAATTTCTGCGCGGCGGAGCGCTCGGCGTCCTCGACCAGCCCCTCGGGGAATTCGTTGGGAATGCCATGCTTGTGGATGGCGATCAGGCTGAAGCTGCGCGGCGCGAATGGATCGCCCAGGATGGTGTCGACCCGTGCGCCTATCCGCGGCGGGCGCCCGGTCTTCTCGGCCAGCACCAGGTCGCCCGGCTCCGCCTCGCCACGATCGGTAATCGGCAGCTCGCGCCGCTCGCGCTTGTCGACGGGCTTCAGCCAGTAACTCGTCCCCTCCAGATGCACGACGCCCAGCACCAGTTCGCTGCCCTTCAGCAGCTTCTTCATGGGGAAGGCGATCAGGCCATTCCCCTTCTCCTCGGTGCGCGCGAGGATGCGGTCGCCCGGGCCGAACGCACCGCCCCGCCCGCGCTCCCGCACGCGCAGGCGCGGCTGCGGCGTGTCATTCTCCCACCGCTCGGGTACTGCCCACACATTGCCGCCATCGTCCACGTCGGTGACGCGCAGCACCGTCACTTTCGGCACGCCGCCCATCCTGTGGAACGCACGGCCAGGGGCGGACTCGATCAGCCCTTCGTCGCCCATATCCTTGAGCAAGGCCTTGAGCGCGATCTTGTCCTGCGCCGACAGCCCGAACGCCTTGGAGATCTCCCGCTTGCCGGCGGGCGCGTCGGAGGTCTCGATGAACTGGAGGATCTGCTCGCGGGTGGGAAGTCCGGTGCGCTGGGGTCGTTTAGCCATATCGTATCAACTTTCGTCACCCCGGACTTGATCCCCTATCCGTGATTGTGAGCGTAGCGAAGCAATCCAGGGCCAGCTCGAAGGTCCACTGGATTGCCGCGTCGCTACGCTCCTCGCAATGACGTTTAGGGGTTCGCAGGCGGCGCCACATAAGGCTTGAACGCGCCGCCGGGCACGGCCGAGGCGACCGGGCTCTCCGATCCATCTTTCCCCACCGCCGAGACGCCGAATACCCAATCGTCCACCCGCACGCCCTTCAGCACATGCCCGGTGGCACCACCCGGCACACGCACCGAATCCTCCCAGTTCGACGCCTCGGTCGGCCGCCAGCGCACCACATAGGCCGCCGCTCCCGGCACGGCCGTCCAGCTCAGCGTCGTGTCGGTCGAGACGGCGCCCTCGGCTTTCGGTTCGGGCGGAGACGGCGCGCTCGCCAGCGCAGCCAACGCCCCCACGTTGAGCTGCGTCACCCGGCGCAGATAGGGGAAGTCCATCTTGTCGATCGTGTCGCCAAACTCGCGGCCAGCCTCGGTGCGCAGGTCCTGATGCTGCTGGTCGTAATTCTCGATCGCGACCGAGAAGCGCACCGCCGGGAAGCCGGCGTTGAGCAACTCAGTATGATCCCCGCCCCGCCCGAACCGGTCGTTGCGCCAGATCTGCCGCACGTCGAGCCCCAGGCCGAGATCGCCCGCTAGCTCATCCAGATAGCGCGACAGGTTGCGTGACGGGCTATCATTCTCGCCGCCCAAACTGCGCTGATGCGCCGCCAGCGCCTCGCGCCCCTGCCAGCGCGGGCCTTCGGAGAAAATCCGGACATGCGCATCGTCGCATTTGCCGTCCGAACCGCAGCTGTTGCCGATAATGTCGTTGTTGAGGTTGGCGACGACGTTCCATCCCTGCGCCTTGGCGTAATCGGCCAGGATCTTGCCGCCCAGCAGCCCCTGCTCCTCACCCGACAGGACCGCATAGACGATGGTCGCGGGGAACTTGTGCTTGGACAGCACCCGCGCCGCCTCGATGACCGCAGCCGTGCCCGACCCGTCGTCATTGGCGCCCGGCGCATCGGAGGTGAAGTCCATCACGTCGGTCACCCGGCTGTCGATATGGCCGGAGATGATGACGACCTGGTCGGGCCGCGTCGTACCCTTCTGCACCGCCAGCACGTCCCACACCTTGGTCGGGGTCGGCACCCTCCGCCCGGTGACCGTGTCCTCCGGCTTGGCGATCGTCAGGCACCCGCGGCAGTCGCGCGAGATGCGGCCGAACTCCGCCTCAGTCCACCGCAGCGAAGCGCCGATGCCGCGCTTCGGATCGGTCTGCGACGACAAGGTATGCCGCGTGCCGAAGCTCACCAGTGTCTCGATGTCGCCGCGCAGCCGCTGTTCGCTCACGTCGCTTGCCACCTCGTGCAAAGGCGGCGCGGGGAGAGCGGGGGCGGCGGAGGCGAGGAGCGCGGCGGCGGCAAGGTGCATCTTCATGGCACCTGACATGCCCCGCTCCCGCCGCGCTGGCAATGCGGTGGTTTCTGCAAACGACGCCCCGACTTCGACAAACCGCCTTTACAGCCTGGAACCGCCTGCGCTCTACTCCTGCGATTGGGGCTGGCGGGACTCGCCGGGCGAGGGGGAAATCGATGCTTGAATTGAACGACGTCAGCCATGTCTATGGCAACGGCACGCGCGCTCTGGACCATGTCACCTTGAGCATTCCGCGCGGCATGTACGGCCTGCTCGGTCCCAACGGCGCCGGCAAGTCGACTCTCATGCGCACCATCGCCACGCTCCAGACCCCCACCGAAGGCACCATCCGCTTCGGCGACATCGACGTGATCCGCCAGCCGGAGGCGCTGCGCCGCACACTCGGCTATCTGCCCCAGGATTTCGGCGTCTATCCGCGCGTGTCCGCCTACGACATGCTCGACCATATGGCGGTGCTGAAGGGCGTGTCCTCTAACGCCGACCGCAAGGCGACCGTCGAGGGGCTGCTGAACCAGGTCAATCTCTGGTCGGTGCGCAAGAAGGCGCTGGCCGGCTTTTCCGGCGGCATGCGCCAGCGCTTCGGCATCGCCCAGGCGCTGATCGGCAATCCCGAACTCATCATCGTCGACGAGCCCACCGCCGGCCTCGATCCCGAAGAGCGCAACCGCTTCCTCAACCTCCTGGCGGAGATCGGCGAGAATGTGGTGGTGATCCTCTCCACCCACATCGTCGAGGACGTCGCCGACCTCTGCCCCCGCATGGCCGTGCTGGCCGGCGGCAAGGTGCGGCTGGAAGGTGCCCCGCTCGACCTCATCGCCGGCACGCGCGGGAGCGTGTGGCAGAAGACGATCGATCGCGCCGAACTGGACAGCTACAAGGAACGCTACGAGGTCATCTCCACCCGCCTGTTCACGGGCCGCACCGTGATCCACATCCTCTCGCCCGCCGACCCCGGCAACGACTTCGCACCGATCGAGGGCGGCCTGGAAGACGTCTACTTCTCCACGCTCGCGCAATCGCGCCGCGCAGCCTGAGGAGCAGAGCCATGCTAGCCAGGATCGCGGGCTTCGAGTTCCGCTACCAGCTGCGCAACCCGGTCTTCTGGGTGGTGGCGGCGATCTTCTTCCTCTTCTCCTACGGCTTCGTCGCCAGCGACCAGATCACGATCGGCGCAGGCGGCAACGTGCACGAGAACAGCCCCTATTCGATCATCCAGACCTGCATCATCTTCTCGATCTTCTTCATGTTCGTGACCACGGCCTTCGTCGCCAACGTGGTCGTGCGCGACGACGAGACCGGCTACGGGCCGATCGTCCGATCGACGCGGGTCACCAAGTTCGATTACCTGATCGGGCGCTTCACCGGCGCCTTCCTGATCTCCAGCCTCGCTTATCTGTCGATCCCGCTCGGCATCTGGCTGGGCTCGCTGATGCCCTGGCTCGATCCGGAGACTTTGGGGCCGACGCGCTTCGATGCGATGCTCGCCGCCTATCTGTTCTTCGGCCTGCCCAACATTCTGATCACCGCCGCCATCTTCTTCGCGCTGGCGACCTTCACCCGTTCGATGATGACGACCTATATCGGCGTGATCGTCTTCCTGGTTCTCTACATCGTCACCGGCAACATCGCCGGCGACCTGCCGCACCTGGAGCGCACCTTCGCCCTGTTCGAGCCGTTCGGCGCCAGCGCGTTCGGTACCATCACCCGCTACTGGACCGCAGCCGACCGCAACACATTGCTGCCCGCGCTCGGCGACGCCCTCCTCTACAACCGCCTGATCTGGATCGGCATCTCCATGCTGTTCCTGGGCCTCGCTTTTTTCGGCTACCGCTTCTCAGACCGCGGCATGTCCACCCGCAAGCAGCGCAAGCAGCAGAAGCTCGCCAAGGCTGCTGCCGCCGAGGAAGCCGCGCCCGCCGCCGCCTCAGGCCCGCTCCCCGCCCCGACCCACGGCCGCGCCGCGGCGCGGGCGCAATTCTGGCAGCGCACCCGGTTCGAAATGCGGCAGGTCTTCCGCAGCCCTGCCTTCATCGTCCTGATGGTGATCGGCCTTGCCAACACGCTGCCGCAGATTTGGATCAACGACATGTACGGCACGCCGACCTACCCGGTCACGCGCGCGCTGATTCCGATCCTGATGGGCGCCTTCGCGCTCATCCCCCTGCTCATCGCCATCTATTATTCCGGCGAGCTCGTGTGGCGCGAACGCGACCGCAAGATGCACGAGATCATCGACGCGACGCCGCTGCCCAACTGGGCCTATGTCGTGCCCAAGACCACCGCCGTGTCGCTGGTCCTGCTCTCCACGCTCGCCATCGGCGCGATCGGGGCGATGGCGGTGCAGCTCATGAAGGGCCATGCCGAACTGGAAATCGGCAAATATGTCCTCTGGTACATGCTGCCGCTCGGCCTCGACATGATCCTCATGGCGGCACTGGCGATCTTCACCCAGGCGATCAGCCCCAACAAATATGTCGGCTGGGGCCTGATGGTCCTCTACCTCGTCTGGCAGATCGTCGCCGGCAGCATCGGGCTGGAACATAATCTGTTCGTCTACGGAAACACGCCGCCTGTACCCTATTCGGACCTGAACGGCGCCGGCACCTTCTGGAAAGGCGCCTGGTGGTTCCGCCTGTTCTGGACCGCGATCGCCCTCATCATGCTCGTGGCCGCGCACCTGCTCTGGCGGCGCGGGACCGAGACACGCCTCAAGCCGCGCCTCAGCCGCGCGCCCGTGCGGTTGAAGGGCGCGCCGGGTCTCCTCGCCGGCGCCGCCGCACTCGTCGCGCTCGGCAGCGGCGCGTGGATCGTCTACAACACCAATGTCCTGAACGAATTCCGCACGTCGGACGGCACCGAGGAACTGCAGGCCAGCCTCGAGAAGAAGTATCTGAAATATGAGACGCTGCCCCAGCCGACCATCTCGGACGTGAAGATGAACGTCGCCATCTATCCCGGCGAAACGCGGGCGGTGACGACCGGCAGCTACCTGCTCAGCAACCTGACCGGCACGCCGATCCGCGACGTGCATGTGCGCCAGCCGACCCAGAATCTCGAGATACTCAAACTCGACTTCACTGGCGCGAGGCTGGTCAGCGACGATGAGGACCATGGCTATCGCATCTACCGCCTCGACCGGCCCATGGCACCGGGTGAGACGCGCAGCCTCAGCTTCGAAACCCGCCGCTGGCAGCGCGGCTTCCGCAATTCGGGCAATGACACCAACATCGTCGGCAACGGCACCTTCCTCAACAATTTCGACATTGCGCCCGTGATCGGCATGGATCGCAGCGCCCTGCTCCAGGACCGCGCCAAGCGCCGCAAATACGGCCTGCCGCCCGAACTGCGCATGGCCAAGCTCGAAGACCTTTCCGCCACGAAGAAGAGCTATTTCGGCGGCGGCTGGAGCACCGCGGACATCACCGTCTCGACCGTGGCCGACCAGACCCCGATCGCGCCGGGCAAGAAGGTGTCGGACGTCACGCAAGGCGGTCGCCGCACCGCGCGCTTCGTCTCCGACGCGCCGATCCTCACCTTCTTCTCCGTCCAGTCCGCGCGCTATGCGGAAAAGCACCTCACGCATGCCGGCGTCGATCTCGGCGTCTATTATCATCCCGGCCATGGCTGGAACGTCGACCGCATGCTCGGCGCGCTGCGGACCAGCCTCGATTACTATCAGGCGAACTTCGGACCCTATCAGTTCGACCAGGCCCGCATCATCGAGTTTCCGGGCTATGAGGCTTTCGCGCAAGCCTTCGCCAACACCATGCCCTACTCGGAATCGATCGGCTTCGTCGCCGACAATAGCGATCCCGACGAGATCGACTATGTGACCTACGTGACCGCGCACGAGCTCGGCCACCAATATTGGGCGCATCAGGTGATCGGCGCCGACATGCAGGGCGGCACCATGTTGTCCGAGACGCTGGCTCAATATTCGGCGCTGATGGTGATGAAGCATCTCTATGGCGAGGACAAGATCCGCCGCTTCCTCAAGTTCGAACTGGACAATTACCTGCGCAGCCGCGGCGGCGAGGCGATCGAGGAACTGCCGATCGCCCGTGTCGAGAACCAGGGCTACATCCACTATCGCAAGGGCAGCCTCGCCATGTACCTGCTGCAGGAACGGCTGGGCGAGGATGCGGTCAACCGCGCGCTGCGCACGATCATCGCACGCTACAGGTTCAAGGGCGCACCCTATCCGCGCTCGGCCGACCTCATCCAGGCCTTCCGCGCCGAGGCCAAGACCCCCGAGGACCAGGCGCTCATCACCGACCTGTTCGAACGGATCACGCTCTACGACCTCAAGGTCAAGGACGTGAAGGCGGTGCAGCGCGCCGACGGCAAGTGGGACGTGAGCGTGCCCGTCGAAGCCGCGAAGCTCTACGCCGGCGGCAAGGGCGAGGAGACCGCGACACCTCTTTCCGAAAGCATCGAGATCGGCCTCTTCACTGCCCAGCCCGGCGAAGGCGCCTTCGACCGCAAGGACGTGATCCTGATGGAACGTCGCCCGATCCGCACCGGCACCCAGGTGCTGAAGTTCGTGACGACGAAGAAGCCGACCTTCGCCGGCGTCGATCCGTATAATTTCTACGTGGACCGAAACTCCGGCGACAACGTAGCGCCGATCCCCTAAATCCCCCTCCCCTTCAAGGGAGGGGCTGGGGGTGGGTGAGAAAAGGCGAGGCTCGATGCCTCGACTTTTCTCTGTGCGCTGAATTCCTAGGCGCGCAGACGCGCGCACCCACTCCCAACCCCTCCCTGCTTGCAGGGAGGGGAGATGCCTTACTCCACCACCTGCTCGATCACCCCGAAGATCGGATGGTGCTTGTCATCCTCCATCCAGATCCGCACGCTGTCGCCCTTCTTCAGGAACGACGTGGCCGCCTTCCCGTCGAGGATCGTCTCCACCGTCCGCACCTCGGCCAGGCAACTATAGCCGCGCCCGCCGCGATCCACCGGCTTGCCCGGCCCACCGTCGGCATCGCGGTTGGACACGGTGCCCGACCCGACGATCGACCCCGCACCCACATTCCGTGTCTTGGCGAGATGCGCCACCAGCGTGCCGAAGTCGAAGGTCATGTCCTCGCCCGCATCGGCGCGCCCGAATGGCTTCCCGTTCAGGTCGACATGCAGCACGCCGTGCAGCTTGCCGTCCTTCCACCGATCGCCCAGCGCGTCGGGCGTCACGAACACCGGCGACAGCGCCGATGCCGGCTTGGACTGCAGGAAGCCGAAGCCCTTCGCCAGCTCGCCCGGGATCAGCCCGCGCAGGGACACGTCGTTGACGAGTCCTACCAGCAGGATCTTGTCCAGCGCCTCTTCGCGGCTCGCGCCCTGCGGCACGTCGCCGGTCACCACCACGATCTCGGCCTCCAGGTCGCAGCCCCAGCTCTCGTCCGCGAGCCGGATCGGATCGCGCGCCCCCAGCATCTCGTCCGACGCACCCTGATACATCAGGGGATCGGTCCAGAAGCTCTCCGGCATCTCCGCCCCGCGTGCCTTTCGCACCAGTTCCACGTGATTGACGTAGGCCGACCCGTCCGCCCACTGAAATGCCCGTGGCAGCGGCGCGGCCGCATTGCGTTCGTGGAAGCGCATCATCGGGATCGCCTCATGCGCGAGATCCTCGGCGAGCAGGCGCAGCTGTGGCTCCACCGTCGCCCAATCGTCGAGCGCCACCTGCAAGGTCGGGGCGATATGCGCCGCGTCCGCACACCAGGCGAGATCCTCGCTGACCACGACCAGGCGACCATCGCGACCACCCTTCAAGGATGCGAGCTTCATGTGACTCTCCTCTTCACCGATTTTGCAACTGCGGTGGAGGAACGGGCAGCCCGGATCAAGTCCCGCGCGTTGATGCGCATGGTGCTGGCATTAACGCCGACGCCCGGCTAGTCGCGGCGGCAGGAGAAGGAGAAAGGCCCATGCGCCTCATCGCACTTGCAAGTCTGGTGGCTCTCGCCGCCTGCAACTCCGCCGAGACGCCCGAAGAGCAGCCGGCGGAAACGAACAACCTGCTGGCCGAGCCACCGGCGGAGAATATCGCCGACGTACCCGCCACCGACGATGCCATCGCCAATATGGCGGCATCGACCAACCAGGCGGCCGAGGCGCAGATCGCCGCCGTCATCCCGGCTGCCCTGCGCGGCCGCTGGGGCCTCGTGCCGGCCGACTGCACCTCGACTCGCGACGACAATAAGGGCCTGGTCGAGATCACCGCCGACCGCCTGCGCTTCTACGAATCACGCGCCACCATCGCGAAGATCAACGAGGCCGACGAAAGCCGCCTCGACGCCGACTACGCATTCGAGGGCGAAGGCCAGACCTGGTCCAAACGCATGACCCTCGACGCACAGGACGGCAACACCGTCCTGATCCGCCGCGACTATGGCGCCGACGCGATGCCGGGGCCGCTACGCTACGAGAAGTGTGCCGCATGAACCAGTTCGACCTCACCGACGAGCAGCGCCAGATCCAGGACATGGCGCGGCAGTTCACCGCCGACGCCATCACGCCCCATGCGGCCGAGTGGGACGAGAAGCACATCTTCCCGCGCGACACGATCAAGGCAGCGGCCGAACTCGGCTTCGGCGCAATCTATGTCAGCGAGGAAAGTGGCGGCATCGGCCTCGGGCGGCTGGAGGCCGCGCTGATCATGGAGGCGATGGCCTATGGCTGCGCGTCGACCAGCGCCTTCATCTCGATCCACAATATGGGTTCGTGGATGATCGACCGCTTTGGCGCGCAGGCGGTCAAGGACAAGTATCTCCCCAGCCTCGTCACCATGGATCGGCTCGCCAGCTACTGCCTGACCGAGCCCTCCTCCGGCTCCGACGCCGCCGCGCTCAAGTCCAAGGCGGTCAGGGATGGCGACCATTATGTCGTCACCGGCTCCAAGGCCTTCATCTCGGGCGGCGGCGAAAATGACATCTACGTCACCATGGTTCGCACCGGCGAGGAAGGCCCCAAGGGCATATCCTGCCTCGTCATCGAAAAGGACATGCCCGGCGTCAGCTTCGGCGCGCAGGAGCGCAAGCTTGGCTGGCACAGCCAGCCCACCGCGCAGGTCAATTTCGACGAGGTCCGCGTTCCGGTCGAAAACCTAGTCGGTGCCGAAGGCGAAGGCTTCCGCATCGCCATGACCGGCCTCGACGGCGGCCGCCTCAACATCGGCGCGTGCAGCCTGGGCGGTGCCCAGCGCTGCCTCGACGAGGCGCTCGGCTACACGAAGGATCGCAAGCAGTTCGGCAAGGCGATCGCCGATTTCCAGAACACGCAATTCACCCTCGCCGACATGGAGACCGAGCTCCAGGCCGCCCGCATGCTGCTCTACGCCGCGGCGGTGAAGGTGACGGAGAACGCCCCCGACAAGACCCGCTTCGCCGCCATGGCCAAGCGGCTGGCCACCGACACCGGCATCACCATCGCCGACCGCGCGCTCCAGCTGCACGGCGGCTATGGCTATCTGATGGATTATCCGGTGGAACGCTTCTGGCGCGACCTGCGGGTTCATTCGATCCTGGAAGGCACCAACCAGATCATGCGCATGATCGTGGCGCGGGATATATTACGGTGATGGTGCGCGGGCAAACTCCCTCTCCCCGTGGGGAAGAGGGTTGGGGTGAGGGGGTTCTGAGTTCGAGGATACTCTCATTTGCCCGGCCCCCTCACCCTGCCCTCTCCCCCAAGGGAGAGGGTTCTAGGATTTGCGCATGACCACCGAAGTCCTCACCCACATCGACAACCGCGTCGGCCGCATCCGTCTCAACCGCCCCAAGGCGATCCACGCGCTCAACCACGAAATGTGCGCCGCCATGATCGCGGCACTCGTCGAATGGCGGGACAGCGCGAATGTGGACGCCGTCATCATCGACCATGCCGAGGGCCGCGGCTTCTGCGCGGGCGGCGACGTGCGTGTGCTCGCCGAAAGCGGCACCGGTGACGGCAGCGTCGCCCGCGCCTTCTTCCATGAGGAATATCGCCTAAACCACCTGCTCTTCACTTATCAGAAGCCCGTGATCGCCTTCATGGACGGCATCACCATGGGCGGCGGTGTCGGCATCTCCCAACCCGCCAAATACCGCGTCGCGACCGAGAATACCCGGTTCGCCATGCCCGAGACGGCGATAGGCCTGTTCCCCGACGTCGGCGGCGGCTGGTATCTCTCGCGCCTGCCCGGCCGCGTCGGCCGGTTCCTGGCGCTGACCGGCGCCCGACTGGACGGTGCCGAGTGCAAGTATCTGGGCCTCGCCACCCATTATGTCGCCCATGACGACCTGGGGGAGTTGAAAGCCCAGATCGCCGCCAAGCCCGACCGCATCGAAGGCCTGCTCGGCACCGCCAGCGCCAAGACGCCCGATGCGCGCATCGAAAAGAACCTCATCCCCATCAACAAGGCGTTTGCCAGCGACGCGCTGGAGGACATTGTCGCCGCGCTGGAAGCGGACCCGTCCGATTGGGCCGCGACCGAACTTGCCACGCTGCGCACCAAGAGCCCACAGGCTTGCAAGGTCTCGCTCCGCCTTCTCAAGGAGGGCGCGCGCCTGACCGACTTCGCCGACGAGATGCGCATGGAATATGCCGTCGCCGCCCATGTCGTGCAGCGCCCCGACTTTGCCGAGGGCGTGCGCGCCGTCCTGATCGACAAGGACAATCAGCCCCGCTGGCAGCCCGCAACGCCGGAGGGCGTCACCGACCACATGATCGACACCATCTTCGCGCCGCTGCCTGAGGATGAGAAGTGGACGCCGCTTACATAGCAAAAACCGTCATGCTGAACTCGTTTCAGCATCCATTTACGAGCCGCCGCACGGGCGGAGAAATGGTCCCTGAAACAAGTTCAGGGTGACGGCACAGGAGAGAAGAATGGCAGAATACGAAAACATCCTGGTCGAACAACGTGGTGCGGTGACGCTCATCACCCTGAACCGCCCCAAGGCCCTGAACGCGCTCAACAGCGCCGTCCTCGCCGAACTGATCCACGCCTTCGCCGCCTATGACGCGGACGAAAGTCAGCGTTGCGCCGTCCTGACCGGCAGCGAGAAAGCGTTCGCCGCCGGTGCCGACATCAAGGAGATGGAGGCGCAAGGCTTTGCGCAGATGTACCAGTCCAACTTCTTCGCCGGCTGGGAGCGCGTCACCGCCACCCGCAAGCCCTGGATCGCCGCCGTCGCAGGCTATGCGCTCGGCGGCGGGTGCGAGGTGGCGATGATGGCCGACTTCATCATCGCTGCAGATACTGCCCAGTTCGGCCAGCCGGAGATCAAGCTCGGCGTCACGCCCGGCATGGGCGGGTCGCAGCGCCTCACCCACGCCATCGGCAAGGCCAAGGCGATGGAGATGTGCCTCACCGGCCGCATGATGGGCGCCGAGGAAGCCGAGCGCGCCGGCCTCGTCGCTCGCGTCGTCCCCGCCGCCGAATTGCTCAATCAGGCACTCAAGACCGCCGAGACGATCGCCGGCATGTCCCCCATCGCCGCCATCGCCAGCAAGGAAATGGTCAATGCCGCGTTCGAGACGGGCCTCGCGCAAGGCATCGTCTTCGAACGCCGCCTGTTCCACGGCCTGTTCGGAACCGAGGACCAGAAGGAAGGCATGAAGGCATTCGTCGAGAAGCGTAAGGCGCAGTGGTCGGGACGATGAGCCTGCTCTTCTCCCCTTGCGGGAGAAGGATACGAAGTCTTGGCGCGCGAGGCGGGCCTAGGCGTAGTTGGATGAGGGGTGCGCCTGCCATGCAGGCGCGCGCTCGCCAGGCGAGCGCTTTCCCCGCACCCAGCTTCGACTAAGCGGCACAGCCGCTAAGTCTGCGCAACCCTCTCCCGCAACCGGAGAGGGAAGGTTGTGGAGAGGATAAGAACAATGACACGCATCGCATTCATCGGCCTCGGCAACATGGGCAGCGGCATGGCGGCCAATCTCGCCAAGACCGGCCACGAAGTCCGCGCCTTCGACCTCAGCGACGCCGCTCTCGTCAAAGCCGAAGCCGCCGGCTGCACCCGCGCTGCCTCTGCTGCCCAGGCCGTGACCGACGCCGAGGCCGTCATCACCATGCTCCCTGCCGGCACCCACGTCCGCCAGGTCTATGCGGACTCCGTATTCAGCCACGCCCCCACCAACGCCATCCTGATCGACTGCTCCACCATCGATGTCGCCACCGCGCGCGAGGTGATCGCCAGCGCCGAGGCGACCGGCTACGCCATGGCCGACGCTCCTGTGTCGGGCGGCATCGCTGCGGCGGAGGCCGGCACGCTCACCTTCATGGCCGGCGGCACGCCCGAAGCCTTCGCCCGCGCCGAGCCGCTCCTCCAGATCATGGGCAAGGCGGTGATCCATGCCGGCGCGGCAGGCTCCGGCCAGGCGGTGAAGATCTGCAACAACATGCTGCTCGGCGCCACCATGGTCGCCACGTGCGAGGCATTCGCGCTCGCGCAGAAGCTCGGCCTCGACCCGCAGGTCTTCTACGCGGTGTCCAGTCAGGCGTCAGGCCAGTCCTGGTCGATGACCAGCTACTGCCCCCTCCCTGGTGTCGGCCCGCAGACGCCAGCCGACCGCGACTATGAAGGCGGCTTCGCATCGGCGCTGATGCTCAAGGACCTGCGCCTCGCCATGGAGGCGGCACAAGGCGTCGACGCCTACACGCCGATGGGCGCGGAGGCGGAGGAACTTTACGCCCGCTTCGCCGACCGCGGCGGCGCCTCCAAGGATTTCTCGGCCATTATCAAAATGATAGATGATAGCTGGAAGGCACCGGAAACGCCGCCGCACTCTTGATTCCGCGCAGCATTCGCGCGACATGATCCGCCAACGGCGTGACTCCATGCCCGTGACATCCATGCCTGCAAAGGAACCCGTCTTGCTGCGCAAACTGACTTTCGGCGCCTCGCTCGTCGCGCTGGCCCTCACCGTTCCCGCCTCCGCCCAGGATGCCACCAAGTCCGCCGCCATCGTCGATGCCGTGCGGATGGGACCGTGGGGCATGGACACGGCCGGCATGGACCGGACGGTGAAGCCGGGCGAGGACTTCTTCGCCTACGCCAACGGCAATTGGGCCAAGACCACGTCGATCCCCGACGACCGATCGTCCTGGGGCGGCTTTGCCGTGCTCGGCGAGCTGTCGGAAAAGCGCGTGCGCCAGATCGTCGAGGGCTACAAGGCCGGCAACCCCGCCACCGACGGTGACGAGGCCAAGGTCGCCGCCCTCTACGCCGCCTTCATGGACGAAGCCGCGGTAGAAGCTGCGGACATCAAGCCGCTGCAACCGCGCCTCGATGCCGTACGGGCGCTCAAGAACAAGGACGAGCTGGCCCGCCTGATGGGCAGCGGCCGTCCGCTCGCCGCCAGCCTGTTCGGTGCTTATGTCAACGACGACAGCAAGAATCCCGATTTCTACGCGCTCTACATGGGCCAGTCGGGCCTGGGCCTCGGTGATCGCGAGCTCTATCTCGATCCGAAGTTCGCCGCGCAGAAGGAGCGCTACGGCCAATATGTCGCGCAGATGCTCGGCCTCGCCGGCTGGGCGAACCCGGAACAGTCCGCCGCTCAGGTCCTCGCCTTCGAGACCAAGGTCGCTGAAGCGCATTGGAAGCGCGAGGAAAGCCGCGACCGCAGCAAGACCTACAACCCGATGACGCTCGCCGAACTGCAATCTGCGGCGCCCGGCTTCCCGTGGGCGACCTTCTTCCAGGCTTCGGGCTTTGCCAATGCGGACAAGGCGATCGTGTCGCAGAACACCGCCTTCCCCAAGCTCGCCCAGCTTTATGCCGACACCGACCTCGACACGCTGAAGGCCTGGCAGGCCTTCACCATGGCCGACCGCGCCGCGCCCATGCTGTCCAAGCGCTTCGTCGATGCGCAGTTCGACTTCCGCGCCAAGTTCATGCGCGGCCAGCTCGTCCAGCAGGATCGCTGGAAGCGCGGCGTCGGCTTCGCGGAAGGCGCGATGGGCGAGGCGATCGGCAAGACCTACGTCAACCTCTATTACCCGCCGGAATCGCAGGCGGCGATGGACGCCCTCGTCGGCAACCTGCGCACTGCCATGGCCAGCCGCATCAAGGGCCTGACCTGGATGAGCGCGCCGACCAAGCAGGAGGCGCTGACCAAGCTCGAGAGCTTCAACGTCAAGATCGGCTATCCCGAGAAGTGGCGCGATTATGCGGCGCTCGAGGTCCGCAATGGCGACCTGTTCGGCAATTTCGAACGCGCGTCGAAGTTCGAATGGGATTATCGCACCAGCCGCCTCGGCCAGCGCGTGGACGATCTCGAATGGGGGATGACCCCGCAGACGGTGAACGCTTATTATTCGCCGGTGAAGAACGAGATCGTCTTCCCCGCCGCCATCCTGCAACCGCCCTTCTTCGATCCCAAGGCCGATCCGGCGATCAACTATGGCGGCATCGGTGCCGTCATTGGTCACGAGATCAGCCACGGCTTCGACGACCAGGGCCGCCGCGGCGACGGCAAGGGCGTGCTGCGCGACTGGTGGACGGCCGAGGACGCCGCCAAGTTCGAGGCGCAGGCCGCCGAGCTCGGCGCGCAATATGAAGCGGTGAGCTTCGCCAATGCGCCGGGCTTGCACATCAACGGCCGGATGTCGATGGGCGAGAATATCGGCGATTTGGGCGGCGTCACGCTCGCGCTCGAAGCCTATCGCAACTCGCTGGGCGGCAAGCCCGCGCCGGTGATCGACGGCTTCACCGGCGACCAGCGCTTCTTCCTCGGCTGGGCGCAGGTATGGCGCACAATGTTCCGCGACGAGGCACTGCGCCAGCAGCTCTCCAGCGGCAGCCCCCACTCGCCCGGCATGGTCCGCGCCTATGCGCCGCTACGCAACATCGATGCCTGGTACGACGCCTTCGGCATCAAGGAAGGCGACACGCTCTACGTGAAGCCCGAAGACCGCGTGAGGATCTGGTAAAGACATAAACTCCTCCCCTGCTCCGCAGGGGAGGGGGACCAGCGAAGCTGGTGGAGGGGCCGCCGCGAAGACGGCGGTACGGCCTCCACCAGCCCACACCTAAACACCTCGTCATTGCGAGCGTAGCGAAGCAATCCAGGGCGGACTCTAAGGCCCGCTGGATTGCTTCGTCGCTACGCTCCTCGCAATGACGAAGCGTGGGTCGCAACGACGGAGTGCTAACCCAGGACACACTCCACCGCGTGCCGCCACCCGGCCAATCGCCGCGCCCTAGCCGCCTCGCCCAACCGCGCCTCGAACCGCTCCACATCCCCGCGCATCGATGCCGCGTCCGCCAGCGAGGCGAACAGCCCCGCCCCCACGCCGGCCAGCATCGCCGCGCCCAGCGCCGTCGTCTCGATGAACCGCGGCCGCTCCACGGCCAGCCCCAGCATGTCGGCCAAATCCTGCCCCATCCAGTCGTTGCGCACCATGCCGCCGTCGATCTTCAGGCACTCCCACGCCGCGCCATCGGCCGCGAACGCCGCCATCAGGTCATAGCTCTGATACGACATCGCCTCCAGCGCGGCGCGCGCCACATGCGCCTTGGTCGCCGCAAAGGTCAGGCCCGAAATCGCCGCCCGCGCCTCCGGCTGCCAGTAAGGCGCGCCCAGCCCCGACAGCGCCGGCACCAGGTACACGCCCCCATTGTCCTCCACCGAACGCGCCAGCGCCTCCGTCTCCGGCGCCGCCTCCAGCAGGCCGAGGCCATCGCGCAGCCACTGGACCAGACTTCCGGCCACGAACACCGATCCCTCCAGCGCATAATGCCGCTTGCCGCCGATTTGCCACACCACGGTGGACAGCAGCCGGTTCTCCGACACGCGCACCGCCTCCCCCGTATGAGTGAGGATGAATGCCCCGGTACCATAGGTCGCCTTGGTGTCGCCCGGCGCCAGGCACGCCTGCCCGATCGACGCCGCCTGCTGGTCGCCCGCCATGCCTGTGATCGGAATCGGTGCGCCGAAAAGGTCAGTAGTCCCGATTTCCCCCGCACAGTCCACGATTTCGGGCAGCGCAGCCCGCGGCACGCCCCACAGGCTCAGCAAGTCCTCGTCCCAGCAGCCACGCGCGATATCCATCAGCGCCGTGCGGCTGGCATTGGTCGCATCGGTGACGTGGAGCCCGCCGGTCAGCTTGAACACGAGCCAGCTTTCCACCGTCCCGACCCGCAGGTCCGCGGCCGCTTCGCGCAGCTGCGGCCAATGCTCCAGCGCCCAGCCGATCTTGCTCGCACTGAAATAAGGATCGAGCAGCAGCCCGGTGCGCGCCCGCACCGCATCCTCATGCCCCTCGTCGCGCAGCCGTGCGCAGACGTCCGCCGTGCGCCGATCCTGCCAGACGATCGCCGGCGCCAGCGCCTCCCCCGTCCGCGCGTGCCAAAAGACGATCGTCTCGCGCTGGTTGGTGATTCCGATCGCGGCGATCCGGTCGCCCCCGCCGGCCTGCTCCACCATCGCCCGCGCACAGGCGAGGCTCGACCGCCAGATCTCGTCGGCATCATGCTCGACCAGCCCGGCGGCCGGATAGGATTGGTGCAAGTCGCGCTGCTCGCTGCCCACGCACGCACCCGACGGCGCGAACAGCATCGCCCGCGTGCTGGTGGTGCCTTCGTCTATGACCAGGATCGACCTCTCGCTCACCTCTCCAACCTAATCGTTCGTCCCGAGCGAAGTCGAGGGGGCGCTTGCACGCACCGACGGTGCGGCTGCTGAGATTACCAAAGGATCAACCACCTCGTTCGTCCCGAGCGAGGTTGGAATCACGCTCCTTCAAAGGCATTGGAGAGAATATGCAAAGCTACGACCTCCTCGTCATCGGCGGCGGCATCAACGGCGCCTCCATCGCCCGCGCCGCGTCCGGCCGCGATCTCAGGGTCCTGCTCGTCGAAAAGGACGACCTCGCCGCCCACACCTCTGCGGCCTCGTCCAAGCTGATCCACGGCGGCCTGCGCTACCTCGAACATTACGAATTCCGCCTCGTCCGCGAAGCGCTCCGGGAACGCGAAGTCCTGCTCCGCACCGCCCCGCACATAATCCGGCCGATGCCGTTCGTGCTCCCACATGCACGGGGCAAGCGTCCATGGTGGCTGATCCGCGCCGGCCTCATCCTCTACGGCCTGCTCGCCGGCCGCGGCAGCCTGCCCCGTGCCAAGGCGGTTAAGGGGGGCGCCTGGGCGGCGCCGCTGGAGCCCGGCGCCGCCGACCGCCTCGCCCTCTATTGGGACGCCTGGGTGGACGACGCCCGCCTCGTCGTCCTCAACGCTCTCGCCGCGCAGGAGCAGGGCGCCGAGATCGCCACCCGCACCGCGCTCGTCTCCGCTCGCCGGGACGGCGACCGCTGGATCGCCACCCTTTCCGACGGCCGCGAGGTCGCCGCCTCCACCATCGTCAACGCCGCCGGCCCCTGGGTCGCCGACATGCTCGCCAGCTTCGGCGGCACCAGCACCAGCCGCGTGCGCCTGGTCAAGGGCAGCCACATCGTTGTCCCCGCGCTCTACGAAGGCGACCACGCCTATATCCTGCAGCAGCCCGACGGCCGCGTCGTCTTCGCCATACCCTATGAAGGCGCCTTCACCCTCATCGGCACCACCGACATTCCCGTCGCCGCGCCGGAAGACGCGAAGATCTCCTCAGAAGAGGTCGATTATCTCTGCGCCGCCGCCAATCTCTATTTCGACCGCCAGATCGCGCCCGCCGACGTTCGCTGGAGCTATTCGGGAGTCCGCGCCCTCCATGATGACGGCGCCGCTGCCGCGCAGGAAGTCACCCGCGACTATCATCTCGCGCTGGACACCGCCCCAGGTGCCCGCCTCCTCTCCATCTTCGGCGGCAAGATTACCACCGCCCGCGCGCTAGCCGAGGAAGTGCTCGACACGCTGGACGTGAAGGGCCGCAAGACCACCTACTGGAACACGCTTCCGGGCGGCGACATCGGCCCCGGCTTCCTGCTCTGGCTCGACGCGCTATCCGAATGGATGCCGCAACCGCTCCTCACCCGCCTCTCCCGCGGCTACGGCACACGCCTCCAGCACCTGCTCGGCGACGCCGCCGACATGGCTGCGCTCGGCCGCCCTTTCGGCGCCGGCCTCCACGAAGCCGAAGTCCGCTACCTCCTCACACACGAATTCGCCCGCACCGCGGACGACATCCTCTGGCGCCGCACCAAGATCGGCCTGCACATGAGCGAGGCCGAGCGCACCGCCTTTACGCTGTGGCTCGACAAGCAGCCCTCCCGGTCACCCGGGAAGTAAGGTCACGGCCCCTCGTGCAGCGGGTCGGTGCCCGGCGGGGGGATATCGTCCAACTCCTCCTGCACCTCACGGCCGCGTTCCTCCGCCTCCTGCGCCTCGTCCGTCCTCGGGTCCATGCTTCTTCTCCTTCCCCGGCAGGAACCAGCGGATCGTCGCATCGGTTTCGTGCACCATGGACGCCAGGCAAGCATATGAACAGGCGCGCGAAGGCCGCCACGTCATCGGATGGAAGATCGAGGAGATATCGCGCCGCGAGCTGCTCCAGCTCTTCCCGCCCACCTACCCGAACATCGTCGCCGACCATGTCACGCTAAAGGCCAGGGTCGCCGAAGATGCCGCCCTGCCCGGCGAAGTCGCCTGCGAGATCATCGGCCGCGCCGACGACGGCTGGGGCGTCGAGGCGATGGTCGTGCGGATCGACGGCGGCACCGAACGTCCGGACGGCGGCACCTATCATATCACCTGGTCGCTCGGCGCCGGCCGCCGCGCGGTGGAAAGCAATGACGTGATCCGCGACAAGGGCTGGACCCCGCTCGACCTCCCCCAATCGGTCGCGCTCCAGCCCGCCCGCTTCTGATGCCGCAGCTCTATCTCGACTGCGACGGCGTCCTCGCCGACTTCGAAGTCGGTGCGCGTAAGGCGCTGGGCATGCCGCTCGACAGGTTCCAGGCGCGCTATGGTCTGGGCCCGATGTGGGGCAAGCTCGCCAAATATCCCGATTTCTACGTGGACCTTCCCGAACTGCCCGGCGCCCGCCGCCTGTTCGACGCCGTGGCGCACCTCGATCCCATCATCCTCACCGGCCTGCCCCGCGGCAATTGGGCCGCACCGCAAAAGGAGCGCTGGGCCGCCGAGCATTTCCCCCGCACCCGCATCATCACCTGCATGGCGGTCGACAAGCGCAACCACTGCCAGTCCGGCGACGTCCTGGTCGACGACACCCTCAAGCACCGCCACCTGTGGGAAGACGCCGGCGGCATCTTCATCCACTATCGCAACGCGGAGCAGGCGATCGCGGAACTGAAGGACTACTTCCCGCTCTAGCATCCCTCGAACGTCTCCCCGGACCTGATCCGGGGTCCACCTTCTTCCTGCCGCCACAAGAAGGTGGATGCCGGGTGAGGCCCGGCATGACGAAGTGGATGCTCGAGCAGCTGATGCTCCTCGGGTATTATTTTACCTCCCGCCAACCCCGCTCATTCGTTGACTTTTTCGGCCACTTTCGACATTAGCCCCACCAACGCGCCGCTCCTCACCGGGCGGCGCCGTTCGTTTCACAAGGGTATTCCCCCTTATAAGGAGCCAGGGCCATGCAGGCGCTGTTGAAGACCACCAAGTCGGCCAAGCCGGCCGAGGTGGAGAAGAAGTGGCATCTGATCGATGCCGACGGCCTGGTGGTCGGTCGCCTCGCGTCGATCGTCGCCAACATCCTGCGCGGCAAGCACAAGCCGAGCTTCACCCCGCATGTCGATTGCGGCGATCATGTCGTCATCATCAATGCCGACAAGGTCCGCTTCACGGGCAAGAAGCTCAGCGACAAGATCTACTACAAGCACACCGGCTATGCCGGCGGCATCAAGTCGATCACCGCGGGCAAGGTCCTGGAAGGCCGCTTCCCCGAGCGCGTGCTTGAAAAGGCGATCGAGCGCATGATCCCGCGCGGTCCCCTCGGCCGCGACCAGATGCGCGCCCTCCACCTCTATAACGGCACCGAGCATCCGCACGGCGGCCAGAGCCCCGAAATTCTCGACGTCGCGGGCATGAACCGCAAGAACAAGGTGGGTGCATAATGTCCGATACCCGTCAGTCGCTTTCCGATCTCGGCACGCTTGCCGGCCAGGCCCCCGCTCCGGCGGCGGCGCCCGCTGCCGCTGCCGCTGCGCCGGCCGGTGAAGAAGAGACCGCCGCCACTCCGATCCAGCCGCAGCAGCCCGCCGCGCCGCTGCGCGAGCAGGAACTCGATGCGCAGGGCCGCGCCTATGCGACCGGCCGCCGCAAGGATGCGGTTGCCCGGGTGTGGCTGAAGCCCGGCACCGGCAAGATCACGATCAACGGCCGCGACCAGGAAATCTACTTCGCACGTCCGACGCTGCGTCTCGTCATCAACCAGGTGTTCGACGTTGCTGAGCGCGTGGGCCAGTATGACGTCGTCGCCACCGTCGTCGGCGGCGGCCTTTCCGGCCAGGCCGGTGCGGTCCGTCACGGCATCAGCCAGGCGCTCGCCAAGTACGAGCCGGCCCTGCGCACCGCGGTGAAGCGCGAAGGCTTCCTCACCCGCGACCCGCGCGTCGTCGAGCGTAAGAAGTACGGCAAGGCCAAGGCCCGCCGCAGCTTCCAGTTCAGCAAGCGCTAAACGAGCACAGCGCCGCCGACGCGAAAGCGTCGCCGACGCAGTGCGCAGATTTAGCGCTGCCGGCCGGCCTCGTGCCAACGAGGACCGACGTCACGGGATTTACTCCCGTGACGGCACCGAGCAGCCGAGAACAGAAAAGGCGGTCCATCACGGGCCGCCTTTTTCTTTACGTTTTTGCTTTGTTCCTCCAACTCTGCTAAGCCGGCCTCGGCGGGAAGGAGGGCACTGCGCATGGATGGCGCGATAGTCGTACTGGCGGTGAACATCACGGTGGCGTTGCTCTTCGCCACTGCCTACGCCTTCGTCGCGCTCGCCAATCCCTCCCAGCGCTCGGCTCTGTGGTTCAGCGCCAGCTACGGCATCGGCATGCTGGCGCCGGTCAGCGACTTCCTCGCCCCCTTCTTCGGTGCCGCGCAATTCTTCGAGTGGATGAGCTACGGCAGCTTCCTGGTCGCCATACTGTCGATGTCGATCAGCTTCAGCGCATTCCACAAGGCGCCCGTTCCGTGGCTCCCCATTATCGCCGTGCTGGTCGCCGGCATCGTGGTGCGCGTGGCGATCGGCACCGGCCCGCGCGACACGATCGCTTACGGCATGGCCTACCAACTGCCCTTCATCATGGCCTCGCTGGTCGCGCTCGGCGTCGTGCTCGGCATCGGCGTCAACCGCCCGCTCTACAAGGCGGTCGCGGGCGTGTTCGCGCTGATCGCGGTGCATTTCCTGGCCAAGCCGTTCCTGTCGGTCGAATTCGGCGCCGGACGGTCGCTCGACACCTATACGCAGACCACCTACGCTTTGCTCTCGCAGGCTAGCACGGGCATCCTGCTGCTCGCCGTCGGCATCCTGCTTCTCCTGCTCGTCGCGCAGCGCGCGATCCAGGAATCGCACAACGCGTCGGAAACCGATGCCCTGTCCGGCCTCGCCAATCGCCGCGGCTTCGATCGGCAGGCCAAGGCCGCGCTCGCCCACGCGCAGCAGCGCGGCATGCCGATCTCGGTCGCGATGATCGACCTCGATCATTTCAAGGCGATCAACGACACCTATGGCCATGCGGTGGGCGACCAGGTGATCGTGCGGTTCGGTGCGCTGCTTAAGGGCAGTGCGCCGGCCTCCGCCGTGGTCGCCCGGACCGGCGGCGAGGAGTTCGCCATATTGATCGAGAATGCGACCGGCCACAGCGCCTGGCTGATCGCCGAGGCGCTGCGCGTCAGCGCAGCTGCCGAGCCGGCGAACGGCCTCCCCGCCGTGACGATCAGCGGCGGCGTCGCCCAATGGCACGCGCCGGAAACGCTGTCGCAAATGATGCGGCGTGCCGACGTCGCCTCCTATGAGGCGAAGAATGAGGGGCGCAACCGCATCGTTCTGGCCGCACCGCCAATCGCACGCGGCGACGGCAACATCATCCCGCTCGACCTCAAGCCACGCCGCCCGCGCGGCTGAACCGCAAATTCCCTTGTAAGACTTGTGCCCCGATGCCGACTATCCCTTCGAAACGGGAGAGTTGAAGCATGGGCGCGGCCAAAGGCGAATCAGGAGGCGCGCTACACCGCCGCGCCGCCGCCCGGCTGCAGTCCGAATCAACGAACTCGACGAGCTATTGGGAGAATGAGAATGACCATGCGCCTCAGGCTGACCGCCGCCATGCTGCTCGGCCTGCTGGCACAGCCGGCCCTGGCCGAAGATGCTAAGGGCGACTGGACCGGCGCGCTGGTCGTCACCCCCACTGCGTCGCTGCGCCTCGCCGTGCACATCCAGGCCGGCCCGAACGGCACATTGACCGGCACGCTCGACAGCCTCGACCAGAATGCGCGCGGCATCCCGCTCGCCGATATCCGTGCCACGCCCGACACGCTTGCCTTCACCGTCCCCGCGGTCAACGGCAGCTATGCCGGCACGTGGGATGAGGCGAAGAAGGCGTGGGTCGGCCAATGGTCGCAAGGCGGCCGTGCCCTTGCTTTGTCCCTCGCCCGCGGCGAGACACCGCCCGCCCTGCCTCCGCCGTCGCCGCTCCCCGCCGACTGGACGATCCCGTCCGATGCCGCGATCGCCGCGATCATCGACGATCGCATCGCCGGCCGGCCGGGCGAAGGAATAGTCATCGGCATCGTCGACGCGAACGGCCGGCGCATCGTCGCCGGCGGCCCGAACGGCGCTCCGGCACTCGACGCCCGCACCCTGTTCGAAATCGGCTCGCTGACAAAGGTGTTCACCGCGACCATCCTCGCCGACATGGCCGCCAGAGGAGAGGTCAGGCTCGACGACCCAGTCGCGAAATATCTGCCCGCGGGCACACGCATCCCTGAACGCGGTGGACGCAGGATAACCCTGCTCGACCTCGCCACCCACCGCTCCGGCCTGCCGCGCCTGTCGGCCAACATGCCGCTCGGCGACCTGGCCAACCCCTATGCCGATTACACTGAAACGATGATGTTCGACTTCCTCGCCGGGCACGAACTCACCCGCGATATCGGCAGCCAGTTCGAATATTCGAACCTCGGCTTCGGCCTCCTCGGCCATGCCCTCGCCCGCCGCGCCGGCACCGACTTCGCGACCTTGGTCGCCGACCGCATCCTGAAGCCGCTCGGCATGGACGACACGTCGATCGCGCTCTCGCCCGGCCAGCGTGCGCGCTTCGCCACTCCGCATGACGAATATATGCGCCCCACCAGCCCCTGGGACCTGCCCGCTCTGCCCGGCGCCGGCGCGCTGCGCTCGACGGCCGACGACATGCTGAACTTCCTGTCGGCCCAGATCGGCCTTGCCGCCACTCCGCTCTCTCCCGCCATGCAAGTCGCGGTGGATCGCAAGGGACAGGCGCCTGCCACCGGGCTCAGCTGGTTCCTCTCCCAACCATCGGGCCGCATCATCCCCTGGCATGGCGGCGGCACCGGCGGCTTCCGTACGGCCATGGCCTATGATCCCGTCAAGAAGCGCGGCGTGGTGGTGCTGACCAACGCCGCCGTGGAGCCCGCCGCCGACGACATCGCCATGCACCTGCTGCTCGGCGCGCCGATTTCGCCAAACCGGCCGGTGCCGCCGGCGCCTGCTCCGGTGCCGGCCCGCACCGCTGTCGCGCTTCCCGTCGCCGAGCTCGACCGGATCGTCGGCCGTTACGCCTTGCGCCCCAACCTCACCATGGAAGTGGTCCGCCGCGGCGTCGGCGTGGTCGCCGGGATGGTGGGCAGCCCCGCTTTGCCCATCTTCCCCGAAGCCCCGCTCCGCTTCTTCTGGCGGACCGTCAATGCGGTCGCGACCTTCACCGCCGACGCGGACGGCAAGGTGACCGGCGTTACCGTCGTCCAGGACGGCCAGACCTACACCGGCAGGCGCCTCGACTGACCATCCGCCTAGAACGCGCCCGCGACGCTCGCCTGCCTCGCCGCCTCTAGAGCGGCGGCGGCGGCGAGCGCAGTCAATGCGACCATCATCGGCACCGCGAGCAGGGCCGTCGTCCGTTCTATGATCCCGCCAACCTGAAAAGCCGCTCGAACCCCGTCCGCGCCGTAGACGAAGGCTCCGAGCACGAGGGCGATCAGGCTCGGCGCTACGCCCAGCAACAGCAATATAAGCCCGAGCCCACCATCCTGCGCGATCGCCAGCGCCATGGCGAGGTTCATCGTCAGCCAGCCGCCGAAGAAGAGCACCGACCCGCGGACATGCTCCCGCAGGTCCTCGCTCACTGCGCCGCCCTCCGGAACAGCCAGGCGGCGATCAGCCAGAGCGCCGTGAAGAAGATCGTGATCGGCCCGGTAAAGCCCAGCCCTGTCGCCAGCACGGCCGCGAACGCCGCAACCTGCGCCCCCGCCGCCGCGACCATCGCCCGCGCCATGCCGCCGGGTCGCAGCCGCGCCAGCGCCGCGCCGATCGCCGCCACCGCGACCACGCCTGCAAAGACGAGGTTGACCGGTTCATCCTCCGACTCGACGATGCCCACCGCCAGGTTGATCCACGACTCAACCGCCGCCGTCGCCACCGCCAACGTCACGCCCGCCAGATAAGCCCTGCCCGCCGACACTCGCGCCGCGCCCTCGAACACGGCCCCGGTCACCGCGACGAGGATCGCCAGGAACATGAAGTCGCCCGGGTCCCAGGCCACCTCTTCGCTCACCCGCCTTGCGAGCACGGGGATCGTCATCAACGCCGCCGCGCCGCCCCACAGGATCAGCCGCCCGCGCGCACCGATCCCCGCTCTGTCGGAAACGCCTGCAACCATCGTCTGCCTCCTTGGAATGGAGGCTTGCCGCTACCCCGCACGCGCATGAACGGCATGAGCAAAGCCTGATGCTTTGCTGAGATCAGCCCGCCACTGTCTCCGCCGCGCGCGGGGTGCCGGCCATGTTGCGATGCTCGGCATGGAGCTTGCCATCCGCATCGATGCGCAGTTCGTTGAAGCTCGGCGGCGTCGCCCGCGTGCGCTGCGACAAGGTGCCGGCCCCGATCGCGCGGATCGTCTTGCCCGCCACCACATGCTCGATCTCGAATGGGTCGTGGACATGCCCGCTCAGCACCGCATGCGCCCCGGCCTCCGCCAGCAGCTGCATGGCCTCGCGCCCGCCGCGTGTGCGCCCCTGCGACTCCAGCCCCTCCTTGTCGACCAGGGGATGGTGGCAGGCGACGATCTTCACGTCCCCTTCCGGCGCGCTGCGCAGCAGCTCCAGCGCCCGCACCAGCCCACGCGTGCTCACTACGCCCCAGGACCAGTTCCTGCGCCACTGGAACCGCGCGGTGGTCTTGAGCGGCACCACCGTCACGCCCGGCAGGTCCAGCACCCGCTCCACCGCCTTCTCCACCCGCCCGAACCGTCGATAGGGGCTGAACAGGCGGTCGAGCGGGTTGAAATAAGGCAGGTCATGATTGCCCGGCTCCACCGTCAACGGCACCTTGATCGCCTCCAGATAGCTGGCCGCGGCCTCGAACTCGGCCTTGCGCGCCCGCATAGTGAGGTCGCCGGTGCAGATCACCGCGTCGGGTTTCTCCGCCTCCACGGTCGCGGCGAACCAGTCGACGGCGGCCTTGTCCTCGCGGCCGAAATGGAGGTCTGAAACGTGGAAGAGCCTGGTCATCCCCCCTCAACCGTCGTGACGAAGGATAGTTCGCTCATGGCGGTGCGAATATGCACCGGGCTCTTCAGCAACACCTCTTCGCCATCGAACAGCGCATGGATGACGCGCCGCCCGCTCGCCAGGACCAACTCGCTCGCGCGGCTTTCGTCCACTCCGGGCGCCTGGCGCCAATCGCCCTTCAGCCACTCCCAACCGAGCCTTGCCAAGTCCGCCCAACCCTCTGCCGCGATCGCCGATACTGTGAGGCTCCCATTGTCCCGAGCGGTTACATAAACCGCATTGTAGCGCCGGTTGCCTTGCCGCCGCGCACGCACCACGATCTCGCCTGACCAGCTGCGTGTCCATGCATGGCGCGCTGCCTGCACCATCCGCCTCCAGCGCCCTTCGCGCGCCAGTTCGCGCGCATGGCCCCAGGTTGCGGCCGGTCCGGCAATCAGACCGACAAACGCGCGGCGTGCGCCGACCTCCACATGATGCAGCCGAACGGTGCGCGCGCCTTCATACGCCGCGTGAACGATCCCTTCCGCATCCTTGTCGCCGTGCAGCCGCTTGGCGAGCATGTTCATGGTTCCGCCCGGCAGGATCAGCACCGCACCCGGCCATCTGCCCAGCCTGCACAGGGCCGCATTGATCGTGCCGTCGCCCGCATACAGCATTAGGGTATCCGCACCTGCTTGACCGAGCATAGCGGCATCTGGAAGCGCCTCCGCAGGAAACAAGGTGCGGCCCACGATCACCAGCCCCTGTTCGGCGCAGACCGCCTCCAGCGCCTGCGCCTTTCCCCCATCGGCTGATCCCGACTTGAGGTTGGTGATCAGCCACAACCGCTCCATGCCGCCTCCTCGCATATGGGAGAGACAAAGACGTGACAGGGGTGGAACCTTCTCGACGGCTCCCTACGTTAAGGGCAGCAATGACCGGACCGCCAGAGGAGCGCGTGAATGAAGAAGGGCTATGTCGACGATATCGAGAAAGCGACGCTCGATAACGAGAATTTTCGCAAGGTGCTCTATACCGGCGAGTTCCTGCAACTCGTGGTGATGACGATCGAGCCCGGCGGTGAGATCGGCGAGGAAGTCCATGAAGATCACGATCAGTTCTTCCGCATCGAAGGCGGTTCGGGCGAGGTCCAGATCGACGGCAAGGCGCATCAGATCGAGGACGATTATGCCGTGATCGTGCCGGCGGGCGCCAAGCATAACGTCATCAATACCGGCACCGAACCGCTGAAGCTCTATACGATCTATGGCCCGCCCGAGCATCGCGACAAGGTCGTGAGGAAGACCAAGGAGTCAGCCGACAAGAACGAAGAGCATTTCGACGGCAAGACGACGGAATAAGGCTGCCTCAGCGCCGGTTTCGGTTCGCCCCATCGCGAGGGCCGAAGCCGGCGCCATAACCCTGCCGCACGACCGTCGGCTGCGGACAACCGTTCACCTCGCGCACGACCGCGAGGCTGAGGTCTCCGGGTGGCAACTCGCCCAGCTTCTGCGATCGCACCTGCTGTTTCCCACGCGCCTGCCGCACGGTGTCGTAGCAATGGCTTGGAGCCGGATCGATCACGTGGCCGGCCTGTTGCGGCTGGCCGGATGCCGGCGAAGCGATCGCCAGCACGGCAGCGAATGACAGAGACATGTGCATGGAAGCATGCTCCTTGTTTCCGGCTGATCATAGCATGAAAGTCGGGCGCGTTCCAAACATGATCGGGACGCGTACTGGCATGCTCCCTGCGCGCCTCGAACCGCATGCGATTGCGTGACGGCTGGTCGGTCCCCGCTCTGCCAGCTTCTTCTTACGACCGTGGTTCACGCCGCGCCTCACAGCATCCTCATGGGCGGCAGCGTCAGAACACAGCGGAAGCTCTTTCCCATGATCCGCCGGGAACTGCAGGAGAGCCTCGCGGACGATTGGCGCGCTGATGTTGGCACAACCTGCGGCAAGCGGTGCGCAGCCGAGTTGACGAATAGCGGGCGGCAGTGGCACAGGGGCCGTGCGCGGGTATGATGTAATGGTAGCCTGTCAGCTTCCCAAGCTGAACGCGCGGGTTCGATTCCCGCTACCCGCTCCAGATCGCTTCGATGCATCACGCACAGTGTCGAACCTTCCTGCTTCTCCGGATCGGCACGGTTGTGAGAAGTAGCGCCTGCTCGCCCTTTGCACGCGCTTGTGGGAAGATCGTCTAAACGCCGCCTTCCACCACTTCGCGCCCTTCCTTGCGAAGCGCCTCGGCAAGCGCGGCGCAGCACGCCTCCAGCGCAGCTTCATCAACCGATCGGATCACGAAGTTGGCGCCCACTCGCCCCTCCTTGAAGAAGGGATAGGACCCGATCTGGCAGCCGTCATGCGCCTTCTCGGTCGCGGCGAGCAGGTCGGCGACTTCGCTCTCGGCCGTCCAGCAACCGACGGTGCGCGACAACAAAGGCCGCCCGCCCTCCAGCGTGCCCGACAATGCCTCGAGCATCATGCCCGCAATGTGCGGCACGCCGGCCAGGATGAAGATGTTGCCATGACGAATACCTGGCGCGCCCGACATGCGGTTCTCGATCAACTCGCCGCCGTCCGGCACCCGCGCCATCCGGAGGCGAGCCTCGTTGATGCCGCCGCGGCTGGCATAATAATCTTCCAGGATCGCCTTGGCGCGGGGATGCACGATCACCGGCACGCCCAGGGCCGCCGCGATCGCGTCCACCGTGATGTCGTCATGGGTCGGACCGATGCCGCCAGTCGTGAACAAATAATGGTTGGCAGCGCGCAGGGCGTTCACCGCCTCCACGATGCGGCCTTCGACGTCCGGAACGACGCGCACCTCTGCAAGGCGGATGCCCTGCAGGTTCAGCCAGGTGGCGATCTGGGCGATGTTCTTGTCCTGGGTGCGGCCGGACAGGATCTCGTCGCCGATGATGAGGAGCCCTGCCGTCCAGATCCGTTCCGCCACGTCTCACTCCTGCTTGGGGCCGACCGGCCATCGCTGCCTCCTTTGAACAAAGGCCGCGCCTGCGACAAGCCGGGTCGCGGGCGGTTGTTCCCTCGGGGCGGCAGGTCTATATTCCGGCTATGGCTACCCTTCTCGACAATGACGAAGACCTGATCGGTTACTCGGGCACGATCAAGCTCCACGGCCCCCGCGGTTTTGAAGGCATGCGCAAGGCCGGTCGCCTCGCGGCCGATATACTCGACGCGCTGGTGCCGCACGTGGTGCCGGGCGTCACCACGCAGGAACTGGACGACATCGTCTACCGCATGGCCGTCGAAGCCGGCGGAGTGCCCGCGACGCTCGGCTATCGCGGTTTCACCAAGAGCTGCTGCACGTCGATAAACCATGTCGTGTGCCACGGCATTCCGGGTGACCGG